>NC_023135.1:0-690816 GCF_000511355.1 Leisingera methylohalidivorans DSM 14336 | reverse complement strand
GAGGTCGCGGTGCAGACCGGCGAACTGGACGGCATCGCCTGGTCCGGCATCACCGAGGATTACACCGTCGGCTGGTCCAAGGTCACCGACTACTTCCTGACCAACAACATCTCCGGCGCCTGGGCCGGGTCGTTCTTTGCCAACCAGGGCCGCTGGAATGAACTGCCCGAAGACCTGCAGACCCTGTTCCGTGTCTGCTGCGACCAGTCGCATTACTACCGCCAATGGTGGTATTGGGGCGGAGAGGCCAACCTGCGCGTCAACGGCAGCGACATGAAGCTGACCACCATCCCCGACGACGAATGGGCACAGGTCGAAGACGCCGCAGTGAAATTCTGGGACGAGATCGCCGCAGAATCCGAAACCAAGGCAAAGGTTGTCGAGATCTTCAAGAAGTACAACGCCGACATGCAGAAGGCAGGCCGCCCCTACCGCTACAGCTAAGGGACCGGTTGAGCCACGGAATTTGGCCTGCCGCGCAGCGGGCCAAATTCCTTACCCAAGAAATTTGTCAAAACTTTTGAGGAAAAGTTTTGGCCCAAGCACGCAAAGGGCTGCTCATGCTCTCCTTCGATGATTTGAAATCCCAGGTCTCTTCGGGTCTGGTCGACACGGTTCTGGTGTGTCTTGTGGACATGCAGGGGCGGCTGATGGGCAAACGCTTCCACGCCAAGCATTTTGTCGCCGGCGCCTGGGAAGAGACCCATTGCTGCAACTACCTGCTGGCGACGGATCTGGAGATGGCAACGCCGGATGGCTATGCCTCGACCAGCTGGGAAAACGGCTATGGCGATTACGTGATGAAGCCGGATCTGGCGACCCTGCGCCCGGTGCCGTGGCTGGAGGGCACCGTGATGGTGCTGTGCGACGTGCTGGACCACCATACCCAAGAGGAGGTTCCGCACTCCCCCCGTGCGATCCTGAAACGCCAGGTGAACCGGCTCAAAGAAATGGGCTATGATGCCATGTGCGCCACCGAGCTGGAGTTTTTCCTGTTCGAGAAAAGCTTTGATGAAATCCGCCGCGCAGGCTTCCGCGATCTGGCGCCGATCTCGGGCTACAACGAGGATTACAGTATCCTGCAGACCTCCCGCGAGGAGCATGTGATGCGCCCGATCCGCAATCATCTGTGGGACGCGGGCCTGCCGATCGAGAACTCCAAGGGCGAGGCGGAGACCGGCCAGGAAGAACTGAACATCAAATACGCCATGGCGATGGACACCGCTGAGTACCACACCATCGCGAAACACGCGGTGAAGGAAATCGCCCACCAGCAGGGCCATGCGGTGACTTTCCTGCCGAAATGGAGCCACGACAAGGTCGGCTCTTCCTCCCATGTGCATCAGTCGCTGTGGCAGGACGGCAAGCCCGCGTTCCATGACCCGTCGGATGAGCTGGGCATGTCGCCGCTGATGAAGGCCTATATGGCCGGCCTGCTGAAATACGCGCCCGACTACACCGCCTTCATGGCGCCCTATATCAACAGCTACAAGCGGTTCATGAAGGGCACCTTTGCGCCGACGCGGATCATTTGGTCGGTGGACAACCGCACCGCCGGCTACCGCCTGTGCGGTGACGGAACCAAGGCGATCCGGGTGGAGTGCCGGATTCCGGGCTCTGACATGAACCCCTATCTGGCGATGGCGGGCATGCTGGCGGCGGGCATTGCCGGGATCGAAGAAGGGCTGGAGCTGCAGCCGCCGGCCAAAGGGGATGTCTACCAGGGCGACAGCGGCCTGATCCCCGGCACGCTGCGCGATGCAGCGGCGGCGCTGAAGGGGTCGGGAATGCTGCGCTCTGCCCTTGGCGACGAAGTGGTCGACCACTATGTCCGCGCGGCAGAGGTGGAGATCGAGGAGTTCGAACGCGTGGTTACCGACTACGAGATCGCGCGCGGCTTCGAGCGGGCCTGATCCGGACCCGGCGGACCGGGGGGCAGCCCCCGGCCCACCGGAGTATTTATTGACCAGAAAGAAGCAGGGGCGCCAGTGCCCCTTGGAATGGAGTTGATGGCATGGGCCAGACACTGAAGTGCATCTCGCCGATCGACGGATCGGTTTTTGCCGAACGCGAAACCCTGTCGCGCGAGGCGGCTTTTGACGCTGTGGCGCGCGCCCGCAGCGCCCAGACCGGCTGGGCCGCACGCCCCCTGCAGGAACGGATCGGCCTGGTGATGGCAGGCGTCGCTGCCGTTGGCGCGATGAATGACGAAATCGTGCCTGAGCTTGCGCATATGATGGGCCGCCCGGTCCGCTATGGCGGTGAATTCGGCGGTTTCAACGAGCGTGCCTCGCATATGGCGAAGATCGCAGTGGAGTCGCTGGCCGATATCGAGGTTGGCGAGGACGCCGGCTTCAAACGCTACATCAAACGTGTCCCGCATGGGGTCGTGCTGGTCGTGGCGCCCTGGAACTACCCCTATATGACCGCGATCAACACTGTGGCCCCTGCCCTGATCGCAGGCAATGCGGTGGTGCTGAAGCACGCCACCCAGACGCTGCTCGCAGGCGAGCGCATGGCGCAGGCCTTTGCATCTGCCGGGGTTCCCGCAGATGTGTTCCAGAATGTCTTTTTGGACCATGACACCACCTCGGCGCTGATTGCAGGGAAGGCGTTCAACTTCGTGAACTTCACCGGCTCGGTCGGCGGCGGCAAGGCGATGGAACGTGCGGCAGCCGGCACTTTCACCGGTGTCGGCACCGAGCTGGGCGGCAAGGATCCGGGCTATGTCATGGAAGACGCCGATCTCGATGCGGCGGTCGACACGCTGATCGACGGGGCGATGTTCAACTCCGGTCAGTGCTGCTGCGGCATTGAGCGGATCTATGTGCATGAGAGCCTCTATGACGCTTTCCTGGAGAAGGCGATTGCCATCGTCAAAGGCTACAAGCTGGGCAGTCCGCTGGATGCGGAAACCACCATCGGGCCAATGGCCAATGTGCGCTTTGCCGGTGAGGTGCGCAGCCAGATCGCCGAAGCGGTCGAGGCCGGTGCCGTGGCCCACATCGAAACCATGGACGGGGATGACGGCGGCGCCTATCTCACGCCCCAAATTCTGACGGATGTGACCCACGACATGCGGTTGATGCGCGAGGAAAGCTTTGGTCCTGTGGTGGGCATCATGAAGGTCTCCTCCGACGCCGAAGCCATTGAACTGATGAACGACAGTGACTTCGGCCTGACCGCGTCGCTCTGGACCCGCGACCTGGAGCGGGCACAGGCCGTCGGTGACCGGATCGAAACCGGCACCGTGTTCATGAACCGCGCCGACTACCTGGATCCGGGCCTGTGCTGGACCGGCTGCAAGGACACCGGCCGCGGCGGCGGCCTGTCCGTCATCGGCTATCACAATCTGACCCGTCCGAAGTCCTACCACCTGAAAAAAGTGGCAGGCTGAGGACACCCTGCCCGCTCCGAAGTCTCCTCCCGGAGCGGGCTGTTTGCATCAAAGGAAAACGACATGAGCCTCGTTGGAAACTGGTCCTACCCGACCGCAATCAAATTCGGCGCCGGCCGGATCAAGGAACTGGCCGATGCCTGCGCCGCAACCGGCATCAAGAAGCCCTTGCTGGTCACCGACAAGGGGCTGGCGGATCTGCCGGTCACCCAGTCTACCCTGGACATCATGGAGGCCGCCGCCCTGGGCCGGGGCATATTCTCGGACGTCGACCCCAACCCGAATGAGAAAAACCTGGAAGCCGGTGTCGAGGCCTATAAGGCGGGCGGCCATGACGGGGTGATCGCCTTTGGCGGCGGTTCCGGGCTGGATCTGGGCAAGATGGTGGCCTTCATGGCCGGCCAGACCCGCCCCGTGTGGGATTTCGAGGATATCGGCGACTGGTGGACCCGCGCCGACGCCGATGCCATCGCACCTATCATCGCGGTGCCGACCACCGCAGGCACGGGATCCGAAGTAGGCCGCGCGTCCGTAATCACCGACAGTGTCAGCCACCAGAAAAAGATCATCTTCCACCCCAAGGTGCTGCCCGCGGTGGTGATCTGCGATCCCGAGCTGACGGTGGGCATGCCCAAGTTCATCACCGCCGGCACCGGTCTGGATGCCTTTGCCCATTGCGTCGAGGCGTTCTCCTCGCCGCATTACCACCCGATGTCGCAGGGCATCGCGCTGGAAGGCATGCGGCTGGTCAAGGACTTCCTGCCGCGCGCCTATGCCGATGGCACCGATATCGAGGCCCGTGCGCAGATGATGAGTGCGGCCGCAATGGGGGCCACCGCCTTCATGAAGGGCCTCGGCGCCATCCATGCGATGAGCCACCCGATCGGGGCGCATTTCAACACCCATCACGGCACCACTAATGCCGTTTGCATGCCGGCCGTGCTGGAGTTCAACGCGCCGGTGATTGCTGACCGTTTCAACATGGCGGCGGCCTATCTGGGAATCGAGGGCGGCTTTGACGGCTTCCGCGCCTTCGTGCAGGAGCTGAACGATTCCCTGGCCATCCCGCGCAGGCTGGCGGATCTGGGCGTCACCGAGGCTGCGATCCCCGATCTGGTCAAAGGCGCGATCATCGATCCCAGCTGCGGCGGCAACCCGGTTGAACTGACTGAGACAAACCTGACCCAGCTGTTCAAGGCCGCGATCTAGCAACGGCTTTTATCCGTCAGAACTCAGCGCTCCCCGTCCGGCGGGGGGCGCTTTTGGGGGCTGAACGCCCCGTTAGCCGCTGAGATAGACCTTGTCTTTGGGGTGGTAGAAGATTTTCTGATTGTGCAGCCGGCCGAGAAGTTCGTGAATACGGCGCAACGTAATCTCGTCGCCATTGCCCGAAGCGGGCTTGGCTTCGGACAGCGCGTCCCTGGTGCGCTGCAAGGCTGTCTCGATCAGATCCATATCCTCGACGGACAGCGCAAACATCTCGTTGTACTGGGGCATCGGCATTCCTCCACCGGGTTGTGCTGAACTGGAACCAGGGTTTCAGGGTGCACCGGAGCGCGCCGCAAAGCTACAAAAATCCGCTGCCCGCCCCATTGCCGCCGGACTGCAGCTGCCGCTCTTTCAAGCTCATGGTGAGGACTACAGTGTGTCGCCAAGACTGATCGCCGGGCACAGCCGGTCGAATACCAGACTGTCCATGCCGCCGGCCTCGCGCGATTGCAGAATGACCCGTGCTGCCCGCTCGCCAATCTCACGGCGGCAGGCGTCCGTCGTGGCCAGCTGCTGCGGCATGCCCTGCAGGATCTGCAGATTGTTGAAGCCGGCAAGTGCAATGTCGCCCGGCACCGACAAGCCTGCGGCCAGGCAATGCATCAAGCCGCCAACGCTCATCACGTCACTGGAATAGTAGATGCAATCAAGATCCGGGGTGCGCGCCAGCATCTGCGCAGTCAGCTGGCGGCCGGTCCGGATCGCGCTTTCGCCGGCATAATGCTCAATATCGCAGAGGGCTACACCCTGGGCAGCCAGACCGTCGGTGAAGCCGTCAAACCGTTTGCGGGCGCGGAAGTCCTGCGGCATCTTGGTGCCGATGAAGCCGATCTTGCGGTAGCCGCAGGCCAGAATTTGCTCTGCCATGTCGCGGCCTGCCTGCAGATGCGAAATGCCGACGCAATGGCGGACCGGATCGCCGTCCACATCCATCACCTCAACCACCGGGCAGTCGGCCTGCTGCAGCATGCGCCGCGTCGTTCCGGTATGTTCCAGCCCTGCGACGATCAACCCGGAGGGGCGCCAGCTGAGCATTTCGCGGATAACGCCTTCCTCTTCCTCAAGATCATACCCCGACACCCCGACCACCGGCTTCAGCTGGCTGTCCTTCAGTACAGCGGAAATGCCCGAAAGCACCTCGGGGAAGACAAAGCTGTTCAGCGACGGCACCACCACCGCCACCAGATTAACCGATTGCGAGGACAGCGAGCCGGCAATCCGATTGGGCACATAGCCGTGGCTGCGGGCGATTTCCTCGACCTTGGCCTTGGTTTTGGCGGATACGTCCGGGGCACCGCGCAGGGCACGCGAAGCGGTCATCTCGCTGACGCCGGCCAGATGGGCCACGTCTTTCAGCAGCAGTTTCTTGGTCATGCCCCATGCTCCTGCACTTTGCTGGCAGCCGCAAGGGCCGCTCTGCCGCCTCAGGGGTTGATTTTTGTTTTCGTTAGCGATATCGGTATCGCAACCGTTATCGTTACCGGAATCGCCCGGTCCAGCAGCCAGAGGTGAGGCATGACACTGAGAATCGCAATCAACGGATTTGGACGGATTGGCCGCGGGGTGCTGCGGGCGCTTTTGGAAGGCGGCGGAAATGACATCGAAGTCGTTGCCATCAACGACCTGTCGCCGCCCGAGACCCTGGTGCATCTGCTGAAATACGACAGCGTGCATGGCCGCCTGAAGACGCCGGTGCTGCTGGCCGATAACCTGATCCGGGTGGGGCGCCACAGCATCCGGCTGAGCGCGATCCGCAACCCGGAAGAGCTGCCTTGGCAGGATGTGGATATCGCCTATGAATGCACCGGGCTATTCACAGCCCGCGATGATGCAGCACGGCATCTTAAGAACGGCTCCAAACGGGTGCTGATCTCCGCCCCCGGCAAGGATGCCGACCGCACCGTGGTATACGGCGTCAACCATATGGACCTGACGGCGGACGACGTGATTGTCTCCAACGCCTCCTGCACCACCAACTGCCTGGCGCCGCTGGCGCAAGTGCTGGACAGCGCTTTTGGCATCAAGACCGGCTACATGACCACGATCCACGCCTATACCGGCGACCAGCCGACCCATGACACCAGCCACAAGGATCTGTACCGCGCCCGCGCAGCTTCGCTGTCGATGATCCCCACCTCCACCGGGGCCGCACGGGCGATCTCCGAGGTGCTGCCGCATCTGAAGGGGCGGCTGGAAGGTTCGGCAATCCGGGTGCCCACCGCGAATGTGTCCGTGGTGGACCTCAGCTTTATGCCGGAACGCACCGCCACCGTGGAGACAGTGAATGCCGCGGTGAAAGCAGCGGCCGAGAGCGGGCTGGCAGGCATTCTGTCCTACGAAGAAGACCCGCTGGTCTCGGTCGATTTCAACCACGACCCCCATTCCAGCTGCTTTGCTGCAGCGCAGACTGCTGTCACCGCCGAAGGTCTGGTGCGGGTGGTCAGCTGGTATGACAACGAATGGGGGTTTTCCAACCGCATGGTGGACACCGGACGCCGCATCGGCGAGGTGATGAACTCCGTTCAGGTCGCCTTGGCAAGCTGACGGGGGCCTCCCGCCCGTCGTCCGGCACCCATGGGTGCCCTCCTCCCGTTGGGCCCGGCGCCGCGCTGACGCGCGGCGCTGCTGCGTTCTGCTGCCGCCCCGGTGCACCGGCAGCCGGACAAGGCCAGTCTGCACAGAAGCTGACTCCAGGATGCGCCGAAACAAACTCCGGGCCGCGAACCGCTGGCATACCGTGGTGAATTGCGCCAGAACAGACGCAAGACATCACCAGCTACAGGAGCCAGACCGGCGTGACCATCTCCCGTGAAACCGTCCTTGAGGCGCTCAAATCCATCGCCGACCCCGTCAGCGGCAATGATATCGTCAGCGCGGGCATCGCGCGCGCAGTGACAGTCGAAGGCAGCACCGTCCGTTTTGTGCTGGAGATCGATCCCGGCAAATCCGAGGCCTATGGCCCGGTCCGCGACAGGGCTGACGCTGCGGTGGCGGCGCTGCCGGGGGTGGAAAAGGTCTCGGCCATGCTGACCGCTCATTCGCAGAAGGCGCCGCCGGATCTGAAGCCCAAGCAGCCCGCCCAGGCGCAACAGCAGGCAGCACCGCAGAAGGTTCCGGGCGTGGCGCGGATCCTCGCGGTGGCCTCCGGCAAGGGCGGGGTCGGAAAGTCCACCGTCTCGGCCAATATTGCCTGCGCGCTGGCGATGCAGGGGCGCAAAGTGGGGCTGCTGGATGCTGACGTTTACGGTCCCTCGCAGCCGAAAATGCTGGGGGTGAGCGGGCGGCCGGCCAGCCCGGATGGCAAGACCATCCTGCCCCTGCGCAACCATGGTGTCACGATGATGTCGATGGGTCTGATGACCGGCGAGGACCAGGCGGTGATCTGGCGCGGCCCGATGCTGATGGGCGCGCTGCAGCAAATGCTGCTGCAGGTGCAATGGGGTGAGCTGGACGTGCTGATCGTCGACCTGCCGCCCGGCACCGGCGATGTGCAGATGACCCTGGCGCAGAAAACCCATGTGGACGGCTCCATCGTGGTCTCCACTCCCCAGGATGTGGCCCTGATCGATGCCCGCAAAGGCATCGACATGTTCCGCAAGATGAACGTGCCAGTGCTGGGCATGATCGAGAATATGTCGACCCACATCTGCTCGAACTGCGGCCACGAGGAGCATGTCTTCGGCCATGGCGGCGTGGCGCAGGAGGCGAAGAAACTGAATGTCCCGCTGCTGGGAGAGGTGCCGCTGCATCTGGATGTGCGCCTGGCCGGGGACAACGGCACGCCGATTGTGGCAGCACAGCCCGACAGCGCCCAGGCCAAGGTTTTCCTGGATATCGCCACGCAGCTGGTGGACGCAGGCGCTGCATAATCCTGCGCCCCCCGGTCAAGGGCCGCAAAGCGGCGGCGCGCAGCGCCGTTCACCCTTGAGGCGGAGATGGCTGGTTATACAACCGGCAAGGCGCTTGAAGGGCAGAATTGCCCATCAAGCGCTTCCTCAGCAGCCCTTCCTGCGCCGCGCAGCGGCGCCACGCCCAACTGTAACGTGCATTCTGCGGATGCGCCGAAACAGGCGGGAGCCTTCCGCTGTCTGCCGGACTGCCGGGTCTGCCATATTATTCCAGGATCGCTGCCACCGTCAGCGCCCGGGAAACCGGCAATGCTGCCTGCAAACGGGCCATGGCCTTTTCTCTGAAACGTCCGGGATCAGGGGAGCGGCAGGGCTCCGTCCTCCTGCGCCTTGGCCGTCTTGCGTTCGGCCGGCCCGCTGCCGCCTGTGATCACCTGCCGCCTGTGATCAGCTTCCGCCGCAGCCAGCCCGAGAACCAGTCCATCAGCATCACCATCAGAATGATCAGGGTGATGTAATATGCCACCTCCTCCCAGTCCTTTCGGGTGATGATCGCCTGGGTCAGCAGCAAGCCGATGCCGCCGCCGGTGATTGCACCGATGATGGTGGCCGAGCGGGTGTTGGATTCCAGAAAATACAGCAGCTGGCTCAGCAGCACCGGGGTGATCTGCGGGAGCACTCCGAACCGGTAGCGCTGCAGCGGTTTCGCACCGGTGGAGGCAACGCCCTCGATCTGCTTACGATCAATGTTTTCCAGCGCTTCCGAGAAGATCTTGCCGAACGTGCCGGTATCCGTCACCAGGATCGCCAGCGCACCGGTCAACGGACCGGGGCCAAAAGCGCGGGCCAGAACCACGGTCCAGATCAGCGAGTCCACCCCGCGGAAAAAATCGAACAGACGGCGCATGGCAAAACGCAAGGCACGCAAGGGCATGAAATTGCGGGTGGCGGCAAAGGCCAGCGGCAGCGCGATGACAGCTGCGCCAATGGTGCCCAGAAACGCCATCAGCAGAGTTTCGGCAATCGCCCAGGCCACGTCCTGGTGGCGCCACATCTTGTTGCTCCAGAACTCCTGAAAGATCGCCCCGGCCTCGCCTGTGGCCGCGCGCTGCAGCAGCTCCCCTGCCGCCATGCCGGAATAGGGGCTGTCGAGGGTGAAAAAGAACAGCTCCCATCCTGCGAAATAGCGGAACACTTCAGCCCGGTTCCGGGTGACAGTCAGGCGCCCGGCCCCGGTTTCGACCGCCAGCCGGTTTTTGGAAACGCTGATCCACTCCGGCACATCGCCCGCCGGCAATTCAGCCTGAACGCCTGCGCCGCGGATCGGGGTGGCGCGGACGGTGCCGTATCCGGGGATCGCATATTCGATGGTTTCCGGGCCAAAGGTGACGGTATGGCCATCCTCCAAGTCAATCACAGTGGTCTCACCCAGGGCAACCCAATCCGGCGCTGTGCCATCGGGGTAGGTGCCCTTGCGTTCCCCTTCAATCGAAACAGAAACCGCGCCGTTGCGGTTGTCGCGGGTCACATGCGTCTTGTAGCTGTAACTGTCGCTGACCAGGGTTCTGGCGTTCTCCAGGTTCGCTTTCTCCCACAGCCCGGGGACGTCAAAGGCCAGAAAAACATAGGTCAGATAGGCCAGCACCGCGGCGGGCAGTGCAAAACCCAGCAACCGCTTCTTCAAAAACAGCCTTGAGATATCCAGCTTCAGCTCGGCCGGGGTGAGAGTGGTATCGAAAGTGGTCATGCTGCTGCTCCATGGGTCAGACGGTCGCGCAGCAGGCCGGACAGCTGGTCGACGGCCACAATGGCGGCAAAAAGAAGGAGGAAAATTGCGGCGGCCTCATCGTAGCTCCCCTGCCCCCAGGACATGGCGTTCTTCAGCTCGTAACCGATGCCGCCCGCGCCGACAAAACCAAGGATGGCCGAAGCACGGATATTGATCTCAAACCGCAGCAGCGCATAGCTCACATAGTTCGGTCCGACCTGCGGGATCACCCCCAGCGTCATCCGCTGCACCCAGCCGGCGCCGACTGATGACAGGCCTTCCACAGGTTTCAGCGAGGCATTTTCATTCACCTCGGAAAACAGCTTGCCCAACGCGCCGGCGGTGTGGATGGCAATGGCGATCATCGCAGGCACCGGGCCGCCGCCCAGAACAAAAATCAACACCAGCGCAATGACAATCTCCGGAACCGCCCGGCAGATGTCGCTGATGCGCCGGAACAGCGGGATCAGCACAGGCCAGGGCGCCATGCCGCGGGTTGCCAGGAGTGACAGCAGGGTTCCGAACACCGCGCCCGCAAGGGTCGAGGCCGCGGCGATGTTCAGCGTTTCCACCAATGCTGGAAAGAAATGCACCAGATGGCCGGGCAGCTGGGCTGCCTTGTCGGCAGCTTCTGCCAGCACCTCGGCGGGGTAATCGAAGATCCGGGTGAACCCATCTGCGAAAGAGCCCGCATTGCGCGCATCGGCGGTGCGGAAACCCGCAGCCATCAGCGCGACAAAGAGGGCCAGAAGAATTCCGCCGTACAGCCGCTTGCGCTGGGTATGGGCGGTGTATTGCTGCCGGATGTCATCGATGCCCGGCCGGGCGGCTGTCAGATCTGCCATCTATGGGTCCTGGTCTTGAAGTGATGGCCGGTGCGGCGGCCATCAGGGAAATTGCGGGGCTTGGGGCAAGCCCGAAACCCCGCCAGGCACAGTACAGAAATTACTGGGATTTCAATTTGCGGGCTTCGATGATCAGCTCATAGGCATCATGGGTGATCGGCATCAGCCCGTTCGAGTCGCCGCCCAGCACATTGTACATGCAATCCGGGTCGATTGAGTTCATCGAGGCCAGCAGGCCGGTCACCTTGACCTTCACATCGGCCGGCAGTCCGCTGCGCAGTACAAACGGGCCTTCCGGGATCGGCGCCGATTTCCAGATCTCGACCATGTCGTTCATGTCGACAAGACCAGCGTCAACCGCACGGCGCAGCGCGCCCGACTGATAGCCGTCTTCCCATTCGCCCAGACCATCAGCCCAGGTCACGCCGCCATCGACGTCGCCATTGGCAACCGCGACGATGGTCTGTTCGTGGCCGCCGGTGAATTTGACCTCGCCGAAGTAGTCACCGGATTTCATGGTGGCGCCGATCTTGGCCGGAATCTCGATCGAGGGGATCAGGTAGCCGGAGGTGGAATTCGGATCACCGAAGCCGAAGGTCTTGCCCTTCATTTCTTCCAGCGAGCCGATGCCGCTGTCCTTGCGGGCAAAGCCGACCGAGTAGTAGCCATAGCCGCCATCGGTGTTCACCTTGACCAGAACCGGCTCAACCGCATCCGGGTCGGACAGGTAGGTCTTGGCATAACCCGATGCGCCCAGCCAGGCCATGTCGATGGTCCCGCCCAAAAGGCCTTGTATCACACCGTTATAATCGGCCGGGGCGAACAGCTTGGTTTCGACACCCAGCAGCGCTTCAGTTTGCTCACGCAGGCATTCCTGCATGCTGAGACGGTCCTGAGCATTCTCGCCGCCTACGATGCCGATGCGGAACTCTTTGATGCCCTCTGCCGCAACGGGGGCGGTCAGCGCCGTGGTTGCCAGAACGGCAGCGATCAGTTTCTTCATCTCATGTCTCTCCGGTTGCTCAGTCCCCGGGGAGCATTCCCCGGGAAGATGAAAAAAGTCAGGGGTTATTCGGCCGGAATGGCAGCGCGCCGCGCATCCGTCTTTGCCAGCGTTTCGATCTCGGTTGAGGTGGCCGCCTCGGAGAAGTCCTCCCCGGCGCCGTAAATCTCGCGGGCAACGCCGGTGGTCAGCTGTTCGGGCAGCCCGTCAAAGACGATGCGCCCGTCGCGCATGCCGACAACCCGGTCGCAATAGCGCCGCGCGGTGTCCAGGGTGTGCAGGTTGGCAATCACCGTGCGGCCGTCTTCCTCATGGATGCGGCGCAGCGCCTCCATCACGGTCTGGGCGTTCATCGGGTCAAGCGAGGCAATCGGCTCATCCGCCAGGATGAGCTTCGGGTCCTGCATCAGCGCCCGGGCAATCGCCACCCGCTGCTGCTGGCCGCCCGACAGCGCCTCGGCCCGTTTGGCGGCATGTTCGGCAATGCCGAGGCGCTCAAGGATGCTGATTGCCTTGTGTATGTCCGCCATCGGATACAGGTTGAACATCGTCGCCATCGCCGACCGCCGGTTCAGCGTGCCGTGCAGCACGTTGGAAACCACATCCATCCGCGGCACCAGGTTGAACTGCTGGAAGATCATCGCGCAGTCGGACTGCCAGGCGCGTTTTTCCCGGCCCTTCAGCCCGGTGATTTCGCGGCCTTCAAACAAGATACGGCCGCCGCTGGCGTCCTCCAGCCGGTTCAGCATCCGGAGCAGGGTGGATTTGCCTGCTCCGGAGCGGCCGATGATGCCGATCATGCAGGGTTTGTCGATGTCCAGCGTCGCGGTATCCACCGCAATCTTTCCGCTGAACCGTTTCGTCAGTTTGTCAATGCGCAACACCGGGGCGCTCCCTCTTCGTTCGGGGCCTGCCTAGCCCGCCCGGTCAAACTTGATGTGTCACTGCCGTGAAAGTTTTGTAACGCCGCCCCGCGCAGCCTGCGGGCGTGCGGCACAGGGTAACGGGCCTGCTGCGCATTCTGCCCCTGTCCACAGGGGCCGGGACGGTCTATACGGCCTTCGACTCCTCATTTCCCTCTGCAAAAGGAAGCTGCCAGATGTCCTTTGACCGCAAGATCAAGATCGCGCCCTCCATCCTCTCCGCCGATTTCGCCAACTTCGGCCAGGAGATCCGGGCCATCGAAGCCCAGGGCGCCGACTGGGTGCATGTGGATGTGATGGACGGGCATTTCGTGCCCAATCTCACCTTCGGCCCGCAGGCGGTGAAGGCGTTCCGCCCGCATGTGAAGACGGTGATGGACGTGCATCTGATGATCGCCCCGGTCGACCCCTATATCGACGCCTATGCCGATGCCGGCGCCGACGTGCTGACCGCCCATATCGAGGCCGGCCCGCACATCCACCGCACCCTGCAGGCGATCCGCGCGGCCGGCATGAAGGCAGGCGTGGCGCTGAACCCCGGCACCCCTGCGGAAGCGGTGGCGCACCTGCTGGACCTGACCGATCTGGTCTGCGTGATGACTGTGAATCCTGGCTTCGGCGGCCAGAAGTTCATCGACATGACCGCCAAGATCCGCAGCCTGCGTTCGATGATCGGCGACCGCCCGGTGCATATCGAGATCGACGGCGGCGTTGATCCCGCCACCGCGCCGCTGGTGGCCGAGGCCGGCGCCGACGTGCTGGTTGCCGGGTCAGCCGTGTTCAAAGGCGGCTCGGTCAACGCCCCCGAAGTCTACGGCGAGAATATCCGCAAGATCCGTGCAGCCACCGAAGGCACCTGGGCCTAAACCGCGGGGAACTCCCGTCAATCGCCAGGCGCATGCAAGAATGCGCCGCTCTTGTTGGGCCAGGCGCCGCGCGTTCCGCGCGGCGCTTGTGCGTGATACGGCCAGCGTTTGCGTGATACGGCCAGCGTTTGCGCGTCCAGCCCGGCACAGCCGGGCCGGAAGGGCGCCCGCCCCGGCTCAGCCGTCTTTATTCAGATCATCGAAGGGTTTTCCCTCCGCCACCAGCTGTTCAAGCAACGGTGCCGGCTGCCAGAAAAAATCATCTTCTGCCGCATAGGCCCGGATATCGGCCAGGATCCCGTCCAGACCCTGCAGATCGGCCCATTTCAAAGGTCCGCCCCAGAAGCGCGGAAAACCGTAGCCGAACAGCATCACCATATCCACATCCAGCGGCCGCCGCGCGATGCCTTCGCCCACCACCTTGGCGGCCTCATTGACCATGGCGCACATGTAACGGCGCAGGACTTCTGCGTCACTGAACTCACGCGGGGTGACGCCCTGCTGCTCCTGATCTTCCGCAATCAGCCCGGCCACCTGCGGGTTCGGCACGCCGCCGCGCCGGCCTTCCTCGTAGATATAGAATCCCTTGCCGGTCTTCTGGCCGAAATCGCCGCTCTCGCACAGCATCTCGTAGAAGCGCGGCACCCGCTCGCGCGGGTCGCGGGTGGGCGCGCGGCGCTTGCGGGCGGCCCAGTTGATATCCAGCCCCGCCAGATCGCCCATCGCAAACGGCCCCATCGGGAAGCCGAAACCGGTCACCGCCTGGTCCACCTGGTAGGGCGAGGCGCCGTCCAGCACCACATATTCCGCCGCCTTGCGGTAGGCATTCATGATCCGGTTGCCGATGAACCCGTCACAGATGCCGGAGCGCACCGCGACCTTTTTCAGCCGCTTGCCCAGGGCAAAGCCGGTGGCCAGCACCTCCGGAGCAGTCTTTTCGGCGACAACAACTTCCAACAGTTTCATCACATGCGCGGGGGAGAAGAAATGCAGTCCGATCACATCCTGAGGACGTGAGGTGGAGGCAGCAATCTCGTCGACATCCAGATAAGAGGTATTGGTCGCCAGCACCGCGCCCGGCTTGCAATGGGCATCCAGCTTGCCGAAGACGTCGCGCTTAACGCCCATGTCCTCGAACACCGCTTCAACCACCAGATCCGCTTGCGACAGCGCAGCATAATCGGTCGCCACAGTCAGCGCCCCGCCGGTCAGCCGGTCATATTGCGCCTCAGTGATCTTACCGCGCTTCAAGGCCCCTTTCAGGTTGCCTTCAATCCGGCCGCGGGCCGCAGCCGCGGCGTCATCGGTCATTTCAATCAGCACCACCGGCAAATCCGCCAGCAATGCGGCGGTGGCGATCCCCGCCCCCATGGTGCCGCCGCCGATCACCCCCATCGAGACAACCTCGCGCGGTTCAACACCCTCCAGCTCCGGCAGCTTGCTGACGGCGCGCTCCGAGAAGAAGGCATGGATCAGCCCCTGCCGCTGGTCAGAGCCCATCAGCTCCATGAACAGCGCGCGCTCACGTTGGAGCCCTGCCTCGAAACTCTCGGCCTCGACCGCTGCCTGCACCGCCCGCACGGCCGTGGCCGGCGACAGCTGGCCGCGCCCCTTTTTCAGCGTGGCCGCATAGGCCGCATCAAAATCCACCGCGTCCGGCGCCGGCATTTCGCCCACCGCCCGGCGCGGGGCGCCCTGCTCCAGCAGTTCCTGCACATAAGCCAGGCCGATCCCGCGCGGATCCCCCTCTTCGATCTTGTCGATAATGCCCTTTTCCAGCGCTTCCGCGGCGCCGAAGTGACGGCCGCTGGTAATCATCTCCAATGCCGCTTCGGTTCCGGCCAAACGCGGCAGCCGCTGGGTGCCCCCTGCACCGGGCAGAATGCCGAGGTTGACCTCGGGCAGCCCCATCTTGGCGGAGGGCACCGCAATCCGGTAGTGCGAGGACAAGGCCACCTCCAACCCGCCGCCCAACGCCGTGCCATGCATCGCCGAGACCACGATCAGCGGCGACGCCTCGATCCGGCTGCACAGGGCGGGCAGTTGCGGGTCCTTCGGCGGCCTGCCGAATTCGCGGATATCGGCGCCGGCAAAATAGGTCCGGCCCTCGCCGTAGATCAGCACCGCTTTGGCGCCATCCTGTTCCGCGCGTTCGATCCCCGCCAGCAACCCTTTGCGCACTTCAGCCCCCAGTGCGTTCACAGGCGGGTTCTGCGCCTTCAGAACAGCAACGTCACCCGCGCGCTCATATGCTATGGCTTCACTCATCCGGTCATCCTCTTGTTCCCAGGGCGGCGGCAGCTGCGCCCGGCTCTCCTCCGATTTGGCACGGCAGCCGAACCGGCGCCAAGCCCCAAAGGCAGCCAAAGGCCTGCAAAGCCCGCGCCAGAGACGCCCGGGCGCTGCAAATGCCGGCCATTCCAGCCATTACGTAACAGAAATATAGAAGCATTGGAACTTCTTGAAACGCATTATCAAGAGGCACAACCAATAGAAAAGGGGATTGGCTGTTCAGCCGGTCTTCACCACACCGCTGGCAATCCAGCTGTCCAGAATTTCCAGAGCCTTATCGGCAAAGGCTGCATCATTGATATGGCAGTCCAGATCATGCAGCACCGCATTCTCCGGGCAGAAGGCACGCATTTCATCGCAAAAGGCCGCCAGCCCTTCGCCATCATGCAACGGGGCACCGGGACGGTCCCATTCGTTGCACCCCCCGGCGGGCAGCAGCACGGCCACCGGCGCCTTGGCAGCGGCCAGTTTGCCGCAAACCGCCTGTGCCACCTGCCGCCGCTCGTCAGCATTCAGCAGGGCAGAAGTAAGCAGACGGTTGTGGGCATGGGTTTCCCGCCCTTTCAATTCAGCGGGCGTGTCCTGCCAGCCGGTGAAATCCACCAGATCGTAACAGCCCGGCGCCACCAGCTGCGGTATGCCCGCGCGGCCGGCATTGGTCATCCGGTCCGCCCCGGCCGATAATCCGCCGAACAGGTGGTTCGACACTTCCTGCGGGGCAAAATCCATCACCGCAGCAAAGGCGCCCTGCGCGGCCAGGCTTTCAAACGCCCGCCCGCCCATGCCGGTGGCATGAAAGACAGCCACCTCGAACCCGCGCGCCTCCAGCGCCGGTTTCAGCGCCACCATGTAACGCAGCACAGTCTTGCCGAATGACGTCATGCCGATCAGCGGCCGGTCGCGTTCGGGCGGCTCCACCGCCCGGGCCGCGCCCAGCACCGCGCCAGCAGCCTGGCTGAGCGATGCCTTGCAAATCGTGTTCAGCCCGTAAAGCCCCCCGGCCCAGAGGATCATCTGCACATCCGCCGGGATCCGCTCCGGCGGCATCAGCGGCGAAAACGCCACGGTAGAGACGATGTATTTGGGCACTCCCACCGGTAATGCCGCACATAGATCCAGCGCCAGATCGGTGCCCATGGTGCCGCCCAATACGATCACCCCGTCAATGCGCCCCTGCCGGTACAGCTCCTGCGCCACGGCCGCAGCGCCTGCGCCCATGATCTGCATGGCGGTGTTTTCATCGCCCGAGTCTATCGCCGCCCGGATCGAGCTGCCACCCGCCTCTGCCACCGCATGCTTGCTGACATCCGCGGGCTGGCTGGGATCCCCCAGCACGCTGACGTCCATCGTCAGGACACAACCGCCCTGCCCGCGGATCACCTCCGCCAGATAGCCCAGCTCCTCGTCTTTGGTGTCATAGGTTCCGGCAACCAGTATGGTCTTGTCTGCCACAGGCTTAATCTCCCGTCTGATCAGCTTCGCAAGGGCGGCTGTCGTCGCGCCCGGCGCTCTTCATCTTTGCCCGAATACTCCCGCCGGAGGCAGTTGGTTTTGCTCCGGCAGGACCTGCTTCACAGCTGGATCCAAGCTGTTTTCAGGTCGGTGTATTTGTCCAGCGCATGCAGCGACTTGTCATGGCCGTTGCCGGACTGGCCGACACCGCCCAGAGGCACCGTGTTATCAGAACCGCCATAAGTGTTCACATGCACCACGCCGGCGCGGATGCCCGCCACCATCCTGTGCGCGCGGGACAGGTTCGCGGTCCAAACACCTGCCGCCAGGCCAAAGTCGGTGGCATTGGCAAGGTTCAGCGCCTCCGCCTCGGTCTCGAACCTGGTAACCGCCAGCACCGGCCCGAAGACCTCGCGCTGGAACAATGCGTGATCCTGCGCCACATGGGTGACAATTGCGGGCGACATATAGGTGCCGCCGGTGTCTTCCAGAATGCGATGGCCGCCGGTGATGACCTGCCCGCCCTCGGCCCGCGCCATATCCATGAAGGAGAGGTTGCGGCGCAGCTGCTCCTCGGAATTCACCGCGCCGACATGCGTCTTCAGGTCCAGCGGATCGCCCACTCGCAGCGCCTCGGCCTCGGCCTGCAGCAGTTCAGCAAACTCATCATGAACCGACGCCTCGACCAGCAGGCGGGAACCGGCAATACAGACCTGCCCGGAATTGCGGAAGATGCCCGCGGCAGAGACCTTGGCCGCCTTGGCCAGATCCGGCGCGTCGGCAAAGACGATGTTGGGCGACTTGCCGCCCAGCTCCAGATAGCAGCGCTTGAGGTTGGACCGCGCCGAGGCCTCCAGCAGCTTGCGCCCCGTCGCGCCGGAGCCGGTGAACGCCAGCACATCCACGCCGTTGGACGCCGCCAGCGCGGCACCCGCCTCGGCGCCGGAGCCGGTCACCACATTCAGCACCCCGTCCGGCAGGCCGCACTCGGAACAGATCTCCGCAAGCCGGAGCAGCGTCAGCGAGGCGGTTTCCGCCGGTTTCAGCACCACCGAATTGCCCATCGCCAGCGCCGGCGCCAGCTTCCAGGCGCCGATCATCAGCGGGAAGTTCCACGGCACGATGGCGCCCACCACCCCCACCGGCATCCGCTGCACCAGCCCCAGCACATCCGGCGCGGTCGGCGCGACCTCCCCGGCAACCTTGTCCAACGCCTCGGCGTAGTAGCGGAATGTGCCCGCTGCCGATCCCGGCTCTGCCTTCAGCGCCATGCTGAACTCGGTGCCGTTGTCGCGCACGCCCAGCACCGCCAGTTCAATTGCCTCCGCTGCGATCCGGTCCGCAATCCTGTGCAGCACCTGTTTGCGTGCGGCGGGGCTCTGTCCCGCCCAGCGGCGGTCCTCAAACGCCCGCCGCGCCGAAGCGACAGCGTTGTCGACGTCCCTGGCAGAGGCGCCCTGCAGCGTGGTCAGAACAGATCCGTCAACCGGCGAAGCAACTTCGAGTGTCTGGCCCGAACCCGCTTGCCATGATCCTTCAAGAAAGAGTTTCTGCGGCGCCACATCAAGCTGCCGAAGCTTGTCGATGAGGATTTGGTCTGCCATTCGGCCTCCTTCAGTTCCTTCTGGTCCTTCAGCACCCGCAGGATATGGACCGCCAGAACGATGATGATGAGTAGAAACAGGATGAACGCCACCGGGCGGTCAATGAAGTCAAAGGGTTCCTTCACCCTTGCCATGGCCGCGCGCAGCTTCACCTCCATGATGCCGCCCAGAACCATGCCCAGGATGATCGGCACCGCGGGCAGCGACAGGCGTTTCAGCACATAGCCAAGGATACCAAACGCCGCCGCCATCACACAATCGGTGGCGGAATTGCGCAAACTGTAGACGCCGACAAAGCTGAGCGTCAGGATGCAGACCCCCAGGAACCGGTTGGGGATGCGCACCACCTGGATCAGCGACCGGGTGGCGAACAGCAGGAACAGCAGCACCAGCACGTTCAGGATCAGCAGCGCGAGGTACAGCGCCACCACAAAGTCCATGTCGTTCTGGAACAGCCCCGGCCCCGGCACCACGTTGTGCACGTAAAAGACCGACAGCATCATGGCCGTCAGCGCCTCGCCCGGGATGCCCAGCGCCAAGAGCGGCACCATGGCGGCGGCAGGCACAGCGTTGTTCGCGGTCTCCGCCGCGATCAGCCCTTCCGAGGAGCCATGGCCGAAATCCTGCGGCCGTTTCGAGGTTTTTTGCGCATAGGTGTAGGACATGAATTGCGCAGTGAATTCCCCCACACCGGGCACCATGCCCATCAGCACGCCAAAGGTAGCAGAGACTCCAGCCACCCGCGGATGGCGTGCCAGCTCGCGCAGGCCCTGGAACATGCCGCCGCGCAGGCGGGTCATGCGGACCTTCTCGTCCTCATCCGTCAGCAGCACAAAAGCCTGGGAAATGGCAAACAGCCCCAGCACCACCACAATGAGGTTGATGCCGCTGCCCAGAAAATCCTGCCCGAAAGTGTAGCGCTGGGTGTATTTCACCGGCTCCAGCCCGATGGTCTGCAGGAATATCCCGAAACAGGCCAGCGCCCCCGCAATCAGCGCCTGGCCGCGGTGGGCGACCACCACCAGGATCAGGCCCAAAAGTGCGGCCATGAAAATCTCGCGCGAGCCGAACATCGGCGCGATCTTTGCCAGCACCGGCGCAAACAGGATCAAACAGATGACCGAAAAGATGCCGCCGAAAAAGCTGGCGGAATAGGCCAGGCTCAACGCCCTTCGCGGCTCCCCCCGCGCGGTCATCGGGTAGCCGTCATAGGTGGTGAGCGCATTGACCGCGGTGCCGGGCGTATTGATCAGGATCGCCGGAATGGCGCCGCCGTACATAGAGGAGCCGTAGATCCCCAGCAGCACCGTCAGGCCCACAATCGGGTCCATCGAAAACGTCGCGGGCAGCAGGATGGCAATCGCCACCGCCGGACCGACTCCGGGGATCGCGCCGATCAGCACGCCGCCGACCGAGCCCGCCAGCAGCGCCAGCGCCACGTCCCAGCGCATCAGGATATCTATGGCAGACAGGATAAGGTCCATGGCGGGCACTCAGAGATAAAGAATGAAGAAACTGCGCAGCGGCCCCGGCAGATACTCGTACAGCATCGCGCCCGGGATCTTGACCGACAGGACGGCTTTGAACAGCACCACCACTGCCACCGCGAAGGCTAGGCTGATGCCCAGCATGAAGCGGCTGCGGTAGCCCATCCGCCAGCTGAGCAGCGGCATGAAGGCCAGTGTCACGGGCAGATAGCCAATGATCGGCACCAAGAGGACATAACCCATGAACCAGCCGGCAAATTCGAAAACCTGCGCCCAGCGCCTGACTTCCTGCAGGTCGTAACGGCTGACCCGCCGCCACGGCAGCCTGTACAGATGCAGCCCCCCCAGCAGCACCATGCCGCCAATGGCGACAGCGGGCCAGAACCGGGGCTGGGCAAAAAGCTTGGCCTTCTCGACCCAGGCGGTCTGCTCTGTGATCAGAACCAGCAGCAGCAGCGCCGCGCCCACCAGGAAGAGGGCAAAAACCAGCTGTCCGCGCCGCGGTCCGGCAAAACGGTGTTCACGTTCCGAAGGCATGTGTGACGTTCTTTGTCCGCGCGAGTTAAACGGCACCGGGTCCAATCAGACCCCGGTGCCGCGGGGGGGATTACTCCGACAGCAGGCCGCTGATACGGGCCATGGTGCCGATATCATTGGCAACCCGGGCGGCGCTGTCCCCGGCGTTTTGCCAGTAGACCAGCGCGCCGGTTTCCTTGGCAACGTTCTGCGCGCGTTCGCTCATCACCGTCTTTTCGGCCACGGCGATGATCTTGTCGCGCACATCCTGCGGGGTGTCCTTGGTCACGAACAGCCCGTTCCACAGGGCGATGTCCAGGCTCTTGTCCAGCTCGCCGATGGTCGGCGCATCGGGCGCCAGCGGGATACGCTCGTCGGTGATCGAGACCAGCACCTTGATGTCATCAAGACAAGGCAGCACCAGCTGCAATGTGGTGTTGATCACATCCGCATCTCCCGAGGCCAGCGTGTTGCAATCCAAGGCATCAAAGGCCGCGTCCGAGCCCCATTCGAAACCGGCGTTCTTGGCATAGGCCTTGGTCACCTGGGTCGGGGTCAGCACATCGCCGAAATGGCCCAGCGCCACGTCGTTTTCCTTGGCATAGGCCGCCAGCTCTTCCATCGAGCTGTAGGGCGCATCACCCGAGGTCGCGATTACAAAGGGATAGGTCAGGAAGATCCCCAGAGGGTCGAATTTCTCAGGCGTCAGCGGCGGGATGTCGATCTGGTGGCCCATCACCGGCACGCCGATCACAAAAGAGCCGACGGTGTAGCCATCGCTCGGCGCGTTGGCGACTTCAATGGCGCCGGGGAACGGCCCGCCGCCGCCGCCCGGCTTGTTCACGACAGCTGCCGCAACACCGTATTCGTTCTGGAAATCCTCGGCGATCATCCGCGTCAGCACGTCCTCCAGATCACCCGGCGGCCACGGCACGATGAAATTCACCGGCTTTTCCGGATAGTCGGCCTGCGCCGCAACCGCGCTCAGCCCCAGTGCCGCCGCAGCGGCGGCCCCTTTCATGAGGATTTTGAGTTTCATGACTTTCCTCCCAGTTTTCATTCCGGCTTTTGCCGATGGTTCATTATTCGAACCCATGGTTTGAATTTAGATTGACAGCCCACTCCGTTATCTGTCAAGAAAATTGCATCCAAGGTGCGTCGTTTTCCGAAGGCGCCACCTGCCAAGATCAAACAGGGAGAATGGACAGGCGCATGGGAACGGTATCCAAAGCCTTGTCATTACTGACATATTTCAACCACGGCCGGACCGGGATCGGGCTCAGCGACCTCACCCGCCTGTCCGGCATGAACAAGGCCACGGTCTACCGGATGATGAGCGAGCTGCAGGACTCAGGCTTTGTCGAACAGACAGACGGCGATCGCATGTACAGGCTCGGACCGCAGGTTCTGCGTCTGGCCGCCCTGCGCGAGGCGGCGGTTCCGATTCTCTCCGTTTCCCGCCGGGTGCTGCGCGATCTGAGCGACGAGACCGGTGAAACAACCCACCTCTCGCTCCTGCAAGGCAGCCAGCTGAACTCCCTGTCGCACGCCTATTCGCCGCGCCATGCCACCAAGGTGATGATGGAGGACGCCGAGGTTCTGACCTTTCACGGCACCAGTTCCGGCATGGCGGTGCTGGCCTATGCCGACCCCGGCTTTGTTGACGCGGCGCTGGCGCAGCCATTGCAGGCCCACACACCTGCAACGCTTACCGACCCGCAGGAAATCCGCGCCCAGCTGGCAGATGTCCGCCGCGCCGGCATGGCGCAATCCATCGGCGGCTTCGAGGCGGATGTGCATTCCCACGCAGTGCCGGTCTTCGGCCCCGACCGCCAGGTGATCGGGGCGCTCGCCGTGGCCGCGCCGGTTTCCCGCATGACCCCGGAACAAACACAAGGGATCCCCGCGGCCCTGCGCCGCGCGGGCGCCACCCTCACCCATCGCATCGGCGGCTCGGCGCCTGCGGACTATCCGCAGGACAGCGCCGCCTGACTTCCCCATCTCAGGTCCCGCCCGGGGCCGCATCCAGGAGCTGACCTCATGAAAGACTCCAACTTCCTGAAAGAACACAACGCCAAGTCGCTCTGGCACCCGATGGCGCATCCCGGCGACAGCCTCGCCAACCCGCCCGCCATCATCACCTCGGCCCAGGGGGTGAAGATCACAGATGTCGACGGGCATGAGGTAGTGGATGCGGTCGGCGGTCTGTGGAACGTGAACCTCGGCTTTTCCTGCCAGCCGGTAAAGGACGCGATTGCCGCGCAGCTGGATGTGCTGCCCTACTACTCCACCTTCCGCGGCACCACCAACGACCAGGTGATCCAGCTGGCCGAGGAGCTGCGCAAATTCTTTGCACCCGACGGGCTCACCCGCGCGTTTTTCACCTCCGGCGGCTCGGATTCGGTGGAAACCGCCCTGCGGCTGGCCCGCCAGTACCACAAGATCCGCGGCGAGGCCGGCCGCACCAAATTCCTGAGCCTGAAAAAGGGCTATCACGGCACCCACATGGGCGGCGCCTCAGTCAACGGCAATGCCAATTTCCGCACCCAGTACGAACCGCTGCTGCCCGGCTGCCATCACATCCCGGCGCCCTATGCCTACCGCAACCCGTTCAACGAGACAGACCCCGCACGCCTCGCCCAGTTCTGCCTGCAGGCACTGGAAGATGAAATTGCCTTCCAGGGCGCAGGCACCATCGCCGCCTTCATTATGGAGCCGGTCCTCGGCGCCGGCGGGGTGATCCCGCCGCATTCCAGCTTCATGCCCGGCGTGCGCGAGATCTGCACGAAACATGGCATCCTGCTGATCGCCGATGAGGTGATCACCGCCTTCGGGCGCACCGGCTCCTGGACCGGTTCGCGCCACTGGGGCGTGCAGCCGGACATGATGTGCACCGCGAAAGCGATCACCAACGGCTACTTCCCCTTCGGCGCGGTGATGATCGCGGATCGCATGACCGAAGTCTTCGAGAAGGATACCACCGGCAAGGCCGCCATCGGCCATGGCTACACCTACTCCGGCCATCCGGTCGGGGCGGCTGCCGCCCTGGCTTGCCTGGAAGAGACCCTGCGCCTGAACGTGCCCGAAAATGCCGCCGCCCGCGGCACCCAGATCCATGAGGGTCTGCTGGCGCTGCAGCAGAAATACGAGCTGATCGGCGATGTCCGCGGCGGCCACGGCCTGATGAGCGCAGTGGAACTGGTGTCCGACCGCACCACCAAGGCAGCGGCGGACAAGGCGTCCACCGGCAGGCTGCAGGAAGCGGCCTATAAGGCCGGCGCGATGGTGCGGGTCTCCGGCCCCAATATCATCCTGTCACCGCCGCTGGTGCTGAGCGAGGCCGAAGCCGCGACCATCCTTTCCGCCCTGGACGCAGGCCTGGCAGCGGCGGGCTGACACCCGCACCAGACGCCGCCCGCGCCCGGGCCGCAAGGTCCGGGCGCCGCGAGGTGCCATGGCGGGCCCGAAGCAAATGCTTCGGGCCCGCGCCTTCGTCGGCGCCGCTGGCGCGGCGCGGTTGCGGCATACGGCAACGGGCGCCGCTGCCGCATCTGCGCCCGTTGCCAATCCCCGTTGCCAATCCCGTTGCCAATCCCCTTGCCGGGAACCGCCTGCGGATACTCAGATAAAATTCACGTAGAAATCGCGCATCCCGTCGCCTTCCAGATCCCGGGTCTTGCGCACTTCCTTGCGCTTCATGAAGACGTGGCTGGCAACCAGCTCCGGCCCAACGGCCTCTGCCAGCACAGTATCCCGCTCCAGATCGCCAACCGCGCCCTTCAGATCCACCGCCGTGCCCTCGCCTGCGTCAGTCCGGTCAAAGCCATCACCGGTTTCCATCGGCGGCAGCTGGTGGCCGTTCTCCACCCCCAGCCGCGCCGCCTGCAGCACCGCCGCCACTGCCGTGTAGGGATTGGCCGACGCATCCGCCATCCGGTGCTCCAGCCGCGCCTTGGCGCCGCCCTCGGAACTGATCCGCGTGGTCACATTGCGATGATCGCCGCCCCAGTTCTGCCAATACCCCGACAGCGACCCCGGCTGCAGCCGCAGGTAACTGTTGGCGGTGGGTGCAATCAGCCCCGCCAGCCCCTTGTGGTGATGCAGCAAGCCCGCCAGGCAGCCGCGCGCCAGATCGTTCATATGCTCCGGCCCGCCCCGCGGCCCCGCGGACAGCGCATTGCCGCCCGCCTCATCCGCAAAGGAGAAGTTGATATGCATGCCGGAACCGCCTGCCTCGGCCACCGGTTTCGGCATGAAGGTCAGGACAATGCCGTATTCCAGCGCCACCTCGCGCGCCATCAGGCGGAACAGCACGATGTCATCCACCGCCTTGACCGCGTCGTCAAAGGTCAGCGTGTATTCAAACTGCGGGCTGTCGAATTCCGCCGTGATCATGTCGAGCGAAAACCCCATGTCATCCGCCATCGCCCAGATCCGGTCATTGAAGCGCAACGGATCGGCAAAGGGCCCGGTGCCGTAAACCACCCCGCCCGGCGCGTCATAGGGCATCAGCCGCCCGCGATCATCCGCCTGCAGCGCAAAGGCCTCCAGTTCAATCCCGACTTTCGGCGTCAGCCCGTGTTTCCGCCAGTCCGCCACCGCCCGCTTCAGCGTGCCGCGCGGGCACAGCGCCAGCGGCTGGCCTGCATCGTCATACAAATCCCCCAGCACCACCTTGGTCGAAGCATGCCAGCTGTCGCGGATATCGTCATGCAGCCACTTCAGCTCCATATCCGGCAGGCCCTGCTTGACCATCGCACCCGGCGCATCCAGCAGGTCCCTGTCGTAGTGGGTGCCAAAGACCGAGCGGCAGAACCGGGTCGAGTCATCGCCGATCTTAGAATTGGGCAGGTACTTCCCCCGCATGATGCTGAGGTGATCGCAAAACATCGCGCGCAGGCGGGTCTTCATGACACAAGGTCCTTCCCTGTTGGACTGTCTTCGGCATCGTTTCCCGTGCCTTGTTTCATAACATATATTGCGGTTTTTGCAGAATCTTTCCCTAGGAAGGGTCTGGGTTTCACGCGGCTTCCACCCGCACCGGCAGCGCCTTGATGCCGCCCACGAAATTCGACCGCAGAAACTTGTGCGGCCCGGCGGATTCGATATGCCGGATGCGCTTAGCCAGTTCCTGAAACAGCACCGTCACCTCCAGCCGCGCCAGCCACATGCCCAGGCAGACATGCGGGCCGAACTGGCCGAACGACAGATGCCGGTTCGGGCTGCGGTGCAGATTCACGTGAAATGGATCTTCAAAATACCCGTCATCCCTGTTGGCCGAGGCAAACCAGTACAGCACCTTGTCGCCTGCCCCGATGGTCTTGCCATGCATCTCCACATCCCGCGTCGCAGTGCGGCGGAAATAGAGCGCAGGCGTCGCCCAGCGGATGATCTCATCCGCGGCGGTGTCCCAGACCGCGCCGCCCGCCTGCATCTGCGCCAGCAGTTCCGGCTGGCGGCACATCGCCTGAATGCCCGCCGCAATCGAATAACGCGTGGTGTCATTGCCCGCCGCCACCAGCAGGCAGAAGAAGTTGCGGAACTCGGTCTCGGTGATGACAGACCCATCCTTGGCTGGCGCCAGGATCAGGTTCAGCACCCCCGCAGTGTCGCCCGTCTTCGCCTTCGCCTCCATCAGTTCTTTGGCATAGACATAAAGCTCCGCACCGGCAGGCGAATTGAACGGCATCATCCGGAACTCATCCGTCTGCATCCTGTCCAGCACATGGGAGGTGAAATCCGGGTCGGTATTGGCAATCAGCGCATCGCCCTTCTCCACCAGCCAAGGCAGGTCCGCCTCCGGCAGGCCCACCACCCGGCCCAGCATCCGCATCGGCAGCTGCCGGGCGATCTCCCTGGTGGCGTCAAACTCCCCCTTGGCCAGCGCCTGATCCAGAATATCCGCGCACAAATCCCGGATATCCTGCTCATACTGCGCCATTGTGGTTTTTGAGAACGCTTTCAGCAGCTTCATCCGCACCTTGGAATGTTCCGGCGGGTCGGTTTCCTGAAAGGTCCGCCGCGCCAGGTATTCCTCGTAAGACTGATCCTCCATCCGGATCCCCCGGGCCGAAGAAAACACCTCGGTATTTTTGTTCATCACCGTGATGTCTTCATAGCGGGTGACCGACCAGAAGTTTTCACCGCCTGCATATTCGGTCCAATGCAGCGGATCCTCGCGGCGCAGCCGGGCAAAGGTGTTGTGCGGCGGGCCATGGACAAAGGCATCATGGCTGCTCAGATCCGCATGGCCGTCATCCGCGGGGGTCCAGACTGTCATTGCGGGCTTCCCTGACTTGCTTGCTCAATGTATATTAATAAACACTATAAATATGTAAATGAAAACCTTGCGAGTATCCTGATGCATCTGGCCATCCTGATGACCAACACCGACGAAAGCGAGTTTGCCCGGGCCCGCCCGAAGGACGGAGAGAAATTCACCGGCCTCATACAGATGGCGCGGCCGGATTGGCGCACCTCTGTGTTTTCCGTGAAGGACGGCGCGTTCCCGCAGGACCTGTTTGCCTTTGACGGCGCAATGATCACCGGCAGCCCGGCCTCGGTCCGCTCCGGCGCGCCCTGGGTCACGCAGCTGCTGGAGCTGATCCGCACGGCCCGCACCCGCCGCTTTCCGCTGTTCGGCGCCTGTTTCGGCCATCAGGCCATCGCGCTGGCGCTTGGCGGCACGCTCGATCACAACCCGGACGGCTGGGTGCACGGGCTGACCCGCAACCAGCTGGTGAACCGCCCCGGCTGGGCCGGCGGCCTGCCGGATGAGGTAAATCTCTACGGCGCGCACTGTGAATGCGTCGCCACCCTGCCCGAGGGGGCCGCCCCCTTCAGCACCTCTTGCGGAATCAATAGCGGCTTCACCCTTGGGCGCCATATCTTCACCACCCAGCACCACCCGGAGATGAGCCACGATTTCATCACTGCCCTGACCGAAGAGCTGCGCGAAACCCTTGGTTCCAAAGTCTACGCCCGTGCGCTGAACAGCCTTGCCGGACGCGCCGACCAGAAAACCTTTGCCGAATGCCTCGCCCGCTTCTTCGAACAGGCCCGGCAGAGCTGATCCACCGCTTGTTTCTGGTTAAAAACACTCCTGCCGGAGGCACGGGGGCCGCAACGGCCCCGTTTTACCAAAGGCTCAGCCCAGCGCTGCCAGCAGATCCATCACCGTCACCTGATCGAACTGAACATGGGAGATCATCGCCGTCTCCGCCCCCTCACGGTCATGGGCAAAGATCAGCGCGGCAATCTCCCGGTGCTCCTTGGCCGACTGCGCAATGGCGCCGGGATAGCGGTATCGCGCCCGGTAATAGGCCATCAGCTTGCGGGCGTTG
The DNA here is from genome assembly GCF_000511355.1 of Leisingera methylohalidivorans DSM 14336. Classification (NCBI taxonomy): domain Bacteria; kingdom Pseudomonadati; phylum Pseudomonadota; class Alphaproteobacteria; order Rhodobacterales; family Roseobacteraceae; genus Leisingera; species Leisingera methylohalidivorans. The sequence continues at coordinate 662,203 of NC_023135.1, read as the reverse complement.
GTTTTGATCATCTCGACCAGAAACGGATTGCCCGACCCTTCGGCTACACAGGCATGAAACCGCAGGTTCAGCTGGTAATAGCCCGCCGGATCACCATCGCCCTGCTCCGCTGCATGCCGCTCGCAAGCGGCAACCGCTGCGTCCAGCTCGCTGGCCTGTGCCGGAGACAGCCGCCGTGCCGCCAGTGCCGCGGCCTGCCCTTCCAGCTGGGCATGCACTTCCAGAATCGCCAGGAATTCCTCCAGCGTCGGCTTGAACAGCACCGCGCCTTTGCGCGGCAGCCGCTTGATCAGCCCGATGGCCTCCAGCTGGATGAAGGCCTCGCGCACCGGCGTGCGGGAGACACCGTGGCGGTCCACCAGCTCGCCCTCCTCCAGCGGCGCGCCGGGCACCAGCCGGCCGGACTCGATGTCCTGAAGAATTGCGTTCAGAACCTGTTCCGTCTGCCCTGCCATATCGCACCCTTGCTGCGTTTGCGCCAATTTAGGCCGGCTATGATCGGCTGGCAACGCGGATCGGGGCGCTGCCCCCGCCCTGCGGATTGGGGCCCTGCCCCGTTCAGCCCTGAAACCGTCCCCCGGACGGCTTCCAAGACGGGCTTCACCCCCGGTGCATTTGTGCAAAGGTGAATATGCAGAGCCGTTACTGCGGCACCGGCCTGCGGTATTTCTCTGTCAGCTCAGGGGCCAGCTCATCGGCCTCATAGACCCCCAGCAGGATACCCTTGCGGCCGGATGTGCCGCGCCGCGCCTTGATCTGCGCATCCGACAAAGTGATCCGCTGCGACATCCTGAGGCCCCATTCCAGCAGCCGGTCATACATCAGGTCGATGACCTCCTGATGGGCTTCTCCCTTGGCCAGATCCACCAGTTCATCCGGGTCGTTTTCCATATCGAACAGCATCGGCCGCAGCCCGCCCTCGGCATGCATGAACTTCCAGCGTTTGTCCGTCACCATGAACAGCCGCGCATCCTTGGGCTCCAGTTCCAACTTCCCGCACAGCGGCATGGTGGAATAGTCGAACTCGGCCACCGCATACTCCCGCCAGTCCGGGCTTTCCCCGCGCAAGAACGGCATCAGCGAGCGCCCCTCCAAAATATGCGGCGCCGGATCGCCGCCCGCCGCTTCCAGGAACGTCGGCAACAGGTCGATCGCCTCGACCAGTTCATCACAGGTTGTTCCACGTGCAGCATCCGCATCCGCGCGCGGATCGTAAATGATCAGCGGCACCTTGATCGAGGGGTCATGGAACAGGTTCTTCTCCCCCAGCCAGTGATCGCCCAGATAATCGCCATGGTCCGAAGTCACCACGATCATCGTGTCCTGCATCCGGCCGGTGTCCTCCAGCCAGCCGAACAGGCGGCCCATCTGGTCGTCCGCCTGTTTGATCAGCCCCATATAGGCGGGGATCACCTTCTCGCGCACCTCGTCCCGGCTGAAGGTTTTGCCGATCTGGTTGTTCATCATGCCTTGAAACACCGGATGCGCGTCCTCGCGCTCAGCGTCTGAGCGCACCACCGGCAGCACATGCTCCGGCCCGTACATGCCGTGATAGGGCGCGGGAACGATATAGGGCCAATGCGGTTTGATGTAGCTCAGATGCGCGCACCAAGGGGCTTCGGCCTGATCGATAAACTCCATCGCCCGGGTGGTCAGCCAGGGCGTTTCGCTGTCTTCCTCGGCGATATTGGCGGGCTTGTCCGCATTGACCATGAACCAGCCAGAGGCCACATCGCCGCCCTCGACGCCTGCATTGGCAAAGTCGTTCCAGGGGTTGCCGCCCGGATACCCCTTTTCTTTCAGGTACTCGTTATAGGGGCTGCGCTTTGCGTCATAGAACCCATCCGGCCCTTCCGCCCACAGCCCGTCATCGCGCACATAGGGGTCAAAGCCGCATTCCGACTGCCGCACGCCGATCACGCTGTCCGGCGCCAGCCCCAGCCGCTGCATCCCGTCGGCATCCGCCACCATATGGGTCTTGCCGATCAGGTGGCAGCCCATCCCCGCCTTGCGCAGGTGGTCGCCCATGGTCCACTCCCCCACCCGCAAAGGGTAGCCGTTGAACTGCACCCCATGGCTGGACGGGTAACGCCCCGTATAGCTCGACATCCGCGACGAGCCGCAGGTAGGCGACTGCACATAAGCGCGGGTGAACCGCACACCCCTGGCCGCCAGCGCGTCGATATGCGGCGTCTGCAGATGCGGATGGCCCGCACAACTGAGGTAATCGAACCGCAGTTGGTCGAACATGATGTAGAGAATGTTCATCGGCGCCTCCCGGTAAGTGCCGGGATTATTGAACAGGTGAAGCAAAATGGCGAGAATGAATTTCCTTAACAGCCATGCATTTCCCCCGGCGCACGCCCCGCCCGCAAGTCCTCCAAAGGCAAAGCATATTATGAGCGATATACCCAACCCCGGATCAATCCGCGCAGCCAGACCCGAAGACGCCTCCTGTCTTGCGGTCCTCTCCATCGAAGTGTGGATCGGCACATATTTGCGCCAAGGCATCAGCAGTATCTTTGCGGATTACGCGCTTGGCCAGTTTACCCGCGGCCACTTCCTCGACCTCCTGAACCGCTCTGCAGAAACGCTGCTGGTTTCAGAAAACCGCGAGGGAATTGACGGCTACATCCGGGTATCACACGGCAACCCGTGCCCGGGCCGCAGCAGTTCTGCAACTGAAATCTCGACGCTTTACGTTCAGCCCCGGCACCAGGGTCGGGGCCTGGGACAAGCCCTGCTCGCTGCGGGGATTGAGGCCTGCCGCAGCAACGGCTGGAACGCCCCGTGGCTTGCCACCAATTCCGAAAACAAGGGGGCCATCGCCTTCTATCTCAGCCATGGTTTTGAAAGGGCAGGCCAAACCCATTTTCAGGTTCAAGACAGACTCTACCCCAATGACGTCCTGCGCTGCATTGATTTTTAGAACCGGAGCACGGCGCAGAAACCGGCGGAGGCTTGAAACCCGCAGGACTCGTTACATTATTTTAGAGGTCAGTCATTTCTCGTTACATTTAACTTGCCGCGAATCATCTTCCGGCGTATCACCGACCCAACGGTCGGCTTATCCCTGCCGCCGCCACAGGAGACGCGAACACCCATGGATGCTTTCATCTGCGATGCCACCCGCACCCCGATCGGCCGCTACGGCGGCGCGCTAAGCCAGCTGCGCACCGATGACCTGGCCGCCTTGCCGATTGCGGCCTTGGCCGCGCGCAACCCGGATGCAGATTGGGGTTCGCTGGATGACGTGATCCTGGGGGACGCCAATCAGGCCGGTGAAAGCAACCGCAACGTCGCCCGCATGGCGGCGCTGCTGGCGGGCCTGCCCGCCACCGTTCCCGGCACCACCATCAACCGGCTTTGCGCGTCCGGCATGGATGCGGTCGGCATGGCGTCGCGCGGCATCAAGGCAGGCGATTATGACATGGCCATCGCCGGCGGGGTTGAGAGCATGAGCCGCGCGCCCTTTGTGATGCCCAAGGCAACTGCCGCCTTCACCCGCGCCAATGCGGTTTATGACACCACCATCGGCTGGCGCTTCGTGAACCCGCAGATGGAGAAGATGTACGGCACCGATTCCATGCCGCAGACCGCCGACAACGTCGCTGCGGATTACGGCATCTCCCGCGAGGATCAGGACGCCTTTGCCGCCCGCAGCCAGGCCCGCTGGGCCGCAGCGCACGGGGCGGGTATTTTCAAGGACGAGATCACCCCTGTGACGATCCCCCAGCGCAAGGGCGATCCGCTGGTGGTAGACACCGACGAACACCCCCGCCCCGGCACTTCGGCTGAAAAGCTGGCGGGCCTCAAGGGAGTCAATGGCCCGGACAAGACGGTGACCGCGGGCAATGCCTCCGGCGTCAATGACGGCGCCGCCGCGATCCTGATGGCGAGTGAGGCTGCTGCCGCAAAGAACGGCCTGAAACCTATGGCCCGCATCGTCGGCATGGCTGCCGCAGGTGTGGAGCCGCGCATCATGGGCATCGGCCCGGTGCCCGCCACCCGCAAGGTGCTGGCGCGCACCGGCCTGACCATCGAGCAGATGGACGTGATCGAACTGAACGAGGCTTTTGCCAGCCAGGGCCTTGCCACGCTGCGCGAACTTGGCATCGCGGATGACGCGCCCCATGTTAACCCCAATGGCGGTGCGATTGCGATCGGCCACCCGCTGGGCATGTCCGGCGCGCGGCTGGTGCTGACCGCCGCCTATCAGTTGCAGCGCAGCGGTGGCCGTTATGCGCTGTGTACCATGTGCGTTGGTGTCGGACAGGGGACAGCCCTGATCCTGGAACGCGTGTAACCTAACCCGCAGGAGGTCCCAGACATGTATGCTCAGATGGTCAAATCCGAGGCGACCCAGGACGATCCCGAACAGCTGGCGGCCTTTCAGGCGCGCATCGACGCGGGTGAGAAGATCGAGCCCAAGGACTGGATGCCCGAAGGCTACCGCAAGACGCTGATCCGCCAGATCGGTCAGCACGCCCATTCCGAAATCGTCGGTCAGCTGCCCGAGGGCAACTGGATCACCCGCGCGCCGACGCTGGAGCGCAAGGCGATCCTGCTCGCCAAGGTGCAGGATGAGGCCGGTCACGGCCTGTACCTGTACTGTGCGGCGGAAACGCTGGGCGTGTCCCGTGACGAGATGACGGAAATGCTGCTGGACGGGCGCATGAAGTATTCGTCGATCTTCAACTACCCGACGCTGAACTGGGCCGATATCGGCGCAGTCGGCTGGCTGGTCGACGGGGCCGCGATCATGAACCAGGTGCCGCTGCAGCGGACTTCCTTCGGCCCCTACTCCCGCGCGATGATCCGGGTCTGCAAAGAGGAAAGCTTTCACCAGCGCCAGGGCTATGACGCCATCCGCAAGATGGCCGAGGGCACGCCCGAGCAAAAAAAGATGGCCCAGGATGCGCTGAACCGCCTTTGGTATCCGTCGCTGATGATGTTCGGCCCCTCCGACAAGGATTCGGTCCATTCGGCGCAGTCGATGGCCTGGAAGATCAAGATGAACACCAATGACGAGCTGCGCCAGAAGTTCGTCGACCAGACCGTGCCGCAGGCTGAGTTCCTTGGCCTGACTGTCCCCGACCCGGACCTGAAATGGAACGAGGAACGCGGCCATTACGATTACACCGACCCGGACTGGGATGAGTTCTTTGAGGTGATCCAGGGCAACGGCCCGTGCAACACCGACCGGCTCGCCGCCCGCAACAAGGCCTGGGACCACGGCGCCTGGGTGCGCGACGGGATGCTGGCCTATGCCAGAAAGAAAGCCGCCCGCAAGCACGCCGCCGAATAACCCCAAGCATTCCGGCGCTCCGGCCAGCCGCGCAGCGCCCCCTCAGCCAGGAGGATTTGAGACATGAAAAACGAATGGCCCCTCTGGGAAGTCTTCATCCGCGGCCAGCACGGGATGAGCCACCGCCACGTCGGTTCCCTGCATGCGCCGGACGCCGAAATGGCGATCAAGAACGCCCGCGACGTCTATACCCGCCGCAACGAAGGCGTGTCGATCTGGGTGGTCGAGGCCAACCGCATCGCCGCCTCATCGCCCAGCGACAAAGGCCCGCTCTATGAACCGGCCGAGTCCAAGGTCTACCGCCATCCGACCTTCTTCGACATTCCCGAAGACGTGGGGGCAATGTGATGAGCACCCCTGTTTCCAAGGATGAGGCCTTTCTGCAGTTCCTGCTGCGGATGGGCGACAACACCCTGATCCTGGGCCATCGGGTCAGCGAATGGTGCGGCCACGCGCCGGCGCTGGAGGAAGACATCGCGCTGGCCAACACCGCGCTGGACATGATCGGCCAGACCCAGATGTGGCTTGGCCTCGCGGCCGAGGTGCAGGGTGAGGGCAAATCCGCCGACGACCTCGCCTTTCTGCGCGACGCCTGGGATTTCCGCAATGTGCTGCTGGTAGAGGTGCCGAACCACGATTTCGGCCGCACCCTGATGCGCCAGTTCCTGTTTGACGCCTGGCATTCGATCCAGCTGGGGCGGCTGATGAAATCCTCCGACGAACGGGTCGCGGCGATTGCCGGAAAAGCCAGCAAAGAGGCGGCCTATCACCTGGAACGCTCCGCCGATACCGTGGTGAGCCTGGGCGACGGCACCGAGGAAAGCCACCGCCGGATGCAGGAGGCGCTGGACTATCTCTGGCCCTACGCGGGTGAGATGTTCCAGTCTGATGACGTCGACGCCGCAATGGTCATGGCGGGTATCGCCCCCGATCCGGCGGCCTTGCGCGAGGAATACGACGCGCTGGTCACCCGCATCCTGACCGACGCGACGCTGACCATCCCGGAGAGCCGCTTCGCCCATAAGGGCGGCCGGAACGGTGCGATGCACACCGAGCATTTGGGTCATCTGCTGACCCAGATGCAATGGCTGCAGCGCGCCTATCCCGGCGCCAAGTGGTAACGGGATTGATGACGGAATGAGGGCAGCGCCTGTCCCGGGGACGGGCGTTGAACGCCTGCCTCCCCTGGGGGCCGGACGGGCGTTGCCCGGCGTTCCGCCGGGCGGAACAGCCAAAAGGGGTAACCGCATGAGCCAAGTGACAACTCAGCCAAGCACCACCCGGATCTGGGAGTGGCTCGACGCCGTGCCGGACCCGGAAATCCCGGTGATCTCGCTGGTGGATCTGGGCATCATCCGCGATGTGGCCTGGGAAGGCGAAACTCTGGTTGTCAGCGTCACCCCGACCTATTCCGGCTGCCCGGCAACTGCGGTGATCGCCTTGGATATCGAAACCGCGCTCCGCGACCGCGGCATTACGGATCTGAAACTGAAAACCCGGATTTCCCCGGCCTGGACCACCGACTGGCTGTCAGAGAAAGGCCGCGCCATGCTGGAGGCTTACGGTATCGCCCCGCCCCAGGCCGCCGGCGGCCCCGAGAAATGCCCGAACTGCGGCAGCACACATGTCACCAAGGTCAGCCAGTTCGGCTCGACCCCCTGCAAGGCCCACTGGCGCTGCCAGGACTGCCTCGAACCCTTTGATTATTTCAAGTGCATCTGAGGAGACCCTGATGGCGCGCTTTCACGACCTTGAAGTCACCGACGTCCGCAAGACCATCCGCGATGCGGTGGTTGTCACCCTGAAGCCCGCGGGCGGCGCAGCTGAAGAGTTCAATTTCACCCAAGGCCAGTATCTGACCTTCCGCCGCGACTTTGACGGCGAGGAGCTGCGCCGCAGCTATTCGATCTGTGCAGGCCGCGATGAGGGCATCCTGCAAGTCGGCATCAAACGTGTCGACGGCGGCGCCTTTTCGACCTGGGCCAACACCGAACTGAAGGCCGGCGACACCATCCAGGCAATGCCGCCGATGGGCAGCTTCTTCACGCCCCTCGATACCGGCGCCGAGAAGCATTACCTGGGTTTTGCAGGCGGTTCCGGCGTCACCCCGGTGCTGTCGATCCTCAAGACCACACTGGCGGCCGAGCCGAAAGCCTCCTTCACGCTGGTCTACGCCAACAAGGGCGTCAACACGATCATGTTCCGCGAGGAGCTGGAGGATCTGAAGAACATCTACATGGGCCGCTTCAACGTGATCCATGTGCTGGAAACGGATGCGCAGGAAATCGACCTGTTCACCGGCCTGGTGACCGAAGACAAATGCGCCCAGCTGTTCGAGCATTGGATCGACATCAAATCGGTCGACACCGCCTTCATCTGCGGTCCGGAACCGATGATGCTGGGCATCGCCGCGGCGCTGCGCACCGCAGGATTGGACGACAGCCAGATCAAGTTCGAGCTGTTCGCCTCTGCCCAGCCGGGCCGCGCCAAACGCAAGGTTCAGTCAGCGGATGCAGGGACCGGCGCCAATCAGACCAAGGCCGCCATTACCCTGGACGGTGCCACCCAGACCGTTGAAATGGGCAAAGACATGACCCTGCTCGATGCCGCGCTGGAAAACGCCATGGACGCGCCATACGCCTGCAAGGCCGGCGTCTGCTCCACCTGCCGCTGCAAGGTGCTGGAAGGCGAAGTCGAAATGGTCGCCAATCACGCGCTGGAGGATTACGAGGTCGAAAAGGGCTATGTGCTGTCCTGCCAGGCCTATCCGGTGACGGACAATGTCGTGGTCGACTACGACCAGTAACGGCAACAGCGAGGGAGCAAGACCATGACAGAAGAAATGAGCATCGAAAGCTATCTGGCGCAGGGCGGCGTGCTGAGCAATCCGTCCAACGTGCCGCCGCGCTACCGCGCCGAGCTGCTGAAGATGATGGCGACCTTTGTCGACAGCGAGCTGGCGGGCGCCGCCGGCTTTGCCGATATCATCAACGAAGGTCCGGGCATCAAGGCGCGCATCGCCGCTGCCAGGATCGTGCTGGAGAAAAGCGACAGCGCCGAAAAAGTGCTGCGCATCATGGGGGAGTTCGGCGCGGATATTGAACGCTATGCCGACCACCACCCCTGGACCGCAAGGCTGGAGCGCGATGCCGATATCGGCCAGAGCCGGACCAAGCACGACATGCGGCTGGCGGTGTTCAACTACCCGCTGGAAGGCTGGGCGGATGCGGTGATGATGAACCTCTTGATGGGCCGCGCTGTGACGCTGCAGCTGGAGGAGCTGTCGCATGTCTCCTACCAGCCGCTGGCCGAGGCGTTCCGCGCCATTCTGCCGGTCGAGGCGCACCATGCGGAACTGGCCGAAGAAGGCTTGATGCAGCTGGTTGAGGGGCAAGGCGCGCCGGCGCTGCAAGAGCTGGCGGATTACTGGTGGCCGCGGGTGGCGGCAAGCTTCGGCCAGGAAGCCTCGGAGAAGTTTGAAGGGCTGAAGGCCATCGGCCTGCGCCGCACCCCGAATGCCGAGTTGAAAGCTCAATGGGAGCAGGACGCCGGGGCCGTTCTGGGCAAAAGCGGGCTGAAACCGGCTGCGTAAGAAACCGGGACCGGGCACTCCCGCCCGGGCCTGCGCGCATCAGGATGCACGGGCCCGGTTGGGCCGGGCGCGCCGGACCCTGCCGCCAGAACACGCATAAGCTGATTGGGCAGCAATGCTGACCTATAAGACGCCGCGTCACTTCCTGCCCTTCACGGCAACTAAGTCGCTGAAAACATATAAGATAATAGCATCTAGGCAGCTATTCCATCGGTCTGTCAAACAAGCATGTCTGGACGGCCGTGCCGACTCTGCCTAGTTTCCGCCTCGTAAAGCGAGGGCAGTGCAATGGCAGCGGGCAGCAGCATCCGGACCTATTTCGACGGCAAATGGCATGACGGCAACCTGGCGGTGATGCGGGCCGCGGATCATGCTATGTGGCTGGGATCCTCGGTGTTCGACGGCGCCCGGTTCTTTGACGGGGTGATCCCGGATCTGGACCGGCACTGCGCCCGCACCAATGCCTCGGCCGAGGCGCTGATGATGACGCCTGCGCTTTCGGCAGAACAGATGGCGGAGGTGGTCCGCGAGGGGCTGGAGGGGTTTGCACCCGGCGCCGCGGTCTATATCCGCCCCATGTACTGGGCCGCCGACGGCGATGAGACCCTGATTGTCCCCAAGGCTGACAGCACGTGCTTTGCGGTCAGCCTGGAGGAAATCCCGATGGCGCCGGAAACCGCCGCTGCAACGCTCACCCGCACCCGCTTCCGCCGGCCGGTGCTGGAAAACACGGTGGTGAACGCCAAGGCCGGCTGCCTGTACCCAAACAATGCCCGGATGCTGCGGGAGGCCCGCGGCAAGGGGTTCTCCAATGCGCTGGTGCTGGATGCGATGGGCAATGTGGCGGAGACTGCGACTTCCAATGTCTTCATGGTGCGCGGCGGCGAGGTGTTCACTCCGATCCCCAACGGCACCTTCCTGGCCGGCATCACCCGCGCCCGCCACATCGCCAACCTGCGGGCCGATGGCATCACCGTGAATGAATGCGTGCTGGGCTATCAGGACTTTGAAGAGGCCGACGAGATCTTCCTGTCCGGCAATATGAGCAAGGTGACCCCGGTCACCGCCTTTGACGATTGCAAATATCAGGCGGGTCCTGTCGCCAAGCGGGTGCGCGAGATGTACTGGGATTGGGCCTCCGGCCAGCAGTGACGCTCTGCGCGCATCTGCGCGGTGCCGCGCCGCGATGATGCGCGGCGCCCTGCGGCAGCGGGAGCATTCGCTTGCCGCGGACCGCCCCTGGTCTAGAGCCAGTTTAACGCAACGGCTTGGCAGCTTTGGCTCTATTGCCTGATGCGCCCGCTTGCGCCATGATCCGCGGTGGAACAACGAGAGAGCGAAGATGCGCAAATTCCTAGTGGTCCTGGATGACAGCCGCGAATGCCTGAACGCGATGCGCTTTGCCGCGATGCGGGCGGCGCACACCGGTGCGGGCGTGACAATTCTGTCGGTCATCCCGCCGGATGAGTTCAACCACTGGATCGGTGTCGGCGAAGTGATGCGGGAGGAAGCGCGCGAACGGATCCACGCCCATTTCGAAGTCTTCGCCAAATGGATGCGCGACCGCCAGAACGTCGACCCGGAACTGGTGATCCGCGAAGGCGAACCGGTGCCGGAAATCCTGCAATACATCGAGGACGACGCGGAAATCGGCGTGCTGGTGCTGGGTGCCGGCATCGGGCGCAAAGGGCCGGGACCGCTGGTCACCCAGCTGACCAAGAATTCGGGCACCCTGCCGGTGCCGATCACCATCGTGCCGGGCGACCTGTCGAAGGAAAAGCTGGAAGCCATTACCTGACCGGCAGGAGGCAGAGGCAATCAGGAGGCCGAGGCTATGGAGCGCAGTGTCACCTTCTGGTTCGAGTTTGCCTCCACCTACTCCTATCTCAGCGTGATGCGGATCAGCAGCGCCGCCCAGGCGCGCGGCGTCGATGTTGCCTGGAAGCCGTTTTTGCTGGGTCCCATCTTTGCCGCCCAGAGCTGGGACACCTCCCTCTTCAACATCTATCCGGCCAAGGGCCGTTATATGTGGCGCGACATGCAGCGGATCTGCGCGGCGCGCGGGTTGCCGTTCCGCCGCCCCGATCGGTTTCCGCAAAACGGGCTGGCGGCCGCACGGCTGGCGCTGGCCGCAGCGGAGCAGGACCGGATTGAAGCCTTTGCACAGGCCGTGTTTCAGGCCCAGTTCGGCGACGGAGCCGATATCTCCGCTGAACCCGTTCTGCTGGATTGCCTGCACAAGGCCGGGCTTGATGCAGCCCTGATCGACCGCGCGCAATCGCCCGGCATCAAATCGGCACTGCGTGGGCAGACGGATGCGGCCCGCGCCGCAGGCATTTTCGGCGCGCCCAGCTTTACGATCGGGACAGAGTTGTTCTGGGGCGACGACCGGCTGGAGCAGGCCTTGGACCACGCCGCAGCCCGCACAATTTAGAATAGTTCCAAATCTTGACTTAAAGCCGCGCAGAGCGCATATCGGGGGCACGCTTAACGGAGACCCGACATGTTCATTCAGACTGAATCCACGCCCAACCCGGCGACGCTGAAATTCCTGCCGGGCCAGACCGTTCTGGAAGCAGGCACCGCCGACTTCCCCAGCGCCGAGGCCGCGGGCAATTCGCCGCTGGCCTCCCGCATCTTTGCGGTTGAGGGCGTGAGCGGCGTGTTCTTCGGCAATGACTTTGTGACCGTCACCAAGGCGGACAGCGTTGAGTGGGACCACATCAAGCCCGCCATTCTGGGCGCGGTGATGGAGCATTACCAGTCCGGCCAGCCGGTGATGGCGGACGGGTCTGCCGATCCGGCCTCTGGCCATGCCGAACATTCCGGCGAGGACGCCGAGATCGTCAACCAGATCAAGGAACTGCTGGACAGCCGGGTGCGCCCGGCGGTGGCGCAGGACGGCGGCGACATCACCTTCCACGGCTTTGACCGCGGTGTGGTCTATCTGCATATGCAGGGCGCCTGCGCGGGCTGCCCGTCCTCGACCCTGACACTGAAAATGGGCATCGAAAACCTGCTGCGCCATTACATCCCGGAAGTCACCGAGGTGCGCCCGGTTGCCGTCTGAGCGGCTTCGAAAGGACATCTGATGACTGCTGAACCGCTGGTTCTGGGTTTTGACACATCGGCCGCGCATTGCGCGGCCGCTTTGCTGCGCGGAGACCGGCTGCTGGCCTCCCGGCTGGAGGAAATGACCCGCGGCCAGGCCGAGCGGCTGATGGTTCTGCTGGAGGAGGTGCTGTCCGAGGGCGGTGCCGCCTGGCAGGATCTGGATGCGATTGGTGTTGGCATCGGCCCCGGTAATTTCACCGGCATCCGCATCGCCGTCTCCGCCGCCCGCGGGCTGGCGCTGGGGCTGGAGGTTCCGGCTGTGGGTGTTGACGGTTTTGAGGCCCGCGCCGCCGAAGGCACCCTGCCCGCAGTGCCGGCGCCGCGCGATCAGGTCTATGCTGCCTTGCCCGGCGAAGCACCGCGTCTGATGCCGCGCCAGGAGGCTGAAGACGCCGCTCGCGGTGCCGGGCTGGCCTTTACGCCCGAGGCAAGCCCGGCAGGGATGGCCGAGGCCATTGCGCGGCTTGCCGCGTCCCGGTTCCGCAGCGCGGCCGAGCCGCCTGCGCCGATGTATCTGCGCGCTGCTGATGCGGCGCCTTCCAGTGACGTTCCGCCCGCTCTGATTGATGAGTGATCCGCTGACACCGGAAAAGATGGCCGCGACCCATGCCGCGGCCTTTACCCGATCCCGCCCCTGGACCGCCGCGGAGTTTGCCTCGCTGCTGGACAGCCCGCTGGTTTTAGCCGCCGGTGATGCACGCTGCTTTGCCCTGGGGCGGGTGATCGCGGATGAGGCGGAACTGCTGACCATTGCCACCCATCCCGCGCATCAGCGCCAGGGATTGGCACAGGGCTGCATGGCGGGCTGGGAAACAGCCGTCCGGAAACGCGGGGCGGCAGAGGTCTTCCTGGAAGTGGCCGCGGACAACGCCCCGGCGAAGGCCTTGTACGACGCCTGCGGATTCGCGGAATGCGGGCGCCGGGCCGGCTATTACCGCCGGGATGGCGCAGAAGCCGCAGATGCGCTGCTGATGAGAAAAGCCTTACGCTAGGCCAGTTGCGCGGATTTCGCACCAAATGGTCAAAAAGCAGTTGACCCCCAGCCTGCCGTGCAGGCTAAATTGCCGCACCCTTTAAGGCCTGAACGGGGCCGGGCAGCGGAAAATCCCGCTGCACCCAACAATAATGACAGTGGGAGTTAACCTGATGACCCTGATGAAATCGCTGATGGGCGCGGCCGCGTCGCTGGCCCTGACCGCAGGCGCCGCGCTGGCCGAACCCGCGCTGATCTTCGACCTGGGCGGCAAATTCGACAAGAGCTTCAACGAGGCGGCGCATGGCGGCGCCCAGCGCTGGGCCGAAGAAACCGGCGAAAGCTACCGCGAGATCGAGCTGCAATCCGAAGCCCAGCGCGAGCAGGCGCTGCGGCGCTTTGCCGAGGCCGGCGCCAACCCGATTGTGATGGTCGGCTTTGCCTTTGCCGATGCCCTGGGCCAGGTGGCTGCCGATTACCCGGACACCAAATTCACCATCATCGACATGGTGGTTGAAGGCGACAACGTGCGCTCGGTTGTCTTCAACGAGCACGAAGGCTCCTATCTGGTTGGCATGATGGCGGCGATGGCGTCGAAATCGAACACTGTCGGCTTCATCGGCGGCATGGACATCCCGCTGATCCGCAAGTTTGCCTGCGGCTATGCCGAGGGCGTGAAGGCCGCCAACCCGGACGCCAAGGTGATTTCCAACATGACCGGCACCACCCCGGCGGCCTGGAACGACCCGGTGAAGGGATCTGAGCTGACCAAGGCGCAGATCAGCCAGGGCGCTGACGTGGTTTACGCCGCGGCCGGCGGCACCGGCGTCGGCGTGCTGCAGACCGCCGCCGACGAAGGCATTCTGTCGATCGGTGTCGACAGCAACCAGAACCACCTGCATCCCGGCAAGGTACTGACCTCGATGACCAAAAAGGTCGGCAACGCGGTATTCGAAGCGTTCTCCGATGGCGCTGACATGGAAACCGGCTTTTCGGTCATGGGCTTGGCCAATGGCGGTGTCGGCTATGCCATGGACGAGCACAACGCGCCGCTGGTGTCCGCTGAGATGCAGGCCGCGGTGGATGATGCCGCGGCCAAGATCGCCTCGGGCGAGATCAAGGTGCATGACTACATGTCGGATGACAGCTGCCCGGCGCTGAGCTTCTGAAGAGAAAGCCCCAGGCCATGACGGATTCCATTCACACTCTGTTTGCGGCCTGGGGCGACCCATCGCCCGAAACCCGCGCCGCAAAAACGGACGCGGCCATCGGGCCTCGTTTCTACTACTCCGATCCCAACTGCCCTGCCCCGATCGAAAGCCGCGGCGCCTATCTTGAGTATGTCGCGCAGTTCAGCGCGATGATGCCCGGAGCTGCAGCCACGGTGGTTGCCGTCTCGGCGCACCATGGCCATGCCCGTGCCACGGTGGATTTCGAAAAAGACGGCAAGCGGATGGTGCGCGGCCAGTATTTTGCCGATCTTGAAGACGGCAAGGTGGTGCGGCTGATCGGCTTTACAGGCATGGGAGAGCCCGATTGACCGCCCCCGCCATTGAACTCAAAGGCATTTCCAAGGCTTTTGGCCCGGTCCAGGCAAACAAGGACATTTCCATCAGCGTCGCCCCCGGCACCATTCACGGGATCATCGGGGAAAACGGTGCCGGCAAGTCGACGCTGATGTCGATCCTCTACGGCTTTTACAAAGCCGACAAGGGCGAGGTCTGGATCAAGGGCAAGCGGACCGCGATCCCCGACAGCCAGGCGGCGATCGCCGCGGGCATCGGCATGGTGTTCCAGCATTTCAAACTGGTGGAAAACTTCACCGTGCTGGAAAACATCGTGCTGGGCGCCGAGGACAGCGGCATGCTGATGCCCTCGCTGCGCCGTGCCCGCAAGGAGCTGAAGGCGCTGGAAGCGGAATACGAGCTGTTCGTCGACCCCGACAAGCGCATCGACGAGATCGGCGTCGGCGCGCAGCAGCGGGTTGAGATCCTGAAGGCGCTCTACCGCAAGGCCGAGATCCTGATCCTGGACGAGCCGACCGGCGTGCTGACGCCGTCCGAGGCCGACCAGCTGTTCCGCATCCTCGACCGGTTGCGGGCCGAGGGAAAGACCATCATTCTGATCACCCACAAGCTGCGGGAGATCATGGAATACACCGATACGGTTTCCGTGATGCGGCGCGGGGAGATGACCGCCACCGTCAAGACTGCGGAAACCAGCCCCGAACACCTGGCCGAGCTGATGGTGGGCCGCAAAGTGCTGTTGCGGGTGGACAAGCTGCCGGCCCGGCCTGGCGCGCCGATCCTGGAGATTGAAAACCTGCGGGTGGTGGATGAGGCCGGCGTTGAACGCCTTAAAGGCATCGACCTGACGGTGCGCGCGGGCGAGATTGTCGGCATCGCGGGCGTGGCCGGCAATGGCCAGTCTGAACTGCTGGAAGTTCTGGGCGGCATGCGCGCAGGCAGCGGCAGCATCAATCTGCATGGCACCCCTTTGCCGCTTAAGGGCCCGGGCGCGGACGCCAGCGCGCGGCGGCATGCCCATATCGGCCATGTGCCGGAGGACCGCCAGCGCGAGGGCCTTATCATGGACTTCCACGCCTGGGAGAATGTGGCCTTCGGCTACCACCGCGATCCGGCTTATCAGAGCGGCCTCCTGATGAACAATGCCGCCCTGCAGGCCGATACCGCAGCCAAGATGGAGAAGTTCGACGTGCGCCCGCCGGATCCCTGGCTGGCCGCAAAAAGCTTTTCCGGCGGCAACCAGCAGAAGATCGTCGTGGCGCGTGAGATTGAGCGCAACCCGGAGCTTTTGCTGATCGGCCAGCCGACCCGCGGTGTCGATATCGGCGCCATTGAGTTCATTCACAAACAGATCGTGGCCTTGCGCGATCAGGGCAAGGCGATCCTGCTGGTCTCGGTCGAGCTGGAGGAAATCCTGTCTCTGGCGGACCGTGTTGCGGTGATGTTCGACGGCATGATCATGGGAGAACGCCCTGCCGGTCAGACCGACGAGAAAGAGCTTGGCCTGCTGATGGCCGGTGTCGCGGGGGAGGCCGCGTAATGGAAAAGATGCCAAAATGGGCCGATGTGGTCCTGATCCCGCTGATCAGCCTGCTGCTGGCCGCGCTCCTGTCGGCCCTGGTGATCCTCGGGATCGGTGAAGATCCGGTGGCCGCGGTCAAACTGATGGTCGATGGCGCCCTGGGTTCGACCTATGGCTGGGGCTACACGCTCTATTACGCCACCAACTTCATGTTCACCGGCCTTGCGGTGGCCGTTGCTGCCCATGCGGGCCTGTTCAACATAGGCGGCGAAGGCCAGGCGATGCTGGGGGGGCTTGGCGTGGCGCTGGTCTGCCTGCTGATCCCTTGGCCGCACTGGTCGCTGGCGCTGGTCTTTGCCGCGCTCGGCGCCGGTATTTTCGGCGCTGCCTGGGCCGCGATCCCTGCCTATCTGCAGGCCAGGCGCGGCAGCCATATCGTGATCACCACCATCATGTTCAATTTCATCGCCGCGGCGGTGCTGAACTATGTGCTGGTCAACGTGCTGCGCCCCGAAGGCTCGATGGATCCGGCCACCGCGCGCTTCCCCGGGGCGGTGCACCTGCCATCCCTGCACGAACTGCTGGCCCCGATCGGCATCAGCTTTTCCAAGTCCGCCCCGGCCAATGTCAGCCTGCTGGTTGCCGTCGGCGCCTGCCTGTTTGTCTGGCTGGTGATCTGGCGCACGCCGCTGGGCTATGAAATCCGCAGCTTGGGGAAATCGGAACCGGGCGCACGCTATGCCGGGATTTCCCCGGTCCGGACCGTCATGATCGCGATGCTGATTTCCGGCGCGCTGGCAGGCATGATGGCGGTCAACAACGTCATGGGTGAGGCCGAGCGGCTGGTGCTGAACGCCACCGAAGGCGCCGGTTTCATCGGCATTGCGGTGGCGTTGATGGGCCGCAATCATCCGTTCGGCGTGTTTCTGGCGGCGATCCTGTTCGGCTTCCTCTATCAGGGCGGCGCCGAACTGGCGCTCTGGACCTCGATCCCGCGCGAGCTGATCGTGGTGATCCAGGCCTTGGTGATCCTGTTCACCGGCGCGCTGGACAACATGGTGCGGATGCCGCTTGAAAAGATCTTCCTCGCGGTGCGGAAGGGGCCGAACTGATGGATTTCCTGACGATCATCCAGCTTTTGGATTCCACTGTCCGCCTGGCGACACCCCTGCTGCTGGCCTGCCTCGCAGGCCTCTACTCCGAGCGCGCGGGCATCTTTGACATCGGCCTGGAAGGCAAGATGCTGATGGCCGCCTTCTTCTCGGCTGCTGTCGCGGCCGTTACCGGCAATGTCTGGCTGGGTCTTCTGGCGGGTATCGGCTCTTCGCTGGTGCTGGCCGGCCTGCACGGGGTGGCGTCGATCACCTTCCGGGGCAATCAGCTGATTTCCGGCGTGGCCATCAACTTTCTGGCTGCAGGCATGACCGTGCTGATCGCCCAGGACTGGTTCCAGCAGGGCGGCCGCACCCCGTCGCTGTTCAGCGGCGGGCGGTTCGGGCCGATCACCCTGCCCTTTGCCGACAGCCTGGCCGGAGTGCCGGTACTGGGTCCGATCTATGCCGAGCTGCTGTCAGGCCATTCGATCCTGGTCTACATCGCCTTCCTGGCGGTGCCTGCCACCTGGTGGATCCTGTCCCGCACCCGGTTCGGCCTGCGCCTGCGCGCAGTGGGCGAAAACCCGGCGGCGGTGGATACGGCCGGCGTTTCGGTTGTCGGCCTGCGCTACGCGGCGGTGATGATCTGCGGCCTGCTGTGCGGCATCGCCGGCGCCTATCTGGCCACCGCGCTGCAGGCAGGCTTTGTCAAGGACATGACCGCAGGCCGCGGCTTCATCGCCCTGGCAGCGCTGATCTTTGCCAAGTGGCGGCCCTGGCACGCGATGGGCGCCTGCCTGTTGTTCGGCCTGCTGCAGGCCGTCGCGCTGCGGTTCCAGAACATCGAGCTGGGCGGCATCACCATTCCGGTGCAGGCCATGGATGCGCTGCCCTATGTGCTGACGGTGGTGATTCTGGCCGGGTTCGTCGGCAAAGCGATCCCGCCGCGGGCCGGCGGGCAGCCTTACGTCAAGGAGCGCTGATACTGCTTCCAGCTGCCAGAAACGCCCGGCTCCGCACCGGGCGTTCCCGTTTCCGCCGCCTGTCTCGGCTGGGACCCGCCATCTTCTGCGGCCGCGCGTCGGTCCTGTCGGCCGCAGAGCCGCATGCAAGGTTGACCCCGCGGGCCGCGCTTGCAGTATAGCCGACATGCATGTCTTCCTTCCCATTGCCGAAGTCTCGGTCAACTTTCTGGTGCTGCTGGGCATCGGCGGCGCCGTCGGGGTGCTGTCCGGCATGTTCGGCGTCGGCGGCGGTTTCCTGATCACGCCGCTGCTGTTCCTGATCGGCATTCCGCCTTCGGTGGCAGTTGCCACCTCCGCCAATCAGGTGGTCGCCTCTTCCGTTTCCGGCCTCATGGCGCATCTGCGGCGGCGCACCGTTGATCTGAAGATGGGATACGTGCTGCTCGGCGGCGGGCTGATCGGCGCCGCGATCGGCATGGTGATCTTCAACTTCCTCAAGCAGCTTGGCCAGGTCGATCTGGCCGTGCAGCTTTGCTACGTGCTGTTCCTGGGAGTGATCGGCGGGCTGATGCTGGTCGAAAGCGTGAACGCGATCCGCAAGGCACGCCTGGCCGGCCCGGCGCCCGCCTACAAGCGCCGCCAGCGCTCGTGGGTGCAGACCATGCCCTACAAGATGCGGTTCCGCGCGTCCGGTCTTTATATCTCGGCCATCCCGCCGGTGCTGGTCGGCTTCGGGGTCGGCATGCTGTCGGCCATCATGGGGGTTGGCGGCGGCTTCATCATGGTGCCCGCGATGATCTACATCCTGGGGATGCCGACCAAGGTGGTGATCGGAACATCGCTGTTTCAGATCATCTTTGTCGCCGGTTTCACCACGCTCATGCATGCCACCACAAATTACACCGTCGATGTGATGCTGGCGCTGCTGCTGCTGGCGGGCGGAGTCGCCGGGGCCCAGGTCGGCACCCGCATCGGCGCCCGTCTGAAGGCAGAGCAGCTGCGGGTGCTGCTTGCCCTGCTGGTGCTGTCTGTCTCGGTCAAGATCGCGTTCGAGCTGCTGCTGGAACCCGCCGACCTGTTTTCGCTGACAGAGCTGAGCGGCGGCTGAACAGCGCAAACGGCGGCGGCACATGCTGCACCGTGATGATAAGTCCAGTTTGCCGCGTCAAGTCAGTCCTGCACGCTGCAGAGCGGCATAGATCATTGATTTTTGAACGAACTGCGGTTTAACAAGGACCATGCAGATATACCTTCCCATAGCTGAGGTCTCGGTCAATGCCTTCCTTCTCCTGGGCCTCGGGGGAATGGTCGGGGTTCTCTCGGGCATGTTCGGAGTCGGCGGCGGCTTCCTGATGACGCCGCTATTGTTTTTCATCGGCATCCCGCCCGCCGTGGCTGTGGCCACGGAAGCAAACCAGATTGTCGCCTCATCCTTTTCCGGCGTGCTGGCGCATTTCCGAAGGCGCACGGTCGACATCAAGATGGGACTAGTACTGCAGGCCGGCGGCCTGATGGGGGCCGCGCTGGGGGTGGTGGTGTTCAACTACCTCAAGGCGCTTGGCCAGGTCGATCTGCTGGTCAAGCTCTGCTATGTCATTTTCCTTGGCGTGGTTGGCGCGCTGATGTTCATCGAAAGCCTGAACGCCATCCGCAAATCCAAGAAAGCAGGCGGCACGGCCCCGGCGCCGCGGCGCCAGCGCAGCTGGGTGCATGCGCTGCCGTTCAAGATGCGGTTCCGGACCTCGGGCCTTTATATCTCGGTGATCCCGCCGGTCCTGGTCGGCATCTGCGTCGGCATTCTGGCCGCCATCATGGGGGTCGGCGGCGGTTTTATCATGGTTCCGGCGATGATTTACATCCTCGGCATGCCGACCAAAGTGGTTGTCGGCACCTCGCTGTTCCAGATCATCCTGGTCACCGCCTTCACCACCATGCTGCATGCCACCACCAACTATACCGTAGACATCGTTCTGGCAGTGCTGCTGCTGGTCGGCGGCGTGATCGGCGCCCAGATCGGCACCCGCATCGGTGTCTACCTGAAGGCCGAACAGCTGCGGATCCTGCTGGCGCTGATGGTGATCATCGTCTGCGTCAAACTGGGGCTTGAGCTGCTGCTGCAACCGGCTGAGCTGTACTCGCTCGGCGCCGCGGGAGGCCACTGATTATGCGCAAACTGCTTATGCCCGCCCTTACCGCTGCCGCGCTGGCGCTGCTGCCGCATTCCGCGGCCCAGGCAGCCGAGGAAGAGGTCGTTCTGGGCCTCAGCCAGGACCGGGTGGCAATCACCGCCACCTTCGACGGTTCGGAGATCCTGGTTTTCGGCGCGGTGAAACGCGAAACCCCGATTCCGTCAGACAACCCGCTGGAGGTGATTGTCACCGTCTCCGGCCCGGCGCCGGCGGTGACGGTCCGCCGCAAGGAAAAGAAACTGGGCATCTGGGTCAATGTGGACAGTGTCCTGGTGGACTCGGCTCCGGCATTTTACGCCGTGGCCACCAGTGCACCGTTCCGCCAGGTGCTGACAGATACCGAGGACCTTCGGTTCCGGGTCTCCATCGAACGGGCCATCCGTTCGGTCGGCGCGGCAATGCATATCCGCGGCGCCCAGTCCTTTGCCGACGCGGTGGTGCGCATCCGGGAAGGCAACGGGCTTTATTCGCTGCGGGAGAATACAGTTGCCGTGGATGAACAGACCCTGTTCCGCACTGCCATCAAAATGCCGGCCGATCTGACCGAAGGCGAGTATCAGACCCGCATTTTCCTGACCCGCGGCGGCGAGGTTGTCTCCAACTACGAGACCACGATCCACGTGCGCAAAGTGGGGCTGGAACGGTTTCTGTATTCAATGTCCCGCGAGCAGCCGTTTTTGTATGGTTTGATGGCGCTGGCGATTGCTATTGCCTCCGGCTGGGGCGCCTCTGCCGCCTTCAGCCTGCTCAGGAACCGGTAGAGAGGGGCGCTGCCCCTTTTGGCCGCGCGGCCAATGCACCCCGGAGCATTCGGGAAAGATGCCCCCCCCGTTTCTGCTTGGTGAAAATACTGCCGGAGGCGCGCTGCGTGCCAGCGCAGCGCCAGGCCCAACGGGAGCGGCGCATCCTTAAGGCGCCGGCGACGGGCGGGAGAGGTCAGCCGCGGCCGATATAGGGCATCTTGGTGGCCATCACTGTCATGAACTGCACATTTGCTTCCAGCGGCAGATTGGCCATGTGCAGCACTGATTTGGCAGCGTCTTCCACCGCAAATGTATGCATCGGCTCGGCACCGGGGCTGGCGTCGGCGTGACGCTGGCTCAAGTCTTCGACCATCGGCGTGCGGGTGTTGCCGATGTCGATCTGGCCGCAGGCGATATCAAAGGGCCGTCCGTCCAGCGACAGGCTTTTGGTGAGACCGGTGATGGCCGCCTTGGTCGCCGCGTAAGGCGCCGACTGCGGACGCGGCACATGGGCAGCGATGGAGCCGTTGTTGATGATCCGCCCGCCCTGCGGCGTCTGCTGGCGCATCTGCCGGAAGGCGGCGCGGGCGGACAGATACATGCCGGTGAGGTTCACGTTGACGGATGCAAACCAGTCTTCCAGCGGGATTTCATCAATGGTGCCGGGCGGTGTGAAGATGCCAGCGTTGTTGAACAGCACGTCCAGCCGCCCCGCGGCCATGGCAAAACGGTTCACCGCGTGATCCACCGCTGCCGGGTCGGTCACATCCGCGGGCAGCACATGCGCATTGGCGTGGCCCTGCGCCGTCTCGGTCAGCCTGTCCGCGCGGCGGGCCAGCAGCCCCACCTGCCAGCCTTCGGCCAGGAATACCTGCGCCGCAGCGCGGCCGATGCCGGAGCTGGCGCCGGTGATCAGAATGGATTTGCTCATGCCGGGGTCTCCTCTTGCACTTCCAGTGTCAGTGCCGCGGCTGGCACAGCCTTCAGGTCATCGACCTGCAGCGGGCCTGAGGGCTTGGCCAGGCGGTTGCGCACCACCCAGATCAGCCGCTCCTGCGCCCGGGTGATCGCCACATAGGCCAGCCGCTTCCACAGCGGCTGGCCCGCCTCGACCCGGCCCATGCGGGCGGCGGCGTAAATATCCGGGGCAAACACCTGGGTGGTGTCCCATTGCGAGCCTTGCGCCTTGTGTATGGTCACCGCCGCACCGTGCAGGAAGGTGGCGCCCATGCGGGCGGCGTAGGGGATGAAGGGCTCCTCCTCATCCGGCTTTTCGATTTTGACGATGGAAGCGGCAGAGACCTGCGGGTCTTCCGCCCCCATCACATGCAGACGGGAGAATCCGGGTTTGCGGCCGGAGCCGAGAAAAATCACCTGGGCGCCCTTGATCAGCCCGCGGGCCTCGAGATCCAGGCGTTTCTTGCGGTGTTTCATCGGCAGTTCGATCCCGTCGCAGATCAGCGGCTCGCCGGCGATCAGCTCATCCTCCGGCGCGCCATGCACGGCGCGGAAGGCGTTGATCAGCCGGATCCGTGTATTGTTGCGCCAGACAAGCACCGGCGAGCGTGCCATCAGATCGACCTCCACCCGCTGGCCCCAGACAACGCGGTCGTCGCGCCGTGCGGTGTCTTCGACCATCCGTTCGAAATCCTCAAACCCCAGCTGCGGATCGGCCAGAGCGTGGGCGAGATCCAGGATCGGATTGCCGGCCTCCTGCCGGTGAATGCGGTTCAGGATCAGGCGCTGCGGCTCCGGCAGGGTGTCGAACACCATTGACCCCGACTGGTTGACCGGGGCCAGCTGCGCCGGGTCGCCAAACAGCACCAGATTTGGAAAGATCTCTTTCAGGTCTTCGAACTGGCGGTCGTCCAGCATCGAGGCTTCGTCGACAAAACCGATATCAAGCGGCTCCTCCCGCCGCTTCCAGCCGGTGATGAAGTCAGAGCCGCGCAGGCCTGCCGCAGCCAGGGCGCCGGGAATCGACTTGTTTTTCTCGTAGAACGCAGCCGCGCGGGCCAGGGCTTCTTCGGTCAGCCCTTCGATTGCGGGCTTGTCGCCCTGCCCTGCCAGCCATTCGGCGATCCGTTCATATTCCGGGTCATAGACCGGCGTGTAAAGAATGCGGTGGATGGTTGTCGCAGGGACGCCGCGCAGGCGCAGGACGCTGGCCGCCTTGTTGGTCGGTGCCAGGATCGCCAGGGTGCGGCGGTCGTCGCCTTTCTTGCGGCTTTCATAATCGCCCGAGACGACCTCAACCCCGGCCTGCTCCAGCGCCTTGTAAAGCTCGGCCAGCAGCAGCGTCTTGCCTGATCCGGCCTTGCCGATCACGGCCATCACCCCGGCGTCGCCGCGGGGCGGCTGCAACAGCCCGTCATCAAGATCCACCCCCGCCTTGCGCAGGAGTTCGGTCACGCTGTCAAAAGCGGTGGCCTGGTCGTCGGAAAACTGTACGGGCAGAGCTGTCATTGCGCGACCCTACAGCCGCGGGACCGGGTCCGCCAGAGGATCCGGCCCCGGATTCCGCTTCAATCAGCCGGTAAGAGCCATGGGCGCTGCCGCACCCGCGGCCCCGAAGGAACGGTCGAACCAGAGCTGCGACAATTCGGGGGCGATCCCGGCCTTGGACGCTACAGCCTGATAAACTTCGGGCGTGTATTCCCACAGGCCAAGGCAGACCCGTTCACGGCCTTCGCCCTGGGTGCCGATGATCTCCGGGCTGAAGCCGAGGCTGCGGTAGATCCGCACCATGCGCCGGTCGAAGACACCGGCGAAATGGGCGATGGAAAAATTGCGCATGATCTCGACCCCGCCCAGGGTCAGCGCCCCCGCCGCATTGCCGTCCGCGTTGCGTGACAGGCAGAAGCGGGTGCATTCCCAGATCAGCGGGCTGCAGATCGGCACCCCGCCGGCCAGGTCAAGAAAGACGTCATTGACCATCACCGGGCCAGTGGTCGGAAGAAACCGCATGGAGCCGCCATGGCTGCCATCCGGCATTTCCCAGATCACATAGAGCGGATCCAGCTGATCATACTGGTCGCGCTCCTCCCCCTTGCGGTCCACTTGCACCTCCCAGCCCAGCCGGGTCCGGAATTGATCCGCCCGGTCGCGGAACATCGAGTGCGCAAGGCAGGCGTGGTTGTGAAGATCATGGCCGTAGATATAACGAAGCATTGAATAGTCCCCTTTTGGTTAAAAGTGGGGACAGGTTACGCTTGAGTTATTCAATTCTAGAGTGTACTTTCCACGACCTTCACACTCTGCCGTTAAACTACAATAAAACCGAGTGTCACGGCCCGGGTTATGGCGTGGGTCGTATTGATCGCCCCAAGCTTGAACCGGGCGCTTTCAATATAGACACGCAGCGTATGCTCGGAGATTGCCAGGGTCTTGGCCACCTGCGCACGGCTGTAGCCGATGGCCAGCAGTGTCAGCGCGTCCACTTCACGCGGCGACAGCGGCTGGGCCTGCTCAGGGCTGCGGCTGGGTTCAAATTCAAGCGCCTTGCGGTTGAAATAATGCGCCATCAGGATCATATCGCGGCTGTAGCGCTCCGTGAGTTTCTCCCAGGCCTCGTCGTCGCAATTATGGCTGACGGTAAACACCGCAAATTGCCCGTTCGGCCCGCGGATCGGAATGGAATAGCCCTGATTGCCGACCCCATGCTCCAGCGCGTCTTTCAGGAACTCGCGCGCCGGTTTCGGCGACCAGTCCAGCCGCTTCCAGTCAACCGGGTGGAAACGCTGATAACAGCCGGCCACCACCGGATCGACCCGCACATAGGCCATCTCCTGGTAGCGCTCGATCCAGGCCGGCGGATAGGTGCCGAAATAGTAGTGGTCGCCGGCGCTGTCGACCCAATGATACATGGCATGATCGACCCCGAACACGCCGCAAACCTGATCAATGATCGATTGCAGCCCATCTAGGGTTCCGGTGGCGTCGAGCGCCTCCAGAATCCGGTTCAATTCCGCCTTATGTCCCATTGCCGTATACCCGTTCAGTCCAGAGCCTGCCCGATCCGGCGTTTCACAACCAGCAAGATTGCCTCAGGCTTCATTACAAATAATTTCTGGTCTTTTGCAGTGCAGCACTCTGCGCGGTCAATGGCAACCTCCGGGATAAAGGCAATTTCCTGCTGCCCGGCACCCGGTTGCGCGGGTGTTGCGCCGGAAGCGGAGCGGCAACAGCCTGATTGCGCTGCCTCCACACCGCGCCTCCCCGGACATAACGAGTGATCAACGGGTAACCTGCTGAAATAATGAAATATAGTAAAAAAACCCGCGAACCACCTAGGTGATTCGCGGGAAGCCTTAAGTCCGGTTTGGATCAGACAGAGGATCAGCTTTTGGCCTCGAGCACATCCTGAAGGGTGCGCAGGCCGGTCTTCGGCGCCTGCACCAGCACCGACATATTGCCGGGAAGGTGCTCGTTGCGCAGCATCTTCATGTGCGCCTCGGGCAGGTCGTTCCAGGTAAAGACCTCGGACATGCAGGGGTCCAGGCGGCGCTCGACCATCAGCTTGTTCGCCGCGGCGGCCTGTTTCAGATGCGCAAAATGCGAACCCTGCAGACGTTTCTGGTGCATCCACATGTAACGGACGTCAAAGGTCAGGTTATAACCGGTGGTGCCTGCGCAGATCACCACCATGCCGCCCTTTTTCACCACGAAGGTGGAGACCGGGAAGGTTGCCTCGCCGGGGTGTTCGAACACCATGTCGACATTCACGCCTTTGCCGGTGATGTCCCAGATCGCCTTGCCGAACTTGCGGGCTTCCTTGAACCAATTGGCATATTCGGGCGTGTTCACCTTGGGCAGCTGGCCCCAGCAGTTGAAGTCCTTGCGGTTCAGCACGCCCTTAGCACCCAGGCCCATGACGAAATCGCGTTTGCTTTCATCCGAGATCACGCCGATGGCGTTGGCGCCGGCGGTGTTGATCAGCTGGATCGCATAAGACCCCAGGCCGCCCGAAGCGCCCCAGACCAGCACGTTCTGACCCGGCTTCAGATCATGCGGCTCGTGGCCGAACAGCATCCGGTAGGCGGTGGCCAGCGTCAGCGTGTAGCAGGCGCTTTCTTCCCAGGTCAGATGCTTGGGGCGCGGCATCAGCTGCTGGGCCTGCACGTTGGTGAACTGGGCGAATGAACCGTCCGGTGTCTCATAGCCCCAGATCCGCTGGCTGGGCGAGTACATCGGATCGCCGCCGTTGCACTCCTCGTCGTCGCCGTCGTCCTGATTGCAGTGGATCACCACCTCGTCGCCGACCTTCCAGCGCGTCACCTTCGACCCCACCGCCCAGACGATGCCCGAAGCGTCGGAACCGGCGATGTGATAAGGCGCCTTGTGGCCGTCAAAGGGCGAGATCGGCGTTCCGAGGGAGGCCCAGACGCCATTGTAGTTGACGCCCGCTGCCATCACCAGAACCAGCACCTCATTGCTGTCCAGCTCCGGCACGTCGACCACTTCCTGCTCCATCGCAGTGTTCGGTTCGCCGTGGCGCTCTTTGCGGATCGCCCATGCGTACATCTTTTTGGGCACATAACCCATCGGGGGCATTTCGCCCATCTCATAAAGATCTTTTTCGGGCGCCTCGTACGACATGACGTCAGTCTGGGTATCCAATGCCATGATGGCCTCCTTTGCATCCTATCAATTGCCGCGGTGCAGAATCGCAGCGGTTACTTGAGGGATAGGATCGACAAGATAATAATGCAACCCCTTTTGGCCTGTATGGGTAATTTTATGACCCTGCAGGTGCAGCATTACTCTTGGCAGGTGCAGAAAAACCATCCCCGCGGTCCGGATGCGCACCGTTCCGGGGCAACAGGTGGCGGATGGAATTGGCATAGAAGGCCAGCAGGTCGCGCCGCGCCGCAACCGGGCTGAACCGGCCGTTATCCTCGGCGATAAGTCCGCGCCGCGCCAGCTGCCGCAGCCCTGCTTCCGCAGAATAGCCCAGGTTTTCCCGCGGCATGTGGACATGGGCCAGCGGCATCGCCGCAATCAGTTCCGCCAGCCGATGCTCCACGGCGGCGCGGCTGAGGGGGCCGTGCTGCTGCAGGATGGCGGCGATCAGCGGCACCGGCAGCACCGGAACAATGGCGCTGATCCGCGCCATCAGTTCCCGTCCCAGCGGCCTGGTCAAATCGCCGTCCCGCCCGGCTTTGAACGCGGCCAGGCTGAGGGGCCGGCCAAAGTTCACCCCGGCATAGCCCGAACGGCGGTAACGCCCGGTCATCCACAGCCACAGCAGCCGCAGCAGCCGCAGCGCGACCAGGCCGATGCGGGCGCGGAATCTCCGTTCTTTATCCTTGGCGGCAGATGTCAGAATCCTGTCTTCCAGCACCCGGTCGTAATTCAGCGCCACCGGCACAAAGACCACATCACGCCCTTCCGGGTCACAGCCTTCGACGATGTATTTCAACAGGCCCAGCCTGGGGGCAGCGATGGCGCCATCCAGGCTGAGGCCCCCTTCGGGGAACATCGCCTGGGTGGAACCGCCCCGCGTGGCCAGCCGCACGTAGGCCGCCAGCACTTTGCGGTAGAGATCATTGCGCGAACGGCGGCGGATGAAATAGGCCCCCATCGCCCGGATCAAGCGGCTGAGCGGCCAGACCCGCGCCCATTCCCCCACCGCATAAGACAGCGCCGAGCGTTCCGCCGCCAGGTAGGTGACCAGCACATAGTCCATATTGGAGCGGTGATTCATCACAAAGACCACCGTCGCATCGGGGTCGATGGCCCGCAGCGCCGCCTCGTCCTGATGGCCCAGCCGCACCCTGTAGACCGCGTTGGACAGCCGCCGCGCCGCGCGGATGGCGAGGCCGAAATAGGCAAAGGCGGAAAATCCGGGGACAATTTCGCGGGCATAACGGCGCACCTGCTCGAACGCCACGTTTTCCGGGATGCCTTCTGCCGCCGCATGATCCACCGCCGCCTTGGCCACCTGCGGATCATGGATCAATCGTTGAATCATGTCATAGCGGCGGGTCAGCTTGAACGGCTCAATCGGGCGCTCCAGCCGCTGATTCAGCCGCGCCACCGCGCGTTCCAGCCGCCGCCGGAAAAACCAGCGCACCGAGGGGAACAGAAAATGCGAGGCAAGGGTCACCGCGGCAAAGCCCACGATCAGCACAAAGAGCCAGAGCGGAAGTTCCACGGTCTGCGTCATAAAGAGACAGTTGCGCAGGCCCACGCCCTTTACAAGCGCCATGCCGCCAGGGCGCCGCGCCCTGGCAGCGGAATTGCCGCAACGCAGCGAATTGACATGGGTTGAAAATTGCAGTTTACATCTGCATGACGAAATAAAATTACCGACACACTGACTCGCGAGGCCCGACATGCCGCAGATGCAAAAAGACCGCCCCTGGCTGATCCGCACCTATGCCGGCCATTCCACGGCATCGGCGTCCAATGCGCTGTACCGCTCCAATCTGGCCAAAGGGCAGACCGGCCTGTCGGTCGCCTTCGACCTGCCGACCCAGACCGGGTACGACAGCGACCACGTGCTGGCGCGCGGCGAAGTGGGCAAGGTTGGTGTGCCGATCGGCCATCTTGGCGACATGCGGACGCTGTTCGACGAGATCCCGCTGGAACAGATGAACACCTCGATGACCATCAATGCGACGGCGCCCTGGCTGCTGTCTCTCTATATCGCGGTAGCCGAAGAACAGGGCGCGGATATCTCGAAGCTGCAGGGCACGGTTCAGAACGATCTGATCAAGGAATACCTCAGCCGCGGCACCTATGTCTGCCCGCCCAAACCCAGCCTCAAGATGATCGCCGATGTGGCCGAGTACTGCTATACAAACGTGCCCAAGTGGAACCCGATGAACGTGTGTTCCTACCACCTGCAGGAGGCTGGAGCCACGCCGGAGCAGGAGCTGGCCTTTGCGCTGGCCACCGCGCAGGCGGTGCTGGACGAGCTGAAGCCGCGCATCGCGCCAGAAGACTTCCCGGCGATGGTCGGGCGGATCTCCTTCTTTGTGAATGCGGGCATCCGCTTTGTCACCGAGATGTGCAAGATGCGTGCCTTTGTCGACCTGTGGGACGAGATCTGCGAGAAGCGCTACGGCGTGGGCGACCCCAAGTTCCGCCGCTTCCGCTATGGCGTGCAGGTGAACTCGCTGGGGCTGACCGAGCAGCAGCCGGAAAACAACGTCTACCGCATCCTGATCGAAATGCTGGCGGTGACCCTGTCGAAAAAGGCGCGCGCCCGTGCGGTGCAGCTGCCCGCCTGGAACGAGGCCCTTGGCCTGCCCCGCCCCTGGGACCAGCAGTGGTCGATGCGGATGCAGCAGATCCTGGCCTATGAGACCGACCTCTTGGAATACGGCGACCTGTTCGACGGCAACCCGGCAGTGGACGCCAAGGTGGAAGAGCTGAAGGACGGTGCCCGGGCCGAGCTGGCCAACCTGGAATCGATGGGCGGCGCTGTGGCCTCGATCGAATACATGAAAGGCCGTCTGGTCGATTCCAATGCCGAGCGCCTGAACCGGATCGAGAAGAACGAAACCGTCGTGGTCGGCGTCAACAAATGGACCGAAGGCGAACCGTCGCCGCTGCAGACCGAGGATGGCGGCATCATGGTGGTCGACCCGGCGGTGGAGCAGGAGCAGATCAGCCGCCTGAACGCCTGGCGCAGCGAGCGGGACAATGCGGCGGTGGAAACGGCACTCGCCGCCCTGCGCGCCGCGGCGCAAAGCGGCGCCAATATCATGGAGCCCTCGATTGCCGCCGCCAAGGCCGGCGTCACCACCGGCGAATGGGCCGAGGAGATGCGCAAGGTTTACGGCACCTACCGCGGCCCGACCGGCGTGTCGGCCTCCGTCTCGAACAAGACCGAGGGGCTGGACGACCTGCGCGATGCGGTTAATGCAGTCAGCGACGTGCTGGGCCGCCGGATAAAATTCGTGGTCGGCAAGCCGGGCCTCGACGGCCATTCCAATGGCGCCGAGCAGATCGCCTTCCGCGCCCGCGACTGCGGCATGGACATCACCTATGACGGCATCCGCATGACCCCGGCAGAGCTGGTGGAGGCGGCGCAAAAGGACGACGCCCATGTGGTCGGCCTGTCGATCCTGTCCGGCAGCCACCTGCCCTTGGTCGAGGAGATGATGGGCCGCATGCAGGAGGCCGGCCTTGGCCATATCCCGGTGATCGTCGGCGGGATCATCCCGGATGACGACGCGGAAAGGCTGAAATCCATGGGCGTGGCGCGCGTTTACACCCCCAAAGACTTCGAGCTCAATTCAATTATGAGCGACATTGTGAACTTGGCAAGGCCACCGGAAATTGCAGTGAATTGACCTTTCTTCGGCATTTTTCCGCGAATTAGGAAAAAGATGCTGAAACGCGTCTGGCATTTGCGCCATAAAGAATGACATACCGGAACCTCCGGTATGTCATTTAATGTGGAGTACAGAATGACCCTCGATCTTTCGGCAATGACCAGAAAAGAACTTCTTCAGCTGCAAGGCGATGTGGAAGAAGCGCTGCGCGCAGCGGAAGTGCGCGAACGCCAGGAAGCTTTGAAAGCGGCTGAAGAAGCAGCTGCAAAATACGGCTTTTCCCTGGAAGAAATCGCCAATGCGTCGCGCCAGGGCACAAAGAAAAACAAAGCGGCCCCGAAATACCGCAATCCCCACAACCACGAAGAAACCTGGACCGGCCGCGGCCGCAAACCGCATTGGGTGCATGCTGCGCTGACGGCGGGCATGGATATTTCCGACCTGGAAATCTGATCCTGACGGCGGAGCAACGCGATGACCATTCATATTGGTGCCGCAAAAGACGACATTGCGGAAACCGTTTTGATGCCTGGCGACCCCTACCGGGCGAAATGGGCCGCAGAGACATTTTTGAAAGACGCCAAACTGGTCAACGAGGTGCGCGGGATGCTGGGCTACACCGGCAGCTGGAACGGGCATCCGGTGACAATTCAAGGCAGCGGCATGGGGATGCCTTCGCTGTCGATCTACGCCAATGAGCTGATCCGCGATTTCGGCGCCAAAACGCTGATCCGCATCGGCTCCTGCGGCGGCATGCAGGACAGGGTCAAGGTCCGCGACGTGATCCTGGCGATGACTGCCAGCACTCTGAACAGCCCCTCCAGCGGCATCTTCCGGGAGCTGAACTTTGCCCCCTGCGCCGACTGGGGCCTGCTGCAGGCAGCGGCGCAAGCCGCAGCAAAACGCAATGCTGCAACACATATCGGCGGCATCTACTCTTCGGATGTGTTCTATGACGAGCGGCCCGATCTGAATGAACAGATGGTGCGCCATGGCATTCTCGGCGTGGAGATGGAAGCCGCAGAGCTTTACACGCTTGCAGCCCGGCACGGCTGCCGGGCCCTGGCGGTGCTGACGGTTTCCGACCATTTGGGCACCGGCGAAGCCTTGCCGTCCGATCAGCGCGAGCGCAGCTTCGGAGACATGGTGGAAATTGCGCTGGAAGCCGCATTTTCCTGACACAGTGCCAATTTTATAAAAAGTAAGGGCAGCGGTTTCCCCTGCCCTTTTTTCTTGCCAGCCTGAGGTATGATCAATGCGGTCATAAGGCGCTTTGATTTCATTTTCTGGCCGCACTGATTCAATGCATCCTAAAGGCTGGGCCAGTTTAGCGCCGATTCATTCCTTCGTATCCCTGGCCTTTCAGATATCGCGCCAAAATTGGCGGCCACGCTGTAATTAATGCCTTTCTCTTACGTTCACGGCTGGCCATGGCTGCCGTCATAGCCATTGCGCTGCGGGCTTTGCCAGCCCTTCAGCGCGCCTGCAGCGGGCGCAAAAATCTCGATCAGCAGAGGATGGCAGGCGGCGGTATCGCTGGAATGCTCAGCCGAGCAATCGCCGCCGGGACAGGCACTGAGAGCGCCCAGGATATCAATCTCGGCGAAGAACTCCAGATAATCACCGGGCCGCACCGGACTGGCCTTCATGAAATACTGGCCGGTGTCACGGGTAAATCCAGTGCACATGAAGACGTTGAGCACGTCATGCACATGCGGCTCCGCCTCCGCCCGGGACATGCCCAGGTGCTCCGCCAGTGCGCGCGTCAGGTTTGAATGGCAGCAGTGGTGGTACTGGCTGCCGGCCAGCAGGTTTCCGGTGTAGGGATCGCAGCGGGTGCCGATCACGTCATGCACCGAGCCGCCGAAATCGTCGATCCCGTACCAGCCCAATGTATCCGCGGTAATCGTCGCCATGGGGCGCAGATGCGGGAAACTGCTCCACATCCGCTCGCCCGTGGTGATGTGGGTGCCATGCAAGGCGCGGGTCTTGCCGGAATAGAACCGCTCGCTGAGGTCTTTCCTGTTCCACAGGTTGAGGTCGCCGACCTGCGGCCCCTCGACTGAACTGATCCGGAAGAAATGCCCGGCCGGCACCTCGAAACAGGCGGCTTCACGGGGCTGCGCCAGCACCTCGCCGGTTTTCACCGCGCCCAGCCGGGCCTGCTGAAACAGCGTCAGATCAGGCGCAGGCAGGGTCTCGTTGGGATAGCAGACCACTGGCCGGACGGCGCGGCGGGCCTCCGCATCGGCGGGGGCTTCGAAAATGTCGGTCATGGGGCAAACCTTCCTGTCTTGTTTGCCCCATCAAGACCGCATCGCCGCGGGCTTGCAAGCCCCGCAGCAGCGGCTGGACTGTGCTGTCAGATCACAATCACGTCCAGCGGCGGGAAGCCGTTGAAGCCGACCGACGCATAGGTCGAGGTATAAGCGCCGCAGGAATGGATCACCACGCGGTCGCCGCCCTTCAGCCCCAGCGGCAGCTGGTAGGGCTTGCGCTCGTACAGCACATCCGCGCTGTCGCAGGAGGGCCCCGCCAGAATGCAGGGGCCGGTGGTCTCATGGTCGCGGTCCGTGGTGATCCGGTAGCGGATCGCCTCGCCCATGGTTTCGGCCAGGCCCGAGAACATGCCGATATCGAGGTAGGCCCAGCGGTGCAGATCATCGTCGTGCTTGCGCGAAACCAGCAGAACCTCGGCGGCAATGGCGCCTGCCTCGGCCACCAGGCCGCGGCCCGGTTCGGCCATGATCTCCGCCACATCGCCAAAATGCGCGCCGACCTGCGTCATCACCGCGCGGGCGTAATCTTCGGCCGGCATCATGTCCGAGCCATAAGAGGCCGGGAAACCGCCGCCAATGTTCAGCAGGTTCAGCTTATGGCCTGCCTCATGCGCCTGGCGCCAGACCTGCGCCACCTGCTGCAGCGTGCTCTGCCACATCTGCGGCTCGCGGGTTTGCGAGCCGACATGGAAAGACAGCCCCTCGACCAGCAAACCGCGGGCGGCGGCATAATCCATCAGCTT
Source organism: Leisingera methylohalidivorans DSM 14336 (assembly GCF_000511355.1). NCBI lineage: Bacteria > Pseudomonadati > Pseudomonadota > Alphaproteobacteria > Rhodobacterales > Roseobacteraceae > Leisingera > Leisingera methylohalidivorans. The sequence goes on along the minus strand of NC_023135.1, from coordinate 628,868 downwards.
CAGCGCTTTTTCCGGGGTGCAGCCGAATTTACGGCTGAGCGGCCAATCGGCTTCGCTGGCCTCGACGATCAGCCGCAGACAGATCCTGGCTCCCGGCGCATGCGCGGCCAGCTTGTCCAGCTCCTCACGTGCATCGGCGGCGAAATGGGTGATGCCGATGCTGTGGGCAAAGGCAATGTCCGAGGGGCGTTTGATGGTATTGCCAAAAGTGATCCGGCTGGCCGCGGCCCCTGCCGCCAGGCACAATTCGATCTCCGTCCGGCTGGCAGCGTCGAAATTGGATCCCTCCTGCACCAGCCGCTCAAGAATAGCCGCTGCCGGATTGGCCTTGACCGCATAGTGAATGCGGGCCCGGCCCAGCCCGCGGGCCAGCGCCTGGTATTTGGCGGCAACAGCTTCGGCGTCCACCACCAGCGTCGGCCGCTCAAACCGGTTGGCGGCAATGAAGCTCAGAGTGCGGGATACGGTTTCGCAATTACGGGCAGTCAGCCCGGCCACGTTTGCGTTCATGGTCATCTCCAAAAGACCCGGCCATATATGACCGCTCAGTTCTGTCAGAGACGTTACCGTCGCTACGTAACCGTAGGGGCGTAACCCCTTTCGCCAGAGGCGCGTGCGTTGGCGTCTTGGGCGCCCGTATCGGGCATGTGCCTGAGTCGTTCAAGTGTTTTTTTGCCATGCCTGCAGCATACCGGCAGGCTGGTGCGCTCCCGCCTGCTTCAGGGGCTTTGCAAAGCCCCGCCGCAGTTGGGCCCGGCACCGCGCAAAGCGCGGTGCCGGGCCCAAGGCCGCACGGAAGGCGCTCCGGCGGAGCCGGTGCGCCTGCGGGCGCGGGAGCGTTCCGTCAGGGCTTGCGTTGCGGATTGCGGCAGATGCGCGGCGCCTTACCGCCCGGCGCAACCGCGCCGCAATGGCTGCAGTGCCATTGCCCCTTGGTGCGCTGCTGGCGCCAGCGGCAATTGCGAGTCAGGCCGGTGGCACTGCGGCGCCACAGGAAATAGCCGAACACAGCGGCAAGGAGAAGCAGCAGTAACAGGGGCATGGCCCCTGTCTACGCTGCAGCAGCCGCAGCCTCAACCGCCAGGGTTCTCAGGACGCCTGGTAGTATTCGATCAGCCATGCGCCGGGATCAGCCTGCTTGCCCGCCGGCAGCGGTTCCGGGGCGGAATAGGCAAAGGCTTGCTCCAATGCGTCCAGCGCGTCTTGTGCAGCCTGTCTCTTTTTCGGTTTCACGGGGTCCATCGGGTTGCCTCCATAGTCTGGCACGAGCCTCCCTTGCGCAGAAAGATAAGCGCTGGCCAAGTCCGCTGCAGCAGTTGATTGTGCAAGGGCGTCATGCAGGAACTGCATTGCAAACCCCGCCGGCCAGCCTCAGCCGGTCAGAAGGTCCCCGGCCAGCCCCAGCGCAAAACCCGCAACCGCACCCAGCGCCGGCACGCTGCTGCGGCTGGAATGGGCCTTGGGCGCAATATCCTGAAACAGCAGATAGAGAATCCCGCCGGCGGCAAAAATCATGATCGCCCCCAGTGCTGCGCGGGCGTCGGCCAGCCAGACGAGCCCTGCCAGCGCGCAGACCGGCCCCAGTGCGGCCAGTCCCAGAAAGGCCAGCAGCACATGCCAGGCCGGGCTGCTGCCGCGCCAGATCTCGCGGAAGGCGGCAAAGCCCTCGGGCAGGTTTTGCAGAAAGATCATCAGTGCCAGCAGCCTGGCAGTGGCAGCATCCGCCACCAGCATCGCCCCCAGCGCCATCGCCTCGGGCAGGAAATCCAGCAGCATCGCCAGCAGCAGCGCCCCGCTGCCGCCGTGCTTTTGCAACATGGCATCTGCCGCGTAGAACACCCCCCCGCCCGCTGCAAACAACACAACGGCAAGCACCGGCGGCAGGGCCTCCGCCGCTTCCGGCACCAGCACCAGCGCCACCGCAGAGGCCAGCGCCCCGCCGCCAAAGGCCCCGACGGTGTGCAGCACCTGGTCCCGGAGCATCGGGTTGCGGATATGCTCGCACCAGGCAAGGAACCCGCCCAGCGGCATAGCGAGACCGGCAAACCCGGCTAAAAGAATGGCAAAAACATGAGGTTGCATCACGGCAGCCTATAGCGGCTGCCACCGCAACTCAACCGGTTTACGTCAGGTGTTGATGCAGGAGGTTGCCTGCGCGGCCTGCCCGTCTGTCACGTTTGGCCCGGCCTGCACGGTCCGCAAGACTGTCGCCCCGGCGCCATGGCCGAGGAATTCAGTCCGCACCCGGTACTGACCGGTGATGCCAGCCGCTTCGATACAACCGGGGATGCGGGCATCGATGGCAGCAAGCTGTGCCCCCAAGCGGTCATTGTCCGCCGCCGACAGGCAGCCTGAAAGAAGGCTTAGGGCCGCAATGGCCGGAAAGATGGTTTTCATAACTGTGCCCGCCGCCTGCTTGGGGAAAAACAATGCCCCCGGTTTCGCAGGAAACCGGGGGCGGTGCAATTTTCATCGCTGCCGGGCAGCGGATCCTTGCGGATCAGGCTTGCTTCGCATCAAACGCTGCGCTCGACCATCATTTGCTTGATATGTGAAATCGCCTTGGCCGGGTTCAAACCCTTGGGGCAGGTCTTGGCGCAGTTCATGATGGTGTGGCAGCGGTAGAGCTTGAACGGATCTTCCAGCTGATCCAGCCGTTCCGGCGTGGCCTCGTCGCGGCTGTCGATGATCCAGCGGTAGGCGTGCAGCAATGCGGCGGGGCCAAGGTAGCGGTCGCCGTTCCACCAGTAGCTGGGACAGGAGGTCGAGCAGCTGGCGCACATCACGCATTCATATAGCCCGTCCAGTTTCTTGCGGTCCTCGATCGACTGCTTCCACTCTTTCGCGGGGCGGTTGGTCTTGGTTTCCAGCCAGGGCATGATCGACGCATGCTGAGCATAGAAATGCGTCAGATCCGGGATCAGGTCCTTGATCACCGGCATATGCGGCAGCGGGTAGATCGCCACATCGCCCTTGATCTCGTCCATGCCATAGATACAGGCCAGCGTGTTGATGCCGTCGATGTTCATTGCGCAGGACCCGCAGATGCCTTCGCGGCAGGAGCGGCGGAAGGTCAGGGTCGGATCAATCTCGTTCTTGATCTTGATCAGCGCGTCCAGCACCATCGGCCCGCAGGTGTCCATATCCAGGAAATATGTATCGACACGCGGGTTCTCGCCGTCGTCCGGGTTCCAGCGGTAGATCTTGAACTTGCGCACATTGGCGGCGCCCTCCGGCTTGGGCCAGGTTTTGCCGGTGGTCATGCGCGAGTTCTTGGGGAGGCTGAATTGTACCATAATCTGTCTCCTTAGAACGTCCGCGCCTTGGGCGCGATTTTCTTGAGGCTGATGCCGCCTTCGTCTTCGGTCGACAGCGGGTCGGTGATCACCGGGCGGTAACTGAGCTGCACCTCGTTACCCTCGACACGGGACACGGTGTGCACGCGCCAGTTCTCGTCGTCTCGGGTTGCGTAATCCTCATGCGCATGGGCGCCGCGGCTTTCCTTGCGGGCCTCTGCGCCCACGATGGTGGCCAGCGCGTTGGGCATCAGATTGGTCAGCTCCAGTGTCTCCATCAGGTCGGAGTTCCACACCAGCGACCGATCGGTCACCGCCAGGTCGTCCAGCTTGGCCGCGATGGCGGTCATCTTCCCGAGACCCTCTTTCAGGGTCTTGTCGGTGCGGAACACCGCCGCATCCGCCTGCATGGTGCGCTGCATCTCCAGCCGCAGATCCGCGGTCGGGATGCCGCCCTTGGCATTGCGCAGGCTGTCAAAGCGGTCAAACGCCTTGTCCACGGATGCCGTGTTCAGCACCGGGTTGGCCGCCTCTGGATCCACAACCTTGCCTGCGCGGATGGCCGAGGCGCGGCCGAAGACCACCAGGTCGATCAGCGAGTTGGAACCCAGACGGTTGGCGCCATGCACCGAGGCGCAGCCCGCCTCGCCCACCGCCATCAGACCCGGCACAACACCGGTCGGATCCTCATCCGTCGGGTTCAGCACCTCGCCCCAATAGTTGGTCGGGATGCCGCCCATGTTGTAGTGCACGGTGGGCAGAACCGGGATCGGCTCCTTGGTGACATCCACACCGGCAAAGATCTTGGCCGACTCGGAAATGCCCGGCAGCCGTTCCGCCAGCGCCTCGGCCGGCAGGTGGTTGAGGTTCAGGTGGATGTGGTCGCCCTCGGCCCCCACACCGCGGCCTTCGCGGATTTCCATGGTCATCGAGCGGCTGACATAGTCGCGCGGCGCCAGGTCTTTGTACTGGGGCGCGTAGCGCTCCATGAAGCGTTCGCCTTCGGAGTTGGTGAGGTAGCCGCCCTCACCCCGCGCGCCTTCGGTGATCAGGCAGCCGGAACCGTAGATGCCGGTCGGGTGGAATTGCACGAACTCCATGTCCTGCAGCGCCAGGCCTGCGCGCGCCACCATGCCGCCGCCGTCGCCGGTGCAGGTATGCGCCGAGGTCGCCGAGAAATAGGCGCGGCCGTAACCGCCGGTCGCCAGCACCACCATCTTGGCGTTGAAGACATGCATGGTGCCGTCATCCAGCTTCCAGCAGACCACGCCCTGGCACTGCCCGTCCTCGGACATGATCAGGTCGATGGCGAAATACTCGATGTAGAATTCCGCGTTGTTCTTGAGGCTCTGGCCATACAGCGTGTGCAGGATCGCGTGGCCGGTGCGGTCGGCGGCGGCGCAGGTGCGCTGCACCGGCGGGCCTTCGCCGAACTCGGTGGTGTGGCCGCCGAACGGGCGCTGGTAGATCTTGCCCTCTTCGGTCCGGCTGAACGGCACACCGTAATGCTCCAGCTCATAGACCGCTTTGGGGGCTTCGCGCGCCAGGTATTCCATCGCGTCGGTGTCGCCCAGCCAGTCCGAGCCCTTGACAGTGTCATACATATGCCACTGCCAGCTGTCCGGCCCCATGTTGCCCAAGCTGGCGGCAATACCGCCCTGCGCCGCCACGGTGTGGGAACGGGTCGGGAACACTTTGGTCACGCAGGCAGTGCGCAGGCCCTGCTCGGCCATGCCCAGCGTCGCGCGGAGGCCAGCCCCGCCGGCGCCAACCACGACCACGTCATATTCATGTGTTTCGTATTCGTAAGCAGCCATTGATGGAAACCTCGGGGAGTTACAGGGCCAGGCGGATCAGCGCATAGGCGCTGGTCGCGGCGACAGCATAGGACAGGCAGTTGACCAGGATAATCGTCAGGCGGCCTTTGACGCCGTGAACGTAATCCTCGATCATGATCTGGGCGCCGGATTTAAAGTGCATCATGCCGACCCAGATCGTCAGCGCCGCCACAAGTGCCGGGAAGGGACGCGCATAATAGGCGGTGATCTCTTCATAGGATCCGCCCAGCGCCGGGCCGAAGGTGAAGACAAACAGCGGCACCAGGATCAGGAGAGCAATCGAGCTCACCTGCATCGACCAGTGGTGGCTGGTTCCGGATTTTGCAGCGCCCATGCCTACGGCGCGCTTGCGGTCAGTCAGATATCGCATCGCGTTATGTCCCCAGCTTAGACGATGATAATGGTCAGAACGGTCAGAACTGCCGAACCCGTGATCACAAACCAGCCCAGCTTCTCGGCCTGATCCAGTTCCAGCATGTAGCCATTGTCCCAGATCAGGTGCCGGATGCCCGCCAGCGTGTGATACCACAGCCCCAGTGCCGACAGGGTCATCACCAGGTCGCCGAACCAGCTGGTCAGCACGCCGTTGGCGGTGGCAAAATATTCAGGCGAGGTAGCAGCGGCCAGGAACCACCAGGCAATCAGCAGCGCCGAGACGATCAGCGCGTTGCCGGTGATCCGCGTCAGGATCGACGTCACAGAGGTCAGCTGCGGCCGGTAGACCTGCAAATGCGGCGAAAGCGGGCGGTTGCCCCGATTGACATCGGCCATGATGGCTCCTTTTCAGGTTGGCTGACGACGTTTTAGCCGATTTTTACGGCGTGTCACCCGGAGGAAGTGTTAAAAACCACGTGAAATTGCTCTGTTGGCGCTAAAAGGCCACGACTTGTGATCACAGCAAATAATTAGTGATCACAAATCCGCGGATTGGAAATTTTTTGCAGAATCACAAGGCAATCTGCAAATCACTGCAAAGGCTGCACCCTCCCGTCTGCCTCGGGCGGCAGCGCTGCTGTCTGCCTTGCGACCTCCCGCACCAGCTTTTTGCGGATCCGTGCGGGGTAGTCGTCAAAGCTGGCAGCTGTGACCACAAAGGCCCCGTCGCCGCGGATCACATTTTCATAGAAATAGGCCGTCAGGTCCGGTTCGCTCTGTTCGATGGCGATGGCATTCACGGTCACCCCTAGGGCTGCCAGCGCCCCATGCGCCGCGCGCGGCTCGACGCCTTCGTTGGAAAACCCGTCGCCGGAGATGTCGATCACCCTGCGCCTGCAGTCCGGAACCGCGGCGAACTGGTCCAGCGCCAGCAACAGCGCCTCGCCCACTGCGGTGGAATAATTGCGCCAGGGCCGCGGCGCCTGTTCGATTTGCCGGGCAAGTGCTTCCACATCGGCGAAACGGCGGACAGGCGCCCAAGGCAGAGTCACCTCCTGCCGGGACGCACCCGACCATTGCACCAAAAGCACGTGCGCCCGCGCCTTGACCAGCGCCTCGGACACAACCCCGTCGCGCAGCCCCGCCGCCAGCCCGTCCATCTGCACCCGGTACTCATCGGCATCCACCGAGCCGGACACATCCACCGCCAGCACCAATGCCAGATCGCAGGCCGCCGTCCGCAGCGGCCAGAGGAAAAGCGTGGAGAGAACCAGAAGCTGCAAAACCCGCATGCCGCCAGCTTATGCAGCAATACCGCGGCGGGTCATCACATTTCTGCCAGCCGCGATACTGGCGCTGCGTCCTTCTGGTCAGAAATACACCGGGGGTGAGCAGGCAGCGCCTGCGAGGGGGCAGCGCCCCCTTCCCCGTTACTTTGGCATCAAGGCCCAGTAATCGAGATCCAGCAGCACATCCGGCAGATACTTGCCATCCTCGCCCTTCAGCTCAAACGGCGCACCGCCCTTGGTCGCCACCAGCCGCAGCCGGATCGCACCGACACCGGGGGCGTCCGTGTCAGCCTTGTCCAGCACTTCGGACCAGGCCCGCACGGTCAGGCCGGACAGGCAGGGGTTGGCATGGGCACCGCCATTCAGGCCCACGATCATCTGCGCATTGGCAAGCCCGTTGAACGACAGCGTCCGCGCCATCGAGATCACATGGCCGCCATAGATCAGCCGTGTGCCATCGGGGCGCGCGGTGTTGTCGAAATGCACCTTGGCGGTGTTCTGCCACAGGCGGGTCGCCAGCATGTGCTCGGCTTCCTCGATGGTGACGCCATCCACATGGTCGATGGTCTCACCCACCGCGTAATCGCCCCAGCGGTGCGGCTCGCCGGCCAGGGTGAAATCATAATTGCTGAAATGCAGCCCCGCCGGGATCACCAGCTGCTCTGCCGGGATCACCTTGTTCAGCTCCGGGATCACCGTCTCGGGCGCGGGCGCGTCAAGATCGCGCTTGCGCACCATCACCCAGCGCACGTATTCCATCACGCATTCATCGCGCTGGTTCAGCCCGCGGGTGCGCACATAGACCACGCCCGACTTGCCGTTGGAGTTCTGCTTCAACCCGATCACCTCGGATTCGGAGCGCAGCGTGTCGCCGGGATAGACCGGCAGCAGCCAGCGGCCTTCGGCATAGCCGAGATTCGCCAGCGCATTCAGCGAGATGTCCGGCACTGTCTTGCCGAACACCACATGGAACGCCGCCAGATCATCCAGCGGCGCCGAGGGCAGACCAGCGGCCCGGGCAAATTCATCCGAAGAATAGAGCGCATGGCGCGCTGGATAGAGCGCATGGTACAGCGCCCGTTCGCCGCCCGACACCGTGCGCGGCACCGCGTGGCGGATTACCTCGCCGACGGTGTAGTCTTCGAAAAACCGGCCCGGATTGGTCTTGGCCATCAGTGTTCTCCCAGTTTGGTCTCAGGGGTGTAGGTTCCGTCCGCCTCCTTCACCACGGCCTGGCCGCAGCGCATGATCCCCTTCACAGGGTCAAAAGTCTGGGTCGGGCTGCCGTGCAGCTCCCAGCCCTTGTTCAGCGCATCGGTCACCTTGTGGCAAAAGGCGGAGGTGTCGTCCTCGGACAAAAATCGGTAGAGTTTCATGGTATCCTATCCTGGAAAGGGCGACGGCCCGATCATCCCGTGGACGTAGCCGATCACCCCCATCAGAACAATTGAGGCGGCAAAGAACATCGCATCCTTGGCGATGGAGCCTTTGGGCCGCGGCTGCCATGCCGGTTCCGTGCGGTTGATCACGATGACTTCCGCAACAGCCCAGGCCAGCAGCCCGCCGAACAGGATGATCGAGGCGAGGTCGCCGTTGACCAGAAGATGCGCCGCAGCCCACAGCTTGAAGCCCGCCAGCATCGGATGGCGCATCCCATTCAGCAGCGCGCCTTTCTTCGGCGCCGGGCTCATCATGTAAATCGCGACCAGCACCATCAGGTTGTTGATATGCACCATGAAGGACGGCGGCGCCCAGACATGGATGAACCCTGTGCTGCGGTAGCCCAGCACCATCAGCACCACGCCCGCTACCAGCACCAGCGCCACCGCGCCGCGGCCGCCATTGCCCATCGCGGCGCGCGCCTCCGGCGCCAGCCGTTTGAACAGGTGGCCGCCCCACCACAGCAGAAGTCCCAGAATCAAAAGCGCCATTTCAGCCCCTCTCAGATGTTAAGCTGATTAACACCTATGCGGAAAGCGCGGCGATTGCATCCGCTTTTGCCAGGATTTCGCGCGCCGTCGCCGCATGCAGGTTCTCGACTATCCTGCCATCGACCACGGCAACACCCTGTCCTGCGGCCTGTGCCTCTTCAAATGCGGCGATCTGGCGGCGGGCGGTCTCGATCTCGCGTTCCGTCGGGGCAAAGGCGGCATTGGCCACCTCCACCTGCGCCGGGTGGATCAGGGTCTTGCCGTCAAATCCCATGTCGCGGCCCTGCGCGCATTCCGCTGCCAGGCCCTCGACATCTTTGAAGGCGTTATAGACACCATCGACGATCACCAGCCCTTCGGCCTTGGCGGCCAGCAGGCACAGGCCCAGACCGGCCATCATCGGCAGCCGGTCGGGGCGGAAACGGGTCTGCAGCTCCTTGGCCAGGTCATTGGTGCCCATCACCATGCCCTGCAGCTTGGGGTGCGCAGCGATGGCGGCGGCATTCAGCATGCCCCGCGGGGTTTCCATCATCGCCCACAGCGGGATATCGCCGGTGATTTCCGCCAGCGCGTCCAGATCCGCAGGCGCATTCACCTTGGGCAGCAGAATAGCGTCGCAATTCATCCGGGCCGCCGCGATCGCGTCGTCACGGCCCCAGACCGTATCCAGCCCGTTGATCCGTACGATCTTCATCCGGGCACCAAAGCCGCCCGCCTCCAGCGCCTGCGCCAAGGTTGCGCGGGCATTGGGTTTTTCATCCACCGACACCGCGTCTTCCAGGTCAAAAATCACCGCGTCCACCGGCAGGGTCTTGGCCTTCTCCAGCGCACGCGGCTTGGAGCCGGGGATATACAAAACCGATCGGTACGGGCGCGTGCGCGGGTCCATCGAGGCTCTCCAAAAGTTATTTTGTTGCGTAAATCGGTACAGTTTCGATTGTATACTTTCAAGTGCAATTCCGCCGCAGCGCAGCGTAACTTTCCCCGCATGTGCAGCAAGATACTGATATAATTTGTGATTTTTCAGCGTCCGCAGGGTTAACCACTTTTCAGCATCTGGTTGCCAAACTTGTGGGCACCAAGGCACAGGATCCCCGCCGCCGCCCCAGGCCGCACCTGATGCCCGCAGGCATGGGGCCTGCATTTCGAATTGCGTTACACACCGGCCCGCACGGGGATACCGGGGGCTGCCATCTGGCACCCGGTTCAGTCCGGCCGTTCCGGAAAGGGTAAAACGAGATGAAAAACTCACTCTTCGCACTTCCGGCAGCCCTCGCCGCCCTGGCCCTGGCTGCTGCACCTGCCACCGCGCAAAGCCGCAACTGCGCTCCGCGCGACATGGTGATCAAACGTCTGGCGGAAAAATACGGTGAAAGCCGTCAAAGCATCGGCGTGGGCCAGAAAGGCATGGTGATGGAAACCTTTGCCTCCGGCGAGACCGGCAGCTGGACCATTACCATCACCACGCCCAACGGCATGACCTGCCTGGTGGCGTCGGGCCAGTCTTATGAAGTGCTGGCAGAAGCACTGCCGGACACCGGCAGCGACGCTTGAGCAGAAGTTATTGAGGCAGGTTTCCAGGCGGCGGCTTTCGGGCCGGGCTGCGGCGCAGGGTCATCGCGTGCTTGTCGTCACCGGAATAGCCAAGCCGCTCGTAGAAGCCGCGCGCAGCAGCCGCACTGCCGGTCAGAAGCATGATCTTATAGGCATCTTGCGCCCAGGCTGCGTCCCGGGCAAAGGTCATCACCGCCCGGCCCAGCCCCCGGCCCTGAAAGGCGCGCAATGTCACCACGTTTTCGATCAGCGCGTAAGGCCGCCCTCCATGGGTGAGATTGGGCAGGACGTGCAGCGTAGCAGTTGACACCACCTGCCCCTCCGCCTCGGCCACCGCGATACTGGTGCCCGGGTGCTGCAGGATACGGCGCAGCATGGCAGCCCCTTCCACGCCGGCCAGAACCGGCAGATCGCCCATCAACTCCCGGTACAGGCGCAGCAAACCGCCATAGTCCCGTTCGGCAGCGCGGCGCAGGCGGCACTCAGACGCAATGTTCATGTCAGCCCGTCCCAAATCAGCTTGCTGCCGGTGACGGTCAAAAGCAGATAGGTCAGCGCAAAAAACACGCGCTCGGGGATCCTGTGATGCAGCTTCACCCCCAGCCAGGCACCAAGGAGGGCAAAGGGCGCCAGCATCAGATCCAGCATCAGTGTTTCACGTGTGAACAGCCCCAGCCCGGCATATGGCACCGCCTTGGCGAGATTGATAACCCAGAAAATCAGCACGGTGCTGGCCTGATACTCGGTCTTCCGCAACTTCAGGCTGAGGAGGTAAACCGCAGCCGGCGGCCCGCCCGCATGGCTGACAAAACTGGTGAACCCCACCGCCAGCCCGGCCAGCGCCCCCGCCCCGGAAGACAGCGGGGCTCCGGCCGACACGCTTACTCCGAAACGGCCGCGCATCCGCCACAGCACAAAGCCGACCGACACAGCGCCGATCAGCACCCGCATCGCATCGTCATTCACCGCCGCATACAGCCAGGCCCCCAGCGCCACTCCGGGCAAGCCGCCGCCAATCAGCAGCAGCGAAGCCCGCAAGTTCCAGCGCCCCCAATAGGGTTTCAGCGAAGCCAGATCGATCAGCATCAACAGCGGCAGCATCAGCGCCAATGCAGCGCCCGGGTCAATCACCAGCGCCAGAATCGCCGCCGAGGCAAAGGCGGCGCCGGATCCGAAACCGCCCTTGGACACGCCCGCAAAAACGACCGCCGGAATGGCAAAAACGAAAAACATCGCATCAAATGCCGCCATTGCCCGTCCTCGAAAGCCCTGAATTACACGCCCTTTAGCGATAGCAGCGCGGCATGCGCAAGTATACCGAACCCTTTGCCGCAGCGCGGAACCCTTGCACGGCGGAGCGTTACGCCGTAGGCATCAGGAAATTTCAACCGGACCGGAGACATTCCCAATGGCACGACCCAAAATCGCCCTCATCGGCGCAGGTCAGATCGGCGGCACCCTCGCACATCTCGCAGCCCTCAAGGAACTCGGCGACGTCGTGCTCTTTGACATCGCCGAAGGCACCCCCGAAGGCAAGGCGCTGGACATCGCACAATCCGGTCCCTCCGAAGGCTTCGACGCCAGCCTCAAAGGCACCCAGTCTTACGAGGACATCGCAGGCGCCGATGTCTGCATCGTCACCGCAGGTGTGCCGCGCAAGCCGGGCATGAGCCGCGATGACCTGCTGGGCATCAACCTCAAGGTGATGAAATCCGTCGGCGAAGGCATCCGCGACCACGCGCCGGACGCTTTCGTGATCTGCATCACCAACCCGCTGGACGCGATGGTCTGGGCGCTGCAGCAATTCTCGGGCCTGCCTGCGAACAAGGTCTGCGGCATGGCCGGGGTGCTGGACTCCGCCCGTTTCCGCCACTTCCTGGCCGAGGAATTCAACGTCTCGATGAAGGACGTCACCGCATTTGTGCTGGGCGGCCATGGCGACACCATGGTGCCCTCCGTGCGCTATTCCACCGTGGCCGGCATCCCGCTGCCCGATCTGGTCAAAATGGGCTGGACCACCCAGGAACGCCTGGACGCCATCCTGCAGCGCACCCGTGACGGCGGCGCCGAAATCGTCGGCCTGCTGAAAACCGGTTCTGCCTTCTATGCGCCGGCAACCAGCGCCATCGAAATGGCCGAAGCCTATCTGAAAGACCAGAAGCGCGTGCTGCCCTGCGCAGCCTATTGCGACGGCGAGCTGGGCGTGAAGGGCATGTATGTGGGCGTGCCCACCGTCATCGGCGCCGGCGGCATCGAGAAGGTCGTGAACATCCAGCTGAACGAGGAAGAGCAGGTCATGTTCGACAACTCGGTCAATGCCGTGAAGGGCCTGGTCGAGGCTTGCAAAGGCATCGACGGCACGCTGGCCTGAGCCATCCAGCCTTGCACAGATCAGGGGGTCCGCTTCGGCGGACCCTTTTCTTTTGCCGCGGCGTACCGGCCCCGGCACTTGACGCTTTTGGTTCATGATACGGCGGTGGCGGTCCAATGCTGCCAGCTTCGAATCACCACCGTTAAGCTTCTGAAAATTTGTGATCACACCCCCAAAATCCGTGATCACAAAACCTGAAAATCTTCGTCATTTCCCCGCACCCTGTCAAATAAGCCTTTAACACTTGGCTTTAAGACGGCCTATTAACGACAGACAATTGCAGCCAGACGGGACAGTTTCAGATGAACATCCACGAATATCAGGCAAAAGCCCTTCTTCGCAGCTACGGTGCTCCGGTGTCCGACGGACGCGTGGTGCTGAAAGCCGAAGATGCCAAAACCGCCGCCGGTGAACTCGACGGCCCGCTGTGGGTGGTCAAGGCACAGATCCACGCAGGCGGCCGCGGCAAGGGCTCCTTCAAGGAAGCGGATGCCGGCGAAAAGGGCGGCGTGCGCCTGACCAAATCGGTCGAGGAAGCCGCCGAGGAAGCCAAGAAGATGCTGGGCCGCACCCTGGTCACCCATCAGACCGGCCCGGCCGGCAAGCAGGTGAACCGCATCTACATCGAGGCCGGCTCCGGCATCGAGACCGAACTGTACCTGGCGCTGCTGGTCGACCGCCAGACCTCGCGCATTTCCTTTGTCTGCTCGACCGAAGGCGGCATGGACATCGAGGAAGTGGCTGCGGCCACCCCGGAGAAGATCCTGTCGTTCAGCGTTGATCCGGCCACCGGCTACCAGGCTTACCACGGCCGCCGCATCGCCTTCTCGCTGGGCCTGAAAGGCGCCCAGGTGAAACAATGCGTCAAACTGATGGGCCAGCTGTATCAAGCCTTTGTCGACAAGGACATGGAGATGCTGGAGATCAACCCGCTGATCGTGGCGGACGACGGCAGCCTCAAGGTGCTGGACGCCAAGGTCGGCTTTGACGGCAACGCGGTCTACCGCCACGCCGATGTGGCCGAGCTGCGCGACACCACCGAGGAAGACCCGAAAGAGCTGGAAGCCTCGAAATACGACCTGAACTACATCGCGCTGGACGGTGAGATCGGCTGCATGGTGAACGGCGCAGGCCTGGCGATGGCCACCATGGACATCATCAAGCTGTACGGGGCCGAGCCTGCCAACTTCCTCGACGTGGGCGGCGGCGCCACCAAGGAAAAGGTGACCGAGGCGTTCAAGATCATCACCTCCGACCCGCAGGTCAAAGGCATCCTGGTGAACATCTTCGGCGGCATCATGCGCTGCGACGTCATCGCCGAGGGCGTGGTTGCGGCCGTGAAGGAAGTCGGCCTGAAGGTGCCGCTGGTGGTCCGCCTTGAAGGCACCAATGTCGAGAAGGGCAAGGAGATCATCAACACCTCCGGCCTCGACGTGATCGCCGCCGACAACCTGAAAGACGGCGCCGAGAAAATCGTAAAAGCGGTAAAGGGCTAAGGGACAGAACCGGTGAAGGCGGCTGTCTACCTCATAGGCTTGCAGCAGGCCACGGGCCGGGCGGAGCTGATGCAGCGGGAGCTGGATCAGGCCGGGCTTTCGGCTGTGCGCATCGATGCGGTGGACAGCACCCGGGTCAGCCGCGAGGAAATGCTGCAGCAATGCAAATCCGAGGGCAACTGGGGCTATTTCCAGACCAAGGACATGGCCTGCACCCTCAGCCATGCCAAGGCCTGGGAGGCGTTTCTGGAATCAGACGCCGATGTGGCGCTGATCCTGGAGGATGACGTTTTCCTGTCACCCGACACCGGCGCCTGGCTGAACGACCTGGCCTGGTGGCCCGCGGATGCCGGCATCGTCAAGTTTGAACGCTGGCGGGCGACGCGGCTGCAGGTCGCGCTTGGCAAGGATGGCGTCACCCATATGGGCCGCGAGGTGCGCCAGATGCTGTCCCGCCACGCAGGCGGCGCAGCTTATGCGATCTCGCGCCGGGCGGCGCAGCACCTTCTGGACAGCCGGCCGTTTGACATCACCCTGGACAACCTCCTGTTCAACTTTGATGCCTCACAGCCGGCGCGCGCCATCAAGGTCTATCAGGTCCAGCCGGCGCTTGCCGAACAGGGCAACGAGGCGCCGGACGAACACGCCATCGGCCCGGCGCGCCACCGCCCCAAGGGCTGGCCGCTGATCCGTCAGAAACTCCGGCGCGGGATCTATGAATTCCGCGGCGGCTTCAGAGTCTTTCCCAGTGTGGTCCTGGGGCGGGCCACCCTCGAAAAAATCCGCTTCGACGGCCGTTCATTGGCCACCCCGCAGAACCAACAGACACATACCGCTTGAAGGAACCGACATCATGGCAGTCCTTATCGACGAAAACACCAAAGTTATCTGTCAGGGCTTCACCGGCTCGCAGGGCACTTTCCACTCTGAACAGGCCATCGCCTATGGCACCAAAATGGTCGGCGGTGTCACCCCCGGCAAAGGCGGCATGGAGCATCTGGGCCTGCCGGTGTTCAACTCCGTGCATGAAGCCAAGCATGTGACCGAGGCCAATGCCTCTGTCATCTACGTGCCGCCGCCCTTTGCCGCGGATTCCATCCTCGAGGCGATCGACGCCGAAATGGAAGTGATCGTCTGCATCACCGAAGGCATCCCGGTGCTGGACATGATGCGGGTCAAGCGGGCGCTGGAAACCTCCAAGTCGCGCCTGATCGGCCCCAACTGCCCCGGCGTCATCACGCCTGACGCCTGCAAGATCGGCATCATGCCCGGCCATATCCACCGCCGCGGCTCCGTCGGTGTTGTGTCCCGCTCCGGCACCCTGACCTATGAGGCGGTGAAGCAGACCACCGACGTCGGCCTCGGCCAGTCGACCTGCGTCGGCATCGGCGGCGACCCGATCAAGGGTACCGAGCATATCGACGTGCTGGAATGGTTCCTGGGTGATGACGAGACCGAGAGCATCATCATGATCGGCGAAATCGGCGGCTCCGCCGAGGAAGAAGCCGCCCAGTTCCTGGCCGACGAGGCCAAGAAGGGCCGCAAGAAGCCGGTTGCAGGTTTCATCGCCGGCCGCACCGCCCCTCCGGGCCGCCGCATGGGCCACGCGGGCGCGATTGTGGCCGGCGGCAAGGGCGGTGCCGAGGACAAGATCGAAGCGATGAAATCCGCAGGCATCGTGGTCGCCGAAAGCCCGGCCGGCCTGGGCGAAGCGGTTCTGAAAGCGATCGGCAAGTAGGATGACTGTGAGCCGGGTGAATGTGCGGCTTGCAAAGCCTGCCCCTTGCAGGGGCAGGTGTTCTGCCATGTCTCGGCCAAGTTCACCCTAATTCCATGAGCGTCCTAAGCACCATAACTCTGGAGCTAGCCGACGGATTAAACTTCCGAGGGCGCACTACCCGCTCAAGATTTTGGGCCTTCGCACCTTTCGGGCTTATGCTTCCAGTTGTGACATTCCCGCTTTCGCAGAAGTATTTGAACGTGGACTATCCTTCTATTGGCGTACTGATGCTGACGTTTGTGGCCTTCCTCCCGTTGCTCGCGTCCGGCGCACGGCGTCTGCAGGACACAGGCGAAGCCGGACAAGGCGTTTTCCTGCCGTTTACGCCTATCGCATACTTCTTTGCTTCAATGATGATTTGGGAACTTGGCTTTGACGCCCTACTGGGAGGTATTCCCGTTCTGATTGCCTACCTCTTGGTTGCTCTCTACTGGCTAAGCTTTCCTTTTGTTCTTCTGGCGTCGGTCTTTTGGATCGGCCCGCTCGCAGGGCAGCTGATACTGCCCTCGGAACCCGGCACCAACAAATACGGTCCCAACCCGCACGAGGCACCAAAATGACCGAACAAAGCCCCAACGACCTCTTCCACGCCTCCTCCTTCATGCAGGGGCACAATGCGGAGTATCTGGAGCAGCTTTATGCCCAGTACGCCAATGACCCGAATGCGGTGGATGCCGCCTGGGCCGAGTTCTTCCGCCAGATGGGCGACGCCGAACTGGATGTGAAGGCTGAGGCTCAGGGCCCCTCCTGGGCGCGCGATGACTGGCCGCCCGCGCCCGCAGATGACATCACCGGCGCGCTGACCGGCGAATGGCCGGCCCCGGCTGAGGCCAAGGGCGCAAGCAAGAAGATCAAGGAGAAGGCTTCCGCCAAGGGCGTTGAGGTCACCGACGATCAGGTGCAGCGCGCCGTTCTTGACTCGATCCGCGCCCTGATGCTGATCCGCGCCTACCGGATCCGCGGCCATCTGGCAGCGGACCTGGACCCGCTGGGCATGCATGCCGCCACGGCGCTTCCGGAGCTGGACCCGAAAACCTATGGTTTCACCGACGGCGACATGGACCGGCCGATCTTTATCGACAACGTGCTGGGCCTGCAGGTCGCCACCATGCGCCAGATCGTCGACATCGTGAAACGCACCTATTGCGGCACCTTCGCGCTGCAGTACATGCATATTTCCAACCCCGAGCAATCCGCCTGGCTGAAAGAACGGATCGAGGGCTACGACAAGGAAATCCGCTTTACCCGGGAGGGCCGCAAGGCAATCCTCAACAAGATGGTCGAGGCCGAGGGCTTCGAGAAATTCCTGCACGTCAAATACACCGGCACCAAGCGGTTCGGTCTTGATGGCGGCGAAAGCCTGATTCCGGCGATGGAGCAGATCATCAAACGCGGCGGCGCGCTGGGGGTGCGCGACATCGTGATCGGCATGCCGCACCGCGGCCGCCTGTCGGTGCTGGCCAATGTGATGCAGAAACCCTACCGCGCCATCTTCAACGAATTCCAGGGCGGCAGCTTCAAGCCCGAGGACGTGGACGGCTCCGGTGATGTGAAATACCACCTCGGCGCCTCCTCCGACCGCTCCTTTGATGGCAACAACGTGCACCTCAGCCTCACCGCCAACCCCTCGCACCTCGAGGCGGTGAACCCGGTGGTTCTGGGCAAGGTCCGCGCCAAGCAGGACCAGCTGGGCGACACTGACCGCAGCCAGGTGCTGCCGATCCTGCTGCACGGCGACGCGGCCTTTGCCGGCCAGGGCGTGGTGGCGGAATGTTTTGCTCTCTCCGGCCTGCGCGGCCATAAGGCGGGCGGCACCATGCACATCGTGGTGAACAACCAGATCGGTTTCACCACCGCCCCGCATTTCTCGCGCTCCTCCCCCTATCCCACCGACAATGCGCTGGTGGTTGAGGCGCCGATTTTCCACGTCAACGGCGACGATCCGGAGGCGGTGGTCCACGCCGCCCGCGTCGCCACCGAATTCCGCCAGAAGTTCCACAAGGATGTGGTGCTCGACATCTTCTGCTACCGCCGCTTCGGTCACAACGAAGGCGACGAGCCGATGTTCACCAACCCGTTGATGTACAAGAAGATCAAGGGCCATAAGACCACGCTGACGCTCTACACAGACCGGCTGGTCAAGGACGGACTGATCCCCGAGGGCGAGATCGAGGACATGAAGGCCGCGTTTCAGGCGCATCTCAACGAGGAGTTCGAGACCGGCAAGAATTACAAACCCAACAAGGCCGACTGGCTGGACGGGCGCTGGTCGCATCTGGACAAGAAAGACGCCGACTATCAGCGCGGCCGCACCGCGATCCCGCCGGAAACCCTGTCCGAGATCGGCGCTTCGCTCAGCCGGGTGCCGGACGGCTTCCCGATGCACCGCACCGTCGGCCGGTTCCTGGATGCCCGCGGCAAGATGTTTGAAACCGGCCAGGGTTTTGACTGGGCGACCGGCGAGGCGCTGGCATTCGGCTCGCTGCTGCTGGAGGGCTACCCGGTGCGCCTGTCCGGCCAGGACGCCACCCGCGGCACCTTCTCGCAGCGCCATTCCGGCATCGTCAACCAGGAGACCGAGGAGCGCTACTATCCGCTCAACAACATCCGCGCCGGCCAGTCGCAATTCGACGTGATCGACTCGGCGCTGTCGGAATACGCGGTGCTGGGGTTTGAATACGGCTATTCGCTGGCCGAACCCAACGCCCTCACCCTGTGGGAGGCCCAGTTCGGTGATTTCGCCAACGGCGCGCAGATCATGTTCGACCAGTTCATTTCCTCCGGCGAAAGCAAATGGCTGCGGATGTCGGGCCTGGTCTGCCTGCTGCCGCATGGCTTCGAGGGCCAGGGCCCCGAGCATTCCTCTGCCCGGCTGGAACGCTTCCTGCAGATGTGCGGCCAGGACAACTGGATCGTGGCCAACTGCACCACGCCTGCGAACTATTTCCACATCCTGCGCCGCCAGCTGCACCGCACCTTCCGCAAGCCGCTGATCATGATGACCCCGAAATCGCTGCTGCGCCACAAGCTGGCGGTCTCCAACGCCGAGGATTTCACCACCGGCTCCAGCTTCCACCGGGTGCTGTGGGATGATGCGCAGAAAGGCAACTCCGACACCCAGCTGGTGGCGGATGACAAGATCAAGCGCGTCGTCATGTGCTCGGGCAAGGTCTACTACGACCTCTTGGAAGAACGCGACGCCCGCGGCATCGATGATATTTACCTGATGCGGGTCGAACAGTTCTACCCGTTCCCGGCGATCTCGATGGTGAAGGAGCTGGAACGCTTCAAGCAGGCGGAAATGGTCTGGTGCCAGGAAGAGCCCAAGAACCAGGGCGCCTGGACCTTCATCGAGCCCAACATCGAATGGGTGCTGACCCGCATCAAGGCCAAGCACACCCGGCCCGTCTATGCCGGCCGCGCCACCTCGGCCTCTCCTGCAACCGGTCTGGCCAGCCAGCACAAAGCCCAACAAGCAGCCCTCGTGAACGAAGCGCTGAGCATCTGAGGATAAAGAGACATGACAACCGAAGTCCGCGTACCCACCCTGGGCGAATCCGTGACCGAGGCCACCGTGGCCACCTGGTTCAAGCAACCCGGCGACACCGTGTCCGCTGATGAGATGCTCTGCGAACTGGAAACCGACAAGGTGACCGTCGAGGTGCCTTCGCCCGCAGCCGGCAAGCTGCAGGATATCGTCGCGCCGGAAGGCGAGACCGTCGGCGTTGACGCGCTGCTCGCGAATATCGCCGAGGCCGGCGCCGCAGGGCCGGAATCCGTGAAACCCAAGGCCAATGCCTCTGCCCCCGCGGCCAAGGCGGATGACGCAGCCGCCGCCACCGACATTACCGTGCCCGCTCTGGGGGAGTCGGTCTCCGAGGCCACCGTCTCGACCTGGTTCAAAAAGGTCGGCGACAGTGTGGCGCAGGACGAAATGCTGTGCGAGCTGGAGACCGACAAAGTGTCGGTCGAGGTCCCGTCCCCGGCAGCCGGCGTGCTGGCCGAAATCACCGCCGGCGAAGGGGAAACCGTCGCCGCCTCAGCCAAGCTCGGGGTGATCTCCGGCAGTGCCTCCGGTTCCTCCGCTGCACCGGCTGCCCCGGCAGCGGCGCAGAAACAGGCCGAGACACCCGCGGCCGCGGCCAAGGATGTCGCCAACGCCCCCTCCGCCGAAAAGGCAATGGCCGAAGCCGGCCTTAATGCATCGCAAGTCACCGGCAGCGGCCGTGACGGGCGCATCATGAAGGAAGACGTCGCCGCTGCGGTGGCTGCCGCCAAGACCGCCCCGCCCGCCGCCCCGGCCCCGGCACCTGCCCAGGTGCGCGGCCCGGTCACGGCTGACGATGCCGCGCGCGAGGAACGGGTCAAGATGACCCGCCTGCGCCAGACCATCGCCAAGCGCCTGAAGGACAGCCAGAACACCGCTGCCATGCTCACCACCTACAACGAGGTCGACATGACCGAGGTGATGGCGCTGCGCAACGAATACAAAGACCTGTTCCAGAAGAAGCACGGCGTGAAACTGGGCTTCATGTCCTTCTTCACCAAGGCCTGCTGCCACGCGCTGAAAGAGGTGCCCGAGGTCAACGCCGAGATCGACGGCACCGACATCGTCTACAAGAACTTCGTCCACATGGGCGTTGCCGCCGGCACCCCGACCGGCCTGGTTGTGCCGGTGATCCGCGATGCCGATGCAATGTCCTTTGCCGCGATCGAGAAAGCCATTGCCGAAAAGGGTGCCCGCGCCCGCGACGGCAAACTGTCGATGGCGGAAATGCAGGGCGGCACCTTCACCATCTCCAACGGCGGCGTCTACGGCTCGCTGATGTCCTCGCCGATCCTGAACCCGCCGCAGTCGGGCATCCTCGGCATGCACAAGATCCAGGACCGCCCGATGGCGATCAACGGCAAGGTAGAAATCCGGCCGATGATGTACCTGGCGCTGAGCTATGACCACCGCATCGTCGACGGCAAAGGCGCCGTGACCTTCCTGGTCCGCGTCAAGGAAGCGCTGGAAGACCCGCGGCGTTTGCTGATGGATCTGTAAACCGTTGCGGGACGAGCCCATCCAGCCCTTCAAAATCAGCGCGCCCAAGATCGGGGAAAGACCCAGCTTTTGGGCGCGTTGGTGCGGGATTAGATGCCCCGATTGCGGACGCATTCAATCACCGCTGGCTATAACGCGGACAAACCCTTGGAGGGGTGTGAATAAGACCGATTTTCACCTTTGCGGAACCTGCGGAACACACCTCTTTCTGACTGGAAAATCCCGCAACAGGCGTTTTTTCTTCCTGCACGTGCCTGTCTTTTTCGCTGTATTGGTGCTCACATCAATCGCATTTGGTTTGTTGGGCTGGGTCATAACTGAGGGCCCAAACAAAGGCGAACCAACGTTCGGTGCCGGGGTTTTGATGGTGATAACGATTTTCATCGCCCTCAGTGCCATCAACGGACGCCTGGAGGAGGTCGAGAGTGTGAATCTTGCAGATGGCCGAACCAAATGACCCTCCAACTCTTTCATCTTTCCCAAAATACTCCGGGGGAGGCCCGTCAGGGCCGGGGGCAGCGCCCCCCTCCCCGGCCCGCAACTCCAAAACTTCCAGGGCGGTGCACAGGTGGTGTACGCATGGCGCACAGATGCCCCCTTGGCCCACCCCATTCTGACGAAAGGACCCCCCTCAAATGGCATCCTATGACGTGATCGTAATCGGCGCCGGCCCCGGCGGCTATGTCTGCGCCATCCGCTGCGCCCAGCTGGGACTGAAAACAGCTGTGGTCGAGGGCCGCGAAACCCTCGGCGGCACCTGCCTGAACGTGGGCTGCATCCCGTCGAAAGCGCTGCTGCATTCGACCCATCTGCTGCACGAGGCCGAGCACAACTTTGCCCATATGGGTCTCAAGGGCAAAAGCCCGTCCGTCGACTGGAACCAGATGAAAGCCTACAAGGATGAGGTCATCGGCCAGAACACCGGCGGCATCGAATTTCTGTTCAAGAAGAACAAGATCGACTGGATCAAGGGCTGGGCCTCCATCCCCGGGGCGGGCAAGGTGCAGGTCGGCGACGAGGTGCATGAGGCCAAGAACATCGTGATCGCCTCCGGCTCCGTGCCCGCGTCGATCCCTGGTGTCGAGATCGACGAGAAGATCGTGGTCTCCTCCACCGGTGCGCTGGAACTGCCGAAGATCCCCAAGAAACTGACGGTGATCGGTGCTGGCGTCATCGGGCTGGAGCTGGGCTCGGTCTATGCGCGTCTGGGGTCTGAGGTGACCGTGGTCGAATACATGGACGCGGTCTGCCCCGGCATGGACAAGGACGTGCAGCGCAGCTTCAAGCGGATCCTGGAAAAGCAGGGGCTGAACTTCGTCATGGGCGCCGCCGTGCAATCGGTGGAGACCTCCAAGACCAAGGCCAAGGTCAAATACCAGCCCAAAAAGGGCGGCGATGAGGTGACCCTGGACGCCGATGTGGTGCTGGTTGCCACCGGACGCAAGCCTTACAGCGAGGGGCTGGGGCTGGACGCCTTGGGCGTGAAGATGACCGAGCGCGGCCAGATCGCCGCCGATGATCACTGGCGCACCAATATCCCCGGCGTCTATGCCATCGGCGATGTGATCGAAGGCCCGATGCTGGCGCACAAGGCCGAGGACGAGGGCATGGCGGTGGCCGAGGTGATCGCGGGCAAGCACGGCCATGTGAACTATGGCGTGATCCCCGGTGTCGTCTATACAACGCCCGAAGTGGCCACCGTCGGTGCGGCCGAGGACGCGCTGAAGGCCGAGGGCAAGAAGGTCAAGGTGGGCAAGTTCATGTTCATGGGCAACGCCCGGGCCAAGGCCGTGGGCCAGGCCGAGGGCGGATTCGTCAAGATCATCACCGACGCCGAAACCGACCGCATCCTGGGGGCCGCCATTATCGGCCCGGCGGCGGGCGACATGATCCACGAGCTGTGCGTGGCAATGGAATTCGGTGCCTCGGCCGAGGATGTGGCGCTGACCTGCCACGCGCATCCGACCTACTCCGAGGCGGTGCGTGAAGCGGCGCTCGCCTGCGGCGACGGGCCGATCCACAGCTGATCCTGGCAAAGTGCCGAGTTTACTGAAGGGCAGCTCGCCGCAGCTGCCCTTTTTCAGTTTGGAAACGGGCGTGTCCCCCCGCTTTACCGGCGCTGAATTCAGGTCCCGGAAGGCACGGCCATGGCCGTTTCATTGCAGGTCATTTCCCCCGCAAGCGACGGCTGGACCTCCGGCTGCACCTATTACGCAGATACTATATGCAGATTGCGGACCCGCACATGGGGCCGCATCCGGGGCCGCATCTGCAGTCCCTTACCGCGACCAAGGGGCTGCCCGGCGGGCTCGATGTCCCGGCGCCGTTTATTGCCAGGAAGATGCGAGCTTTCTTGCTGCCGGAGAGTGCAAGCGCGCTGGCAGATCAGGCCTGTTGCGCAGTCTCGCCCGGTTCAAACCCGGCTTCCCGCATCAGCGCGTCCGAGCGGCTTTCGACGCGCTGTTCCAGCTGTGCCATGAAATCCTCGCGGCTGATCCCCGGCTGCATCACCTCCAGGAACTCCACCACCGCCAGCCCCGGCTTGCGGTAGATCCCGGTGCGCGGCCAGAACACGCCGACATTGGTGGCGGCCGGCACGCAGGGCTGGCTCAGGCCTTGATACAGCACCGCAGTGCCGATCTTATAAGGCTTGCGGGCACCGGGCGCGACACGGGTGCCCTGCGAATAGATGATCAGCTGGCCCGGCTCGCGGCTCTCGTTGGCGACATCCTTGACCATCTTGGCAATCGCCGCGCCGCGCTTGCCGCGGTTCACCGGCACGCAGCCCAGCCGCTTGGCGTAGACCCCGATGACGGGCGTCCACATCAGCTCGCGCTTCATGATGAACCGCGCCGACGGCACCGCGTTGAAAATGATCAGGATGTCCAGGAAACTTTGGTGCTTGGCGGCGATGATCACCTCATCAGACGGCACCTGGCCACGGACCTCGGTCTTAATGCCGACCATCCAGCGCGCGGTCCACAGGACCCAGCGGGCATAGGTTTTGCAGGCTATGCGCGCGCCCTTGGCGGAGACTGCGGCCCAGGGCGCAAACAGCAGCCCCAGCACCAGCATGGCCAGATACATCTGCACCAGAAAGACGGCTGAACGCAGCCATTGAACCGGGTTTTTCACGACACTGCTCCCAAACGTTTGCCGGCCGCGCGGGTGGTGGCGGCAAAGGCCACCAGCGCGCCCAGCAGCGGAATCACCAGCGGTGCCAGCCAGCCCCAGCCCTGAAAGCCAAGCCCGGTGAGGAAGCCGCCCTCATCCGAAGCTTCCGGCATCAGCCAGACACCGATCATGCCCAAGACAACGCCCGCGGCGGACCCGGTCAGGGCGCGCAGGGTGAAGCGGCGGATGAAGGCCTGGGCGATATAGCTGTCCAAAGCGCCGACCAGCCGCAGGACTTCGATCACCTGGGCATTGGCCGCAAGGGCGGCATTGGCCGCAAGGGTGATCATCGCCGCCGTGGCGCCGCCGATCAGCAGGATCGACACCCAGGCAAGACGGCGCAGCGACCGGGCTGCATCGACCAGCGGGGCGCGCCAGCGGGTATGGTCATCCAGAACCGCGCCCGGCACTTCGGCCTGCAGCCGCAGACGCAGCCCGGCGGCGTCATATCCGGGGTCCTCGCCCGTGACTTCGATCAGCTGCGGCAGCGGCAGGCTGCCGACCGGCAGGCTGGAACCGAACCAGGGCGCCAGCAAGGCCGCCTGCTCCTCGCCCGACAGCGCGCGCGCGGTGGCCACGCCCGGTGTCTGGCGCAGGATTTCCAATGCCGCTTCGGTCTGTGCCGCGCGCTGCTCAGCCGGGGCGTTGATGCGCAGAGTTGCCGCCCGCGCCAGCTCCGAGGCCCATTGGTCCGCCAGCCGCCCGGAGGCCATCGACAGCGCCAGCGCAAAAACCGCAAGAAAGGCCATCGCGCCGGAGACAAACAGCGTCAGATGGGCGGTGAAACCGCTGGGCGGCACCACCCGGTTGGCCTGGGTATCGCCCAGCACCAGCTTGTGCAGCCTGCTGTCGGTCATAAGTCCGCCCCCGCCAGCTGCAATTGCCGGTTGGAGATCCGCAGCACCCGGGCCTGCACCTGGTTCTTGGCCGCCCGGATCAGCGACAGGTCATGGGTGGCCACCAGGATAGTCTTGCCCATCCGGTTCAGCTCCACCAGAAGCTGCAGCAGCCGCTGCGACATTTCCCAGTCCACATTGCCGGTCGGTTCATCCGCAATGATCACATCCGGCGACAGGATCACTGACCGGGCCAGCGCCGCCCGCTGCCGCTCGCCGCCCGACAACTCCGGCGGCAGCGCATGGGCGCGTTCAGACAGGCCGACCCAGTTCAAGAGCTCGTGCAGATTGGCCTCCTCATGCGACAGCTCCCGCCCGGAAACCAGCAGCGGCAGAGCGATGTTCTCGACCACCGGCAAATGGTCCAGAAACCGGCAGTCCTGATGCACAACGCCGACGCGGCGGCGCAGATGGGCCATCTGATCGCGGTCCAGCCCGTGCACATCCATGTTGAAAGCCCGCACCCGGCCCGAGGTCGGCATCAGCGCGCCATAGCAAAGTTTCAAAAGCGTCGTCTTGCCCGCGCCGGACGGGCCGGTCAGAAAATGGAACGATCCCGGGGCCAGCTGCACTGACACCGCATCCAGCAGCTCGCCGCCGCCGTAATTATAGCCCACATTCTCCAGCTCGATCACTGCTGCCCCCTGATTGCGCCGGAAAATTGGCGCTCCGGTGTTTTGCCCCATGGGACCATCAGTTTCAATGGGCTCTGTTGCCAGGAAACCCCCGCCGCCGCCGGGCTGGGGCTGCATCGGCATTTGACTCTTTCACCGGACTGCCGGGCTGCATATAATCCCTTGAAAAACAACCTGCCGCCCGCTGGCCGGTAGGACGGTGCCGAGGAGAGCATGATGCGCCTGACCTGCCCGAATTGTGCAGCCCAGTACGAAGTGCCCGAGGATGTGATCCCCGACGAGGGCCGGGATGTGCAGTGTTCCAGTTGCGGCCAGACCTGGTTTCAGGCATCCGCCGAGGCTGTTGCCGCACGCGCCGCCGGGGAAACCGCGCCGGACGCAGCCGGAATCCAAGCGGCAGCAGCGCAGGCGGCAGAAGATTACCCGGAGCCGGAAATGCCTGGGGACCTTCCCGGCGAACCCGCGGAAACGCCCGCTGCAGCTGGCGCGGCGCCGCGGGATATGCCGGAGCCCGCAGCCGGCGCCCCGGAGACCGGCGAAGACGATGATCCGGACGCATGGACGGGCGCTGACGCAACCGGGGCCGCAGACGCGGAGCCAGAGGCGCCGCCGCGGACCCGTGCCCTGAACCCCGCCTTGTCCGATATCCTGCGCGAAGAAGCCGAGCGCGAAGCCGCGCTGCGGGCGGCAGAAGGCCACAGCCTGGAAACGCAGCCTGATCTGGGGCTGGAGGCAGCCGCTACAGCCGAGGACGGGGCCGCCCGCCGCAGCCGCCAGGCCCGTGACCGGATGGCCCGTATCCGCGGTGAAGACCCGCGCCAGCTGGCCGCAGCTGAAACCGGCTCGCGCAAGGAATTGCTGCCGGATATCGAAGAGATCAATTCGACCCTGCGCTCAGCAGGCAGTGCAGCCCCTCCACTGCAGCCCGCTTCGGCACAGCCGCCGGTGCAGCGCAAACGCAGCTTTGCCCGCGGGTTTTCGCTGTCGGTGATTGCCGCGCTGGTCATGGTCATGATCTATGACAACGCAACGCTGATCTCGGAAAAACTGCCGCAGGCGGATCCGGCACTCAGCAGCTATGTCGGCTGGGTGGATCAGGCACGGCTGTGGCTTGATGATCAGGTTAAATCCCTGACCAGCGCCCAGTAACGCGGCCCCGGCAGCATCCTTTGTCCTGAAGTTTCAGATATCCGGTTGCCGCAGGCGGCCGGGGTTCAGAACCTGTCCAGCAGCCGTTGCAGGTAGTTGCGCTCCCGCTCGCTTCGGTCGCGCTCTCCTGCCCGGCGGCGGATGTCCTCCAGCAAATTCCAGGCGCGGCGGTAGGCATTGCCCTCTCCCACTTTGCCGCCATCATCCACCGATCCGTTGCTGCGGCCCAGCGGGTCCAGCCGCTCGCCCTCAGCCGTGGCCGAAGGCTGCCCCTGGCCGTTGCGCTGGCCGTCTTCGCGCTGCGCCAGCGCTTGGCCCAGATTGCGCATGCCTTCGCGCAGTGCCTCCATCGCCTCGGACTGCTGGTCGATCGCTTCGGCCATATCACCGCCGCGCAACGCATCTTCTGCGCCCTCCATCGCCCGGCCCGCCCGGTCCAGCGCTTCGCGGGCGGCATCGCCTGCCTCGCCATCCAGATAGGGCAGCCCCTCCTGCTGGCGCTGCAATTGCCGGCGCAGGGCCTGCTGACGGTCTGCAAGCGAGCCGTCCGCACCCGGCTGCGTGCGGCCATCGGGGCCGGAACCTTGGGGAGTGCGGCTTTCGGCGCCGTCGCTGCCCTGACCGTCCTGGCCGCTGTCACCGCCCTGGCCGCCCTGATGGCTTTGGCCGCGGCCCAGCCCGCCATCGCGGCCTTCGTTGCCCTGGCTCTCGCCGCTGCGGGCGCCGGGATTGAACTGTTCCTGCAAATCACGGAATGCCTGGTCGGACAGCCCCTGCTGCTCGCGCAGGGTTTCGCCCAGCCCTTCCATCGCCTCCCGGCCCTGGCTGCCCTCGCCCTGACGTTGCTGTGCGCGCGTCATCCGCATGTTTTCCATCATTTCCTGAAACTCGCGCAGCGCCTGTTCGGCCTCCGCCATGCGGCCCTGCTGCATCAGCTCCTGGATGCGGTCCATCATCGCCTGCAGGTCATCCTGGCTGAGGGTCATCATGTCCTCGGGCATCTCGCCCGGTTCCAGCACCTCGCCATTCGCCTCAGCCTGCCGGCTCAGCTGGCGCATATAGTCCTCGGTCGCCTCGCGCAGCTCCTGCATCAACTGGGCGATCTCCTGATCGCTTGCGCCATCGCGCATGGCCTGGCTCAGCCGTTCCTGCGCCCGCTGCATCCGCTCCAGCGCGTCGCCCACGTCGCCCTCTTCCAGCTGGATCGCTAGATCCCAGAGCGCTGCAGCGATTTCCGCCTGCTGCGGCTCCGGAATGCTGCCCTGCACGGTATAGCTTTCCAGCCGCCGCAGGATGGTGCGCAGCCGCAGGAAATCGCCATAGTCGCGGAACAGGTCTTCGGGGCGGTGCGACAGGGTGCGCAGGATCTGCGCCGTCCGCGGCGCATTTGCGCGCGCCCACAGCAGATCCCGGCGCTGTTCGATCACGGCAGCCGCCAGCGGATCAAAGAAACGGCGGGTGACAAGATCAGTGCCAAAGCCGGCCGCCGCCGCGGATTGCCCGGCCGCATCCACCGCCGAGAAAGTGAAGACCACCGGCAGGTTGGCCCAGGGGTGCCGGGCGAAATCCTCGATCAGCTTTTCGGTGAACTCCTTGCGCGAGCCTGACAGCGGCAGCGGCAGATCCAGCACCAGCGCCTCCCGCGGGTCGGGGTCTGCGGCCAGCCCGTGGCGGCGCTCCACGGCAGCCAGATCCAGCGCAATCCGGACCTGGCCCGCGGCCACGCCATAGTCATCGCGGGCCGCAAAGGCCAGCGTGGTATAGCCGTCGCTCTCCAGCTCCGGCCGGCCCGCAACCGCCACCCTGGGTGCCTGGTCCGGGATCACCTCGACCTGCCAGCTGCGGCCGCCGGTGCCGTCGATAGAGACCGTGCCGCTGCGGCGGACATCGAATTCCATCGCGCCGTCCAGGTCCGGCGGCGGCTCTGGGCTTGGGCCTGCGACGCTTTGCGACAGGCTGAGCGCCCCCGCCTCGCCATAGAACCGCAGGGTGACGCGGCTGCCTTCCGGCAGTTTCAAGGCGCCCCCGGCCTGATCGTTCAGATACAGGACCGGCAGGCGGGTATAGTCAGGCGGCTCTGCCCAGCCCTCCCAGGCCGGGCCGTTGAGGGCGGCGCCGCCGTCCGCTCCCAGCTCCTTGATCGACGCCGCTTGCCAGACCGAGCCGAACAGCAGCGCCACCGCCAGGAACAGACCGGCCGCATAGCGCAGCGCATATGGATCCGCTGCGGCCACGTTCAGATCCGGTGCAGGCGCCCGCGCCTGTGCCGCGGCCTCGGCCATCCGGCGCTGATGCGCCTGCCACAAGACGATCGAGGCGGCATCCCCGGCCCCGACGGCCTGGGTATCCAGCATCGCCGCAACCGGCCGCCCGGGCAGGGTTGCGTCCAGCCGCGCCAGGGCCTCGCTCCGGGCAGGCCAGCGGAACCGCCAGGCGCCCCAGCCAAAAGCGGCTGCGGCTGCAAGCACGGCAGCGATTGCGCCGGTCCAGACCGCTGATTCCGGCAGCAGAAGGTGCAGGCCCAGCATCAGCGCCGCCAGCGCCGCCATCAGCACCGAGGCCAGCGGCCAGAACGCCCGCATGGCGCGTTCAGCCACAAGTCCGGACTGCGTCAGCAGCACAGGCCGGCGCAGGCGTTTCAGGGCCGGATCGGCACGTCTGTCAAAGGGCATTCGGGCCTCATGTTCGGATGGCCCGCGCCGGATCGCGTCAGAGCCACTCCGGGATGGTATCGCGGTTTATCATTTCGTCAAAGGCGGGACGTGCGCGGATAACTGCGAATTGATCCCCATGCACCAGAACTTCGGGGATCAGGGGGCGCGAGTTATACTCGCTGGCCATCACCGCGCCGTAGGCCCCGGCACTGCGGAAGGAGACCAGATCGCCCGCGGCCAGCGGCGGCAGATCGCGCTGCTTGGCAAAGGTATCGCCGGTCTCGCATACCGGGCCGACAATGTCGTAAGGCTGGCTTTCGGTGCCTGCCGCCGGTTCCTGAACCGGTACGATGTCGTGATGCGCCTCATACATCGCCGGGCGGATCAGGTCGTTCATCGCCGCATCCAGGATCAGGAAATCGCGGCCTTCGCCCGATTTCAGATAGATCACCCTGGACACCAGCTGGCCCGCGTTGCCCGCGATCAGCCGCCCCGGCTCAATCTCGATTTCGCAGCCCAGATGACCCAGCGTCTCCTTGACCATCCGGCCGTATTCGACCGGCAGGGGCGGTGCCTCGTTGGAGCGGGTATAGGGAATGCCCAAGCCCCCGCCCAGATCCAGGCGGCGGATGTTATGGCCGTCTTCCCGCAGGGTTCCGGTCAGCTCCGCCACCTTCTGATAGGCCAGCCGGAACGGCTCCAGATCGGTCAGCTGCGAACCGATGTGGACATCGATCCCGACCACATCGAGCCCTTTCAGCGCCGCCGCGCGGGCATAGACCTCGCGGGCGCGGGCAATCGGGATGCCGAATTTGTTTTCGGATTTGCCGGTGGCGATCTTGGCGTGGGTCTTGGCGTCCACATCCGGGTTCACCCGGATGGTGATGGGGGCAACCACGCCCAGCTCCTGGGCCACCGCGTTGATCACTTCCATCTCCGGCTCGGATTCCACGTTGAACTGGCGGATGCCGCCGGTCAGGGCGATGCGGATTTCCTCTGCCGTCTTGCCGACACCGGAAAACACGATCCGCTCCCCCGGCACGCCTGCCGCCCTGGCCCGCAGGTATTCGCCCTGGCTGACCACATCCATGCCCGCTCCGGCCTGCGCCAGGGTCTTGAGGATGGCCTGGTTGCTGGCCGCCTTCATTGCAAAGCAGACCAGGTGATCGGTGCCCTCCAGCGCTTCGTCAAACAGCCTGAAATGCCGCAGCAGGGTGGCGGTGGAATAGACATAGAACGGGGTGCCCACCGCCGCGGCGATCTCGGAGATGGGAACGTCTTCGGCGAAAAGCGCGCCGTCGCGGTAGAGAAAATGATCCATGGCCCCGCGTTTAGGGCAAAAGGGGCAGATGGATCAAATGATTCCGCCCCTGCCCTCTGCCGGAATAAAAGCAGCTCTCCCGCCCGCCGCAGACGCATCAAAGATGCGCCAGCCCCCGTTGACGTGCAAACTTCGAATACCTTTGCAGGGTGCAGCAGTATTGCAGGCAGCGCCGCGTGCTTGGCCGCCCTTGGGATTTGAGTATTGGAAAAAAGATGAAGAGGCACGCACCGGCGCGTCATCTTTTCAGAAATACTCACTGCTCAACGGCTGGCACAACGGCGGCGCCGGGACGCGACATCAGGGTGTTGCCCCCCCGGCGTACGCCCCTGTCACCGCATTTTAAACCCCATATGCCACTCTCTCTCCTGATCGCGGTCACCGCCGGGACTGACATCCCCGGCCTCCAGGAACAGGGCCCTTTGGCAAGGGCACGCAGAGACAACGTTCAGCGTGCGGGAGGAACCTCCCGTCCCGCCTCCGCCTCCTTGGCGGCGCCGCCACTCCTTACCGCTGATGATCAGCACATCAGATACAGAACAGGCAGCAGACAGCAAACGGACGGGCCGCAAGGCCGGACGGCAGGCGGGCGTGTGCCTAAAACGTATGGGACACCCCGGCCCGGCCATAGCCGGAAACCGACACCCCGGTTGCTGCGGGTTCATGGTTTTGCGGCGGTTTGGATGCCCGCGCTCCGGTGTCGCAAGCCGCAAGGCCGATCAGGGCCAGAAAAACAACGGCAGCTTTCATCGCAATATCCCCAAAGGAAAACCGCCCCAGCGGTTTGCAGGGGCGGTGCAGAAATGGTGTTTCAACAGCACCGCGTCAAGTGCGCGGGCCGCTAGAACCCCAGGAACACGCTGACCGGCCCCTTATGCAGCCCGACCGCGCCGCCCACGTGGATACCGCTGTTCCCGACGCCGACACCGGCGTTCAGTGTCGGCTGCACCGGTTCGCCATCGACGCCGCAGGCGGCCAGCACCGCCAGCCCAAGCAAAGCAAAGATCATGTTGCGCATTTTCCGCCTCCCTGCCGCAGGCCCTGCCTCGCGGCCTCAGCCTGCCAGCATCTCTGTCCAGCGGGCGATCTGCGCGCGCACTTGCGCCGGCGCAGTGCCGCCGTAAGACATCCGTGAGTTTACCGAATTCTCGACGCCAAGCACAGTAAAGATATCTTCGGTAATCTCTGCATGCACCCCCTGCATATCCTCCAGCGACAGATCCGGCAGGTCGCAGCCGCGGCTTTCGGCCATCGCCACCAGGGTGCCGGTGACGTGGTGGGCGTCCCGGAACGGCACCTTCAGCACCCGCACCATCCAGTCGGCCAGATCGGTGGCGGTGGAAAAGCCGGACCCGGCCGCCGCCGCCAGCTCAACGCGGTTGCCGGTCATGTCCTTGACCATGCCCTCCATCGCCGCCAGCGCCAGCATCCAGTTGTCGGCGGCGTCAAACACCTGTTCCTTGTCTTCCTGCATGTCCTTGGAATAGGCCAGCGGCAGCCCCTTCATCACCATCATCAGCGCGGTATTGGCGCCAAAGATCCGGCCCACCTTGGCACGGATCAGCTCGGCTGCGTCCGGGTTCTTTTTCTGCGGCATGATCGACGAGCCGGTGGAGAAGCGGTCGCTCAGCGTTACAAAGCGGAACTGGGCCGAGGACCAGATCACCAGTTCTTCGGCAAAGCGGGACAAATGCACCGCGCTGATCGAGGCCACAGACAGGAACTCCAGCGCAAAATCGCGGTCCGACACCGCGTCCAGCGAGTTGGCCGCAGGGCGGTCAAAGCCCAGCGCCTGTGCCGTCATCTCCCGGTCGATCGGGAAGGAGGTGCCGGCCAGCGCCGCCGCCCCCAAGGGCGATTCGTTCATCCGCGCCCGCGCATCCCGCACCCGTGACAGGTCGCGGCCGAACATTTCCACATAGGCCATCATATGGTGGCCCCAGGTCACCGGCTGCGCGGTCTGCAGATGGGTAAAGCCCGGCATCACCCAATCCGCACCGGCCTCGGCCTGCGACAGAAGCGCGCGGATCAGCGCCAGCAGCCCCGATTCCGCCGCGTCCAGCTGGTCGCGCACCCAAAGTTTGAAATCGGTCGCCACCTGGTCATTGCGGCTGCGGCCTGTGTGCAGACGGCCCGCAGGCTCGCCGATGATCTCTTTCAGGCGGGCCTCCACATTCATGTGGATGTCTTCCAGTGCTGTGGAAAACTGAAACGTTCCGCCCTCGATCTCTGACAAAACGGTGAGCAGCCCTTCCCGAATGGCCTCGGCATCATTATCCGTAATGACGCCTGCTGCGGCCAACATTGCCGCATGGGCCCTTGAGCCTGCGATGTCCTGTGCTGCCATCCGCTTGTCGAACCCGATCGAGGCGTTGATCGCCTCCATGATCGCGTCCGGGCCAGCGGCGAAGCGGCCGCCCCACATCTGGTTCGAGGATTGATCTGTCATGGTGTGGAACCCCGGAGATAATATGCGTCTGTTTCGTCAGCTTTCCCTTTATATGGCCCTGACCTTGGGTGCAAATGCGGCCTTTGCCGCGGACCCGGCGCAGCTGGAGGGTTTGCGCGACGGCTCGCTGAAGCGGCTGGTTGTGCATTCCGAGCCGCGGGATGTGTCCGCCACCGCGTTTGAACTGGCGGATGGCGCCGGCACCGCCAGCCTGGAGGATTACAGAGGCAAGGTGGTTCTGTTGAACTTCTGGGCCACCTGGTGCGCCCCCTGCCGCAAGGAAATGCCGCAGCTGGCCGAGCTGCAAGAGGAATTCGGCGGCGCGGATTTCGAGGTGCTGACCATTGCCACCGGCCGCAACTCTCCCGCCGGCATCCAGAAGTTCTTTGATGAAAACGGCATCTCCAACCTGCCCCGCCATCAGGACCCGAAACAGGCGCTGGCGCGGGAGATGGCGGTGATCGGCCTGCCGATCACGGTGCTGCTGGACCGCGACGGCAAAGAGGTCGCCCGGCTCTTGGGCGATGCCGAGTGGAATTCGGACAGCGCCAAGGAGATCGTCAAGACGCTGATCGCGTCAAAGTAGCTTGAACCTGCCAATGAAGTGAGTAGCTTGGAGCAGGAATACCAGTTTCAGGAGACCACTTTGAAAAAGTACTTTATGAGCGTGGCAGTTGCCGGAACAGCGCTTTTTTTTAATAGCACCGACGTCCAGGCCGGTGAGATTTTACTCGAAGGACATAGACCCAAACTCACTCTTCATTCTGATTTGAGGTTGCGGGGCGACATAAAGAAACAGTTTTCCTATTTTAAGAAGAACGCAGATTACTATGGCGCTCTTTATATAAATAGCCAGGAGGACATCGCTGGCGAGTTTTGGGACACAAGAAGCCTGGCGCTGGCAAAGCAAAGCGCCTTGAAATCTTGTCGTCTCAAATCTGAGGACCCGTCACTTTGCGCACTTTATGCTACAGTTGGCCCTAAAAAACCGGCGGCAGGCGACGGTATCAGGCTAAGCCAAAGCGGAAACCGCCTCTTCAAGGAGTACCAAAGAACGCAGAAAGACGGAAAATTTGGTGCCTTCGCGACGACTAAATACGGGCACCCTGGTTATAGCAGAAATTTAAGCTCCGAAGTTGAGGCAAGGGCCACCGCTATCCGTTACTGTCGAAAAAGTGTAAAAGGTGTTAACGCGAACACATCAGCTCACCTTGTTCAGAATGTCATGGCGGGAAGCGGCAGCAAGTGCAGCGTCATCCATGTAACCAGGCCCTGACAAAGGCAGCCGCTGACCCGGCAGAAATTCGCACTATTTCATTCCTGAGGGGCGCCCCCGCAAGGCGCCCGCTAATAGGGTGGAGAGTGATATGAAACCTGTTGTGCTACTGATCGGCAAGCTGCCGCATGTGATCGGCAATGTCGCAGAGCAGCTTGACCATCTGCCGATTCAATGGCTCGGCGCGCATGACCAGCCCGAGGTGGTGCGCCAGCTGGAAACCGAACCGCGCATCGCCTGCGTGATCATGGGCGCGGGTCTGGACGACCAGATCCGCGGCGACCTCATTGGCATCATTGCGGCGCTCAGGCCCGATGTCTGCATTCACCTGAAGGACCGCGCCTCCGGGCCGGACGGGCTGGTGCCCTTTGTCGAGCGAGTGGTCCGGATGCAAGTCCTGGCTCCGCCGCAGCGCGCGGCCGCGGCGGTTTAGGCAAGCGCCGCCCGCGCGCGGGTTGCGGTCCCTGCCCTGCCGGCGGGGCAGGATCCGCTTGACCCCACGCCACCTTTGACAGCCGCCTGACCGGCCGCCAGTCTGCCCGGCGGGAGGAGACTATGCCGCTTGAACTGCTGCTGGCCCTGGTTGCGGGCGGAATAGCCGCAATTGCCGCAATCCTGCATCTGTCGGGACGGTCTGAACGCGCCGTGCTGACCGCGGAAACTGCGCGTGCAGCCTGGCTGCGGCATTGCCCCGGCGACAGCATCCGCAACGTGCGGCCTGCGGCAGACGGCCATGCGGCGCTGATTGCAGCCCGAAGCGGCGCGGGCCTGGTTTGGGCCTTTGGCGCCGGCACCGTGGCCCGGCACCTGAGCGCCGCGGAAGTTTCCCCCAGCCCCAACGGTTTGCGGTTTGACTTCAACGACTTCAGCGCTCCGAGCCTGTCTCTGACGCTGACGGCGGCCGAGCGCGAACACTGGCTGGCGCTGATCGCCGCCGCCAGGGCTGCGGCATGAACGGAACACTCTCTTACCCCGATGCGACCCAATTGGCAGTGCCGTTCTTCATCGCCGCCATTCTGGCCGAACTGCTGTGGATCGCTTTGAAGGAACGCGGCGGGCGGTATGAGACGCGCGATGCGGTCACCTCGCTGATAATGGGCGCGGGCAGCGTCGCCGAAGGGCTGCTGCTGGGCTTTGCCGCCTGGGGGATTCTGATGCTGCTGTGGCGGATCACGCCGCTGGACACCGGCACGTCCCTGTGGGCGGTGCTGGTATGTTTTGTGCTGGATGATCTGCGCTATTACTGGGTGCACCGTCTGGGCCACCGGGTCCGCTGGGTCTGGGCCAGCCATGTCAACCACCATTCCAGCCAGCATTACAACCTCACCACTGCGCTGCGGCAGACCTGGACCGGGACCTTCACCTTCATGATGGTGGTGAAGGCGCCGATGGTCCTGCTGGGGTTCCACCCGGCGCTGGTGCTGTTTTGCGGCGGGCTGAACCTGATCTACCAGTTCTGGATCCACACCGAGACCATAAGCCGCCTGCCGCGCTGGTTCGAGGCGGTGATGAACACCCCCAGCCACCACCGCGCCCATCACGGCCGCAATGCGCGTTATCTGGATTGCAACTATGCCGGCGTGTTCATCATCTGGGACAGAATTTTCGGCACCTTTGTGCCCGAACAGGACCACGACCGCCCCGATTTCGGCCTGGTCCACAACATCGCCAGTTTCAATCCGCTGCGGGTGGCTTTTCACGAATGGGCGGGCATTTTCAGGGACATTGCCCAGCCCGGCCTCAGCTGGAAACAGCGGCTGCTCTATGCGTTTGCACCGCCGGGCTACAGCCACGATGGCAGCCGCAGCACCTCGGCCGGAATCAAGGCGGAGCATCTCGCCCGCCACCCCGAGGATGCAGGCACCCCCGGCTTTGACAGCTAGACCGCCCGCGGCGGCATCAGGCGGATCGTTCAAATTCGAACTTTAATTCCGCCTCAACCCTTTTGCGTGAAACTGCCGGGAGCATCATACTGTGTCACAACTTTGCCGGAACAGGGTCCCAGCAGCACATGACCAAATTCAACGCCAATGCAAGAATGCCCGAAGGTTCTGAAAGCCCGCTGAACGCGGCGGTGACCGGCCGCGACCGCTGTACGCTGGACATGGTTTCAGAGGCGGTGCGCCACAATCAGACCGTGCTGGCCTATCAGCCCGTCATGCAGGCGTTGGCGCCGCGCGGGGTGGCGTTTTACGAGGGGTATATCCGGGTGCTTGATCCGACAGGCCGGGTGATTCCCGCCCGCGAATTCATGCATGTGGTCGAAGAAACCGAAACCGGCCGCGAGATGGACTGCCTGGCGCTGCAGCATGGGCTGCGGGCGCTGGATAAATACCCGCAGATCCGCCTGTCCGTGAACATGTCGGCCCGTTCCATCGGCTATCAGCGCTGGTCCAAGGTGCTGGAGCGGTTCCTGAAACGCGACGCAACACTGGCTGAGCGGCTGGTGCTGGAAATCACCGAAGCCTCGGCCATGGCGGCACCGGAACTGGTGACGGATTTCATGGGGCGGATGCAACAGCACGGGATTGCCTTTGCGCTGGACAATTTCGGTGCCAGCACCACCTCGATCGGCCATTTCCGCCAGTTCTTTTTTGATGCGGTCAAGATCGACGGCCAATTCGTGCGCGGCGTGCATGCCAGCCACGACAACCAGTCCGTTGTGCGCGCGCTGGTCGGCATTGCCAAGCAATTCGACATGTTCACCGTCGCGGAATCGGTGGAAAGCCAGGCGGAGGCGGAATTCCTGGTCGATACCGGCGTTGATTGCCTGCAAGGCTACCTGTTTGGCGCTCCTTCCGTCTCGCCGCCCTGGATCGAGGACCTGAAGCGCCGCCGGGAGGCCGGCTGAGCGCAGCCGGGGACAGGTCGCTTGCCTGCCCTGCCAGGCAACGGTGCCGCACAGGCGCCCTGTGAAGGGCCACGGTCCCTTTGCGCCGCCTCTGCCGCATGCGCATCAGCGTCTCTGCACTGGCAGCCCTGTTATTCCTGTATTTCCCGGGACCGGACCGTTGATGCCAATCGCGTGGCGCTTCGCTGCTTTGCCGGCGGATCACCCCGGGCTGACGGGAATCCTGTGTTGCAAGGCGTTTCTGACGGTTGACTCTGCTGCCCCCCCTGAGACACCCTGTCAATTGCTGCACATGCAGCAATAGATTATGTCGGCATCCGGAGGACACGGGTAAGATTGTTGCGCGCCCGATTTCACATCCCGCGCGCAGAGATCCCCCGGAAGACCTGAATTGATGGCAGAGGACCAGAAATCAATGACCAATGTTGTAATCGCATCCGCCGCGCGCACCGCCGTCGGCTCCTTTGGCGGCTCGTTCGCCAACACCCCTGCCCACGATCTGGGCGCAGCCGTTCTGGAAGCCGTGGTAGAACGGGCCGGTGTGGACAAATCCGAAGTCTCGGAAACCATTCTCGGCCAGGTTCTGACCGCCGCCCAGGGCCAGAACCCTGCCCGTCAGGCCCATATCAATGCCGGCCTGCCGCAGGAAAGCGCCGCCTGGAGTCTGAACCAGGTGTGCGGCTCGGGCCTGCGCGCAGTGGCACTGGGCGCCCAGCACATCATGCTGGGCGATGCCTCCATCGTTGCCGCCGGCGGCCAGGAAAACATGACCCTGAGCCCCCATGCCGCGCATCTGCGGTCCGGCCACAAGATGGGCGATATGAAATATATCGACACCATGATCCGCGACGGTCTGTGGGATGCTTTCAACGGCTACCACATGGGCCAGACCGCCGAAAACGTGGCCGAGCAGTGGCAGATCTCCCGCGAGATGCAGGACGAATTTGCCGTTGCCTCGCAGAACAAGGCGGAAGCTGCCCAGAAAGCCGGCAAATTCGCCGATGAGATCGCCGCCTTCACCGTCAAGCACCGCAAGGGCGAGACTGTGGTGGACCAGGACGAATACATCCGCCACGGCGCCACCATGGAAGCGATGCAGAAGCTGCGCCCGGCCTTCACCAAGGATGGCTCGGTCACTGCCGCCAATGCCTCGGGCCTGAACGACGGCGCTGCCGCCACCCTGCTGATGAGCGCCGATGAGGCCGAGAAGCGCGGCATCGAGCCGCTGGCCCGCATTGCGTCTTATGCCACTGCCGGCCTGGACCCGTCGATCATGGGTGTCGGCCCGATCTATGCCTCGCGCAAGGCGCTGGAAAAGGCCGGCTGGTCGGTCGGCGACCTGGATCTGGTCGAAGCCAACGAAGCCTTTGCCGCCCAGGCCTGTGCCGTGAACAAGGACATGGGCTGGGATCCGTCGATCGTCAACGTCAACGGCGGCGCCATTGCCATCGGCCACCCGATCGGCGCTTCGGGCTGCCGGGTGCTGAACACGCTGCTGTTCGAAATGAAACGCCGCGACGCCAAAAAAGGCCTCGCCACCCTGTGCATCGGCGGCGGCATGGGCGTTGCCCTCTGCGTGGAGCGCCCGTAAGTGGCGCTATATTACTGATATCGGAGGGCGCCCTGCCAGGGCGCCCTTTTTCTTTTACAATTCAGCGGTATCTCGCGGGTGCGACAATTTTTTGCGGCAATGCAGAAATTTCATGACGCAATATTGTTGCGCAGGCGAAACCGAAACTGTAGCAAGATTACAAAGAAGTCAAACTGGAGGATTCTTGAATGGCACGTACTGCACTCGTCACCGGCGGTTCCCGCGGCATCGGCGCAGCAATCTCGCAGGCGCTGAAGGCGCAGGGCTGCAATGTGGCCGCGACCTATGCCGGCAATGACGAAGCCGCGGCAAAGTTCACCGACGAAACCGGCATCAAGACCTATAAATGGAATGTCGGCAGCTATGAGGAAAGCGCCGAAGGCATCGCCAAGGTCGAAGCGGAAGTGGGTCCGATCGACATCGTGGTCGCCAATGCCGGCATCACCCGCGACGCGCCGTTCCACAAGATGACGCCGCAGCAGTGGCAGGAAGTGATCGACACCAACCTGACCGGCGTGTTCAACACCGTGCACCCGGTCTGGCCCGGCATGCGCGAGCGCAAATTCGGCCGCGTTGTCGTGATCTCCTCGATCAACGGCCAGAAGGGCCAGTTCGCGCAGGTGAACTATGCCGCGACCAAGGCGGGCGATCTGGGCATCGTGAAATCGCTGGCCCAGGAAGGCGCCCGCGCAGGCATCACCGCCAATGCGATCTGCCCCGGCTATATCGCCACTGAAATGGTGATGGCGGTTCCGGAAAAGGTGCGCGAGTCGATTATCGGCCAGATCCCGGCCGGCCGTCTGGGCGAGCCCGAAGAGATTGCCCGCTGCGTCGCCTTCCTGGCGTCCGACGACTCGGGCTTCATCAACGGTTCGACCATCTCCGCCAACGGCGCGCAGTTCTTCGTATAAGCTGCACCCGCAGTTGAAACGGCAAGGGCCGGTCCTGATGGACCGGCCCTTTTCCTATCCCGTAAGTGCCTTTTTCTGAAATCAGAGCGCGCTCAGGCCCAGCGGGAAACCTTGGGACGGAAGGCTGGCAGGTGCCGCGCGCCGAACAGCCGGGCCCAGGCCAGTTTCAGCACGTGTTTCAGCACCTCACCGCGCTCAGTGTGGGCACGGGCCATGGCAGACTTCACGGCAGCATCAGCAGAGTATTCCAGCATCTTCGGCCTCCTATTCGGATCAGTATCCTTTAGATGCATTCACTGTGACGACGTTCCGTCAAACGCGCAAACGAGACTTTGCAGAGGTTCAGTTAAGCTGTACTTGTGTGAAATGCCTGA
Organism: Leisingera methylohalidivorans DSM 14336; assembly: GCF_000511355.1. NCBI lineage: Bacteria > Pseudomonadati > Pseudomonadota > Alphaproteobacteria > Rhodobacterales > Roseobacteraceae > Leisingera > Leisingera methylohalidivorans. The sequence continues at coordinate 588,610 of NC_023135.1, read as the reverse complement.
CCGCCTGCCGCCCCTCACCGCTTTGCGCGCGTTTGATGCCGCCGCCCGGCACATGTCCTTTGCCAAGGCGGCGGAGGAGCTGCATGTGACCCCCGCTGCGCTGTCGTTTCAGATCAAATCGCTGGAGGAGCATCTGGGCCAGCCGCTGTTCCGCCGCCTGAACCGCGCGGTGGAGCTGACGGAAGCCGGCAAGACACTGGCCCCCGGCGCCGCCGAAGGTTTTGAAGCGCTGACCGCCGCCTGGCGCGCCGTGCGCCGTCTGCAGGACAACACCACGCTGACGGTGACCGCGGGACCGGCGCTGACCGCCAAGTGGCTGGCGCCGCGGCTCTATGAATTTGCCCGCAGCCACCCGGAGATCGACCTGCGCTTCTCGGCCACGCTGCGGCAAATGGATTTTGCCCGGGACGAGGTCGATGTGGCGATCCGCTTTGGCTATGGGCCGGACGAAGGCGTCTGGGCAATGCCTCTGCGCAAGGACTGGATGACCCCGGTGATGACGCCGGAGCTGGCCGAACGCTACCCGACCCCCAAAAGCCTGACCGAGGCGCCGCTGCTGTTTGACGAGTCGCTGAACTTCCTCGATCCGCCCTGTGACTGGCCGGTGTGGTTCCGCACCCAGGGGATCGATTTCACCCCCGCCCATGGCGCCTGGTTTTCACAGGCCGACCATGCCATCGACGCGGCGCTGGCCGGGGTCGGCGTGGCGCTGGGACGGCGGCCGATCGTCGTGACGGACCTTCATGCGGGCCGGCTGGTGGCACCGTTCAAGACCGCGATTGAGACCAAGGCGCATTTCCGGTTCCTCTGTGCCCGCGGCACCGAAAACCGCCCCCAGATCGCCGCCTTCCGCGAGTGGTTTGTTGCCGAGATCGAAAAAACCGCCTACGTCTCGGACGCTTTTGACATCATCCCCGTTGAGGACATCCCGCCGCCATGACCAGATCCCGTGCGACCGCCGTCGGCTTTATCGCTGTTTTGCTGTGGTCGCTTCTGGCGCTGCTGACCGTCGGGTCGGAACCTGCGCCGCCGCTGCTGCTGAATGCGCTGTGTTTCACCATCGGCGGCACCCTGGGCATGATCTGGACCGCCGCCAGCGGCAAGCTGGGCCAGCTGAGGCTGGTGCCGCTGAAGGTCTATGCCTTCGGCACCCTGGGCCTCTTTGGCTATCACGCGCTTTACTTCTCGGCGCTGCGGCTGGCCCCTGCGGCCGAAGCCGGGCTGATCGCCTATTTGTGGCCGCTGCTGATTGTGCTGTTCTCCGGCCTGCTGCCCGGCGAGCATCTTAAGGCGGGGCATCTGATCGGGGCCGGACTGGGCTTTGCCGGGGCTGCCACCATCATCTCCGGCGGCGGCGAGGGGTTTCAGGCGCAATATCTGCCCGGCTATGGCCTGGCGCTGCTCTGCGCGCTGACCTGGTCAGGGTATTCGGTGCTGTCGCGGCTGGTGGGCAAGGCGCCGACCGCCTCGGTCGCTGTTTTCTGCCTGGCCACCGCGATCGCCTCCTGGGGGCTGCATTTCGCGCTGGAGGAGACCGTCTGGCCTGCAGGCACGCTGGGCTGGCTCTCAACCCTGCTGCTGGGCCTTGGTCCTGTCGGACTGGCGTTTTATGTCTGGGACATCGGCGTCAAACAGGGCGACATTCAGATGCTCGGCACCAGCAGCTACGCCGCGCCGCTGCTGTCGACGCTGATCCTGGTGCTGGCGGGCATTGCCGCCGCCTCCTGGGGGCTGGCGCTGGCGGCGGCGCTGATCACCGGCGGGGCGCTGATTGCGGCAAGGGCCAGTTCGGCAAGCTGACCCCGTCATCCTGATCCGGCAATCCTGCTCCCGCAAAATGAAAAGAGGGCCGCCGCGCCGGGCAGGCCCTCCGAACCGTGTTGCCGGGACGCATCCCGGCGGGAACTCCTCAGACCAGTTCAGTCGTCAGACGCTCAATCTCTTCCTTCAGCTTGAGCTTTTGCTTTTTCATTGATGCGATTTCCAGACCGTCGGTACTGGGCGATCGTTGGGCCTGTTCCACTTCCATGCTCAGATGCTCGTGCTTCTTCTTAAGTTCGGTCAGATGCGAGCTAAGGCTCATGGCAACCCTCCTTCTTAGAGCTAGATGTGTTCGACATCAAAGAGTGGACCACAAGTTTCCACGTCTGTCACGCCGCAGCCGCAGTATTTTTGTCATGAAATTTTCATATCAGCCATGCGCCGCGCATTTTGCCGCAGGCGGCATCGCATTCCGGCAGAAACCTGCTGATAAACATGTCTCATAAGTTGAATGCGGATGGCTTGCCCCCTATATTCGCGGCGCTGCAAAATCCCTGTCAGACCGGCCAGGGCAACGCCGCACCTTCGCGCAGAACCGCCCGGATTTGCGGCTGGTAGCTGTCTCCGTCCCGCTCATGCCGGGCCCCTTCATGCAGAATCAGCGGCGCATGCAGCCGGAAACCGGCCCGCCCGCCCTTGCGCGCGCGTAGGATCACCAGCTCAGCCGCCCGCCCTGCGCGCGGCGCCAGCGGCAGCACCTCGACCGAGCCAAGACCGCCGCTGCAGGCCGCCAGCATATCCGGCAGCCGGTCGGTGCGCTGGATCATATGCAGGTATCCTTTCGGCGCCAGCCGCCGGGCGGCGGTGGTGATCCAGTCCGCCAGCGGCGTGCCCTCCCCCAGCGCGACCTGCCTGCCGGCATCGCGCGCCCGGCTGTGGGCGCCCGGTTTGTAATAAGGCGGATTGGCAACGACGTGATGGAACTGGCGCTGTTTCAGGACCTCTGGCAGTGCCGATAAATCGGCCTCGAACACCTCGATCGCCTGACCGTTCTCCGCAGCATTGCACCGGGCCAGCTCCGCGTAAGGCGGCTGCAGCTCCACCCCCGCCAGCTGCAGGTCCGGCACCCGCGCGGCGAGGCACAGCAAGGCCTGTCCGGCACCGCAGCCCAGCTCCAGCACCGCCTCGCCCGGCCGTGCCGGGACCGCCGCTGCCAGCAGCACAGGATCCACCCCCGCGCGGTATCCCTTGACGGGCTGCCACAGCCGAACCCTGCCGCCAAGAAAGCCGTTGCAGCTCAGCGCCTCTTTCGCAAAAGCATTCATCGGCCCAGGGGAATTTCATTGTCGCGCATCACCACCAGCGCGTCGTCGTAATCATCCGCCCGCACCATCAGGCGGCGCGGGAAAATTCCGATGCCGCCTTCCAGGACGCTCATATTTACGTCCATTTGAAAGCAGTCTATATCCTCACCCTCAAGTAGGGCGGAGGCAAAGGCCATGATCGTCGGATCGGTGCTGCGCAGAAGCTCTTTCATGAGAACGGATCTAAGGGCAAGGCGCCTGCCTTGTCGAGCCTTGCGGGCAGGAATGTGATGGACCAAGTGATGACCAAGAAGCCGCATGAAATGCTGGCCGCCACGCTGAGCCAGGAACTGGACGCGGTGAATGTGCTGATCCGCAAGCGGATGGCCTCGGAACATGCGCCGCGCATCCCCGAAGTGACCGCGCATCTGGTTGAGGCCGGCGGCAAGCGCCTGCGGCCGATGCTGACGCTGGCAGCCGCGAAGATGTGCGGCTATCAGGGCGATCACCATCTGAAACTGGCCGCAACGGTCGAATTCATCCATACCGCCACCCTGCTGCATGACGATGTGGTGGATGAAAGCGCCCAGCGGCGCGGACGCCCCACCGCGAACCTGCTCTGGGACAACAAAAGCTCGGTGCTGGTCGGCGACTACCTGTTTGCCCGCAGTTTCCAGCTGATGGTGGAGACCGGGTCGCTGCGGGTGCTGGACATCCTTGCCAATGCTTCGGCCACGATTGCCGAGGGCGAAGTGCTGCAGATGACTGCCGCCTCGAACCTGAAGACCGGCGAAGACATCTATCTGCAGGTGGTGCGCGGCAAGACCGCGGCGCTGTTCTCGGCCGCGACCGAGGTCGGCGGGGTGATTGCCGGGGCCTCCGAGGCGCAGGTGAAGGCGTTGTTTGACTACGGCGACGCGCTGGGGATCGCCTTTCAGATCGCCGATGACCTTTTGGACTATCAGGGCGACAGCAAGGCCACCGGCAAGAACGTCGGCGACGATTTCCGCGAGCGCAAGCTGACCCTGCCGGTGATCAAGGCCGTGGCGCAAGCGACGGAGGAAGAGCGCGCGTTTTGGACCCGCACCATCGAGAAGGGCCGCCAGCAGGACGGCGACCTGGAGCAGGCGCTGGCACTGATGGCGAAATACGGCACGCTGGAAGCCACCCGCGAGGACGCCTGCCGCTGGGCGGCCAAGGCGAAGGCGGCGCTGGAGGCGCTGCCCGATCACGAGATCCGCAGCATGCTGAGTGATCTGGCCGATTACGTGGTGTCGCGGCTGAGCTGACCGGGAAAAGGGGGCGCGGCCCCCTCGGCCCTGCGGCCTCACCCCCGGAGTATTTTCGACCGGAAAGACGCGGCAGCACGGTGGCGCGCCGTGCGCAAGCGCGGCGCCTGGCCCAATGGCGGGCAAGCATCTTTGATGCGCCGCTCCGCGGGCGGGAGCGCCTTGTTTGCAGCCGGGTGCGGCGTCTCAGGTCAGGGTGACGGCGCTGCACCACCAATCGGAATGCTCGGCCCCGATTTCATAGGCCGCCATATGGGCGGCCTTTTTTGTGGGATAAAGCGCAAAGCAGGTGGCGCCGGAGCCGGACATGCGGGCCATCAGCGCATTTCGGCTGCTGCGCAAATCGGACAGGGTCCGGTCAATCACGGGGGCCAGCGCGCAGGCCGGGGCTTCAAGATCATTGCGCTGCTCCTGCAGCCACGCGGCGCAGTCTTCGGCGGACGTGAAGGCGGGGATGTCCTGCGGCATCGGCGGGTTGTCACGGCAGGCAAGCGCCGAAAACACCGGGCCTGTCGGGACATGCGCGCCGGGATTGACCAGCAGCGCGTGCAGCTCCGGCAGGTCCGCGGCGGCCACCTGTTCACCGATCCCCTGCATCCGGGCTGCGCGGGCTTTCATGCAGACCGGCACGTCGGCGCCAAGCGACAGTGGCAGTGCCTCGGGGATATTGCGTCCCTCCGCCGCAACCGCGCGCAGGACCGCAGCCGCGTCCGAGGAGCCGCCGCCGATGCCCGCGCCATGCGGCAAATGCTTGCTGAGGCTGATCCGGCCGGTCCAGCCGGCGCCTGCGGCGGCTTTCCAGACCAGGTTCCGCTGATCTGCCGGCACGCCGTTTGCAAACAGGCCGGAAACCTCCAGAGCCAGTTCGGGGCCGGGTTCAAGACGCAGCTGATCCCCGGTATCCGCAAAGACCACCAGCGAATCCAGCAGGTGATAGCCATCGCTGCGGCGGCCGGTCACATGCAGGGTCAGATTGATCTTGGCAGGCGCAAAGACCTCAGCCGCCATTTGCGACCTTCAGGGGCTCGGCGCCTTCCTCGGCCAGCACAGCATCCAGCCCGATCTCCAGCTTGCGGCGGATGCGTTCGGGGTCGGCCTCGCCATCGGTGTCTTCGGGTTTGATGAAGGACAGCGCCCGCTTCCACTGAAACTCAGCCTCGCGGGCGCGGCCGACGGCCCAGTAGACGTCGCCGAGATGATCGTTGACCACCGGATCCACCGGCATCAGCTCCACTGCGCGTTCCATATGGGCGACCGCCTCGTCAAACTGGCCCATGCGGTAGAGCACCCAGCCCAGGCTGTCGACGATAAAGCCGGAATCGGGCCGTGCCGCGACGGCGCGTTCGATCAGATCCAGTGCCTCGTCCAGCTTGCTGCTTTTTTCGACCAGCGAGTAGCCCAGGTAGTTCAGCACCTGCGGCCGGTCCGGGTCCAGTTCCAGCGAGGCGCGGAAATCGGCCTCGGCCTGCGCCCATTGGCCCAGCCTTTCATAACAGATGCCGCGGGCATAATACAGGAACCAGCCGGTGCCCGAGCCTTCGGGCGTGTTGGCCAATGCCTTGTCATAGGCGCTGGCAGCGCCGGCATAGTCTTCCTGCTGACGCAGCAGATCGCCGAGGCTGACATAGACGCTGGGTTGTTTCGGGAAGTCCCGCGCCAGCTGTTCCAGAACCTCGATGGCCGCGTTTGGCTTGGCGGCGCGGCGCAGCGCCTCGGCGCGGCCCATTTCCGCGGCATGGTAATCGGGGTGGCTGACGGGCACCTGTTTGTAGGTGGCCACCGACAATTCATACCGGCCCAGCTGATCCAGCAGCCCGGCGCTCAGCAGAATTGCGTCCACATGATCGGGGCGCAAGGAGGCCGCTATGCGGGCATACATCAGCACGTAATCATTGGCGGTGTCGCCATTCAGGGCCGCACCAAGGGTATAGAACACCTCGGCGATCCCCTCCAGCGGGCTGGGAGCGATGGTGTAGGAAAGCGTTTCACCGGCAGCGAGCTGCGCATCCATGGCTGCCAGGCCGGGGTCCAGGCGGCTGCCGAAGGCCGCTTTCAGCGCCTCGCGGGCGTCGTCATGGCGGCCCAGCTGCGACAGGATCTGCACCCGCGCGACCGCCGCGCGGCGGCTGAGGGTGGCCAGGCGGCCGTCCTCGGCGGCAAACAGCTCTTCGGCGCCGCCGTAATCCCCGGCGGAGGCCAGCGCCAGCGCCCGGTGATAGAGCACAAAGGGGCGCAGGCTGCCATCCCGGGCCAGCTGATCAAAACTTTTGAGCGCATTGGAGACGGAGCCGGTGCCGATATGCGCCCAGCCTTCCAGCAAGCCGTCCACCAGCGGGTGGATCGCCGCCTGTTCGGCGTCGCGGTCCAGGATCGCCTGGAAATCACCCGCCGCCGCATGGCCGCCCGCAAGGATGATATTGGCCACCTGGCTGCGGGCGCCTGTTTGCAGCAGCCGCTGCGCCACCGGCACGGCCAGTTCGGCCTTGCCCATGGCGAGCTGCGCAAAGATCACGTTTTCCATCAGCAGCGGGTTCTGCGGATCGCGCGCCAGTGCCTGGGTATAATACAGCGCCGCCGCGGCAAAATCGCTGTCATAGGTTGCCGCCCGCCCCGCCAGATAAGCGCCGGCCAGCCCGTCCGCCTGCGCGGCAGGCACGGAGGCGGCCGCCAGGGCCGCACAGGACAGGGTGCGAAGAATGGATACGGGCACGCGGGACCCCTTTACGATTTACTGCTCTTGCTCTTCTAAGAAAGCGTAGTGCGCAGCCCGTCAACACGCAATGGGGCGGCCCGAGGACCGCCCCATTAATTCCGGCAAAACCGCGCCGAAAAGCTGAATTTCCGATCACATGTTCGGGTAATTCGGGCCGTCGCCGCCCTGCGGCGTGGTCCAGGTGATGTTCTGGGACGGGTCCTTGATGTCGCAGGTCTTGCAGTGAACGCAGTTCTGGAAGTTGATCACAAACTCCGGCTGGCCGTCTTTTTCCACCACCTCGTAAACCCCGGCCGGGCAGTAGCGCTGCGCCGGTTCGGCGAATTTCGGCAGGTTGATCTGGACCGGAGTGTCCTGATTGCCCAGGCGCAGGTGGCAGGGCTGGCTTTCCTCGTGGTTGGTCATCGAGAAGCTGACGTTGGTCAGCCGGTCGAAGGACAGCACCCCGTCGGGCTTGGGATAGTCGATGGGCTTGTGCTTGGAGGCTTCCTCGGTCGCTTCGGCGTCGTTCTTGCCGTGGCCCAGAGTGCCGAACAGCGAGAAGCCCAGGAGGTTGTTGGTCCACATGTCCAGCCCGCCGAAGGCCAGCGAAGCGGTGAGCCCCCATTTGGACCACATCGGCTTCACGTTGCGGACCATCTTCAAGTCCTTGCCGATGGCGCCGCCGCGCACGTCGGTCTCATAGGCGGTCAGCTCATCACCCGAACGCTCTGCCTTGATCGCGTCGAATGCGGCTTCGGCGGCTGCCTTGCCCGACAGCATCGCATTGTGGTTGCCCTTGATGCGCGGCACGTTGACCATGCCCGCCGAGCAGCCCAGCAGCGCCACGCCGGGGGCCACCAGTTTCGGCATCGACTGCCAGCCGCCCTCGGTGATCGCGCGGGCGCCGTAGGCGACGCGCTTGCCGCCCTTCAGCAGCTCGGCCACCACCGGGTGGTGCTTGAAGCGCTGGAATTCCATGTAGGGGAACAGGTGCGGGTTCTTGTAGTTCAGGTGCACCACGAAGCCCACGTAAACCTGGTTGTTGTCCAGGTGGTAGATAAACGAACCGCCGCCCGCGTTCTTGCCCAGCGGCCAGCCCATGGTGTGGGTGACGGTGCCTTCCTTGTGCTTAGCGGGGTCGATCTCCCAGATCTCTTTCATGCCGAGCCCGTATTTCTGCGGCTCCTTGCCGTCGGACAGGCCGTATTTGGCAATCACCTCCTTGGACAGCGAGCCGCGCACGCCCTCGCCCAGGAAGACATATTTGCCGTGCAGCTCCATGCCCGGTTCATAAGACGGCCCCGGCGTGCCATCGGGGTTGCGGCCGAATTCGCCGGCCACCACGCCCTTCACTTCGCCGCCCGCGCCATAGACCAGCTCGGAACAGGCCATGCCGGGGAAGATTTCGACGCCCAGTTCTTCGGCCTGCTCGGCCATCCAGCGGCAGACGTTGCCCATCGAGACGATGTAGTTGCCGTGGTTGTTCATCAGCGGCGGCATCGGGAAGTTGGGGATCCGGACATGGCCGGCTTCGCCCAGCATCAGGAAGTTGTCTTCCTTGACTTCGACGTTCAGCGGCGCGCCTTTTTCTTTCCAGTCCGGCATCAGCGCATTCAGGCCGCAGGGGTCCAGTACCGCCCCCGACAGAATATGCGCGCCCACTTCCGAGCCTTTTTCCAGGACAACGACCTGCAGGTCGGCATCCAGCTGTTTCAGACGGATGGCCGCAGACAGACCGGCAGGGCCGGCCCCGACGATCACCACGTCGTATTCCATCGCTTCGCGTTCAATCTCGGCCATTTTGCGGCGCTCCTTGGCTTTTATTCGCTACCGGCCCCACCAGAGTTGCGTGGGCGCAATTTTATTTCGCGGTTGCTTAGCGTTTGGCAGGCCTGCCGGTCAATCCAAACTCCGCGTCAAACACCTGTAAAACAGGCAACTGAGACAAAAAGTGCGTCCATTATCGTCACTCAAGCATCAATTTCCGCCGCAGATCATGTCTCGGGCCGGTCTCCCATCAGATATCGGGGTCCCTGCCCCTTCTCTGCAGCCCTGTCTTCGGGGTTGTAAAGTTTGCAATTCGGAAGCGAAAGACAGCCGCAGCCTATGCAGCCGTCCAGATTGTCGCGCAGCCGCAGCAGGGTTTCGATTCGCTGGTCCAGATGGCTGCGGAAGTTTTCAGAGATCCGCGCCCAGTCTTCTTTGGTGGGCGTCCGGCTGCCCGGCAGGCTTTTCAGGAACCCGCGGATTTCCGGCAGGGAAAATCCGAACTGCTGGGCAATCATGATGAAGCTCATCCGCCGGATGTCGGCGCGGTGGAACCGCCGCTGCCCGCCTGCATTGCGCCAGGGCTCCACCAGCCCCTGCGCCTCGTAATAGCGGATGGCGGACACGGCGAGGCCGGTGCGGCCGGCCAGATAGCCGATGGATATCCCGGCGGATGAAGGCATGGCAAACTCCCTGAAGAAATCTCTTGAGCTAAAGTTAGGTTTAGGAATTAGGGTGAGTCGTATCAACAGGTTTGCTCAAGCGACAAGGAGATTTCCAATGAGCGCAGTTCTTGAACACGCAAACGTCACCGTCGCCGACCCCAATGCCACTGCGAAATGGATGAAGGAGGTTTTCGGCTGGCATGTGCGCTGGGAGGGCGAGGCCAAGAATGGCGGCTACACCGTGCATACCGGCGGCGAGACCAGCTATCTTGCGCTTTACACGCCGCGGACCCCCGCAGGCAAAGCGCCGGAAAGCTACGGCATCATTGGCGGGCTGAACCACCTGGCGGTGATCGTCGAGGATCTGAACGCCACCGAGGCCGCGGTAAAGGCCGCCGGCTTCACGCCGGTGAATCACGGCGATTACGAACCCGGGCGCCGGTTCTACTTCCATGATGAGAACGGCATCGAATACGAGGCGGTGCAATATGATTGATCTCCTCTGGCAGGCTGCCCTGCCCGCGCTGCCCGCACGCGGCATTTTTCCGCGCAATCCTGTGGAAAACACCTGCAATCCGTCTGCTTAGGCGGAATTGCGTGCCTGGAAGCCCCGCGCGCACTTGAAATCAGGTGCAGGATTGGGTCAGGTAATTGTCAACCGGACCGGAGGCCCCGCGGCTTATGCTGCGGGGCTGCGGTTTTCCGACTGACAAGAACACAACAATAATAGCGACCTGGACCAATCTCATGGAAAAGATCCCGATGACCCCCACGGGTCACGCCGCGCTGGAAAGCGAACTGAAGAACCTGAAATCCGTCGAACGCCCGGCGATCATCAAGGCGATTGCCGAAGCGCGCGAGCTGGGCGATTTGTCGGAGAACGCCGAATACCACTCGGCCCGCGAAAAGCAGTCCTTCATCGAGGGCCGCATCAAGGAGCTGGAAGGCATCCTGTCGCTGGCAGATGTGATAAACCCGGCCAAACTCTCAGGGGCCATCAAATTCGGCGCCAGGGTGACCGTGGTGGACGAGGACACTGACGAAGAGAAGACCTGGCAGATCGTTGGCGAGCATGAAGCCAACATTGAAGCGGGTCTGCTGAACATCAAATCGCCGATTGCGCGCGCCTTGATCGGCAAGGACGAAAGCGACAGTGTGGAGGTGCGCACACCCGGCGGCATCCGCGCGTATGAAATTCTCAAGATCGTCTATTCCTGATCCGCAAAAAAAGCGAGTGTTCATGACAGGCTCCAGCAGCAGTCCCGGCCCTAATCCGTCTCCCGCCGGCAATCGCCCGCTGCGGCGCTTTGACGGACCTTCGGGCAATGGGCTGGGCGGTGCCGAGCTGGCTGCCATCGGCCTGGGTGCGGTCTGGCTGCTGGCGGCAGCTGCTGTGTATCTGGTTGCCCCGGAGGACGCCGGGCCGGCGCATTGGACCGGCCTGATCACTGGCGGCCTTGCCTTGGTGCTGCCGCTGGCGATGCTGTGGGTTGCGGCCTCTGCTGCGCGTTCGGCCCGGGTGATTCGGGAAGAGTGCGAGCAGCTGCAGGCCGCCATTGACGGGCTGCGGCAGACCTATCTGTCCCAGTCCCAGCAGCATGCCGCGGTGGCCGAGCCGGCAATGGTCAAGCGGCTGGAGGAGATCGCCGAGGCCACCCGCAAGACCGAAACCGCGCTGGCCACCTTCCACACCAGCCGCCGCGATCCGCAGCGCCCGGCAATCCCCGCCGAAGCGGCCGAGCTGGCAGCGGCCGAGCAAGGATCGCTGGCTTTGGGCACCCAGGCCGGGGATGCCGCGCCGCCGCTGCCCGCAGAACATTTCATCCGGGCGCTGAACTTCCCGGAAACGGCTGAGGATCAGGACGGTTTCGCCGCCCTGCGCGCCGCCCTGCAGGACCGCAAGGCCGCCCAGGTGATCCAGGCGGCGCAGGATGTGCTGACCCTGCTCAGCCAGGACGGCATTTATATGGACGATCTGCGCCCTGACATGGCCCGCCCCGAGATCTGGCGCCAGTTTGCCCAGGGCGCACGCGGCCGTGCGGTTGCCCCCCTTGGCGGCGTGCGCGACCGCACCTCGCTGGCGCTGACGGCGGCGCGGATGAAGCAGGACCCGATTTTCCGCGACGCCGCGCACCATTTTCTGCGCCGCTTCGACCAGATGTTTGCCGATTTCGAAACCGAGGCCACCGATGGCGAGATTTCCGCCCTTGGCAACACCCGCACCGCCCGCGCGTTCATGCTGCTGGGCCGGGTGGCGGGCACGTTCGACTGACCGGGCGGCCCTGAGCGGCCGCTGCCTCCCCTCCCGGCGGCAAAGCCGCCTGCCGGGCAGCGGGACGCGCGTATTTTGAGAAAGATGAAGCAACGGAGCGCCGCGCCGGGCGCCAGCCCGGCGCCCGGCCAAACCGCGGGCAAGCATCTGTGATGCGCTGTGCCGCGGGCGGGAGCACCCCGGTTACATGGCAAAGCTGCCGTAGGGAATGAAACGAACCGGATCGCCCGGTTTGATATGGCCGGGGCCGTCGCCAAGCTCCACCAGCCCTTCGGCCCAGCTGAGGCCGCTGATCCGGCCGGAGCCTTCGGATTTGAACACCTCCGCGCGGCCGTCCCGCACCCGCGCGCGCAGGTATTCGCGGCGGCCCGGCTTCTTGCGCTTTTCAAAGGCGGCCGGAACCTCGAACCCCTGCGGGGCCTGCCAGCCAGCGCCCGCCATCAGCCCCATTGCGGGGCGGGCAAAGATCAGCGTGCAGACCAAGGCCGCCACCGGGTTGCCCGGCAGGCCGAAGACCGGCGTGCCCTGCCACATGCCCAAGGCCAGCGGGCGGCCGGGTTTCAGCGCGATCCGCCATTCCTGCATCGCACCGGCCTCGCGCAGCAGCGCCGACATATGATCCTCGTCCCCGGCTGAGGCACCGCCCGAAGTCAGGATCACATCCGTTCGCGCTGCCGCGCCGTCGAGATGCGCGCGCAGGGATTCGCGGTCGTCTGCGGCCTTGCCCAGATCCACCGGCACGAAGCCCAGCTGCCGCATCAGCGCCAGCAGCATCGGGCGATTGGCATCGAATATCTGCCCCTTGCCGGCCGGTTCCCCCGCCTCGACCAGCTCGTCGCCGGTGGAGAGCACCCCGGCCCGCAGCGGCAGCCGCACCGTGAGCTCCGCCAGCCCGGTTGCAGCGGCCAGCGCCAGATCGGCAGGGGACACGACCCGGCCCGCGGGCAGAATCACCTCATCTGCGGAGACATCCTCGCCTGCCTTGCGGGTGTTCGCCCCGCGCTTCAGCGGGCCGTTGAAGGCGATCCGGGCGCCGTCGGTGCTGACGTCTTCCTCGAGGATCACCGTGTCCACGCCATCGGGCAGCGCTGCCCCGGTCAGCACCCGGATGGCGCTGCCGCCGGGCACCGCGCCATCAAATGGGACACCGGCCGCTGCGCGGCCCTGAACCAGCGGCAGCACATGCGGCCCCTCTGCCCGGCCGCCTGCGAAACCGTAACCGTCCACCGCCGTATTCGGCAGCGGCGGGTTGGCGCGTTCGGCCACCGCATCCTCTGCCAGCACCCGGCCCAGGGCGTCTGCCAGCGGCACCGTTTCCCCCCCGGTGACAGGGCCGAGCCGGTCCTTCAGCAGTTGCAGCGCATCATCGACCGGGGTCCAGTCGACGCCCGCAGGCAGGGCAAAGCAATCATTGCTGAGCGGCGGCGGTGCCAGCCGTCCCGGTTCATCAGCGGCCAGCGCATTCAAGCGGTCTTCGTATCCAGTGCCCAATATCCAAGCCTCCTCTTGCGCTGCCTCAGGCGCAGCGGCCAGCATTGCCGCCAGCTCTTCCGCAGGCAAACGGCCGAGCGCCTGCGACAACAGCCGCATCTGCACCCGGTCGCGTATCTCTTCCGGGCCTGCAACGGCCATGGCAGCCTTGACGGCGGGTTCGATCAATCCTGGCCAAATTTCTGCCAACACTGCTTGCGCAGTCTCAACCTTCTCGAACGGCCAGACAGCGGCCTTGTGCCGAAGCCGCAGCCGCTGCAGCACCGGCACCCCCATGAGGGTCTGGCTGCCTACCGTCGGGTTGAAAAACAGCTGAAAACAGGAGGAAGACGCTTTGGCCGCCAGATCCGCGCTGCGCCGTTCTGCCACTTCTTCATAGCTTATACCGGCCTTGCGGTAGGGAATGTCCGGCCAGTTCTTCTGATCCGGCTTGCCCCAGAACGGGCCGGCGCCGGCAAACAGCCGGTTCATTGCAGAGGCCACATCAAACCGGTTGTTGCTGCCGTCCTCAGCGTCTTCGATCCGCTCTTCCAGCCACTGCCAAAGGGCCAAGGGGTCATCCGACCCGGTCACCCGGCGCGCAAATCCGCGCGGATAGCCGAAGGGAAAATCAAAAGCCGCCAATACCCGCCGCCCTGCGGCCTGTTCCTCCTCAAGGAATTTGCTGATCCACGCCTCTGCCTCCTGCCGGCTGCGGCAGTAGATCTGCTGTTGCGCGGTTCCGCCGCGCGCCACCCCGAGCCAGATCGCATCTTTGCTTTGGCGCCGGGGCTTGCGTTTGGCGGCGGACCAGTCGACGGTCAGAACGGTGTCAAATCCGGTCACAGACCCAAGTCCAACTGGATGAAATCCGCAATCGCCGAAGTGGCGTTCAGATCAAAAACCGGGCGGTCCAGATCCAGCGGGGTGTCGCTGGCGACGGCCCGGATGCTGGCATCCTGCAGAGCGATCAGGTCTGTGCCTGCGGCCTTCCGGCAGGCCTCGACCTTGGGGTGGGGTTCGCGTTTGTAGCCCTCGACCAGCACCAGATCGACCGGACGCAAGCGCGCCAGCAGCTCGGCCAGCGGCGGCTCTGCTGCGCCGCGCAGCTCTTGCATGATTGCCACGCGCCCTGCCGAGGCCAGCACCACCTCGGACGCGCCTGCCTGGCGGTGGCGGTAGCTGTCGGTGCCGGGCTGGTCCACGTCCGTTGCGTGATGGGCGTGCTTGATGGTGGAGACAGTGAGGCCGCGGGACGTGAACTCCGTTACCAGCCGTTCCATCAGCCCGGTCTTGCCGTTGTTCTTCCAGCCGGTGACGCCGTAGATCTTCATTTCAGCAGCGCCTCGGCGCGGGCCAGATCCTCAGGCGTGTTGATGTTGAAGAAGGGATCAAAGGGATCGGCCCCGAACAGGGCCTCGCGGCCGCCGTGCCGGTCGGTCCAGATGACCACCTTGCGCAGGCCATCATTCAGCGCGGCGCGCAGGTCTTCGCGTAAGGCAACCGGCCACAGACCAAAGGCCGGGTGGCGGTTGATCCGCTTGCCGCCGCCGGACTTCAGCGCCTCGTCGCCGGTGCGCGGGGTGGTGGCCATAACCAGCGGATGGTCCATCCCTTCTGCCGCGGCGGTCAGCCGGGTCACCAGGTCCTGCGGGAAAAACGGCGTATCGGCGGCGGCGGTGACGATGGTCTCCGCGCCCTGCTCTGCCGCCCAGTCGAGGCCCGCGAGCACACCCGCCAGCGGGCCGGCGAAGCCCTCTATCGAGTCGGCAATGACCGGCAGCCCCAGGTCATCGAACCGCTCCGGATCGCCATTGGCGTTAAGCGCGAGGCCCGCGACTTGCGGCGAAAGCCGGCCCACGACGCGGGACAGCAGGCTTTGGCCGCCGACCTGCAGCCGCCCCTTGTCGCCGCCGCCCATCCGGGTGGCGAGGCCGCCTGCGAGGATGATACCGAGGGGTTTGATTTCTGTCATGCCTTCTCCTCCAGAGCAGGAAAACACGCGTTTCCCGGGCCGAAATCCGCGCGGAAACCGCTTACCCGTCCGCACTCTTTCTCCGGTGTTTCTTGTCTTCCACCGGCGCGTCTTTCGGGTCCATGTCGCGCAGCAGGCGCTCCTCGCCCGAGAGGCAGATGAACCGCTGGCCGCGCATCCGGCCGATCAGGGTGAGGCCAACCTCGCGCGCGATTTCAACGCCCCAGGCGGTGAACCCTGAGCGCGACGCCAGCACCGGGATGCCCATCATCGCGGTCTTGATCACCATCTCCGAGGTCAGCCGCCCGGTGGTATAGAGGATCTTGTCCGCGGGTTCTGCCTGCTCTGACAGCATCCAGCCGGCGATCTTGTCCACCGCGTTGTGGCGGCCGACGTCCTCCATATAGACCAGCGGGCGGTCCTGATGGCAGAGCACGGTGCCGTGGATGGCGCCGGCTTCCAGATACAGCGAGGGTGTGCGGTTGATCTTGTGGGCCAGCGTGTAAAGCCAGGAAGTCTTCACCTGCACCTCGGGCAGGCGCACGTCCTCCAGTCCCTCCATCATGTCGCCGAAGACGGTGCCGACCGCGCAGCCGGAGGTGCGGGTCTTCTTCTTCAGCTTTTCCTCGTGGCTGGTTTCCACCGCAGTGCGGACCACCACGGTTTCCAGATCCTCGTCATAATCGACGCGGGTGACTTCATCCCCGTCCAGCAGCATGCGCTGATTGCGCAGGAAGCCAAGCGCCAGGTATTCCGGATAGTCGCCGATGGTCATCGCGGTGACGATTTCCTGGGAATTCAGGAAGATGGTCAGCGGCCGCTCCTCGACCACGGCAATCTCGCTGGCCTCGCCGTTCTGGTCCACCCCGGTGACGGCGCGGGTCAGCCGCGGGTCGGCAACGCCGGGCGCGATCAGATATTCTGACGTGATATCCATACTCACCAATTGCATTCCTTCTGCCACCGCCGTAGGCCGGTTGCACGCAATCTAGGACGCGCAGATGGCAATCACCACCACCAAATCGGCCTTCTGGAAGGGGTTTCGCGACAGCGCCCCTTTTATCTTCATGGCCTCGCCCTTCGGCTTTCTGTTCGGGGTGCTGGCGGCCGAGGCCGGGCTGATCGTGCCCGAAGCCTTTGCGTTTTCATTGGCGGTCTTTGCCGGCGCCGCCCAGTTCACCGCGCTGCAGCTGATGCAGGAGAACGCGCCGCTGATCATCATCCTGATCTCGGCGCTGGCGGTGAACCTGCGGATGGCGATGTATTCGGCGTCGCTGACGCCTTACCTGGGCGATGCGCCGATGTGGCAGCGGGCGCTGGCCGCCTATTTCATGGTGGATCAGTCCTATGCGCTGTCAATCGTCAAATTCGAGACTGAGCCGGAACTGACCGCACCGCAGCGGATGGCCTATTTTCTTGGCACCAATGGCATTGTGGCCCCGGCCTGGGTGATCGCCACCGCATTTGGCGCGCTGGTCGGCACCCGGATCCCTGACAGCTGGGGTGTTGATTTCGTGCTGCCGCTGGCGTTCCTGGCGATGATCGGCCCGATGCTGCGCACGCCGGCCCATATCGCCGCCTGTTTCGTCGCCGTGGCCACCGCCCTGCCCGCCGCAGCCCTGCCCTATAACCTGGGGCTGATTGTGGCCGGCATTGCCGGCATGATTGCCGGTGCCCAGGCGGAGCTGTGGCTGGAGCGGCAGAAAACCAAGTCGGAGGCCGCGCAATGAGCAGTATTCCCGCCCCGCTTCTCTGGACTGTGATCCTTGGCCTGGCCGTGGGCAGCTATGCCCTGCGGTTCGCCTTCATCGGCTTCATGGGCGGCAAGCCGATTGCGCCCTGGCTGATGCGGCACCTGCGCTATACCGCCGTTGCGATCATCCCGGCGCTGGTGGCACCGCTGGTGGTCTGGCCGGCGCCCACCGATGGCGCCCCCAGCCTGATGCATTTTGCGGCCGCTGCCGCGACCTTGGCGGTGGGTTACCTGACCAGGAACGTGCTGTACGGGCTTGGCGCCGGCGGGGTATCATTGCTGCTGCTGTATCTCGCGGCTTAAAGCTGCTCGCCCCGCAAGGCTGCCTCGGCAATCCAAGGCCATGAACAGCATGGGCGGCGCCTTCGGCGTGTCCCGGACAGCAGGGTTAATCCGCAGCAGCGCTCAGCGCGGCGTCGCCTTTGGCAAGGCCCGCCTGCAGATCGGCGCTGTCGTTCTCGTAGTAGCGCTCCGTCACCACCCCCGGAAGCCGGCCGAATTGCGCTGACAGCTTTTCCGGATAGAAGGTGCGGTTCAGGCTCTCGAACCCGGGGATCTGCTGCAGGATGCCGATGGTGGCCTGAGCGCAATAGGCGCCCGGCACAGGGCCATTGGCGACCGCCAGCCGATAGGCTTTCTGAGCCTGCTCCGGCGTAACCTCGATCCGCTGCACCACCACATGGAAGGTGCTGCGGGCATGGGCGCCGCGATAGGCCTGCTCCACCGCGGGGGTGATGCCATAAAGCACGTCGTTGCGTTCCGGCACCACCGAGGCATAGAAGGAGCCTGCCGGATCAAAGATCACCCGCTCTGACGCATTGATCATCAATGACGCATGGCCGCCCCGGCCGGTGCGGTTGTTGATCATGGTATAAAGGGTCAGCGCGGGCGGCCCGGGGTGGCGGTAAGACACCCGGGCCAGGGTTTCGGCATCCGCATTGGGCTGCTGCGGTGCCGCGCACCCCGCCAGCGCCAGCAGAACCGCGCCGAGGCACAGAAGATTGCGCACGGCGCGCTCC
This sequence comes from Leisingera methylohalidivorans DSM 14336, assembly GCF_000511355.1. Lineage (NCBI taxonomy): Bacteria > Pseudomonadati > Pseudomonadota > Alphaproteobacteria > Rhodobacterales > Roseobacteraceae > Leisingera > Leisingera methylohalidivorans. The sequence continues at coordinate 570,640 of NC_023135.1, read as the reverse complement.
GCGGATCAGGCGGTCAGGTGGCGAAGATCGCCAGGAAGACGGCAAAAATGACCAGAGCAATGCAGGAGCGGGTGATGAAAGTCAGAAAGCCTGCGTAGACTTTTTCCTGAACCGCGGTGTCCATGGTGCCGTGCTGATGTTCAGCCATGTGAGTTATCCCTCAATTCACGTGCATTTTTCTGGTGATTACTGGATTTGCCGCGCTCTGTCACCACGTCATTCGGGCGCATCAGCGGGAAATACGCGGTGAATTCCGCAGTCATGCCCGCAGTCATGGCATCCGGCGGACCCGGCACCGCCGCGCAGGCGAATCGGCCGGGCCCTGCCCCTGGGCTTAAGCCTGCTCCAAATCCGAAGCGAGCCGGAAGCCGATCCGGTTGGCGGGGGCTTTTTCCTGTGCTTTGGGCACCGCCCGCAGCATCACGTTCAGCTGGCTGACATGCTGCACCAGCTGGGTGCGCCCGCCGGGGCCTTCGCTGCCATAAAAGGTGATGATATCGGGATCGTAATAGCCCATGCCTTCGATCCGGAGCACCCCCGCATTGCCGCCGGCAAAGCCCATCGCAACCTCGTGCTCGGCGTCCAGCTGCTGTTCGAAATTCTGGATATAAAGGATCAGCCGCTCGTAGGCCCAGCGCGCCGGGCTTTTGGCCGCGTCCTGCTTTTGCAGTTTTTCCGGAATCTTGCGCAGGCCTGTGCAGGCCTCGGGATCGGCATGAACCTCGTGCACGCAGGGCAGCACCGCCGCCTCTGCCGCCTCGGCGCTGGTAGAAATCTCGTCGCTCATGGTGCCTCCCCCAAATACGGGGTGCGTCACCCCTTGCGCTGATAGAGCCAAGCGCCGTCTTCGCGTTTCCAGCGGTCCACCTGGCCGGTGTGGTACAGATGATTTACATGGGCCACCGCCTCGACCAGCGCAAGCCCGTACTCGCCTTCGCCGATTGTGCGCTTGAACAGCGGCGCAAAGCAATCGGCGGCTGTCTGCGGCACAGAAAGATGATCCATCAGCCGCTCCAGCGCACCGTGATGATTGCCGATCAGCTGCTGCATCCGCAAGGGCAGCCGGGTGAAGGGCAGCTTGTGCCCGCCCAAGGCCAGATGATCGGGCCGCGCCAGTTTCGACAGGCGCTCGCAGGCCTCCAGCCATTCGCCCAAGGGATCCGCCATCGGCTCGGTCGCATAGACGCCGATGTTGGGGCTGATGGTCGACAGGATCTGATCGCCGGTGATCACCAGATTGTCGTCGCGGCTCCAGAAGGTCGCGTGTTCCGGTGCATGGCCGTTGCCGACGTGCACATCCCAGTCGCGCCCCCCCATGCGGATTGCATCCCCCTGCCTGATGCGGGTGAACCCCAGCGGCATCGGATAAACCGTATCGGCAAAGTTGAAGGGCCGGTCGCTGGCCCGTTTGTCATAGAAGGCCGTGTCCATGCCCGCACTGCGGTAATAGGCCAGCGTCTCCTCCGGCCAGGTCTCCTGCACATCCAGCGTCAGCATGCGGGCGAACAGCCAGGCGGTGCGGGTGGTGACCAGTTCGGCGCCATGCTGCGACTGGAACCAGCCGGCCAGGCCGATGTGGTCCGGGTGGTGATGGGTGCCGACAACGCGGGTGACCGGCTTGCCCTTCAGCGGGCCCGCCATCAGGCTGTCCCAGATCGCCCGGCTTTTGCGGGTGTTGAAGCCGGTATCGATCACCGTCCAGCCATCGCCGTCATCCAGCGCGTAGATATTGACGTGATCGAGCTTCATCGGCAGCGGCTGGCGCATCCAAAGCACGCCGTCGGCCACTTCGATGGCTTCGCCCTGTGCGGGCGGCTGTTCCCACGGGGTGCGGGGGGAAACGTCGGGAATGTCAGTCACAGATCAGCCTGCCAGTTCATCAAGGGTGAGGGCAAAGGCCCCCGCAGCGCCGGCCTGGGCATGGGCCAGCAGGCTGCCATGTTCGGGCAGCATCCGGGTGATGTAGAACCGCGCCAGTTTTTCGCGCGGACCACCCTGATCCGCCATCGCTGCCGCCAGATGGTAATGGCCGCCCAGCACCCGGGCGAAGGCCCGCAGATACGGCACGGAACCGGCAAAGCGATCCTGCATGTCCTGCTGGGCGGCCAGCCATTCGGTGGCTTCGCGCAGGCTTTCACAGGCCTGCCAGACGGATTCGGCCATATTCGGATGGGTGGTGCGGGCGCGTTCGGCCTGCTCCTCGATCTCGTCGATCAGGGCAAAACCCATTTCGCCGCCGTCCATCATCTTGCGCGCCACCAGGTCCATCGACTGGATGCCATTGGTGCCCTCGTAGATCGCGGTCACCCGCACGTCGCGGTAATATTGCGCAGCACCGCTTTCCTCGATGAAGCCCATGCCGCCATGCACCTGCACCCCGGTCTCTGCCACCCGGATCCCGGTGTCGGTTCCGAATGCCTTGGCTATCGGCGTCAGGAATGCTGCGCGGGCGGCCCAGTCCTTTGCACCGGTGGCGGTCTGCATGTCGATGGCCTGCGCACAGGCCAGCAGGATTGCGCGGGAGGCAAACAGGTCCGCCTTCATCTCCATCAGCATCCGGCGCACATCGGCGTGGTCCGCAATCGTGCCGCTGGCAGTCTTGCCCTGTTTGCGCTCTAGCGCATATGCCAGCGCATGCTGATAGGCGCCTTCGCCTGCCCCCACGCCCTGGCCGCCGACGCCGAGGCGCGCGTTGTTCATCATGGTGAACATGGCTGCCATGCCGCCATGCTCCTCGCCGATCAGCCAGCCGGTGGCACCGTCATATTGCATCACGCAGGTGGGGGAGCCGTGCAGGCCCATCTTGTGCTCGAGGCTGACGACCTTCAGATCGTTTGCCGCGCCCGGATTGCCATCTGCGTCCGGCAGGAATTTCGGCACCAGAAACAGGGAAATCCCCTTGGTCCCCGGCACGCCGTCCGGCAGCCGCGCCAGCACCAGATGGCAGATGTTGCCGCAGAAATCATTATCGCCCCAGGAGATGAAGATCTTCTGGCCGCTGACCGCATAGGTGCCATCGCCGTTCGGCTCGGCCTTGGAGCTGAGCGCACCCACGTCCGAACCGGCCTGCGGTTCGGTCAGGTTCATGGTGCCGGACCATTCGCCGGAGATCAGTTTGGGCAGATACAGTTCCTTGATCGCATCCGGGGCGTGATGCTCCAGCGCCTCGATCTGGCCCTGGGTCATCAGCGGTGCCAGCTGCAGCGACAAACAGGCGCCCGCCATCATTTCGTTCACCGCGGTGGCTACCGTCAGCGGCAGCCCCATGCCGCCGTGTTCCTCTGGCGCGCTCATGCCGATCCAGCCGCCATCGGCGATGGCCTTGAACCCATCGCCGAAACCGGGCGAGGTCCGCAGCACGCCGTTCTCCAGAAAGGCCGGGGTCAGGTCCCCGTTGCGTTGCAAGGGGGCCATCACCTCGTCGCACATCTTGCCAGCCTCGTTAAGGATGGCGCTCACCACATCCGGCGTTGCCTCTGCAAAGCGGTCTGTGGCCGGGATGGCGCCATAGCCGACGACGTGGTTCAGCAGAAACTCATACTCGGAAACGGGGGCACGGAAGGTCATGGGCGTCCTCTGGAGGTCATTTAGGGGGCAACCTGGCACGGGCAGCCTTGGCTTCCCGGCACGGGCCTATTATGGTCGATGGCTTGACCGATTACCTAATCGGACGCTCATCTCAATCAACCAAAACGCCGCGTCACCTGGAATGCCCCTGCACCGCACCGAAATTCTTGCCGCCACGGCAACCGGCATTGCCCGCGCCGCCCAATTGCTGCGGGACGGCAAGCTGGTCTCGTTCCCGACCGAGACGGTCTATGGCCTTGGCGCCGATGCCCGGCAGGGCGCGGCTGTGGCAGCGATCTATGAGGCCAAGGGGCGGCCCTCCTTCAACCCGTTGATCGCGCATGTGCATTCCGCAGAGGCCGGCCGCCGCTATGTGGACTGGAACGAAACGGCTGAGCAGCTGGCCCAGGCCTTCTGGCCCGGTCCGCTGACCCTGGTGCTGCCGCTGCGCGCGGGCCACGGAATATCGCCGCTGGTCACTGCCGGCCTCGGGACTTTGGGCTTGCGCGTGCCAGCGCATCCCGCAGGCCAGGCCCTGCTGCAGGCGCTGGACGGTCCGGTGGCCGCGCCGTCGGCCAATCCTTCGGGCAGGATCAGCCCCACCACCGCGGCCCATGTGCAGGCCGGGCTGGACGGCCGCATCGCCGCGATTCTGGATGACGGCGCCTGCGGGGTCGGGCTGGAATCAACCATTGTCGGGCTCGCAGGCCCGGCGCCGATGCTGCTGCGCCCGGGCGGGCTGGCGGCAGAAGATATCGAGGCCGTGCTGGGCAAAAAGCTGGTAATGCGCGACGTCCAGGACCCGCTGACCGCCCCGGGCCAGCTGCTGTCCCACTACGCCCCGGGCGCGCCGGTCCGGCTGAACGCCGCCAAGGCTGAGGATGGAGAGCTGTATCTTGGGTTCGGCCCGGGAGGAGGCGATCTGAACCTCTCCGCCAGCGCAGACCTGGCCGAGGCCGCCGCCAATCTTTTTGGCCACCTGCACCGTCTGGACGCCCTTGGCAAACCCATCGCGGTGGCGCCGGTTCCGGATCACGGATTGGGCGAAGCCATCAACGACCGGCTTGTCCGCGCCGCCGCGCCCAGGGGTTGAGCCGCCCCGGCACCCGGCCGCCCGGCCGCCCGGCCAGGACACCCCCGCCCGATTGAAAACCATCAAGAACGGGTGCCAAAATACGTAAGCCAAACTGTTGGGCATAGCGCCGCGCAAGCGCGGCGCGGCGTCTCTTATCAGCCGCTCAGGCGTGGCCTGCGCTGGCTGACAATGTCAGCGGATCGACCCCAAGCGTTTTCAGCGATGCTTCCCATTTGCTGTCGTCCGCGAGGCTGAAAACAAGCTCCGGGCTGGCGTCGGCCGTCAGCCAGCCGTTCATCGCAATTTCCGCTTCCAGCTGACCCGGCCCCCAGCCCGCATAGCCCAGCAGCACCAGCAGCTGCTCCGGTCCCTGCCCCAGGGCGATGTCTTCCAGGATGTCCAGCGTCGCGGTCATCGAAAACCCGCCCGGAACCTTCAGCGAGCTGACGTCCGATTCGTAATCCGGCGTGTGCAGCACAAACCCGCGCTGGGTCTCCACCGGACCGCCGAACCGCACCGGTAATGCCGCTGCCGCGCTGCCCTCTTCGCCCATGTCCAGCTGCTCCAGCAGATCGCCCAGGGCCACCCCGTCCGCTGGCTTGTTGACGATGAGGCCCATGGCCCCTTCATCTCCATGTGAGCACAGGAAAACCACCGAATGCTCAAACCTTGGGTCGCCGATTCCGGGCATTGCAATCAATAGCTTGCCAGTCAGATCCATGAAATTCCGTCTTTCCTGCTGCCTGTCTCCACCATGACGCCCCCCCGGCCCGCACGCAAGGGGTGCAAAGGGTCAGCCCGGTGAAGCCGCCGGCAAAATTGCCGCAAACCTGCCCATAGTCCAAGACAATGACCGGAACGTGACTTGGCAAACCCCGCCGCCAGGCGCATGTATCGGGGCATGAGACCGAAGCTGAACAGACCCCTGGCCGCCCTGGCGGTTTTGCTTGCCGCGGCATCAGGCGCCCCGGCCCTCACCGGCGCTGCTGACGGCGGGATCGTGCAGATTGAAGTGCTGGACGGCGGCAGGACCCCGCGCGGCACCTATATGGGGGCGCTGCGGATCAAGCTGCAGCCGGGCTGGAAGACATATTGGCGCGCGCCCGGCGACGCCGGCATTGCGCCCAGCTTCTCCTGGCGCGGCGCGCGCAATGTGGGCGGGCTGTCGATCACCTGGCCCGCACCCGAAGTTTTTCAGACCTCCGGCTACCGCACCATCGGCTATCACGGCCAGCTGGTGCTGCCGCTGGAAATCACCCCGGAAACGCCGGGCAAGCCGGTGCGCCTGAAAGGCCGGATGCAGCTGGGTGTCTGCAAAGACGTCTGCGTGCCGGCCGAGCTGAGCTTTGACCACCAGCTGGACAGCACCGCAGGCCGCAACCCGGCGATTGCCGCTGCGATGGCCAGCCGCCCCTGGTCGGCCAAGGAAGCCGGTGTGCGCCATGCCGTCTGCAGCCTGCGCCCGTCCGAATACGGCATGAAGGTCACGGCCCGCATCTCGATGCCTTCTGCCGGCGGCAAGGAGGTTGCGGTGATCGAACCGGGCAATCCCAAGCTGTTTGCCGGTGAGACCACCACGCGGCGCGAAGGCGGGCTGCTGGTGGCTGAAACCGAATTCCTGCCTGCCGATGACAATGCCTATGCCATTGACCGCTCGCAACTGCGGATCACGGTGCTGGGGCAGAACCACGCGGTGGACATCCAGGGCTGCAGCGCCGGATGAGCACCGCCGCCAGTCCCCAGCGTCCGGTTCTGGGCACCATTGCCGTGGTCTGCCGCCGCATCAGCGGCCGGGACCAGGTGATTCTGGTGCAGCGCGGCAAGGAGCCGAATGCGGGCTGGTGGGGCTTTCCCGGCGGCCATGTGGAAATGGGGGAGACCGCCCTGCAGGCCGCCGCGCGTGAGCTGCAGGAGGAAACCGGGGTTATTGCCAAGCCGCTGGAGTATCTTACCAATGTCGATGTGATTGCCCGCGGTGAGACTGGCGCGGCACAGCGCCAGTATCTGCTGACCGTGGTCCTGTGCGGCTATATCAGCGGCGAGCCGGTGCCGGATGATGACGCCGAACAGGCCGAGTGGATCCCGATTGCGGAGATCGAAACCCGCGGGCTGCAGCTGCTGGAACAGGTGGCGGACGTGGCCCGGCTGGCTCAGGCCCGCTGGCGGGAGCTGAACCGGTAGGCAATGCCACCGGCCAGATAGGCCAGCAGCGCCAGAACCAGTGCCCCCGCGATGCAGGCCAGCAGCCCGGCGCGCACCGGCTCCATCGCCGCCAGCGCAGGCATCGCCCGCAGCACCGGATGCAGCACGCCGGTGGCCATCGCCCAGCCCAGCGTCAGCACCAGCCAGCCAAGCTGAGCCAGCGCGGTGCCCAGAACCAGCCAGCGCAGCCCCCCGGCGCCGCGCCGCAAGGCCCGGCGCAGCGACGTCATCGGGCGCGACAGGTCCCGCTGCATGGCCACCAGTGCAGGCACCACAAGCAGAACCAGGAACATGCCGAACCCAAGGCCATAGACGAGCGTGATCACCGTCGGTTTCAGGAACTGCGCCTGTTGCGAGCGCTCGAACAGCAGGGGCGCCAGACCCAGCACCGTGGTCATCGTGGTCAGCATCACCGGCCGCAGCCGGTCCGCCGCCGCGTCGATGATCGACGGCACCAGCCCGCGGTCCTCGGCATACTGGTCGATGGTGGTCACCAGCACGATGGAATCGTTGATGATGATTCCGGTCATCCCCAAAAGACCCACCACCGTGAACATGCTCAGCGGCACCTCCCACATGTAATGGCCCCAAATCGTGCCGACGAGGCCGAAGGGAATGATCGCCATTACCACCAGGGGCCGGGTCCAGCTGGCAAAGATCCAGGACAGCACCAGGTAAATCCCCGTCAGGCACAGGATCAGCCCGGTGCCTGCCTCCTGCAGAAAAGTCTGCTCCTGCTCTGCAAGGCCCGACAGGGTCCATTCCACCTGCCGCTCGCTGGCGATCTTCGGCAGGATTTCTTCCTGAAGCGCTTGCATCACCGCTTCGGCCCGGGCGGGATCGTCCTCGGAGATGTCACCCGAGACACTGATCACCCGGATGCCGTTTTCCCGCCGCACGGTGGAAAAGCCGGTGCGCTGGGTGACCGAGACGATATCGCCCAGCGGCACGTAGATGCCGCTGGGCGCCCGCATCAGCGTGCGCTCCAGGAAGTCGGCGGTCAGCTCATTTTCGGGCAGCTCCACCCGGATCTTGGCGCTGCGCGGTCCGTCCGGATAGGTGGCTGCCTCAATTCCATTCAGCCGCGCGCGCAGTGCCTGGCCAAGGCTGCCGATGGTGAAATTCAGCGCCTGCCCCTGGGGCGTGAGGTCGAGGATCACCTCCTCCTTGTCGTACGCCAGATTGTCCTCGACGGCTGAAACCTCGGGAAAGCGCAGCAGCGCGGTTTTCAGATCTTCCGAGGCATCCTTCAGCACCTGCACGCTGGGGCCGGAGAATTGCACGTCAAGCGCATCCCCGCCCGGCCCGGAACGCCAGCTGCGGAATGACACCGTCTCGGCCATCGGATGCCGTGCCACCCGCTCCTGCAGCTCAGCGACAAAGGCAAAGCTGGAATAGGGGCGCAGGTCGGCGTCGATCAATTCAATCGAGATCCCGCCCAGCAGATCTGTGTCCTTGGCCTCAACCCCGCCCAGGCCGCGGCCGGCATTGCCGCCGATCTCGGCCATGACAAAATTCAGCGGGTTGCGGCCATAGCGGGTGGCATATTCCGCGCCCAGCGCCTCGGTCGCGCGTTGCATTTCCTGCATCATCGCCAGGGTGTCTCTGCGGCTGGCGCCCTCCACCATGGCGAAATTGCCAGTCACCGAGCCGCGTTCAGGCGCGTTGAAAAAGCGCCACTGCACATCGCCGCTGATGAACAGCGCCGCCTGGCTTGCCAGGACTGCTAACGCCCCGGCCAGCACAGCATAGCGGGCCTGGACCACCCAGCCCATGAACGGCCGGAACGCGTTGTCGCGCAACCAGCGGAAGCCGCGGTTCACCATCCGGTTCGGCCAGTCATACCAATGCCGCGCCTGAGCATGGGTCAGCGCATGGGCCAAGTGGTTGGGCAGGATCAGAAAACATTCCACCAGCGAGGCCGCCAGCACGGCGATGACGGTGAACGGGATGTCGCGGATCAGCTCGCCAAAACGCCCCCCAACAAGGGTCAGGCCAAAGAAGGCGATGATGGTGGTCAGCGTTGCCGCAAAGACCGGCATCGCCATACGCCGGGCCGCGTTCTCGGCGGCCTGAACCGGGCTTTCGCCAAGCCGCCGCACCCGGAAATCGGCGTGTTCACCCACCACGATGGCATCGTCCACCACGATCCCCAAGGTGATGATCAGGCCGAACAGGCTGACCATATTGATGGTGATCCCGGCAGCATACATCAGCGCCACGGCAGCAAACATCGAGGCGGGGATGCCCATTGCCACCCAGAAGGCAATGCGGGTGTTGAGAAACAGGAACAGCAGGCACAGCACCAGGCCGAGCCCCATCAGCCCGTTGTCGACCAGGATATCCAGCCTGTTGGTGATGTGCTCGGCCCGGGTGCGGATCAGCTGTGCTGTCACCCCCTGCGGCAGGCTGGCCTGCATTTCCGCAACCACCTCCTGGACCTTGCCCTGCAGACGGATGGCATTGCCCTGGTCCGAACGGTCAACCCGGATCGACATCGCCGGATGCCCGCCGACGAAATAAGAGCGGTTGCGGTCCACCCCCTCCACCCGCACCTGTGCCACATCCGCGATGGTCAGCACCGAGCCGTCGGGATTGGTGCGCAGAACAATCGCCTCCAGCTCATCGGGTTTGCGTTTCTCGCTGCCGGTGCGGACCCGCGCGTTGGCGCCGGTCACATCGCCTGCGGGGTCGGCGTCCACCTCGGCGGCAATGGCCGCGGCGATCTCGCGCATGGTGATGTCATGGCTGATCAGCTTGGCGGTGGGCACCTCGACGATGGTCTCCGGCGCCGCCATACCGCGGATGGTGGTCCGGGTGACGCCGGCCTCGAACAGGCGGGTGACCAGTTCATCCGCGAAAAGGCCCAGCTGCGCCGCCCCGACCGGCCCGGTGATCACCACATCGGTCACCCGGTCGCGCCAGGCGCCGCGGCGCACTTCCGGCTCCTCTGCCTCCTCCGGCAATGTGGTGATGCCGTCGACCGCTGCCTGCACATCATCGGTGGCCTGCCCCATGTCCGAGCCGGGCTCAAACTCCAGGGTCAGCGTTGCCCATCCTTCACGCGAGCTGGAGGCGGTCTCCTCCACACCGTCCACGGCCAGGAGCGCCGGTTCCAGAACCTGCACGATGGCGCTGTCCACGTCCTCGGGGCCCGCACCCTCCCATTCGACAGTGACGGTGACGCGTTCGACAATCACATCCGGGAAGAACTGCGCCCGCATGTTGGGCATCGCTGCGGCGCCCAGCACCAGCATGATCACCAGCAGCAGATTCGCGGCGGTGCGGTGGCGGGTGAAGTAACTGAACAGCCCGCGGGCCGGCCGGGGGAGCTTGCGGACCATACGCCTCAGCCTCCCATCCGGGTTTCAATCCGGGAGACCAATTGCGCGGGCACCTTGGCCTCGGCCAGCTGCTGCAGCATCCTGGCCTTCATCTCCGAGGGCATCCGGCTGTTGCCTTCCACCAAGGCCACCAGTCTTGCCCGGCGCTCATCGCTCAGTTCGATCAGCTCGGGCAGCGGCCGTGCCGCGGCGCCCTGGCGCAGCGGACGCACTTTGATGCCAGCCCCCAGAAGCGGTGTGCGGCCGGTCACAACCTCGCGCCCCTCCAGTCCCGATCCGCGGATCAGCACGTCGTCGCCCTGACGGCGCACCAGCTCAACCGCCAATGCCTCCAGCCGGTCGCCGGCGCCCAGCACCAGAATAGACCCATCCGCGCCCAGCGCCGAGGCCGGAACACGGGCCACCGCCGCGACCTCGGGCTCAGTCACTTTCACCGTGACAAAATCGCCCGGCTCAAACCCCGGCGCGGCCTGCAGCCGGGCATAAACAAGCCGCCCGGTCTGCCCGTCGCCGGCAGCGCCGCTGGCGCGGGAAATCTGCCCCGTGGCGCTGAGTCCCGCCCCGGCCGCATCCAGTGTCACCCGCACCGGCGCCTGCAGCAGATCGCCGCCAGCGTCGAGCAGCCGTGCGTATTGCGCGGTCGAGACCCGGAACGCTGCCTCCAGCAGATCCGGGTCAACCAAATCCGCCAGCTTTTCATTGGCTGAAACCAGCCGTCCCTGCACCAGGTTCACGGCTTGCAAGGTCCCGTCAAAGCCCGCCCTGATCGTGGTATCGTCCAGCTCGCGCCGTGCCTCGTCCAGCGCGATTTGCGCCCGGGCCACACGGGTTGCGGCCTGATCGGCGCGCGCTTCGGCCTGGCTGACGGCCTGACGGCGCGAGATCACCGCCTGGCGCGCCTGAACCGCCGCAAATTCTGCTGTTTCCACGGTGGCAGCGGTGCCGACACCGCGCTCCTGCAGGTCCACTTGCCGCTGAAACGCCCGCTGGCGCAATTGCGCCTGGTCCTGGGTGGCCTGCAACTCGTCCTGCGCCAGGATCAGCGCCCGGGCGGCATCGCGTTCCTCGGCGCGGGCATCCATCATGTCAGCCTCAGCCCGGTCCAGCGCGGCTTGCGCATCCGCCGGATCGATTTGCACCAGCACCTCGCCGGCGCGGACCGCGCCGCCGTCCTCGAAACCTTCAGACAGGTGCACAACCCGGCCCGCCACCGCCGTGCGCAGCTCCAGTGCGCGGCGGCTTTCCACCCGGCCAAAGGCCGTCAGCTCCGGCGCCACAGTCTGCAGATCCGCCGTCACCACATTGACCGCAAACACCCGCTCGCGCACTGGCGGCGTCTTTTTCTCCGCATTCAGCTGTGCATCAATCGCACTGAAAATCAGCTGCCCGGCATAAAGCAGCAGCGCCGCCGTTACGGCCGCCAGGAACACCCCAGTCACACTCTGACGCAAAAAGCGCATGTCTCTCCCTTCCAGTGGCGTATGCTGCCGGGACCGCCATTGCGGCCAGCCAAATTGCAAATGCCTTGTGCCCGCTTGGAAATATACGATTTTCCGCACAGGTTTACGAGGTTACACGCCGTGCCGGATTACTTCCGGCGCAGTTGTTCCTCCAATCTGGGCATGATTTCCACGAAATTGCAGGGCCGGTGGCGGTAATCGAGCTGTTTCGACAGGATTTCGTCCCAGCCGTCCTTGCAGGCGCCGGGGCTGCCGGGCAGCGCAAACAGATAGGTGCCGCCCGCGACCCCGCCGGTGGCGCGCGACTGCACTGCGCTGGTGCCGATCTTCTGCATCGAGACCAGGGTGAAAACGGTGCCGAAGGCCTCGATCTCTTTTTCATAGACATCGCGGTGCGCTTCCACCGTGACATCCCGCCCGGTCAGCCCGGTGCCGCCGGTTGAAATCACCACATCCACCTCCCGGTTGGCAATCCAGGCGCGCAGCTGTGCGGCGATCTCGGTCCGCTCGTCGGGAATGATCTTGCGGTCGGCAAGGGTGTGGCCCGCATCCCGCAGCCGGTCCACCAGCACCTGGCCCGAACGGTCATCCTCCAGCTTGCGGCTGTCCGACACCGTCAGCACCGCAATGCGGACCGGGATAAAGTCCTTGGTTTCGTCAATCCGGGACATATCCGTCACACCCTTTCCATGATGGCCAGCCGCACGGCCAGCGCTGCAAAAATCGTCCCCGACACCCGGCCCAGCCAACGCGCGAAGACCGGCGAACCGGTGAGCCTGCCCCCCGCCTGCCCGGCGAAGATGCCGGCCAGCCCGTTGATGAAAAAGCCGCCCAGCGACAGCACCGCGCCATAGATCAGGAATTGCCCCAGCACCGGCCCGGCGCCGGGCACCACGAACTGCGGAATGAAGGCCAGCACAAAGAGGATCACCTTGGGGTTTGTCAGGTTGACGACGAATCCCGCGCGAAAGGCCCGTGCGGCGGGCGCCGCAGTCCCGGTTGCGGCGGCGCGTCCGCCGCGCCACGCGCCCCACGCAAGATACAGGAGATAGCCCACGCCGGCCCAGCGGATCACGTCGAACAGCCCCGGCACCGCCGCCACCAGGGCGCCAAGACCCAGCCCGGCCAGCACCACATGCACCATGCAGCCCGCGGTGATGCCGGCACTGGCTGCAAGCGCCGCCCTGCGCCCCGAGCGCAGCCCCTGGCCGAGACAGAACATCATGTCGGCGCCAGGTGTCAGGTTCAGCGCCAGCGCCGCCGGGACAAAGGCCAGAAGGCTGAGAGGATCGATCATCCCGCCACCTCGAACCAGGTGACGCCGGGGCCGAGATTGGCCACCTGCGTCCTGCCGATGCTGCCGCGGAAGCCCCAGCAATCATGCACATGGCCGCAGAGCAGCAGCTGCGGCTGGATCCGCTCCGCCGCTGCCCTGACCGCCGTGGAGCCCACGGACAGCCCGCCCGAGGTGACATCCCCGAGCCCCTTGGGCGGCGAGTGCGAAATCAGAATGTCCGCATGATCACAGGCTGCCAGCATCGCCGCCGCCTGAACCTCGCTCAGGTCGCAGGACCAGCTGCCAAAGGGTGTTTCCGGCACGCCGTAGCCCAGGCCGAACAGACGCAGGCTCTCAAATTCCATTCCCTCGCCATGCAGCACGGTTGTGCTGGGAAACCCCGCCGCACGCAGTTCACCGGCGCTTTCGCCATTGCCGGGAACCGCCACCATCGGCACCTTCAGACCCGCCAGCATCGCCACCGCCCGGTCCATTCCCTGGCGCATGTTGCAAAAATCGCCTGCACCGATCACCAGATCAGCGCCTGCACTGGCCGCCACGATCTCCGCCGCATGGCTGCTTGACAGATGCAGATCCGAAAATGCGAGAATCTTCATGACGCTCCTCCTCCGTCAGGACAGGGCGCCCAGCCGTGCCTTCAGCTCCAGCAGATCCCCCCAGGCCAGCCGCTTCTGCTGCGGCTGACGCAGCAGATAGCCAGGGTGGAACATCGGCATCACCGGCTTGCCCCAGGCCTGATCCCATTGCCCGCGCAGCCGGGTAATGCCGCGCTTGCCCAGGACTGCCTGGCAGCTGATATTGCCCATCAAGACCAGAATTTCCGGTTCTGCCAGTGCCACATGCCGCTCCAGGAACGGGGCCAGCATGGCGATCTCCACGGGCAGCGGATCGCGGTTCTGAGGCGGCCGCCAGGGCAGCACATTGGTAAGATAGACGCTCTCGGCACGTGATAGCCCGATCGCCTCCAGCATCTTGTCCAGCAGCTGCCCGTCCCGGCCCGCGAACGGTTTGCCCTGCAGATCCTCATCGCGCCCCGGTGCTTCGCCGATGATCATCACCCGCGCGCCCGCCTGGCCGTCCGAGAACACCAGATTGCGCGCGCCGCGTTTCAGGTCGCAGTGGCTGAACCCCTCCAGGGCATCACGCAAGGCAGGCAATGACGCGGCCCCTTTGGCGGCTTTAAGGGCCGCATCGACCGGATCAACCTCCTTGGGCTTGGGCGGCGGCGCAGGCGCTGCCCCCGGTTTCGGCTTGGGTGCCGCCTGTTCCAGCGCATACCGGTCGATTGGTTCGTCGCACAGCGCTTCGGTCGCGCCAAGCTCCGCCTGCCACTCCAACAGCGCCCGGGCGCTCCAGTAATCCAATGCCGATTCCATGCGCCCAAGCTACTCCGCCCGCGCCCCGAGCGGAACACCTCCCCTTTCATCTTGCTGCAAATACTCAAATTCCCTAGCTTCGCCTGTGCAGGCCGTTGCCCGTTTGGCCCGCCCCGCCTATAAGAACCCGCAAATCACGCGGAGCTGCCCCCATGTCCTTCGAACACCGCCACCTGCTTGGCATCGAACCGCTGAAACCGCATGAGATCACCGCGATCCTTGATCTGGCTGACGAATATGTCGCCCTGAACCGCCGCCCGGAAAAACATTCCGACGTGCTGGCGGGGCTTACTCAGATCAACATGTTCTTCGAGAATTCCACCCGCACCCAGGCCTCGTTCGAATTGGCAGGCAAACGGCTGGGTGCCGATGTGATGAATATGGCGATGCAGGCGTCCTCGATCAAAAAGGGCGAGACGCTGATCGACACCGCGATGACGCTGAACGCGATGCACCCGGACCTGCTGGTGGTGCGGCATCCGCATTCCGGCGCGGTGGATCTCTTGGCGCAAAAAGTGAACTGCGCAGTGCTGAACGCCGGCGACGGCAAGCATGAGCACCCGACCCAGGCGCTGCTTGATGCGCTGACCATCCGCCGCTCCAAAGGCCGGCTGCACCGGCTGAACATTGCGATCTGCGGCGACATTGCCCACAGCCGTGTCGCCCGCTCCAACCTGATTCTGCTGGGCAAGATGGAAAACCGCATTCGCCTGATCGGCCCGCCGACCCTGGTGCCCGGCCAGTTCGCCGAATTCGGCGCCGAGATCTATGACGACATGCGCGAGGGACTGAAAGACGTCGACGTTGTGATGATGCTGCGGCTGCAGAAGGAACGTATGGACGGCGGTTTCATCCCGTCGGAGCGCGAATACTATCATCGCTACGGCCTCGACGCCGACAAGCTGGCACAGGCGAAACCCGACGCCATCGTCATGCACCCCGGTCCGATGAACCGCGGGGTCGAGATCGACGGGACGCTCGCCGACGACATCAACCGCTCGGTCATTCAGGAGCAGGTCGAGATGGGCGTTGCGGTGCGGATGGCGGCAATGGATCTGCTGGCCCGCAACCTGCGCGCCGAACGGCAGGCAAAAGCGGGGTAAGCAGCATGGACGGCGTCATCCACATCCCGGCAGGAGAACGCGGCGTGATCCGGTTGTTCAGGCTCGACATGCGGCCGGAGCAGGCGGCCTTTCTCAAGGAGCCCGGCGCGCTGGCGCAGGTTTTGGGGGTCGCGGCACTCGACCCGGATCAGGTGGAGATCTTTCCGGTTTCCGACCTGGAGGACATCGGCCTGGCTGGTTACCTCGCAGACGGCTGCGGTGTGCCGCGGGCGCAGGTCGAGGAAGACCGCGGCATGCTGGACGCGCTGGAAGGCCATGTGCTGCTGATCCGTTCGCGCGCCTTTGACGGGGCCGAAACCCGGCTGACCCCGGCCGAGCAGATCATCCTGGTCGGCACATACGGCGAGCGCCAGACCGATTGGAGCGCTCCGCCCGCAACCGCCGAAAGCGCCAAGCCCTATTCCGCCCCGAAACTTCCCCCGCGGCAAGCCCGCACGCAAGCCCGCCGCATTGGCGCTGTCCTGTTTGCCGTGGTGATGCTGCTGGCCGCATTGCTGGTCTGGGCTGTTGCAGTTTGATGGCGGAGACCGATTTGAAACCGGACCGCAGTGCCTATGTCCGCGCCCATGCTTGGATGGCGGTGATCGGCATGGGCGGCGCCATGGCTGTTCTTTGGGCGGTTGACAGCCCGCATATCTGGACCGGCGCCGCCGGCGGGCTGGCCGCCATAGCCTTGCGCGGCTGGTATATGGCCAGCGAGGAGCTGGCGGTGGTCTGGACTCTGACGGATACGGCCCTCACCGGCCCTGCGGAACGCAACATCCCGCTGACCCAAATCAAGACCACCCGCGCCATGGGCAGCTATGTGCAGGTGATCACCAGGACCGGCGACAAACACCTGATCAAATACCAGGCCGACCCGGCCGCGACCCTCCATGCAATCGAAAGAGCCAAGGCATGACCACTCTCTTCATCAACGCCCGCCTGATTGATCCCGAGGCAGGCACCGATGCGCCTGGCACGGTTCTGGTGCAGAACGGGCGGATCGCGGCAGTTGAAACGAACGCCGCCGATCCTGACCAGCTGCTGCGCGCGCACAACCTCCGGCCGGACGAGGCGGACGTGGCCGACTGCGGCGGCAAATGCCTGGCGCCGGGCATTGTCGATATCGGCGTCAAGGTTTGCGAGCCGGGCGAGCGCCACAAGGAAAGCTACAAATCCGCAGGCCTCGCGGCAGCGGCGGGCGGGGTCACAACCATCGTCACCCGTCCCGACACAACACCTGCTATCGACAGCCCGGAAACACTGGAATTCGTCACCCGCCGCGCCCAGGCCGATACGCCGGTGAACGTGCTGCCGATGGCAGCGCTGACCAAAGGCCGCGAGGGCCGTGAGATGACCGAGATCGGCTTCCTGATGGATGCCGGCGCGGTGGCGTTTTCCGATTGCGACCATGTGACCGGCAATACCAAGGTCTTTCAGCGCGCGCTGACCTATGCCCGCTCCTGCGGCGCCTTGGTCATCGCCCACCCGCAGGAACCGGTGCTGAGCGCCGGAGCCGCCGCCACTTCCGGCAAATTTGCCGCTCTCTACGGGCTGCCGGCCGTCTCTCCGATGGCCGAGCGGATGGGTCTGGACCGCGATATCGCGCTGCTGGAGATGACCGGCGCCAAATATCACGCCGACCAGATCACCACAGCCCGCGCCCTGCCCGCGCTGGAGCGCGCCAAGAGCAACGGTCTCGACATTACTGCAGGCACTTCGATCCACCACCTGACACTGAACGAGCTGGACGTGGCAGGCTACCGCAGCTTTTTCAAGGTGAAGCCGCCGCTGCGCTCCGAGGACGACCGGCTGGCCGTGGTGGAAGCGGTGCGCACAGGTCTGATCGACATCATTTCCTCGATGCACACGCCGCAGGACGAAGAAAGCAAGCGGCTGCCGTTTGAGGAGGCCGCCGCCGGTGCCGTGGCGCTGGAAACCCTGCTGCCTGCGGCGCTGCGGCTTTATCATGCGGAGCTGCTGGACCTGCCAACCCTGTTCCGCGCCATGTCGCTGAACCCGGCAAAACGTCTGGGGCTGGACAGCGGCCGCCTGGCCGAGGGCGCGCCAGCGGATCTGGTGCTGTTCGATCCGGACGTGCCCTTTGTGCTCGACCGCTTCAAGCTGCGCTCGAAGTCGCAGAACACGCCATTTGACACTCAGCGGATGCAGGGCCGGGTTGAGGCCACATTTGTTGCGGGTGAGCCCGTCTACCGGAGGGACTGATGCCTGTTCTGGAAAGCTCTGCCGCGGTAATGATCCTGTGGGCCGTGATTGGCTACGGCCTGGGGTCGGTGCCCTTTGGCATGGTTGTCACCCGGCTGTTCGGGCTGGGCAACCTGCGCGAGATCGGCTCCGGCAATATCGGCACCACAAATGTTCTGCGCACCGGAAGCAAAGCCGCCGCGGCACTGACGCTGATCCTGGATGGCGGCAAGGGCGCGGCGGCGGTGCTGCTGGCCCGCTCCCTGGCCGGCGAAGATGCGGCGCAAGCGGCGGGGCTGATGGCTTTTCTTGGCCATTGTTTCCCGGTCTGGCTGGGTTTCAAGGGCGGCAAAGGGGTTGCCACCTTCCTCGGCTTGATGCTGGCGCTGGCCTGGCCGGTCGGCATTGCCTGCTGCCTGACCTGGCTGGCGGCAGCCGCAGCCAGCCGGATTTCCTCGATGGGGGCGCTGGTCTCGGCAGCTTCGGCAGCAGTTTGGGCATTGGTGCTGGGCTATCAGCCAGTGGCGGTGCTGGCGGTGCTTCTGGCGGCGGTGGTGTTGATCCGCCACGCGGCCAATATCGCACGCCTGCGTGCTGGCACCGAGCCGCGGATCGGCCAGAAGTGAGCCGCGCCAGGCTGGATGCGTTTCCGGCGGCCTATGATGCGCTGCTTCCGGGCGCCTTTATCGGTGCTGGGGCCCGGCAGCAAGGCCCGGCAGCTGGCAGCCCATGAACTTGGCGGCAGGGATTACATCAGCCTCAGCCTGTACCGGCTGGCCGCCGGCCTGCGGCTGAAACCCTGCGGCTTGCCCGAGGATAAAGCTTTTCGCTTCGTACTGGCGCTGAACCTTACGGAATAAGACGCTCCAGCGCGCGGCCGTTGCCCCAGGTGCCGTGCAACTCACCGCTGGGCATCCGTACATAGACCACCGGATGGGTCTGACCCCAGTTCACCCAGATCACATCACCGTTGCGCGAACCGCTGCCGGAATAAGATTGGCCGGCAATTCGCCACTGCATCTCCACTGCCCCGTCATTGTCCTGAATCTGCACGGTACCGGAATAACTGCTGCCGTCGGGGTTACGCCCCTCCGCGCGATAAACACCGCTGACGCTTTGCGCACAGGCCGGGGCTGCAAAGAGAGCAAAAGCTGTCAGCCCGCTCAGGATCGCGCGGCGGCTGGGTAATGCACGTGTCATTCTCATCTCCATTTTGGCTGCGGCCACTGTGACTGCCGCGAACCATTCTGTCACCTGCCCTGCGCAGGTTTGCACAGCGACACACCGCCGGCCGCACATTCAAATTGAGTTGTTTTGAACGTGATCGCCCGGCCCTCCACATCAGTGCCGTGACCCGCAGCAAACCGCGGCACAATTTGTGAAACTTCAGCCGGGCGCAAATTTTCTGCAGTCCCGGCCGGGATCGAAAGGACGGGATCCATGAACAAAGTAAAAGCTCTGGTGAGCGGTGTGGCGCTTTCAGTTGCTCTGGCGACTTCTGCTATGGCCGCTGGCGTAGAACTCAACGCATCCTCAACCGGGCTTGCCCTGCAGGGATACGATCCGGTTGCGTATTTCACCGTCGGGGAACCGACCCCGGGCAACTGGAAAATCACCGCATCCCACAATGACGCGATGTACCGGTTCGCCTCGGAAGAGAACAAAGCCGAATTTGAAAAGAACCCGGAAGCCTATCTGCCGGCATACGGCGGATACTGCGCGTTCGGCGCCGCCATGGGCTTTAAGTTCGACGGCGATCCGACGCTTTGGAAGATTGTCGACGACAAACTGTATTTGAACCTCGCAAAAGACATTCAGACCCGCTGGGAAGGCGACATCCCGGGCTTCATCGAGAAGGCCGATGTGAACTGGGACGATATTGCGGACAAAGACCCGGCCGCGCTGCAGGCGCAATAAGGCCTGGGCCGCCACTCACCTGCGGACAGCCGGCGGCAAGGCGACTTGCCGCCGGTTTTCCTTTATCCAGGCGCGGCTGATATGTCCTGGATTTCTGTCTTTACAGAAATTTCGGAATGCCATGATGAAACTGCGGCCTGCCCTGCAGAGTTTGGTCCTTCATGCCAGCGAGATAGGCTTCAGCCGCAGGGGCTGGTCAAGGTCAGCCGCAAGCCGCCTGCCGCCGGCGCCCTGGCAGGATCCCGCGGACCGTTACATCCGGCCGGTCGACTTCACCTGATTGCGGCCGCTGTTCTTAGCTGCATAAAGCGCTTCATCCGCCTCGCGCAGCACTGCCTCAACCGTCCGGCTGCCGTCATGATAGCCAAGCCCGATCGAGACGGAGCATAAAAGGCTCTCAGCCCCAACGGACAGGGCGTGCGCTCCAACGGCTTGACGGATCTCCTCGGCCTTGTGCATTGCGGCCTGCAGAGACACATCCGGCATCCAGGCGACAAACTCCTCGCCGCCAAAGCGGGCCGCGATGCCACCGGGCTGGACGCCTGCTTTCAGAACACCGGCCACAAAGCGGATGACCTCGTCGCCGGCCTGATGGCCGTGTGTGTCATTGATCGATTTAAACCGGTCGATGTCCGCCAGCAGAAAGCTGCCCTTGAAATTACCGCCCAGCCCGGCGATCAACCGGAAGAAATGATCGCGGCTGTACAGCGACGTCATCTGGTCATGCGCCGCCAAGTTCATCAGCTTTTCATTAAGCACGTGGATTTCAAGCAGCCGGCACGCCGCCCAGTATGAGGCAACAGGTGCAATAAGCAGCGGCGCCAGCGTCGAAGGCACCAGGGCCGCCCGGCTCAGCCCTTCGGGTGCTGTCAGACCGGTCACCGCCCAGGACACAGCCACGGAAACAACAGTCATACAGGCAACAAAATACCATTTCTGGCCGTTGGTTCTGATCGCTAGCATGAAGTCCCCGAAGCTGTCCCCAGGGATCATTCTGGTGCAGTGTTTTTTGCCAAAAGACAATGTATCAAAAGTATAGACCGCCCGGACGGGCCGCCTCTGCAGGTCAATAAGCAAACTCACTGTAGATCCGGCTGAGGTCTTCCCCCCAGGCGCCGTTATAGCGCGCCAGCAACTCATCCGCCGGGACCTTGCCGCTGTCCAGGCTGTCTTTCAGCGCATTCAGGAAATGGGTTTCATCCGGCACCAGCCCGCCGGCGCCGGGCTTATGCCGGGCTTTCAGGCCGCTCTCCGAAATCGCCACCACCTCGCGCGCCAGCTCATGCATGCTGATGCCGCCGACCCTGGCCTGCAGCCCCTGTTCGGAGGCCGCCACACGCAGGTCTTCACGGGTTTCCGCGTCCCAGCCCTTGACCAGATCCCAGGCCGCATCCAGCGCAGACTGGTCATAGGTCAGGCCCACCCAGAAGGCCGGCAGCGCACAAAGCCGCCGCCAGGGGCCGCCGTCGGCACCGCGCATCTCGATGAACTTCTTCACCCGGGCCTCGGGGAAAACAGTGGTCAGGTGGTCGGCCCAGTCGGACAGGGTCGGTGTTTCACCCGGCAAGGCCGGCAGCTCGCCCTTGAGGAAGTCGCGGAACGACATGCCCAGCGCGTTGATGTATTCGCCGTTGCGGTAGACAAAATACATCGGCACATCCAGCGCGTACTGCACCCAGGCCTCAAAGCCGAAGCCCTCGTCGAAGACAAAGGGCAGCATGCCGGTGCGGGCGTCATCCAGATTGCGCCAGACCAGCCCGCGGGTGGATTTCACCCCGTTGGGCTTGCCGTCCAGAAAGGGCGAATTGGCAAACAGCGCATTGGCCACCGGCTGCAGCGCCAGCGCCACCCGCATCTTCTGCACCATGTCGGCCTCGGTCGAGAAATCGAGGTTCACCTGCACGGTGCAGGTGCGGCGCATCATGGTGGTGCCCATGGTGCCGACCTTCTGCATGTAGCTGTCCATCAGCTTGTAGCGGCCCTTGGGCATCAAGGGCATGTCCTCGTGCTTCCAGATCGGGGCCGCCCCCAGACCGATGAAGCCGACGCCGATCTTGTCGGCGATGTCCTTGACGTCGCGCAGGTGCGCGTTCACCTCGTCACAGGTCTCGTGAATGGTCTCCAGCGGCGCGCCGGACAGTTCCAGCTGGCCGCCGGGTTCCAGGCTGATGTTGGCGCCGCCCTTGGTCAGCCCGATCAGGTTGCCGCCCTCGATCAGCGGATCCCAGCCGTGGCCGTCGCGCAGCCCTTCCAGCACCGCCTGAATCGAGCGTTCCCCGGCATAGGGCAGCGGCTTCAGCGTATCCTTGCAGAAGCCGAACTTCTCATGCTCGGTGCCGATGCGCCAGTCTTCCTTGGGCTTGCAGCCATCAGCAAGATATTCGGCAAGCTGTTCGTGGCGTTCGATCGGTCCGCCGCCGGACTGGGGAATGGACATGCCTGGCACTCCGTCCTGTTAGGTCTGTCATGAAGGGTCAGTCGTGGGCGGAATCGCCGCCGGTGTCAATGCAGCCGCTGATGTTCCGGCCGACTCGAGGAACGCTCCCAGATCACGACCTGGTGAGGGCCGCGGCGGCGAAGTTCGGTCAGCATCCGCTCGGTTTTGAGGCCCGGAAGAGCGGCAAAGACGTCAAACAGCGCTTCATAGCCTTCGGCATTCACCGGGATCGCCAGCGGTGGCTGGCCGGGTTGTTCCAGCAGCCAATGCGGCGGTTTGGAGGATTGATCCAGCGCCAGCCGTTCCAATTCGGACGCGGCCACTGCGCCGCCGGTGAGCGGCCCGAAATAGGCGATCTGCCCCTCGTCCACCTGCACCACCCCGGGGCCGCCGGTGCCGCGCCGGAAGCGCATCCGCTGAGCGCCGATAACAGCAGTCACCAGCCCGGTTGCGATCAGCGCCCAGCCGGTGATGGCGGTGATGCCAAAGGAGGTGAAGGCCCATTTCAGGCCCAGGAGGGTCATCAGCGCGGCGCCGATGACCTCGCGCCATTGCCACAGGGCGGTGCGGGCTTCGGGACGGATGAAACTCACGGCACGATCCTCCTGCCCTGTCGCAGGTCCTTGAGGAACCCTTGAATCCTCGCATGTCTGATTCTCATGCGCCGCACACGTTTTATTTTCTTGGCGTACATTCGAAGAAAGGTCAGACCGATGAAGAAGACCAGAAAGCTCTCCGCCTCTTCTTCCGGAGCATTACTGCGCGCCAAAAACTGGCGCAGCTCAGCCTCATCCAGGCCATAGATCAGCGAGCCATCCAAGTCTTTGCTCTGGAAGTCTTTGGACACCAGGAAAATAGCGGCTTGACGGGACCTGAAGAAGGTTCCGCTGCGATGTATGTCAATTGCGGCGACACCGCCGTCCGGCCGTAGAATCAGGTTGCGTGGCGCGAAATCCGGGTGGCCTGGTCCTCTGAGGGCGGGCCGTTCGCCAAATTCCGCCAGCATCTGCAGCAACTCGTCGCCCAGTTCGGCCAAAAGCGAAGCGTCTGGATGATCCGTTGAAGCGGCCAGAACGGAGTTGATCTCCGCTGTAAACCGGTCTGCCGGGAGGGCGGTTGCGGCAATTTTGCCCTGACCGGCCCAGTCTTGCCAGGCGCAGCAGCGCCGGATCACATCAGACCGGTTTGCCGCGGATTGCTTGAGCAACTGGTCAACCGGCGTGCCGGGCTCGAAACTCACCACCATCAAGCCCAGATGGCCGGAGCTGGCAAAATACTTGTTCACCGAATATTTCTCGTGGCCGCCCAGATCGTCAAAGCGCTTCAGTGCATGAACGGTTCCACCAACAAAATGGAGGCGTGTGCCCCTGTCCCAGAATTTCTTGACGACCACCGGCTCCGTTCCGCGGTAGCCACGAAACACAGAAGCCTCCTTGGAGGTCTTCAGAGTGCTTTCCAGCGTGATGCCGCCGAACGGCCATTTCAGCAGCGCCTGCCGCTGCACCCGCTTCATCTGACGCGCGGCATCTTTCGGCACGGCAATCTGCGGCAAGCGCAACACCCCGCCCATCACCAGTCCCCCAGTGCTTGCTGCCACAGGGTCATCGCCGCCACCGCGGCGGTGTCGGCGCGCAATATGCGGGGGCCAAGGCTGACCACATGGGACTGCGGATGATTGTGCAGCCGCTTGCGTTCGGCCTCCGAGAATCCGCCCTCAGGGCCGATGAGGATGGCCCAGGGCGCGTTTTTCTGCGTCTCTGCCGCCAATTGCAGCGTGTTGCCCGCTTCCGCCTCGTCGCAGAACATCAGCTCGCGCCCGGCGGGCCATTGATCCAGCAGGCGCGGGAGCTTCTGCAGCTCCGCCACGTCCGGCACATAAGTGCCGCCGCATTGCTCGGCCGCCTCAACCGCATGGGCCTGCAGCCGGTCCTGGCGGATGCGTTCGGAATTGGTGAACTCGGTCTGCACCGGCAGGATGCGGGCCGCGCCCATCTCAGCCGCTTTTTCGACAATGAAATCGGTGCGCGCCTTCTTGATCGGGGCAAACATCAGCCACAGGTCCGGCGGCAGCTGCAAAGGTTTGCTCTGCTCCTGGCAGACCAGCGTACCGCCGCGCTTACCGGCCTCGGCGACCCCGGCCTGCCATTCGCCATCGCGGCCATTGAACAGCGCCACAGGGGCTCCATCCGCCAGCCGCATCACCCCGAACAGGTAATGCGCCTGATCACGATCCAAGGGAACCGATTGCCCTGCCCCCAAGGGGTGCTCTACATACAGTCTGATTTTTGCACTCATGAGGTCCTACATATGCAAGGTCAGAAGCCAGCGCCAGAGGGTCAGGTCGCGGATGCGGTCACCGGAAACTGGGTCGACACCTATGCCCCGGAATGGACGCGGCCCTATCTGCGCCTCAGCCGCGCCGACCGGCCGATCGGCACCTGGCTCTTGCTGATCCCCTGCTGGTGGGGGCTGGCGCTGGCGATCCTGTCCGATCAGAGCCCGCGCTGGCAGGATCTGTGGATCGCCATCGGCTGCGCTGCGGGCGCCTGGCTGATGCGCGGCGCGGGCTGCACCTGGAACGACATCACAGACCGCAACATCGACGGCCAGGTGGAGCGCACCCGCTCGCGCCCGATCCCCGCGGGCCAGGTCACGGTCAAGGGCGCGCTGGCCTGGATGGGGCTTCAATGCCTGGCAGGGCTGATGATCCTTCTGACCTTCAACCAGGCGGCCATTGCCATGGGCATCCTGTCGCTGCTGCCGGTCGCGGTCTACCCCTTTGCCAAGCGCTTTACCTGGTGGCCGCAGATCTTCCTCGGGCTGGCCTTCAACTGGGGAGCGATGCTGGCCTGGGTGGCCCATACCGGCTCCCTCGGCTGGCCGCCGGTGCTGCTGTATCTGGCGGGGATTGCCTGGACGCTGTTCTACGACACCATATATGCCCATCAGGACACCGAGGACGACGCCCTGATCGGGGTGAAATCCACCGCCCGGCTGTTTGGCTCTGATACCCCGATGTGGCTGCGCCGGTTCATTGTCGCCTTTGTCAGCCTGATGGCGCTGGCCGTGATCCTGGCGGTTCAGGACAGCGCCTCGGTGCTGGCGCTGGTGCTGGCGCTGGCCGCGCCATGGGCAATGGGCTGGCACCTGACCTGGCAGCTGCGCGCCTTTGACGCAGAACATACACAGCGGTTGCTGCAATTGTTCCGTCTCAACCGCGATACCGGCCTGATTCCGCTGATCTTCTTTGTGCTGGCCATGTTCGTGTGATTGAACCGCAGCCGCGCGCGGGGTAAGAGCCTGTAACGCAAACTGGGAAGATACTGCCATATGCGCCTGTCTAAGCTGTTGATCCCGGGCCTGGCCTTTGCCGCTGCGGCCGGGCTGAGCCTTGTTGCCGCCGGATTTGCCGTCACCGCTGTCGAGCGGAGCACAGAAACAAGTGTGCGCCGGGCGCTGGATGACGGCGGCTATACCTGGGCTGAGGTAACCGCCGACGGGTTGCAGGTGCTGCTGGAAGGCACCGCACCTGATGAAGCCACCCGGTTCTCAGTCAAATCGCGGGTCGGCACGGTTGTCGACGCAGCGCGGATCCTCGATGGCATGGAGGTGCCGCCCGCCAACGGCCTGGCCCCGCCGCGGTTCTCTGCGGAAATTCTGCGCAATGACAGCGGCATCTCGATTATCGGCCTGATTCCCGCAGGATCCGGCCGCGCAGCGCTGGTCAAGCAGCTTGAGGCGCTGGCAGGCCCTGAGAACGTGACCGATCTGCTGGAAACCGCGAAATACACGATCCCCGACGGCTGGCAGGATTCAATGCAGTTTGCGGTCGAAGCGCTGAAGCTGCTGCCGCGCTCAAAAATCTCGGTGGCAGCCGGGGACGTCTCAGTCACCGCCATTTCCGACAGCGAAGAGGCCAAGGCGCGGCTGGAGGAGCAACTCGGCCGCAAGGCTCCGCCGGGGTTGCGGCTGGCGCTCGACATCGCGGCGCCGCGCCCGGTGATCACTCCTTTCACCCTGCGCTTCCTCCTGGGGCCCGACGGTGCAGAATTCGATGCCTGCTCCGCCGAGAGCGAGGAAAGCCGCAACCGTATTCTGGCCGCCGCCCGTAAGGCCGGGCTGCAGGATGACGCGGATTGCGTGATCGGCATGGGCGTGCCCTCGCCCAACTGGGCCCGCGCGGCGGAACTGAGCATTGCCAGCCTGGCCGAACTTGGCGCCGGCGCGGTGACCATTGCCAATGCGGATATCACCCTGGCCGCCGCAGAAGGCACCGACAGCAAGCTGTTCGACCATGTGGCGGGGGAGCTGGAAAACGCCCTCCCCAAGGTCTTTGCGCTGCATGCGGTCCTGCCGGTACCGGAATCCCCGGACGCCGCCGGCATCCCTGAATTCACCGCGACCCTCAGCCCTGAAGGCCAGGTGCAGCTGCGCGGGCGCCTTACCGATGCCGCGCAGCGCACGGTGGCCGACAGCTATGCCAAAGCGCGGTTCGGGTCGGACAATGTGCACACAGCGGCCCGTGTCGTCGCCGACCTGCCTGCTGATTGGCCGGTGCGGGTGCTGGCAGCGCTGGAAGCGCTCTCCTATCTGCAGCGCGGCGCGGTCACTGTAACGCCCGGCAATCTGGAACTGCGCGGCATGAGCTACCGCAAGGACGCCCCGGCTGAAATTGCCGGTTTCCTGTCCGCCAAGCTGGGCGAGGCCGACACCTATGACCTCGACATCACCTATGAAAAGCCGCCCGAACCCAAAGACAAGCCGCTGCCGCCGGAACTGTGCGAGGCGCAGCTCGCCAGCGCCCAGAGCGAAGCCAAGATTGCCTTTGAACCCGGCTCGGCCACAATCGCGGTGCAAAGCACTGGAACCATGGACCGGATCGCAGACGTGCTCGGCCGATGCGGCCCGGTGCGGCTGGAGATCCAGGGCCATACCGACAGCCAGGGCCGCGAAGCGATGAACCAGGAGCTGAGCCAGGCACGCGCCCAGTCGGTGCTGAACGAACTGCGGGCGCGCCGGGTGGTCACCTCCACCTTCGCCGCCAAGGGCTATGGCGAAAGCACGCCGATCGCGGACAACGGCACCGAAGACGGCCGCGAAGCCAACCGCCGCATTGAATTCAAACTGATCCGCCCTGCCGCGGCAGAAGACACTGCAGATACGGGCAACGGCGAACAGGCCGCCGAAAGCGCAGAAGACGCACAGGAGACCACAGAGTAATGAACAGGACAGAGTTCATCATCACCACCGCGATCATCCTGTTCGCGGCCTTTGCGCTTGGCTGGTTCGCCAACTGGCTGGTGCACCGCTTCACCCGGGTGCGGCAAAGCGATGTGGCCGACCTCGACCGGATGAGCCAGGAGCTGCATGAGGCGGAAGAAACCCGCGACCAGGCGATCACCTATCTGCAGCAGCGCGAGGCAGAGCTGACCAACCAGCTGACCCAGACCGAGGCCGAATTGCGCGCCACGATGGACGGGCTGCGCGAAGCCCGCAGGGAAGCCGAAGAGCTGCGCAGCCAGATCCCCCATTGAGCTTGGGGCAGCGGCGCACTCCCGCGCCTGCAGACCGCGCCGGCTGCGCCAGCACCGTCCGGACAGCCTTGGGCGCGGCGCCGTGCCGGCGCACGGCGGCCCCGCTCGCGGCCCTCACGGCGCTCGAGGGGCAAGACGGCTGCAGGCCCCGCGAAGCGGCTTGTCCTTGACGCACCAGCCTGAACAAAATCAGGGCCGGCCTTTAAGGCAGACCTGCTCTTCAAGGCCATCTCAGAAAAAAAAGGCGCAGCGCGCAGCGCGGCGCCGGGCCCAACAGGCGGAAATCATCTTTTGATGATTGAATAACTGGCGGGAGCGCCCCGCGTTGCCCCACTGGCAGGGCTCACCAGCGTTTCAGCGCATCCTCGTCGGCGTCCTTGGCGGCAACCCAATCGGCATCGCCGCCAGTCAGGATTTCCTTTTTCCAGAACGGGGCGCGCGATTTCAGGTAGTCCATCAGGTATTCCGCCGCCTCAAACGCATCCCTGCGGTGGCGGGCGGCAGTTGCGACCATCATGATGCGCTCGCCCGGGGCCAGGCGGCCATACCGGTGGATCACCAGCGCATCCGCCAGCGACCAGCGTGTGCAGGCCTCCTCGGCAATGGCAGTCAGCGCCTTTTCGGTCATGCCCGGATAATGCTCGATCTCCATCGCCTGCAACCGGCCCTGATCCGCATCGCGCACCACGCCGGTAAAGGTCACCACGGCGCCTGCGCCCGCGGCGCCGGCCGCAAAGGCGTCGCCTTCGGCACCCGGCGCGAACGGCGTTTCCTGAACGGAGATCCGCACCGCGTCAGCCCCCGGTCATCGGCGGGAAAAAGGCAACCTCGCGCACGCCGGCCAGCGGCGCATCGAACTCGGACAGCTCCTGATCCAAGGCGACACGCAGGGCAGAAAGATCGGCAAAGGCAGCGGCATAGCGTTCGTCACAGGCGCGCAACTCCTCAACCAGCTCCGCAACGGTGGCAGCCGAAGTCTCCACCTGCTCGCGCGGCAGGCCGATACGTTCGCGCACCCAGGCGAAATACAGAATATCCATCAATGGGCCTCCTTCAGATGCGGCAGCGCCTTGCGCAGGTAATCAGCGCCAGTCATCAGGGTCAGCGCTGCAGCAATCCACAGCAGCCACAAGCCGAGGCGCCCCGTCCAGATCACACCGGCCTCTTTCCAGCGCAGCCCGAACAGATCTTCCAGCTCGCCTGCGATGATCTGGGAGTAGATCTGATCGTCCATGCCAAAGGAAGACATCACAAGGTAGTGCTCAAAGATGCCTTGCGAAAACAGCGTAGCGATGGCGATCATTTGCGCGGTGGTCTTCCATTTGGCCAGTTTGGTCACTTTCAGCGTGCCGGCCGTATCGCCCAGATATTCGCGCAAGCCCGAGACAAACACCTCGCGGAACAGGATCACCGTGGCGGGCAGCACCAGCCAGGGGGTCCAATGCTCGGCAGCATAGCCGACGATAATCATCAGCGCGATCACCACCATCGCCTTGTCGGCAATCGGGTCCAGCATCGCGCCCATCTTGGTTTCCTGCTTCCAGGCCCGCGCCAGGTAGCCGTCGAACCAGTCGGTCACCGCCGCGGTGATAAACAGCAGCAGGGCAAACCAGTCCGCATAGGGACGGGAGAAATACAGAAACATCACAGCCAGGCCCGGGGCAGCGACGAGCCTCAGCAGCGTGAGAATATTTGGCAAGGTCCACTTCATGCCGCGCACATTATCCGGCTGTTTCGCAAGAGGAAAGCGGGCTTGATCAAAATTCGGCGATGGGCAGTCCGGGACCGGCCGCGGCAACCGGCGGCATCTGCCCTCTGACGCATGCCGCCCGCATCGCACTCATCCTATGGACGTGTCCAGCAGCGCGCCCTCGGATCCGCCGTCAGCGGCGTATTTGCCTTTGGCGGTGAGGCATTCCAGCTCGGTGGTGGTCAAAAATGCCATATTCTTATTGCCGTGCGGATCCTTCGGCCCCTTGCATCTGAGGCTTTTGGCTATGGCAGGCAGGGTTTTGCCGGACACTGAATAGGTATCGTAAGCAACGGATTTCATGGCGGGGACACAGGCCATATTCCCCCGGGCAGTAAAATGGCTGCCCGGCAGATTTAGCACGACCCCGGCCCGGCCCGGAACGCCGGGCCTACCCCTGCGCGTGGAAGTGGTCGTAAATCCGCTCGGCCAGCGCCTCCGAGATCCCCTCTACGGCCCTGAGGTCGGCCAGATTTGCGCGGCTCACCGCCTTGGCACTGCCGAAATGGGCCAGCAGGGCGCGCTTGCGGGAGGCGCCGACGCCGGGCACCTCGTCCAGCGGTGTTGCACTCATCGCTTTGGCGCGTTTGGCGCGGTGGGTGCCGATGGCGAACCGGTGCGCCTCGTCCCGCATCCGCTGGATAAAGTACAGCACCGGATCGTTGCGCTGCAGGGCAAAGGCGCTTTCACCGGTGCGGTAAAATTCCTCCTTGCCGTGGTCGCGGTCGACGCCTTTGGCAACCCCTACCATCGGGATGTCCTGCACGCCGTGCTCTGCCATGATCTCGGCCACTGCCGAGACCTGCCCGGCACCGCCGTCGATCAGCAGCAGATCCGGCCACAGGCCCTTGTCGCGGTCCGGGTCTTCCTTCAGCAGGCGCGAGAAGCGGCGGTTCAGCACCTCCTTCATCATGCCGAAGTCATCGCCGGGCACCAGGTCATCACCTTTGATGTTGAACTTCCGGTAGGCGTTTTTCATGAACCCGTCCGGCCCCATCACGATCATGCCGCCCACCGCATTGGTGCCTTGGATGTGCGAGTTGTCGTAGACCTCGATCCGCTGCGGCGGGCCTTCCAGCCCGAACGCCTCGGCCAGCCCGCGCAACAGTTTGGCTTGCGTCGCGCTTTCGGCCATGCGGCGGGCCAGGCTTTCACGTGCGTTGCGCACGGCAAAGGCCACCAGCTCGGTCTTTTCGCCGCGCTGGGGTACCAGCAGCTCGACCTTGCGCTCTGCCTTCTCGCTCAGCGCCGCCTCCATCAGATCGGCGTTTTCAACCGCGTCCGACAGGATCAGCTGCCGCGGCGGCTCCTTGTTGCCGTAGAACTGCCCCAGGAAGGCCTCCATGACCTCCGCCGGGCTGTTGTCGGCATCCACCCGCGGATAGAAATCCTGGTTGCCCCAGTTCTGATTGGCGCGGATGAAAAACACCTGCACGCAGGCCTGCCCGCCCTCCATGTGCAGGCCGATCACATCCGCTTCGGCGACGCCGCGCGGGTTGATGCCCTGGCTGGACTGCACTTGGGTCAGCGCTTTGATGCGGTCGCGCAGCGCCGCCGCGCGTTCGAATTCCATCGCCTCCGAGGCGGCCATCATCTGTTCTGCCAGCTCCTCCTGGATCTTGGTGGACCGGCCGGACAGGAACCGTTCGGCGTCGCGCACGCTTTCGGCATAGCCCGCTTCCGAAATCAGTCCTGTGCAGGGCGCCGAGCACCGCTTGATCTGATACTGCAGGCAGGGGCGCGTGCGGGCCTCGAACATCGCATCCGAGCAATTGCGCAGCAGGAACGCCTTTTGCAACTGGTTCAACGTCCGGTTCACAGCGCCTGCACTGGCAAAGGGGCCGAAATAGCTGCCCTTCTGCTTGCGCGCCCCGCGGTGTTTCTTGATCTGCGGAAACCCGTGATCCTTGGCCACCAGAATATTCGGGAAGCTTTTGTCATCGCGCAAGAGCACGTTGTATTTGGGCTTCAGCTGCTTGATCAGGTTCTGTTCCAGCAGCAGCGCCTCGGTTTCCGTCCGAGTGGTCAGGAACATCATCGAGGCTGTAAGCGCGATCATCCGCTCGATCCGCGGACTGTTGCCGGGGCGGCTGTAGTTCGACACCCGGGCCTTGAGGTTGCGCGCCTTGCCGACATACAGCACCCGGCTGTCGGCATCCAGCATCCGGTAAACCCCGGGCGACCCATCCAGTGTTTTGACGTAATCCTGGATCACGGCATAGCCGGTTCTCGGCTTTTCGGCGGGCGAATCCGCGGGGGGGGCAGCGGGCTGGTCAGTCATGTGCCCAGACATATGATTCCCCGCCCCTGGCTGCAATGTTTGCCTGCCCGGATCAAGTGCGGGGAAATCCACCGAAGCTGTGGATAACTACGGAGATATCTTTGGGCTATCCCGCCTTTTCCCTTATTATCTGGTGATTTTGGACGATTGCTTAAAAAATAGGCAATTTGATAAGGTGCTGTTTTGAATGTAAATTAATTCCGACGCCTGTCAAGGCTATGAAAACAAAGACACTTTTGTAACGCTTCCGTGACGGCAGGTGAACCGGTGCAAAACTTTCGGGGAAACAGACGTTCCAGCTCCTGTCTGCGTTATTCCAGCCCGTCGCTGTCCGGGGTCTGCCAGCCCAGGTGCTGGCCGCCATCGGTGCAAATCATCTGCCCCGTAACCGCCTTTGCCTGCAGCAGATAAGACAGCGCAGCTGCGATGTCCCCGGCATCCGCGCCCCGCTGCAGGATCGTTGCTGCGCGCTGGCGGGCAAATTGCTCCTGGCTTTGCCGCGGCCCCTGCAAGGTCGGCCCCGGCCCGATGGCGTTGACCCGGATCCGCGGCGCCAGGGCCTGCGCAGCTGTCTGTGTCAGTGTCCACAGGGCAGACTTCGCCAGCGTGTAGCTCATGAAATCAGGTGTCAGCTTGCGCACCCGCTGGTCGATCATGTTGACCGCCAGCCCCCAGGCGCGCGGCTCACCGCCTGGATCCCGCAGCAGCGGCACCTGCTGCGCAGCCATCGCCTGCAGCAGCACGAAAGGGGCCCGCAGATTGCTGTTCAGATGCCGGTCCCAGCTGTCCCGCGTGGCGGAGGACAGCGTGTCATGCTCGAAAACCGAGGCATTGTTGACAAGGCAGGTGACCGGCCCGCCCAATGCCTCCGCCGCGCGGGGCAGCAGAGCCTGGGCCTGGTCTTCATTTAAGAGATCCGCCTGCAGCACCGCCGCGGTCCGCCCCAGGGCGCGGATCTGCCGCGCTGTATCCGCAGCCTCCTGAGCCGAGGACGCAAAATGGACGGCAACGTCATAGCCGCGCGCGGCCAGCTCCAGCGCCATCGCCCGGCCCAGCCGCCTGCCTGCTCCGGTCACCAATGCCCGCATCTGCTTCTCCCTGCTGCCGCTGCAGTGAAAGAGTTAGAACAGCACCGCCATATACGCCAGATAGAGCGCCGTAAGAATTACCCCCCAGCGGCGGGTGATGTCCTGTTTTAAGAAGACAAAGGGGATCAGCAGCAGCGAGGCCCCCAGCATCACCCAAAGATCGAACCGCAGGAATTCGGGGTCCACACTGATCGGGCCGATAAAAGTGGCGAGGCCGATGATGGCCAGCAGGTTGAACATGTTGGACCCGATCACATTGCCCAGTGCCACATCGGCCTGGCGGCGCATCGCGGCCATCACGGTGGTCGCCAGTTCGGGCAGCGAGGTGCCAACCGCCACCAGGGTCAGGCCGATCACGGTTTCGCTGATCCCGTAGGTGAGGGCAATGATGGTGGCATTGTCGACCAGCAGATCGGCACCCAGCGGCAGACCGATCAGGCCCAGCAGCAGATAGGTGCCGACACGCCAGTAAGGCATGTCCGGATCGGCTTCCTCGATCTCTTCCAGGTCGGCGTCTGCTGCGCAGCTGTTGCCATTGCGCCGGTGGTTGCGCGCTTCGCGAAACGCCACGCCCAGCACCAGGGACAGCGCCGCCAGCAGGATCAGACCTGACCAGACCGTGAAGGTGCCGCAAAAGGCAAGCCCGATGAACAGCACAGAGGCGGCCAGCATGAAGACATAGTTTTTGCGGGTGCTGCACTCGCTGGTGTGCAAGGCCCGCATCAATGCGGGGATGCCGAGCACAAGCAGGATATTGGCGGTGTTGGAGCCGACCACATTGCCCATCGCGATGCCGTCAGCGCCCTCATGCACCGCATTGATGGCAATCAGAAGTTCCGGCGCCGAGGTGCCGAAGGCCACGATCGTCAGGCTGACAATCAGCGCGGGCACCCCCAGCCGCAGGCTGAGGTTCACTGCCCCGCGCACCAGTGCATCGCCTGCCAGCAGCAGGATCACCAGGCCCAGAGCCGAATAAAGCCATGGCATCATTTGCCACGATCTCCTTTTTTGCAGGCACAGGGGCCTTTGCCGATCCGGAAGCGGCCGCAGGAGGGGCAACGCCTGGAATTGATCTGCTTCTGGCCGGGAAACCGCAATTTGCCGAACATGGCCAGCACCGCCATAACCACCAGAAAGAGTGCAACAATCTTGAACAGCACGTCAGAGCCCGAAACGTGCGAATTCGGCACGCTCCTCGATCCCGGCCAGCGCATCCTGCGCGGCCTGCATGCCAATGCGGCTGAGCAGCGGCTTCCTGAGGCCATAGCGGCGGAAGCGGACCTTGTCGCCAAAGTGCTCCTGCATCTTGGGTTTCAAATGGCCGATGCCGTCAATCAGCCCCAGGTCCAAAGCCCTGCGGGCAAGCCAGATCTCGCCTGTGAACAAGTTTTCCTCGCTATGCAGCTTGGCGCCGCGGCGGTCTGTGACATGGTCGATGAAATTGGCATGGATGTCGTTCAGGATCACCTTCAGGCGCTGCACGTCCTCGGGGTTTTCCGGACGGAACGGGTCCAGCATGGCTTTGCTCTCACCGGCGGTATAGACCCGGCGCTCCACCCCCTGGCGGGCCAGCAGCACATGGGCGCCGAAACCGGCGGAGATCACCCCGACCGAGCCCAGCACCGAGCTGGCATCCGCCCAGATTTCATCCGCGGCGGCGGCCAGCCAATAGCCGCCCGAGGCCGCAACGTCTTCGACAAAGGCGTAGACCGGGATGTTCCGCTCTTCCGCCAGGCTGCGGATACGGGCACCGATCAGCGAGCTTTGCACCGGCGAGCCGCCGGGCGAGTTGATTTCCAGCGCCACCGCAGCTGGTTTGCCCTTGCGGAAAGCACGTTCCAGCACCGGCGCCAGGGCCGTATCGCTAAGCGCGCCGCGGCCGGGCATTCCAATGGCGCCATTCAGGCGCACTACTGCCACCAGGGGCTGTCTTTTCAGGAAAGGCAGGCGAAAACTCATGGCGCCGATGTAGAGAGCCGCCCGGAGTGAAACAAGGTGCGCGTCCCGGGGAATTGGCGTGAAATGCAAAATCCGCACAGCCGCGGGCATAAATGCAACGCTGGCATGCTCCCCGCAAATACCCAAAGAGGCTCCCGCCCGTCAGGCCGGCTGCTTGCAACAGCCGCCTTCCCGTTGGGCCGGGCGCCGCGCTGCCGCGCGGCGCAGCGTGCTCTGCCGGTCAAAGACGCGACACCCGGCACGCGCAGCGTGCCGGGCCCAACCGGGAGGGCGCCCAACGGGCACCCGCAGCGGGCGGGAGCCTCCCCCGCCCCGCATCCAGCCGCCGGATCAGGCCCGGATGCGCCAGCCGGTCTTGAAGATCCACCAGATGACGCCCATGCAGGCCAGGGTGAAGCCGCCGATTGCGCAGAGGCTCAGCAAAACCGGCACGTCCGCCTGGCCGAAAAACGCCCAGCGGAATCCCGACACCAGGTAAACCACCGGGTTGAACAAGGTGATGGTCTGCCATACCGGCGGCAGCATCGAGATTGAATAGAAAGAGCCGCCCAGGAATACCAGCGGCGTCACCACCAGAAGGGGCACCAGCTGCAGCTGCTCGAAATTCCCGGCCCAGATGCCAATGATGAACCCCATCAGCGAGAAGCTGAGACAGGTCAGCAGCAGAAACGCCACCATGGCAACCGGGTGCTGGATCGACAGATCTACAAACAGCGACGCCGTGCACAGGATCACCACGCCGATAAACAGCGACTTGGTTGCCGCCGCCCCGACAAATCCCGCAACCACCTCCAGGAAATTGATCGGCGCCGACAGGATTTCGTAGATGTTGCCGATGAACTTCGGGAAATAGATCCCGAAGGAGGCATTGGAGATGCTCTGGGTGATCACCGACAGCATGATCAGTCCCGGCACGATGAAGGCCCCGTAGTCGATCCCGTCCACTTCCTGGATCCGGCTGCCGATGGCGCTGCCGAAGACGACGAAATAGAGCGACGTGGAAAGCACCGGAGAGATGAAGCTTTGCAGAAACGTGCGCCAGAACCGCGCCATTTCCGCCCTGTAGATGGTGGCAACCGCTGTCCAGTTCATGCTGCGTCCCCTTGAACTGCGTCAGCCGGAGTCCCATCCCCGGAAACAAGTCCGACAAAGATATCTTCCAGGCTGGATTCCCGTGTCTGCACATCCGCCAGCACCAGCCCGGCCTGCGCCACGTCATTCAGCAGTGTGGTGATGCCGGTCCGTTCGGCCCTGGTGTCATAGGTGTACAGCAGCGCACCGCCGCCATTCACCAGCTGCAATTCGTGCTGCGCCAGCGTTTCGGGTATCGCGTCAACCGGCGCCGTCAGCTGCACCTCCAGCTGCTTCTGCCCCATCCGGGCCATCAGCTGCTCCTTCGCCTCGACCAGCAGCAATTCACCGCCGGTGATCACACCGACCCGGTCGGCAATCGCTTCTGCTTCCTCGATGTAATGGGTGGTCAGGATGATGGTGACGCCACCGGCCTTCAGCTCATCCACGATCGCCCACATGTCCTTGCGCAGCTCAACATCCACGCCCGCCGTCGGCTCATCCAGGAACAGGATGCGCGGATCATGCGCCAGCGCCTTGGCAATCAGCACCCTGCGCTTCATGCCGCCGGACAGCTCCATGATCTTGGCATCCCGCTTGTCCCACAGCGACAGTTTGCGCAGCACTGCCTCGATCCGCGCCGGATCGGCAGGCTTGCCGAACAGCCCGCGCGAAAAGCTGACGGTGTCATGCACTTTGGCAAAAGGCTCCAGGGTGATCTCCTGCGGCACCAGCCCGATCAGCGCACGGGCGGCGCGGAATTCAGCCACATTGTCGAAACCGCCGACGCTGACATGGCCCGAGGTAGCAGTGGTGATGCCACAGACCGTGGATATCAGCGTGGTCTTGCCAGCCCCATTGGGGCCGAGCAGAGCCAGAATCTCACCTTCCTCAATATCAAGCGAAACGCCCTTCAGCGCCTCGAAACCGCCGTCATAGACCTTGCGCAGATCGCGGATGGACAGGATGGACGCCATGGTGCCTCCGGCATGTTCTCAAATCGCGGCCACCCTAACGGCGGCCTGCCGCCTCTGCCAGCCCCCGCCTTGCAGACGCGCCTGTGCACCTGCGCAGGGGGGGGCTGGCTGGCTCAGCCGCGGCCAGTTACCTTGCTGAACCAGCCCGTCTTTCCGCCCTCTTCCTGCGGGCCATCATCCCCGCCCGCCTCTTCCGGGGCCAGATGCGCCTGGAGATTGGCAAAAAACTGATCGGCCATCTTCTTGGCAAAGCCGTCGATGATGCGGCTGCCAAGCTGTGCCAGCTTGCCGCCGACCTTGGCCTCCACCTCATAAGACAACAGCGTGCCGGTTTCCGATGGCGCCAGCGTCACAACCGCCCCGCCCTTGGCAAAACCGGCCGCACCGCCTTTGCCTTCACCGGAAATGGTCAGCGTTTCATTCTCCACCAGACCGGACAGGCTGACCTGCCCCTTGAAGGTGGCCTTCACCGGGCCGACCTTTTGCGTGACCTTGGCCTCAAAACCCTCTTCGGGCGTGCCGGTCACCTCCTGCGCGCCGGGCACGCAGGCTTTCAGAACTTCCGGATCCAGAAGCGCGGCGTATACCGTGGCGGGTTCGGCGGCGATTTCCTTCTGGTCAGTCATCTGCATGGCTTGGCCTCCCTGGCGTAATCTCGTTGCCTTCCAGACCTAGCCGCCCGGCACCGGCCTGCCAAGCCATCTGTCACAACCATCGGCTAACCCCACTGGCGGCTTTATCTTGACGTCAAGATTTATAGCCACTATCTCGACATCAAGATAAGCGAAAGGAAGCACCCAATGAAGTTCCTCATCCTTGGCGCCACTGGCGACGTTGGCGGCGCAGCCCTGCGCGCGGCGGTGGCGCGCGGTCATCAGGTCACCGCAGCGGCGCGCAAGCCGCAAGCACTGGCAGAGATCAGCCCGCTGGTCACGCCCTTCCCGCTGGATCTGCTGGCCGATCCACAGGCCGCAGTGGCGGCGGCGCAGGGTCATGACCTGATTATCAGCGCCCTGCGCCCGCCCGCCGGGCGTGAAGAGGATCTGGTTCCTCTGACCCGCACCGCAGTGCAGGCAGCGCGCCGCGCCGGCATTCCGGCCCTGGTGACCGGCGGCGCGGCCTTGCTGAAACTGCCGGATGGCAGCCGCCACACGGTGCTGAGCGCGCCGGGCTTCCTGCCCGAAAGCTCCCGCCTGATTGCCGAAGCCTGCGCAGCGCAAGACGCGATGCTGGAACAGGAAACCGGAGTGGAATGGACCTGCCTGCGTCCCCCCGCGCTGCTGACAGAGGGCCCGCTGACCGGCCAATACCAGCTTGGCACCGATACGCTGCTGACGAACGCGGCGGGTGTTTCGCAGATCTCCTTTGCGGATTTCGGCGCCGCATTGCTGGATCTGGCTGAACAGCCGCGCCATGGCAGCCGAAGACTGACGGTTGCCTGGGGCGCTCCCGCCCCTGCCCGGGCGGCCGGCTGACGCCGGGCCTTGGGCCGCGTTGGGCCGGGCAGCGTGCTGCGCACGCTGCAGCTTCGCCTGTGGTTCTCAGGCAGCCGGATCCGGTCTGGGCCTGCACCGAAACGGCCTCGAGCAGAGCCGTGCCAGCCGGTACGGTTGGCTGCAGGCGGGCCCGGCGCCGCGCACCCGCGCGGCGCCGGGCCCAAGGCTTTGCCGTGCATCCCGGATGCATGGCAAAGGCGCGGGAACCTGCCGTTCCTTGGCCGGCGCTGCACTTGCGCCCAACGGGACCCTCCGCGCCTAATACGGCAGCCCGACGTAATTCTCTGCCAGCGAGGCCTGCGCCGCCGCAGAGGAAAACAAGTAATCCAGATCTGCCCGCTGCAACCGCAGATCGGTCTCGGTTCCTTGCGGGAACCGATGCAGCAGATTGGTCATCCACCAGCTGAAACGCTCCGCTTTCCAGACCCGCGCCAATGCTTTCCCGGAATAGCCGTCCAGCCCGCTGCTGTCGCCCTGCAGATAGTGGTCCTGGAAGCCGTGATAGAGATAGTAAATGTCCGAGGCCGCGGAATTCAGCCCCTTGGCCCCGGTCGGCGGCACGATATGGGCGGCGTCGCCCGCCAGGAACAGATTGCCGTACCGCATCGGCTCCGCCACGAAACTGCGCAATGGCGCGATGGATTTCTCAATCGACGGACCGGTTTCCAACTGCCCGGCCACCTGCTCCGGCAGCCGGCGCTTCAGCTCCGCCCAGAAGGCTGCGTCGCTCCAATCCTCTGCCCGGTCGGTCAGCGGCACCTGGATGTAATAGCGGCTCAGCACCCGGCTGCGCAGCGAGCATAAGGCAAATCCCCGGTCATGGCGGGCATAGATCAGCTCTTCCGCCACCGGCGGCGTTTCCGACAGAACCCCAAGCCAGCCGAACGGATAGACCTTCTCGTATTCTCTCAGCACCTCCGCCGGGATAGATTTGCGGCTGACCCCGTGAAAGCCGTCGGCCCCGACGATGAAGTCGCAATCTGCCCGATGGGCCGCGCCATCCTGCTCCCAGGTCACATAGGGGCGCGCGTCCTTCAGCCCATGCGGCTGCACATTCTGCACATCGTGCAGGATCACCCCGCCCATCGCGTCGCGCGCCTCGTAAAGATCGCGGGTCACTTCGGTCTGACCATAGACCATCACCGTTTCACCGCCGGTGTGCTTTGCCAGGTCGATCCGGTCCAGCCGCCCCTGATGGGCAATATGGAACCCTGCGTGGATCTCCCCTTCGCGGTCCATCCGCCCGCTGCAGCCCGCCTCGCGCATCAGATTGACGAAACCATGTTCCAGCACCCCTGCCCGGATCCGGCCCAGCACATACTCCCGTGTGTGTTTTTCCAGCACGATCGAGCGGATTCCCTTGCGATCAAGCAGCTGCGACAGCAGCAGCCCCGAAGGCCCGCCGCCAATGATGACAACCTGTGTCTGATGCGTGGACATGCGCGTTCCCCATTTTTCCGGTCTGTGCGTGCAGTGTGAATTATGCGCCGCGCGGGCATGTTTGCGAATGGACCCAACGCGCCAGTTCTTGTATATTTCGCACATGCCTTCACAGCCCCCCATCGACACCTACAACCTGTTTGGCGAGACCGCTGAACTTGCCGATGTCCTGCATGCGGAGACCATTCGCGCCCGGTCCGAGATGTATGATTGGCAGCTGAGACCGCACCGCCATGCCCGGCTGCACCAGATACTGGTGCTGACCGGCGGTGCGGGAGAGGCGGATCTTGACGGAAACAGCCACACCCTGTCCCCGCCCTGCCTGATCAATGTGCCCCGCGGCGTGGTGCATGGCTTCCGCTTTGGCAACGGCACCGGCGGCTGGGTGATCACGCTCGCTTCGGATCTGCTGGACCATAGCCTGGCACCGGGCGAAGGACTGCGCGCAGCGCTGGATCTGCCTGCCGTCCAGCCCTTGCCCGAAGGGCTGCAAAGCCTGGCTGCGCGTCTGTTCCGTGAATACGGAAACAAGGGCTTCGGCCGCGCGCAGATGCTGCGCGGGCTGGCGCTGTCGGTTACAGCGCTGGCGGCCCGCGCCATCGCCGCCGCCCAGGGAGAGGATCCGCAAGCCCGGACCAGCCCGCTGTTTGCCCGGTTCGAGGCGCTGGTGGAGCGCGACTTCCGCCTGCGCCGCCCGCTGGCGGACTACGCTGGCGCGCTGGCTGTTTCCGCGACCCACCTCAACCGCATCGCCCATCAGGCCACCGGCCAGCCTGCCTCGGCCCTGATCCGCGCCCGTGTCCTGCGCGAGGCGCGGCGGCTGCTGATCTACACCAACCTGACCGCAGCCCAGATCGCCTATGAGCTCGGCTTTACCGACCCCGCCCATTTCAGCCGGGTCTTTGCCAAGGGCACCGGACTGCCGCCACGGAAATTCCGCCAGCAGCTTGCCGGAAGCGGCTGATCCGCCGCAGACTATTCCAGCCAGCAATCACGAAAGGGGCCGCAATGCTGCAAGGGATCCGCATTCTGGAGGTCGAAGGCCTGGGCCCCGGCCCCTTTGCCGCAATGACCCTGGCAGACCTCGGGGCGGAGGTGATCTGCGTCAACCGCAAGGGCGGCGCCGTTACCCCCGGAATGCCGGAACGCTCGCTGCTGGACCGGGGCAAACGATCAATTGAGCTGGATCTGAAAGAGCCGGCTGATGCCGAAACCTTTCTGGCCCTGGCCGCCACCGCCGACGGGCTGATCGAGGGTTTCCGCCCCGGCGTGATGGAGCGGCTGGGCCTTGGCCCCGATGCCTGCCGCGCGGTCAATCCCGCGCTGGTCTATGGCCGCATGACCGGCTGGGGGCAGGTGAGTCCGCTGGCCCATGCCGCCGGGCATGATCTGAATTACATCGCCCTGTCCGGTGCGCTTTGGTATGCCTCCGCCCCGGGCGATGTGCCGCAAACACCCGCCACGCTGGTCGGCGACATTGGCGGCGGCGCACTGTATCTGGTAGCGGGGATGCTGGCCGGTATCCTCAAGGCAAGGTCCACTGGCGGGGGATGCGTGGTCGACGCTGCAATCTATGACGGCTCGGCCCACATGATGAACCTCTTGATGAGCATCCGCCAGGCTGGCAATTTCGGTGCGCAACGCGGCGCAAACCTGCTCGACGGACCGCATTGGAGCCGCACCTATGCCTGCGCCTGCGGCGGCTTTGTCTCGGTGCAATGCCTGGAGCCGAAATTCTATGCGCTGTTTCTGGAAAAGCTGCAGCTGGCCGATGACCCGGATTTTCAGCAGCAGTTCAACAAGGCCCTGTGGCCTGTGCTCACTGGCAGGCTCGCCGGGCTCTTTGCCAGCCAGCCGCGTGATCACTGGGCAGCGCTTTTCGTGGGCACCGACGCCTGCGTGGCACCGGTGCTGAACCCCGACGAAGCCCTGGCGCACCCGATGAACAGCCGCGGCACATGGGCCGAGGCGCAGGGCGTGCTTCAAGCCGCCCCCGCCCCGCGGTTTTCAGATCAGCCGCAATGGACGCCGCCGGATATCCCCGGACGCGGCCAGCATACGGAAGAGATCCTGTCGGAGCTGCGCCGCCTGTAAGCTCAGTCTTCTGTCTTGGTCTTCTCGGCGGCCGCCTTCATGCGTTTCAGCAGCTCGCTTTTGTCCGTTTGCTTGCCAAACGGGTTCTTCTTGGTCCCTTTGGCATTATGTTCGGCGTGACGAGGTTTGTTCTTGCCCATTTTGGGTGCTCCAGATTTACCGTAATCCACCGTTCAGTCCTTATTCGCGGGGCGTGTTGCAGCGCTGATGCCTGAAACCGCCGCCCGGCACAAGGCCGGGCCGCTGCTGAACCGCTTAGCCGCCGCGGACCGTGTCAATCATCAGCTGCACATTGTCCGGGTTGGCATCGGGTGTGATGCCATGGCCCAGGTTAAAGATATGCGGGCCGTTTTTAAAGGCTTCGACAATACGCCGGGTCTCATCCACCAGGTCCTGCCCGCCGGTCACCATATGGCGGGAGGCCAGATTGCCCTGCACGCAGCCATCGGCCTGCACATGCGCCGCTGCCCAGGCCGGATCGACCGAGTTGTCCAGCGCCACGCAGTCAATTCCGGTGGCCTTGGCAAAGCCTGCGTATTTACCGCCCGCTTCCCGCGGGAAGCCGATCACGGGAATGCCCGGATGGCGCTCCTTCAGCGCCGCGGTGATCTGGCGGCAGGGTTCCAGCGCATACTTTTGGAACGCCTCCCCCTTCAGAGACCCGGCCCAGCTGTCGAAGATCTTGACAACTTCGGCCCCCGCTTCGATCTGCTTGGACAGGTAATCAATGGTCGCCTCGGTGATCCGCGCCAGCAGCGCCTCGAACAGCGCGGTGTTTTCCTCGCGCAGGGCATGGGCCGGGCCCTGATCGGGGGTGCCGCGGCCCGCGATCATATAGGTCGCAACAGTCCAGGGCGCGCCGGCAAATCCGATCAGCGGGGTCTCAGCCGGCAGTTCGCGCGACAGAATGCGGACGGTCTCATAGATCGGGTTCAGGGTCTCGTGGATATCGCACGCGGGGCCGAGCTTGGCAAAGTCGCTCTCCGTGGTGATGGTCGACAGCCGCGGGCCTTCGCCGGTCACAAACCACAAATCAGCCCCCAGCGCCTGCGGGATCAGCAGGATGTCGGCAAACAGGATCGCCGCATCAAAACCATAGCGGCGGATCGGCTGCAGGGTCACTTCGGCGGCCAATTCAGGATTGTAGCACAGCGACAGGAAATCCCCGGCCTCGGCCCGCGTCGCACGGTATTCCGGCAAATAGCGGCCCGCCTGGCGCATCATCCAGATCGGCGGCACATCCTGTTTTTCACCCGCCAATGCACGCAGCAGCTTCTTTTGTCCGGCCATGTCATCCTCGCAATCATTCGCCCCCTGAGGTCACGCCTGCGCGGGCGAATGTCAAGGGCAGGGGCGATCTGCCGCGCCCTGCCCCGGCGCGCCTTGTTCTATATCAAAGCCCGCGCTCTGCCCCCGTAGGACCTGCGCAAAAAACCGGTTTCCTCCGCCGCGCAATCTGATTTAAGGCTTCTTCCATGAAACTGACCCTGCCCTCCCCCGCTTCGCCCCTGAAAATCGGCACCCGCGGATCGCCGCTGGCGCTGGCCCAGGCTTATGAGACCCGCTCCCGTCTCGCCGCCGCGTTCGGCCTCCCGCAGGACGCATTCGAAATTGTCCCGATCACCACCACCGGCGACAACAAGGCGCTGATCGCGGCCGACAAGCCGCTGAAGGAACTGGGCGGCAAGGGGCTGTTCACCAAGGAAGTGGAAGAAGCCCTGCTGGCAGGCAGTATCGACATTGCGGTGCATTCGATGAAGGACATGCCGGTGCTGCAGCCGGCGGAGCTGGCGCTGGACACTTATCTGCCGCGCGAGGACGTGCGCGACGCGTTTATCTCCCCGTCGCTGACGTCGCTGCACGGCCTGGCCGAGGGCGCGGTGGTCGGCACCTCTTCCCTGCGCCGCCGCGCACAGCTGCTGAACCGGCGTCCCGGCCTGAAAGTGGTGGACTTCCGCGGCAATGTGCAGACCCGGCTACGCAAACTGGCCGAGGGCGTTGCCGAATGCACCTTCCTGGCGATGGCCGGTCTCAACCGGCTGGCAATGGCCGATGTGCCGGCCACTCCGATCGAAACGAACGACATGCTGCCCGCCGTGTCCCAGGGCGCCATCGGCATCGAGCGCCGCGCTGACGACAGCCACGCGGCAGAGATGCTGTCAGCAATCCATGACGGCGAAACCGGCCAGCGGCTGGCGGCGGAACGCGCCTTCCTGACGGCGCTTGACGGCTCCTGCGAAACCCCGATTGCGGGCTTGGCGGAACTCGACGGCACCACCCTGCGCCTGCGCGGCGAGGTGCTGCGCCTGGACGGTTCCGAAGCGATCAGCGACGATCAGACCTGTCCGGTTGAAGACGGCGCAGAGCTGGGTCGCGAGATGGCGGCGAAGCTGCTGGAGCAGGCCGGCCCTGGCTTCTTCGACTGGAGGGCCTGAGCCGGCCCTCTGAATACACCTCTCACACGGCCCCGCCTCCCGCTCCGGGATATGTTCACCCCGAAGAAGCGGGCTTCTTTCTGGTTTGTAAATACTCTGGGGGAGGCGCCCGCCCGGGCGGCGGGGGCAAAGCCCCCTCTGTTCCCTGCCTCAGATCTGCCCTGACCACCTCAGCCAGCTCTCCGGGCTGCCGCGGAAGGTGTTAAGATCCACGTCGCCCGCCACCCCCGGCACCGCACCGGTGCCGGAGTATTGCCAGAAGCTCCAGCTTTCGCCCGGGTAGACCTTCTGCGGATGGCCCGCGACCGAACGCAGCCAGAACTCGGTGCCGCCAAGGCGCCCGATGCCGGTATCGCGGTAGAAATCCACCGTCGTGTAGACCACCGGGCGCTTGCCGTAGTGGCGCTCCAGGATATTCAGGAACTTTCGCGCCTCGGACCGCACCGTGGCGCCGTCCGGCCGCGTGCGGCAGGTCGGGGAGCGGTGGTTCCACTCCATATCCAGCACGGGCGGCAGCGCGTTTGCATCCTTTGGCACGTTGCGGATGAACCAGCGCGCCTGCTCGGCTGCAGGGCGGCAGAAATAGTAATAATGATAGGCGCCGCGTTTCAGCCCCGCAGCCCGCGCGCCGTGCCAATTGCTGCGGAACATGGCGTCGGTGTGGTCGCCGCCCTCGGTCGCCTTGATATAGGCGAACGACACGCCCGAGCGGC
This sequence comes from Leisingera methylohalidivorans DSM 14336, assembly GCF_000511355.1. Taxonomy (NCBI): domain Bacteria; kingdom Pseudomonadati; phylum Pseudomonadota; class Alphaproteobacteria; order Rhodobacterales; family Roseobacteraceae; genus Leisingera; species Leisingera methylohalidivorans. Next base: position 525,816 of record NC_023135.1, on the reverse strand, counting down.
GGACTTTGCGCCAGTCGATATCGCCCTGATAGCGGGAGACGTCGATGCCGTGAACCGGATAGGACCAGGGTTTGCGCCCCTCCCACTCATGCGGGTCGCGGTCGCCGAACCGGGGATATGTCCGCAGCCCGGACAGCCGCGCATTGGCAGGCTCGGTGCGGGTGACTTCCGGCGCGGCCACCGCCCTCTCGGCCGGCCTGCCGCACCCCGCTGCCAATGCCATTGCCAGAATCCCCAGAACCAGTCTGCGCATGTGATCTGCTCCCTGCCTCAACCTGTTATCAGCTGCTCTTGTCGTTTGGCTGCTGCATTTCACTCTAGCGCAGGCAGGCGCAAAGTCGCGGCCGGCGGCGGTAAATCAGCATAAATCCGCCGGCAGGAAAAACGCGCCGCATCGGGGCGGCGCGTTTGCAATGTCACGGGTGCAGCAGTCTCAGGCCCATTTGGCCAAGGGCGGCAGGCTCATCAGCACAGCGTTGGCGTCATGGCCGGTTTCCAGCCCGAATTTGGTGCCGCGGTCATAGACCAGATTGTATTCCGCATAGAGCCCGCGGTGGATCAGCTGCGCATCCTTGTCGGCCTCGTCGAAATCCTGCACCCGGCGCTTTTCAACCAGCGGCACAAAGGCCGGCAGGAAGGCGCGGCCGATGTCCCGGGTCAGCGCAAAATCCGCCGCCCAATCGCCGGAATTCCGGTCATCCATAAAGATCCCGCCCACCCCGCGGGCGCGCTTGCGGTGGGGGATGTAGAAATACTCGTCCGCCCATGCTTTCAGCCGCGGATACTGCTCCGCGCCATGCGGATCCAGGTGCTGTTTCTGCGTGGCGTGGAAATGCGCGGTGTCCTCATCGTATTCGATGCAGGGGTTCAGATCCGAGCCGCCGCCGAACCACCAGGCGTGCGGGGTCCAGAACATACGGGTGTTCATATGCACCGCCGGCACATGCGGGTTGCGCATATGCGCCACCAATGAGATGCCCGAGGCCCAGAACCGCGGATCATCCTTCATCCCCGGAATGCCCTTGCGCGCCGCCATCGCATTCTGCGCCCGTTCGCCCAGGGTGCCGTAAACCTCGGAAATATTGACGCCGACTTTTTCAAACACCCGGCCGCCGCGCATCACGCTCATCAGCCCGCCGCCCGCGTCCGCGCCGTCCTCCGCGCTGCGCCTGGTTTCCGTCACTTCAAACCGGCCCGCCTCCATGTCTGCAAACGGGCCTGCGCCGTGGCTGTCCTCCAGCCCCTCAAAGGCCGCAACGATCTGGCCGCGCAGCTCCCGGAACCAGGTGGCAGCCCGGGCCTTCTCTTCTTTCATCTCAGCAGTCATTCGGGGTCTTTCCAATCAGTGGACCGGTGCGGCCACCGGATCCAGCAGCGTGCGGCCGCCGTCCAGCGTCAGCACTTGGCCAGTCATGAAGCCAGAGGCGTCGGAGGCCAGATACTGCGCCGTTTCGGTCAATTCCGTGGGCGACGCGATACGGCCCAGTGGCGTATGCGCCTCGATATCCTCGCGGTAGCTGCGGTTGTCCTTCAGGGTCGTCCGCATCGACGCGCTCATCACCGATCCGAAAGCAATCGAGTTCACCCGGATCTTGTGCGGCGCCAGCGCCACCGACAGGGACCGGGTCGCCTGATCCAGCGCGGCTGAGGCCACCGAATAGGCCATCAGCCCGGGGTGGGTGCGGCGCGCGGCAATGGAGGACAGGTTGATAATGCTGCCCAGCGAGCCGCTGCTGTTCTCGTCTTCCTCACCCTGCCGGATCATCCGCTTCGCCACCTGCTGCGACAGGCGCACAGCGGGCAGCAGGCTTTCCATCAGCAGCTGGTCCAAGGTGTCATCGGCGGGGTCCAGCGGATCTGTTGCCACCATCTGGCGCGCGCCGTTCACCAGGATGTCCACCCCGTCAAAGGCGTCGATGGTGGCCGACAGCAGGTTGGCAATTGTCAGCCGCTCGCGCAGATCGCCTGCGAAATAGCGGATATTGCTTTCCTCGGCCTGCTCGCCCAACTCGGCCACCAGCTGCTCCTCATGGGTGTCGGCGAACATCACATTGGCGCCGGCATCTGCAAACTGCTTGCCGATCGCCAGGCCGATACCGCTTGAGGCGCCGGTCACGATGGCGGTTTTGCCGGAAATCGAAAAAGACATGTAAGGGCACTCCCCTGGGGCAATCTGGACCGCACGTTAGACCGCGCCTGCCGGTTTGGAAACCGGCATTGCGCCCGGCGCGCGGTTACTTGCGGCGGCGTTTCGGCCGGGCTGCGTGCAGAATCTTGAAGCGGTTGTCGCCGCCCTCTTCGCGCACCTGGGCAAAGCGTTCGCCCAGCGCCACCTCATAGGGCAGATGCCGGTTGGCCACCATCCACAGGCTGCCGGAGGGCGCCAGCATGGCCGCCGCCGCGCCGATGAAGGCCTGGCCCAGCGACGGTTCCGCCGTGCGGGTGGTGTGGAACGGCGGGTTCATCACCACGGTGTTCACAGTGCCCGGCGCCTTCCATGTCCGCGCGTCGGCCCAATGAAACTGCGCCCGGCTGTCCGCCGCATTCCGCCGCGCGCAGGCCAGCGCGTGGTAATCGGCTTCGGCCAGATGCACCTCCTCGACGCCCTCGCGCTTCAGCACCTCCGCCGAGAGGTATCCCCAGCCCGCACCCAGATCGGCGACACAGCGGCCCAGCTTCTGCGGCAGCGCCGCCGCCAGCATCCGGGAGGCCGGGTCGATCCCGTCCGCCGAAAACACGCCCGGCGCGGTGATGAAGCCTTCAACCTGCTGCGGTTCCGCGGGCAGCCACCCGGACAGATCGGTGCCGCCGTCGATCCAGAACACCTTGCCATGCGCCTTGGAAACCGGGGCCGAGGGGGCGCAGCGTTTGCGCAGATCCTTCAGAACCGAATCAATGCCCTCGATCTTGGCGCCGTCAATCAGCACCTGCCCCTGCGTCGCAGCCGCCGCCTGCGCGATCAGCATCCGCGCCAGCGCCTTGGCCCGCGGGATGAAAACCACGGCAGCGGCCAGCACCTCATCCGGTTCCAGAACCGGGGTGCAGGCATAGCCCTGGCCGGCAAAGTGATCGTGGTCCGGGCGGAACGGCTGAACGATCAGCAGCTGTTCCTTGGGCAGGGCCGAAAGATCGTGATCGCTGCGCGGGTGGAACACGGCAATGCGCCCCTCCGGCGGAACAGCAAAGCCGCCCGATTGGGCGGCCAGTGACAGGCGAACAGACATCTAAGAGCCTCTTTATTCTTCTTTTTCCATGGTGCACTGCAGCGGGTGCTGGTGGCGGCGGGCGAAATCCATCACCTGTCCCACCTTGGTTTCAGCCACCTCATGGCTGAACACGCCAACCACGGCAACGCCTTTCTTATGCACTGTCAGCATGATCTCGAACGCCTGCGCGTGGGTCATGCCGAAGAACCGTTCCAGCACCATCACGACAAATTCCATCGGCGTGTAGTCGTCATTCAGCAGCAGCACTTTGTAGCGCGGCGGCCGTTTGGTTTTCGGCCGCGTCTTCGTCAGGACGCCGGATTCCGTGTCGTCGTCTGAATGGTCGGTCATCATGATGTGCTGCAGCGGCATAAGCAATTTGATCCGTTGATGCGTGGATTTTCCTGTGAGGCTTATATAGCCTCTATACTGTTCAGGAAAAGAGACTGAGACCCGCAGATTGATACGTAATTTGACAACAATCGGCTTTGATGCCGACGATACCCTTTGGCACAACGAACGGTTCTTCCGCGTCACGCAGGAAAGATTCGCCGAATTGCTGATGGATCACACCCCCGCCGACATTGGTCCGCAGCAGCTGGAGCGGCTGCTGATGGATGCCGAAAAACGCAATCTGGGGCGCTATGGCTACGGGGTGAAAGGGTTCGCGCTCTCGATGATCGAAACCGCGATCGAGGTGACGCAGGAACAGGTGCCTGCCTCTGTGATCAAGGAGCTGATCACAGCGGGGCAGATGATGCTCTCATACCCGATCGAACTGCTGCCCCATGCGCGCGAAGCGGTGGAGGCGGTTGCCGGCCGGTACAAAGTGGTGCTGATCACCAAGGGCGACCTCCTGGATCAGGAACGCAAGCTGGCGCAATCGGGCCTGGGTGAGCTGTTCGACGGGGTCGAGGTGGTCTCAGAGAAAACACCGGAGGTTTACCTGGACATTTTCCTCCGTCACGGCGACGGCGCCGAGCGGGCGATGATGATCGGCAACTCAATGCGCTCGGACGTGGTGCCGGTGATCGAGGCCGGCGGCTGGGGCACCTATGTGCCGCACGGGCTGGTCTGGGAGGTGGAGCACGCCGAAGCCCCCGAACACAGCCCCCGCTATACCGAAATCGCAGATCTGAGCGGGCTGGCCGATTTGGTAGACCAGCTTGGCTGACGGTCACAGGCCCCCCGGTTGATTTCCGGCCCTGCCCTGAACTCCGGGTCCGCACGCTGTTCATCGGACCGGCAATGGCATAACACCGCCCGCACAGCCCTGGGAAACGCCGGAAGATGCCGCACGCCGAACTGAAATTCTCCAGCGATCTGGAAATCGACGCCATATCCATCCTGGCGGAGATCGAGACCGTGATCCTGGAACACGACAGCGGCGCCGGCGCCTGCAAGGGCCGGGCCTATCCGGCCGCGCAGTTCCACCACAGCCATATCGCCTTCACTGTGGCCCTGCTGGCCAAGCCGCACCGGGACGAGGTGTTTTCCCGCGCCCTGCTGGCGGATCTCGAATCCCGGATCAAGGCGCGGTTGCCCCAGCCCTGCGAATTCTCCCTCGGCCTCAGCTATTCCACCCCCTTCTACGTGACCAATTTTCACGCGGGTTAACGGCGCAATCCCGGCGTATGCGGCCTGCGGGACTGGGAATCGGCTGCCCTGCAATCGGGAAAACTCAACTTTTTTCGGTAACCTTTTGTTAGCACTTACTGCATCTTGCGGGACCTTCGGACACATCCCACAAGATGCCGGCAGAACAGCGGGCGTAGCGCTCAACAGCGCCTGCCGCCGTGGTTTATTCCTCAGCAACCTTATGTTAGGCTTTCGCTCACAGGCAAAATCGTCAGCCGGAAAACCGGCGGCATGAGGCAAACATGGCAGTGATCACGCAGGTCAATCCGGCGTCAGGCCGGTACTTCCGTACCCGGTTCCTTTGGACAGCCGCGGTTTTTCTTATTGCAGCAATTGTGCTGGCTCTCCAGCCGCACCGGGCCGCCGCCGCGCCCTATGCGGCGATGGTGATTGATTCCCGGACCGGCGAGGTGCTGCATTCGCGCAATGCCGACACCCGTCTGCACCCGGCATCCCTGACCAAGATGATGACCCTCTACATCGCCTTCGAAGCGGTGCGGAACGGCGAGATCACGCTTGATACCAAAGTCAAGATCAGCCGCAACGCCGCCGCTGAGCCGCCCTCGAAACTGGGCCTGCGCTCCGGCCAGCGGATTGCCTTCCGCTACCTGATCCGCGCTGCAGCCGTGAAATCCGCCAATGACGCCGCCACCGCCATCGGCGAGACGCTGTCCGGCTCCGAGGCCGCTTTTGCCCGCCGCATGAACCGCACCGCCAAGGCGCTGGGGATGAGCCGCACAACCTTCAAGAACGCGCATGGCCTGACTGCCAGCGGGCATCTGTCGACGGCCCGCGACATGACCACACTGGGGCGGCATCTGCTTTATGACTACCCCGAATATTACAACCTGTTCTCGCGCCGCACGACCAATGCCGGGGTGCGCGAAGTGCCCAATACCAACCGCCGCCTGCTGGCCAGCTACCGCGGTGCCGACGGGATCAAGACCGGCTACACCCGCGCCGCCGGCTCCAATCTGGTGGCCTCGGCCAAACGCGGCAACGAACGGATCATCGCAACCGTGTTCGGCGGCAAATCCTCCACGGCCCGCAATGCCAAAGTGGCGGAACTGCTGGACCTCGGCTTCCGCCGTGCGCCGTCGCGCGCGGCCCTGCGCAAGCCGCGGCGGCCCGCCTACCAAGGCGCCGGCGTGGTCATAGCCGACGCCGGGGACAGCAGCAGCAGCGCAGGCGCTGCAGGCAAGACCATCCGGGTCAGCGGCCAGGTCAACACCAGCCTGCGGCCCAAGACGCGCCCGGGCCTCAGCGAGTCGCCGGTGCTGGTGGCCGCACTTGAAGAGGCGCTGCAGACACCGCCCGCTACGGACGCTTCCCCCGCGGAAGCTGCCGCCCAAACCGGGAAGATTGAAAATGTCCGGACCGTCAGCGCCGAAGGTGCGCTGCAGGGGGAGGCCATCCGCAACAGCATCGCCGTTGCCCTCGCCGAAGCAGAGGCAGAACCCGCGCCGGCAGCCCAACCCGCAACAGCCACGGTCATCGCTGCGGTGCAAAAGGTGCCCTTCAGCGGCCTGCGGCCCGTGGCCCGCCCGGCCAGCCTGGCCCATGCGGCCGCCTCGCCCGAACCGGAGCCGGTGGTTGTGACCCGTCTCTCCACCTCCGGCGGCCGTTACTGGGGTGTCAACGTGGGCCTCTACACCAACCGTTACCAGGCCGAAAAGGTACTGCTGCGCACCGCGATGTCGGAGCTGGAAACGCTGGACGGGTCGCTGCGCAAGGTGGCCAAGACCCGCCGCGGCTTCGAGGCCAATTTCCTTGGCATGAGCCAGGAGCAGGCGGAACTGGCCTGCCGCCGCCTGAATGCCCGCAACGTGACCTGCAAACCGATCGGCCCGTCCTGAACCGGGGTCAAAACCCTGCAACGGTACAGCAAACAATACCAAAGGCGCCCCTGCGGCGCCTTTTCCATGCCGGATGCCTTCTTCGTGCCGGAAACATGGAGCCAATCAGCCGCTCCCGCCCGTCGTCAGCCTTTTTGCAAAAAGACTTCCTCCCGTTGGGCGTGGCACCGCGCCCTGCGCGGTGCCACGCCCAACGCCGCCAAGGGGCTCTGGCGCCAGCCAGCGCATCTGCGGGGGCGGGAGGGGCTGACCTGCGGCTCAGCTGCCGGCGGCCGGCATCAGGGCTTGGGCTTGTCGTCCCATTCGTCGCTCAGGATCCGGCGGGAATCGCCTTCCGGGTCGTCATACTGGCTGCTGCGCAGCGTATAGAAAAACGCCGCCAGCCCGACCGAGCCGAGGATCAGTGAAATCGGGATCAGATAGGCAAGGACGCTCATGGTTTCAGGTCCGCTGTGGCAGGCGCCGGCTTATCGCAGCCGCAGCGCATTGAGGGAGACTGTGATGGAAGAGGTAGACATCGCCAGCGCCGCAATCAAGGGCGTCGCCAGCCCGGCAATCGCCAGCGGCACCGCAATCACGTTGTAGAGCGTGGCAATGCGGAAGTTCTGGCGGATCCGGCGGGTCGCCTTTTGCGCCAGGCTGCAGGCCTCGGCAATCGGCGACAGATCCTGCCCCAGCAGAACGATATCCGAGGCCACCCGCGCCGCATCCAGCGCCGATGCCGGAGAAATCGACACATGCGCCGCAGCCAGCGCCGCGGTGTCATTCAGCCCATCGCCCACCATCAGAACGTTTCTGCCTTGCTCTGTCAGCATCTGCATACGGGCGCATTTGTCCGCCGGCAGCGCCTCGGCCACCCAGTTGCTGATGCCCAGCCGCCCGGCCAGATCCTCAACCGCACCGGTGGCGTCGCCGGAGATCAGCAGCACATCCTTGCCTGCGTCCTGCAGCGCCTGCACTGCCTCCGCGGCACCGGGACGCAAGGCATCGGTGAACAAAAACGCCTTGGCCTCCCCTGCCCCGCTGTCCAGCCAGGCCGCCGTCTGGCTGCCCTGCTCGGCGCCGGCCCAGGCCGCCCGGCCCAGCCGCACGGGCCGGCCGCGGAATAGGCCTTCCGTGCCATAGCCCGGCACCTCGGCGATCTTCTGCACCTTGGCAGCAGAGACCCCGGCGTCGCGGGCGGCGCCGGCCAGCGCCACCGACAGCGGATGCGAGGAGCCTTCGGCCAGCGCCAGGGCGATCTCCAGATCCGCGCGGGCATGATCGCCCAGGTTGGTCGCCTGCGGCGTGCCGGCGGTCAGCGTCCCGGTCTTGTCAAACACCACCGTATCGACTTCCGCCAGCCGCTCCAGCGCGGTGGCGTGTTTGATCAGCATGCCCCGTCTGAACAGCCGGCCGGAGGCGGCGGTGGTCACCGCAGGCACCGCAAGGCCCAGCGCACAGGGGCAGGTGATGATCAGCACCGCCGCGGCGATGTTCAGCGCCATGCGGATGTCGAAAGTCCACAGATACCAGCCGGCAAAGGCCAGCGCCGAGAGGATATGCACGCCGGGCGCATAAAGCTTGGCCGCGCTGTCCGCCAGCGAGGTATAGCGCGACCGCCCCGACTCGGCGATGGCCACCAGATCGGCCATCCGGTGCAGCGAGGCGTCCTCGCCCACTGCCGTAGCCCGGATGGTCAGCGGGCCAGTGAGGTTCACCTCCCCGGCTGAAACCGCCAGCCCGGGTGCTGCAAACACCGGCAGGGTTTCCCCGGTCAGCAGCGAGCGGTCCAGTTCCGACTGGCCCTCGGCGATCTCGCCATCCACCGGCATCCTCCCGCCGGGGCGCACCAGGATCAGATCGCCAACCGCCAGATCCGCCACCGGCACCTCGTGTTCATTGCCATTTAGCAGCCGGATCGCGCGCGGCACCTCCAGCGCCGCAAGTTCCTCGGCGGCGGAGCGCGCCACCGCGCGGGTGCGGTAGTCCAGATAGCGGCCCGCCAGCAGGAAGAACGTCAGCGTCAGCGCCGCATCGAAATAGGCGTGCTCGCCCGACAGCGACGTCTCCCACAGCGAGGTGGCCAGCGCCAGCACCAGCGCCAGCACAATCGGCACATCCATGTTCAGCCGCCCCACCCGCAAGGCGCTCCAGGCGTTACGAAAAAACGGCTGGGCGGCAAAGATGACCGCGGGAAAGGCGATCGCGGCAGAGATCCAATGGAACATATCCCGCGTCGCATCCGGCGCCCCGGACCAGACCGAGACCGACAGCAGCATCACATTCATCGAGGCAAAACCCGCCACCGCCAGCCGCATCAGCAGGTCACGCCCCGCCTTGTCGTTCCGGGTTGCCGCTAGCGCCGCCAAGTCCAGCTCATGCGCCTCATATCCAATGCTTTCCAGGACCGGGATCAGGTCAGCAGCCCGCAGGTCCGGCTCGGCCTCGATCAACGCCCGCTTCAGCGTCAGATTGACCCGCGCTGAACGGATGCCGGGATGCGCGTTCAACGCCCGCTCCACCGCGGAAATACAGGCCTGGCAGTGGATGCCGGGCAAGGACAGCGCCAGCCGCGCCTCGGCCGGGGCCTGTTCCCCGCCGTCCTGCGGGGCCGCGGCACAGGCCGGACAGGCCGCAAGCGAGGGGCGGAGCCGGGCGGTCATGAGGGTCAGCCTTTCACATGCAGGATCACCCGCTGGGTGAACTCGGTGCCGTCCTTGGCCCGCGCCACCATGCGGATGTTCCAGTTGCCCGGCCCCAGATCGGCCGGCGCCACATAGGCCTTCCCGTCAAAGATGAACGTCGGCTGCTGGTCGTCCTGCACATGGGTCGCCCGGCCCAGCGTCGCGCTCAGCTTGGCGACCTCCACCGGGGCGCCCTCGGCATCGGTGATCTCCAGCTTGACCTGCTGCCCCTGCCAGGAGGCATAGACCGACCAGCCCAGCGCCTCCTGCGCAGTACGGCGCACATCGAACTCCTGGCTGGCGACATAGGAGTTCTTCACCTCCAGCCCCGGAAAGGTCTTCACCGCATTCACTGCCAGGGCGAGGTTCGCCCCGATGATCACCGCAAAGGCGCCGCAGAACAGCATCAGGGCGTGCTTGCCGGTGAATTCGCGTTCGTGCTTGGCCATGGTTCAGTCCCCCGTGCCGTTAAAGCTGGTGTCTTTATGGGCCCGCTCGCCGCTGTCCAGATCTTCCACCCAAATGCGCACCGGAGCCGAGCCCGCCCGGGACGGCGCGGCGTCTTTCGGCGCCACGATATAGACCCGCTGCAGCAGCGCCGTGTCGGCGGGCACCATCACTGTCACGCCTTCGGTGCCCTCCAGTGCGATCTGCATCGACGGGTCGCCCTTCAGCGACAGCTGGAACGGGCGCGGCTCGCCGTGCTTGTTGCGCAGCCGCACATCATAGGTGTTGCGGATCGCGCCATCGGACAGTGTCACATAGGTCGGGTTGCGCACCGGCGCCACGGTCAGTTCGATATCGGCGCGGATGAACAGCGCGAACAGCAGCCCCGCGCCGACCAGCGACCACAGGCCGGTGTACAGGAGGGTGCGCGGCCGCAGGATGTGCTTCCAGATGCTCCGGGGCGGCTTGCCTGCGCGCTCCTGCGCCTCGTCCGACAGCGCCATATAGTCGATCAGCCCGCGCGGCTTGCCGATCCGGGCCATCACATCGTCGCAGGCGTCGATGCACAGCGCGCAGGTGATGCATTCCATCTGCTGGCCGTCGCGGATGTCGATCCCCATCGGGCAGACGTTGACGCAGGCCATGCAATCAATGCAATCGCCCTGCCCCTCGGCCACCTGGCCCTTCTTCAGCTTGCCGCGCGGCTCGCCGCGCCAGTCGCGGTAGCCGACGGTCAGCGTGTCCTCGTCCATCATCGCGGCCTGGATGCGCGGCCAGGGGCAGGCGTAAATGCAGATCTGCTCGCGTGCGAAACCGCCGAACAGAAAGGTGGTGCCGGTCAGCACCAGCATGGTGGTATAGGCAACCGGGTGCGCATTCAGCGTCACCAGGTCATAGGCCAGCGCCGGCGCATCTGCGAAATAGAACACCCAGGCGCCGCCGGTCGCCAGTCCGATCACGAACCAGGAGACCCATTTGGTCAGCCGCAGCCGCGCCTTGCGGAAATCCATCTTCTTCTGCCGGTGCAGGCGCAGCCGGGCGTTGCGGTCGCCCTCGATCCAGCGCTCCACCAGGATGAACAGGTCGGTCCAGACGGTCTGCGGGCAGGCATAGCCGCACCAGACCCGGCCCAGCGCCGAGGTGAACAGGAACAGCCCCAGCCCGGCCATGATCAGCAATCCGGCGACAAAGTAAAACTCATGCGGCCAGATCTCGATCCAGAAGAAATAGAACCGGCGGCCCGCCAGATCCAGAAGCACCGCCTGATCCGGCAACGATGGCCCGCGGTCCCAGCGGATCCACGGCGTCAGATAGTAGATCCCCAGCGTCACCGCCATGATGTACCATTTCAGGTTCCGGAACGGACCGGACACGCGCCGCGGATAAATCGGCTCCCGGGCGGCGTACAGGCTGGGGGCTGGATTGGAATCGCTCACGGACTGTCTCCGTCTTGTGGCTGTCTCGCGCCGTTGTCACAGATGCGCAGTGCCGGAACATTGACGTGGATCAAAAAGCGCATCGCACAATCATGTTTCCGGCCCGCTCAGGCGCATCGTGAAGGCAACCCGCCACCTATGCCTGCCCGCCCGGTGCCGCCAGAGGCAAGTTGCCGCAGCGCAGCGATGCGGCGCTGCAAGGAGGATTTCCGCCAGCAGGCCGCCGGTTTCACCGCTCTGCCCGCTGCCGCCGCAGCCAGCCGGTCAACCGGCGCGCCTCCGGGCGCAGCACGCCGGGGCGGGTGGCGATATGATAGCCCCGGTCTGCGCCTTCGGTGAACAGCTCCAGCAGCCGCCCGCTGTGCAGATCCTCGGCAACAAACTCCCGCACGCTGACCGCCACCCCCTGGCCCGCCCGCACCGCCTGCATCAGCAGATTGCCGGGCAGCCGGGTGCGCGGCCCGCGCAGCACCCCGGTGACACCGCGCGATTCCAGCCAGCGCGAGGCCTCCGAGGTGCCCAGCTCCTCCAGCCAGGGCAGATCCAGCAAATCCTCCGGGGCGGTCACCTGCCGCCCGTCCAGTAGACTGTCCGCCGCAATCACCACCATCGGAGATTGCAGCAGCATCTCCGCCACCAGCCCCGGCCAGTTGCCGTCGCCATAGCGGATGGCGATGTCGATCCCGCCCGGCTTCAGCTCGGCAAGCTCGCCGCGCGGATCCAGCACCAGATCGATCTCCGGATGCTCCGCCTGGAACCCGGCCAGCCGCGGCATCAGCCAGTGCGCGGCAAACATCGGCGTGCAGGTCACATGCAGCGGCCGGGCGGCCCCTGCAGCGGATATCTCCTGCACCGCGGCCTCGATCGCGCCGAACCCCAGATGCAGCGCACGGGCCAGATGCTCCCCGTCCGCTGTCAGCGCCAGCGCCCTGCCGCTGCGGTCCAGCAGCGCAGCCCCCAGATGCGCCTCCAGCCCGCGCAGCTGCTGGCTGATGGCAGCGTGGCTGACATTCAAAGCTGCCCCCGCCTGCACCACATTTCCTGTTTCGGCAAAGGCGGCAAAGGCCCTCAGCGCTGTCAACGGCGGCAAGCTCAGCCAGTCCATATGTAATCCTGCCTTACATGAAGCGATTTTTCTTAACTCGCAAGAATCACCGTTTCAGGCAAGCATAATCCCCAGACGCCAGGATAGGAGGCACTGAAATGCTGATCGATATCTACGCCCGCTCGATGATGGCCGCCACGCGGCAGGACTGTGTAAGGCTGCGGGATCTGCCTGCGCCCGCCCCCCTGTCCCGCCCCGCAGGCAGGTTCACCCGGCTGATGCGCTGGCTGACTGCCAAGCCGCCGAAAACGCGCTGCATTCATCCGCAGAGCATCTGACCCCTGACCACACGGGAAGACAGAAAAAGCGCCGGTTTTCCAGGAAACGCGCGAACAGATCGGAAAACCGGCGCATGACCCGTTCAGCCTGCACGTCGGCCTTGCGGGATTTCATGCTGCCCAGAAGGGCTGTTCAGCCCAGCAGCAATCTCTGTCATCTGCGGTTTTACCCGGTTTGCCGCCGGCAAAATTTGACACCGATCAAAAAGGCGCAAAATATTTGCCCGGTTCCGGTAAAAATTCTACCCTCGCCTTTATGGCAACAGCAAAGACTGAACAGACAGCCGCCGAAAACCGCGCACCGCTGACGTCGGCCGAAATCGGCGCCCTGGCGCATTTGTACCGGGGGGAGATCTACCGCAGCACGGTCTGGCGCACCCGCCTGGACACCACCACCAACTGGTCGGTGGTCACCCTGGGCGTGGCTCTGTCGATTTCCTTTTCCTCCCCCAACGCCTCGCCGCTGCCGCTGATCCTGGTGGGGGTGCTGATCATCTTCTTCCTGATGCTGGAGGCGCGCCGCTACCGCTATTTCAACGTGTTCCGCGCCCGCGCCCGCTGGATGGAAACGCATTTCTACACCCCGATGCTGATCGAGGGCGATCTGCATCTGGAAAAGCACTGGCAGGATGTGCTGGCCGCCGACTATCTGCGCCCCGAATACCATGTCGGCGTGATGACCGCGATCGGGCGGCGGATCCGGCGCAATTACTTCTGGATCCTGCTGATCCAGTCAATGGCCTATGGCGGCAAGCTGGCGGTGCATCCCGCCGGGGTGCAATCCTGGCAGCAGGTGCTGGACCGGGCCGACATCGGCCCCTTCCCCGGCGAACTGGTGCTGGGAACCGGCATTTTCTACGTGCTGCTGTGGGGCGGTATCGCCTGGTGGAGCGCCAACACCGACGCCGCCCGCGCCCGCAAACGCAGCTCGGCGACGTCGATGGGCTGAGGCCTGTACCCGCCTGCGGCACCTCATTCTGCTGTCTTGCCTGCTACCATTGTAAAGCTCATCGGCAGCTGCGCCTGCCGGTTCTGGTAGACGTCGAACTCTGCTTCCCGGTTGGAATGCGGATATTCCTCGAACCGGGTGATATCCATCCCTGCATGAATCAGCCCCATAACGATATCGCTCATCTTATAGCTGAACCAGTAAGACGGCGGTGCGGATTGTGTGCTGCCGTCATAGGTGATTGCCTGCTCCACCACCGCCGGCGCCTCGCTGAAATAGGAATAGGCCGGCAGATGCGGCTGTTTCGATGTTGGCTCGAACATCTCCAGCACCGGGTGCGTTTCGTAAATCACCAGCCGCCCGCCCGGCCGCAACAGCCCGGCCACCGCCTGGAAAAACCGGTCCAGGTCGGGCATCCAGTTCAGCACGCCGATGGTGATCACAGCAAAATCAAAATCGCACCGGATGCCGGATGGCAGGTCATAGATATCAGCGCATAGGAATTCACAATCCGATCGGGCGATGCCTTTCAGGATCTCCGCCTGCTTCAGGAACTCCGCCGAATGATCTATCCCCAGGCAACGCTCCGCACCGAAGGCGGCCAGAGACAGCGTCTCGCGTCCATTGTTGCAGCCGGCCTGAACCCCTGAAAGACCCTGAAGCTCAAGCCCTTCCAGCGTCCGGGTCATCGTTGCGTCAAACGCCGAATACCCTGTCCGGGCAAATCCCGCGGTCAGTTCCTGCCACAGAGCATTGCCCTGATGCAGCCGCGCCGAATCGTCCCAGGCAAGGCGGTTTGCTGCAACCGCCTGCTCCAATCCTATGTGTTCTTCACCCATATCCAGCCCCGCAATAATTTGATCAAATAATGCGGACGATGCCGAAAAACCGAACTGAGATCAACCCCAGGGAGACTCATCCATGAAAAAGGGCCGCCCGCAGGGCAGCCCTTTCCGCGTCTTGTGAAACCGGATCCGGCTTACTCGCCGCCGCCCAGCTGATGGACATAGGAGGATACCGCGCGGATCTCCGCCTCGGTCAGGCGGGTGTTCCAGGCCGGCATCACGCCATAGCGCGCATTGGTCACGGTCTCGGTCAGGGTGGCGTAATCGCCGCCGTACAGCCAGATCGCATCGGCCAGGTTCGGCGCGCCCTGGCTGCGGTCGCCGGTGCCGTCCCCGGCGTGGCAGGAGGCGCAGTTGCCGGCAAAAACAACCGATCCGGCCGCAACCTGGGCAGAATCCTGCGGCGCGCCCGACAGCGACATCACGTAGTTCACCACCTGGGAGATCTCTTCTTTCTCAAGCAATCCGTCACGGCCGAAGGCAGGCATCTCGGAATAGCGCGCATCGTCGCTGTCCTCATTGCGGATGCCGTGGTTGATGGTGGCGTGGATTTCCTCCACCGACCCGCCCCAAAGCCAGTCGTCATCAAGCAGGTTCGGATAGCCCTTGGCACCCGCCGCACCCGAGCCGTGGCACTGGGCGCACCAGGTCTTGAACACGGCGGACCCCGCCGACACCGCATAGGCGTTCAGCCCGGCATCACCTGCTATGGCAGTCAGCTCAGCCGCTTCCAGCTTGGCATTGACCGGCGCGTTGGCCTCTTCCACCGCCAGGATCTCCGCCGCCACATCAGCCCGGGTCGACCAGCCCAGCACCCCGGCAGTGGCGCCGTTGATCAGCGGCCAGGCCGGATAGGCCACGGTGTAAAGCACCCCCCAGATGATGGTGGCATAGAAGGTCCACAGCCACCAGCGCGGCATCGGGTTGTCGAATTCCTCGATCCCGTCCCACTCATGGCCGGTGGTGTTCGGATCGCCTTCGAACTTTTGCGATTTCTTGCTCATGCCCTCGCCTCCTTGGTCCCGGCGGGTTTGGCTGCATCTTCCCGGGGCGCCGGTGCATCGTCATGCCGGAACGGGATGTCGGCGGTGTCCTTGTAGACCTTGGTGCTGCCCGGGCGGAACGCCCAGACCACAACGCCGATGAAGAAGGTGAACAGGAACAGCAGCATCCAGCTGTCCGCGAATTGCCTGAGGAGCGTATAGAATTCCATCTTTGCCTCCTTACCGGCTCGCGTCCGGGGTGAAGGTCGAGAAATCGACCAGCGTGCCCATCATCTGCAGATAGGCGATCAGCGCATCGGCCTCGGACACCCCGGGCTGGCCGTCGAAGTTGCGCACGTTGACCTTCTCGCCGTAACGCTCCAGCAGCCCGTCATAATCGCTGTCGGGATCGGCCTGGGCGCGGAAGTCGGCCTGCGCGGCCTCGACCATCGCGTCCGTGTAGGGGGTGCCCAGCAGCGCGTTGGTCGCCATCACGTCGCCGATGTATCTCCCATCGATCCGCTTACGCTCCAGGAAGCCGTATTTCGGCATCACCGATTCCGGCACCACCGCCTGCGGGTTGCGCAGGTGGTCCACATGCCATTCGTCCGAGTAGCGGCCGCCGACGCGGGCCAGGTCCGGCCCGGTCCGCTTGGACCCCCACTGGAACGGCCGGTCATACATCGATTCCGCCGCCAGCGAGTAGTGGCCGTAGCGTTCGACCTCGTCCCGCATCGGACGGATCATCTGGCTGTGGCAGACATAGCAGCCCTCGCGGATGTAGATGTCGCGGCCGGCCAGCTCCAGCGGGGTGTAGGGGCGCATGCCCTCCACCTTCTCGATGGTGTTTTCCAGGTAGAACAGCGGTGCGATCTGCACCAGGCCTCCGATGGTCACAACCAGGAAGCTGAAGATCAGCAGCAGGGTCGCGTTGGTCTCGAGGATCTTGTGTTTGTCGAGAATAGACATTGCTTCCTGGCTCCTTATTCAGCCGGAACCGGAACCGTCAGGCTGGCCTCTTTGGCCGGCGCCTTACGGACCGTCATCCACAGGTTGTAGCACATGATGATAGAGCCGGTGAGGAACATCACCCCGCCAAGGGCCCGGCCGATGTAGGGCCAGAACTTCGCTGCCACGGTGTCGGCAAAGGAGTTCACCAGGAAGCCGTTGGCATCCACTTCACGCCACATCAGGCCTTCCATGATACCGGTCACCCACATCGAAGCCGCGTAGAAGATGATCCCGATGGTGGCGAGCCAGAAGTGCCAGCTGACCAGGCTCAGCGAATACAAGCGTTCCCGCTTCCACAGCACCGGCACCAGATAGTAGAGAGCGCCAAAGGTGATCATGCCGTTCCAGCCCAGCGCCCCGGAGTGCACGTGGCCGATGGTCCAGTCGGTGTAGTGCGACAGCGAGTTCACTGCGCGGATCGACATCATCGGACCCTCGAATGTGGACATGCCGTAAAAGCCCAGAGAGATCACCATCATCCGGATCACCGGATCGGTGCGCAGCTTGTCCCAGGCGCCCGACAGGGTCATCAGGCCGTTGATCATGCCGCCCCAGCTGGGCATCCACAGGATGATCGACATCACCATGCCCAGGGTCGAGGCCCAGTCCGGCAGCGCGGTGTAATGCAGGTGGTGCGGACCGGCCCAGATATAGAGGAAGATCAGCGCCCAGAAGTGGATGATCGACAGCTTGTAGCTGAACACCGGACGCTCGGCCTGTTTCGGGATGAAGTAATACATCATCCCCAGGAAGCCCGCAGTCAGGAAAAAGCCCACGGCGTTGTGGCCGTACCACCACTGGATCATCGCGTCCTGCACGCCCGGCCAGACGATCACCGACTTGGAGCCCCAGACCGACACCGGCAGCGCCATGTTGTTGACCAGATGCAGCATCGCCACGGTCACGATGAACGCCAGGTAGAACCAGTTCGCCACATAGATATGCGGCTCCTTGCGCTTGATGATGGTGCCCAGGAATACCGCCAGATAGGCCACCCAGACCACGGTCAGCCACAGGTCGACGTGCCATTCCGGCTCCGCATATTCCTTGGACTGGGTCGAGCCGAACAGATAGCCGGTTGCCGCCAGCACGATGAACAGCTGGTAGCCCCAGAACACGAACCACGCCAGATTGCCGCCCCACAGCCGCGCCGCCGAAGTCCGCTGCACCACATAAAAGGAGGTCGCGATCAGCGCGTTGCCGCCAAAGGCAAAGATCACTGCCGAGGTGTGCAGCGGACGCAGGCGGCCGAAATTGGCAAACCCTTGCGCCCACTCGAAATTCAGCGCCGGAAAGGCCAGTTGGAACGCAATGAAGGTCCCGGCCAGAAACCCGACCACGCCCCAGGCTGCGGTGGCAATTGCACCAGCGCGGATCACACTGTCGAAATACTCATTTTCCAGGCCAGCAACTGCCGGTTCCGGCTCGTTGGTCTGGCGCAAAGTATATAGAAACAGGCCGCCGGCCACGATCATCACGATGATCGCATGCACCTGGTAAGCCAGATCCCGCGCGTAATTGGAACCGATCATCGCAAACAGCGTGACCAGACCAAGCGCAATCAGCTTGATATAGTTAGACATCTTGCGTCCCTTCACCATGCCCCCGCGAATCCTGCCGATACGGGGACGTTATTAGACCGCGCCCTTCATGCAGAAGCCGCATCTTTGCTGCCTTGATCTGCATCAAGACATGTTCGAGCAACATGTGACACTTCTGCCTGTGTATCGAAAATCTCTGCACCGCAGCCATCCGGGCTGCGCCGCATCATCTGCCGGGAGGTGCCAATGTCCTACAAGTCCTTGCTTACCATTCTCACAGCTACAGAAACGGCAGCGGCGCCTTTGGCGCAGATTACGGCCCTGGCCGAAGACTTCGGCGCCCATGCCGATGCGTTCTGCCTTGGTGTCGACCGCACTCAGACAGGATACTATTACGCAGGCGCCAATGCCTTGGTGCTGCAGGAAACCCTGGTCCGCGCCCAGGAAGAAGCTGAACAGGTTAAGGCCCAGGCAGAAGCGGCACTGCAGCAGGCAGGGGTGCCCTATGGCACCGACAGCGGCGTGGCGCAGATCGCGGACCTCGGCCGCCATGTGGCGCGCCAGGCCCGGTTTTCCGATCTGGTGGTGCTCGGCAAGCCTTATGGCCCGGGCACGCGCGCCGAGGCCGAACCGATTGTCGAAGCCGCCCTGTTCGAAGGCCGCGCCCCGGTGCTGGTGGTGCCCGCCGAAGCCGCGCCGATGCGGCGGCCCAAAACTGTTCTGGTGGCCTGGAACGAAAGCATCGAGGCGATGACCGCGATCCGCAGGGCGATGCCGTTCCTGACCGGCGCCGATCTGGTGCGCATCGCCGTGATCGACCCGCCGCAGCACGGGCCGGAACGCTCCGACCCCGGCGGCCTGCTGGCGCAGATGCTGTCCCGTCACGGGGCCACGTGCGAAATCGATGTGCTCAGCAAGACGCTGACCCGGGTGTCGGACGTGCTGATCCGCTATGCGGCAGACACCGACGCCGATCTGATCGTGATGGGCGCCTACGGCCATTCCCGCTTCCGCGAAGCGATCCTTGGCGGTGCCACCCGCAACATGCTGGAGCAGGCCACGGTGCCGGTGCTGATGGCGCATTGACGGCCCGGTCAGGCTTGCCCCCGCCGGTCAAAAAAAGGGCGCCCTCAAGGGCGCCTTTTTCAGTCGGCTGCCCCTGCGCTTCAGCCGGCCCTGCGGATCAGGCCGATCAGGAACAGCAGGATCACCGCACCGATGGTGGCATGGATCAGCGACCAGAAAAAGCCGCCGCCGGCAGCAAACCCCAGCGCCGGAAAGATCAGGCCCGCCAGAAAGGCGCCAACCACGCCGACGATGATATTGCCAAGGATGCCAAAACCGCGCCCTTGCATGATCTTGCCGGACAGCCAGCCGGCCAGCGCCCCGACGATCAGCATCCCGATCAAGCTTCCAAACTGCATTTCCGCCTCCGTTCGCTGTAATGGCACCAGTAGACCACAACCGCAGCGTCAGGTCACCTGCAGGCTTCAAAGGGCCTGCCGGAACGCGCGGCCAGCCGGTGCCGCTCCCGCCCGTCGTCCGCCCTTCCTGGCGAAAGGCCTCCTCCCGTTGGGCGGGGCACCGCCCCGGGTTTCCAGCCTTAACCCTGGCGGATGTAGTGCATCCCCGGGAAGACCGCGCGGACCTCTGCGGTTTCCGCCGCCAGCGCGGCCGGATCCTCTGCTCGCAAGCCGCGGGCGGTCAGCTCTGCCAGCTGCGGCGCGTGCCTTGGTTTGACCCCGCCGCGCACCAGTTCCGGGGTGCCGATCCGCAACCCGTTCATGACGCCGGGCCCCTCCGCCACCGGCAGTCCGATACCGCAGGCCAGGAACCCGGCCTTGCGCAACTGCTTTGACGCCGCCTGGCCGCCGCCGTACCCCACGGCTTCCAGTGCGAACTGATGCGACTGCGTCATCCCAGCGCCCGGGCAAATACCGGCAGCCCCAGTCCGGCCAGGGCCTGCGCCAGCGCCAGCGACAGATCCGCCATCGCGCGGGCGTATTCAGCGCCGTGATCCACCCAGTCCAGCAGGCTCATCGCCAGCGCCGCTGATTTGGCCGCGTCGAAATTGGCGGTCATGCCGGGAAAGGCGATGGCATCCAGCCGCGCGGCGATATCAGCCTCATTGGTGACGATCAGCCCGCCAGCCGGGCCGCCCAGGCTTTTGCAGGTGCTCATCGTCATCAGATGCGGGAACAGGTTGAGGCTGCCGCCAATGGTGATCAGCTTGGACCGCACCTGCCGCGCCAGATCGCGCAGCGCGTCCAGATCAACCGTGTATCCATCCGCATCCACCGGCGCCGGATGGGTCCGCAGCCCGTACAGCCCGGCACAGCCCGCCCGCGTGATGGGTCACATGGCCGCCCGCCGCGGCAGGCGGCGCGATGATGGCATCGCCCGGCCGGGCCAGCGCCATGAACCCGTAGAGCTTCGCCAGCGCGCCGGACCCCACCCGGATCTCCGCATAACGCGCCTTGAACACCTGTGCGGCCAGTTCCGCTGCGATGACTTCGATCTCCTCGGCCGCTTCCTGCCCCATCTCGTATTTGCCGCTTGGATAGCCCAGCGACGGTCGGCTGCCGAGCTCGCTGGCCAGCAAAGCCTCTGCTGCCGGGTTCATCACGTTGGTGGCCGGGTTCAGGTTGAAACAGTCGCGGTCATGGATGTCCCTGTTGCGCGCCGCCAGCGCGCTCAGCCGGGCAGCGGTCGCTGCGCTGCCGGCAGCGGCGGTCATCGCGGCCGCCCTCTGCACGTAATCCTCGCACGGGGCCGGCACCCAGTGGCGGCGGGCAAGGTCTGGCATGGCCTGTCTGCGTCGCGCCTTGGCGGACAATCTCTGCTGCTGCCGATCAAAGCGCTCCTCCCCCCCCTGCCCGCAAATCAGATTTGCAGAAAACTAGGGTTAGAAAAATTGAGGCTAAGCCATGGCTGTTTCCCCGCCCCCTGCCAAATCCCTGCCCCTGACCGCCCTGCGCGCGTTTGTGGCCGCCGCGCGGCTGGGCGGGTTTGACGCCGCCGCGCAGGAGCTGGGCGTGACCCCCGGCGCGGTTTCGGCCCAGATCAAATCGCTGGAGGACGCAATGCAGGCGCCACTGTTCGACCGCCGCCCGAAACAGGTGGCCCTCACCGCACTGGGCGCGCGGGTGCTGCCGCAGTTCACTGCGGCCTTTGACCAAATGAACGCCGCGGTCCGCCATCTGCGCGAAGACGCGCAGCCCGGCACCGTGCATATCGCCACCCTGCCCGCAATCGCGCAATACTGGCTGTCGCCGCGCCTGCCTGCCCTGCGCGCGGCGATGCCGGACACCGAGGTTTCGATCACCGCAACCGAAGAGCCGCCGAACCTCAAGCGCACGCCTTATGATCTTTGCCTGTTCTATGGCGGCGATCAGGGCACTGCGATCGAACAGGACGTGATCTTTCCGCTCTGCGCCCCTGCGCTGGCGCAGCAGCTGCACGAACCGGCGGACCTGCAAGATGTGCCCTGCCTGTCAGACGCGGTCTGGGCGCAGGATTGGGACCATTGGCTGCAATCCTCCTGCCCCGGGCAGGGGCTGCACCTGAGAAGGCCGCAATACTCGCTCTATGCGCTGGCGGTTGAGCAGGCCGTCAATGGCGCCGGGGTCCTGATCGGGCATCGGGCTCTGGTGGCGCCGTTTGACATCCCGGCCAGCCTTGCCACGGGACTTGCGGCTGTGGAGCCTGCGCGCCCCCGGCCGGCGCAGCGCTGCGGCGCGGGTGGCGCGCTGGCTGGTTGAAAACGGCTAGGGCATTGCAGGGAAATGCGGACTCAGCCGAGGAAAACGCCGTCGCTGTCGTCGCCGGCTTCTTCCATCAGCCGGTGCATATCAGGCACCGTGACGTGGCGCTTGCCTTCCAGCTCGATGACCCCGTCCCGTTTCAGGGCCGAAATCTGGCGGCTGACGGTTTCCAGCGTCAGGCCCAGGTAATCCGCCATCGCCTCGCGGGTCAGCGGCAGGTCGAACACCATCCGGCTGGTGGCGCCGCGCCGTGTCAGCGAGGCATCGCGGCGGGCAATGATCGACAGCAGGCTGGCAATCTTCTCGCGCGCGGTCTTGCGGCCCAGCACCAGCATCCACTCTCGGGCTGCGTCCAGCTCGTCCAGCGTCATTTGCAGCAGCCGGTGGGCGATATGCGGGGTGCGCTCCATCAGCTCTTCAAACGGCTTCCTGCGGAAGCAGCACATCACCACATCAGTGGTCGCAGCCACATCATAAGCCGCGCCTTCGCGGCCCGGCCGGCCGACAAAATCGCTGGGCAGCAGCAGGCCCACCATCTGGGTGCGCCCGTCCTCCATCGTCTGGGTCAAGGTGGCAATGCCTGACACAACCGAGCCGACAAAGGTCATCACGTCGCCGGCCCAGATGATCGGCTGGCCGGCCTCATAGGTGCGGTAGTATTTGATCGCATCCAGCTCATTCAGCTCATCCGCGTCGCAGCGCGCGCAGACGGCGCGGTGGCGGATCGGGCAGTCGCCGCATCTGGCCGGTGACAATGCTGGAGCGTTCATCAGGGGATCCCCGTTGATCTGGGCCAAGGCTGGTCTGGGCTGGCCTGCCTAAAGCTAAAGGAATGGACCGGAAACCTCAATTGGCCAGGCTCGGATTATTCGACGCCAAAGTGCCGCGCTATAAAAGCTACCCGCCCGCGGCGCATTCCGGACACGCGGTGGATCCCGTGCGGATTTCCGATTGGGTGTCAAAGGTCCGCCCCGGCAGCAGTATTTCACTCTACGTGCATGTGCCATTCTGCCGCAAACTGTGCTGGTTCTGCGCCGTCCGCACCCAGGGCAGCCGGTCGGACGCGCCGGTGGAAGCCTATGTTCAGGTTCTGAAGGCCGGGATCGCGCCGCCCCACTGCAGCTGCCGGAGGGCGTGACCCTGCCGCATCTGCAGTGGGGCGGCGGCACCCCGACGATCCTGAGGGCCGAACTGATCCGCGATCTGGCCAGCGCGGTCACAGCGGCCTTTCCGCTCGCCCCAGGGGCGCAGTTCCTGGTTGAAACCGACCCGAATGAGATCGGCGGCCGGAGGCGCTGGCTGAAGCCGGCATGACCCGTGCCTTGGTCGGGGTGCAGGATTTCGACAGCAGCATTCAGGAAGCGATCGGCCGCATCCAGAGCTTCGAGGCCACCCGGGCAGCCATTGAGCAGCTGCGCGCCCATGGGATTGCCAGCCTCGATGCCGCTATCCTGTTCGGCTGCCGCATCAGACAGCGGCGCGGGTGAGCGAAAACGTGCAACAGCTGGCGTCCCTGACCCCGGACCGGGTGGCGGTCTATGGCTATGCCCATGTGCCCTGGATGGCGGGGCGGCAAAGCATGATCCGCCCGGCCACGCTGCCAACGCCCGAGGCGGGCTGGCGCTGTTCGCCACCGCCCGCCGGCTGTTCCTGCGGGATGGCTACCGGGAGGTCGGCATTGACCATTTTGCGCGGCCCCGCGACAGCCTCGCCACGGCCCGGATGATTGCCCGCAGCTTTGACGTTTACAGCTGCGGCAAAGCCGCCCGCAGCTCCGCGTTTTGAAACCGTTCCCGGATGGCCAGCCTCTCCCGCCCGCCGCAGCTGCGCCTGTTGGCACAGCGCTGCCGTTGGGCCAGGCTCAGCGCCAGCGGCGCTGAGCCTGGCCCAAGGCCGCCAAGGACCGTCCGGCGCCAGCCGGAAGGGCCTGCGGGCGCGGGAGGTTTCCGCCTGTTCCGGGGCTGCGCAGACAGGTCAGAAACTCTGCCGCAATGTTTCGCGCGCGAAACATTCGGTCAAAAGGGCTGCCGCAACTTATGGGCGTTGCGCAGGCCGCGCGCGCATAAATGCTGCAAAGCCTGCCACAATGTTAACCAGGGGCGGGTTAACCCGCCGCCGCCAGCAGCCTGCGGGTGTACTCTGCCTGCGGGCTGGTGAACAATTCCTCGGCCGATCCGGTCTCGACCACGTCGCCCTGGTTCATCACCACCACCTTGTGCGACATCGCCCGCACCACCTTCAAATCGTGGCTGATGAACAGATAGGCCAGCCCGTAGCGCGCCTGCAGATCGCGCAGCAGCTCGACGATCTGCACCTGCACCGTCATGTCCAACGCCGAGGTCGGCTCGTCCAGCACCACCAGCTTGGGGCGCAGCACCATTGCGCGGGCGATGGCAATGCGCTGGCGCTGGCCGCCGGAGAACTCATGCGGGTAGCGGTCCATTGCGGCCGGATCCAGGCCGACCTCCCGCATCACCTCGGCCACCAGTTCGCGCGGCTTGCGGTGCTGATCGACCTTATGGATTTCCAGCCCCTCGGAAATGATCTGGGCGCAGGTCATCCGCGGGCTGAGCGAGCCGAAGGGGTCCTGGAACACGATCTGCATGTCCTTGCGCAGACGGCGCAAGTCGCGGGTGGACCATTTGCGCAGATCCTGGCCCTGAAAGGTCACCGCGCCCTCGGACGCGATCAGCCGCATGATGGCCAGCGCCAGCGTGGTCTTGCCGGAGCCGCTTTCACCGACAATGCCAAGGGTTTCGCCGGCCTGCACCGAGAGAGACATCGGGTTCACCGCCTTCACATGGCCCACTGTGCGTTTCAGCAGGCCCTTCTGGATCGGGAACCAGACTTTCAGGTTCTGCGCCGTCACCAGTTCTTTGGCGCCCGCGGGCACCGGCGGCGGCGTTCCCGACGGCTCAGCCGCCAGCAGTTTCCGGGTGTAGGGGTGCTGCGGGCTGGCAAAGATCTCTGCCGCCGGGCCTTCCTCGACAATTTCGCCGTCTTTCATCACGCAGACCCGGTCGGCAATGCGGCGCACGATGCCGAGGTCATGGGTGATGAACAGCAACCCCATGCCTTCGCTTTCCTTGAGATCCGCCAGAAGGTCGAGGATCTGCGCCTGGATGGTCACATCCAGCGCCGTTGTCGGCTCATCCGCGATCAGGATGTCGGGTTTGTTGGCCAGCGCCATGGCGATCATCACCCGCTGCCGCTGCCCCCCTGACAGCTGATGCGGATAGGCGTTGAGCCGGCTTTCCGCATCGCGGATGCCGACCTTTTCCATCAGCTCCAGAATGCGCGCCCGCGCCGCGCGGCCTGCCAGCCCCTGGTGCAGGGCGATGGATTCTTCCAGCTGCCGTTCGATGGTGTGCAGCGGGTTCAGCGAGGTCATCGGCTCCTGAAAGATGAAGCTGATGTCATTACCGCGCACATTCATCAGATGCTTCTCATCGGCGCCGACCATTTCGGTGCCGTCATAGGTGACCGAGCCTTCGACCCTGGCGCTGTCGCCCAGCAGCGAGACCGTGGAAAGCGCCGAGACGGATTTGCCGGAGCCGGATTCGCCCACCAGCGCCACGGTTTCGCCGCGGTCCACCGAGAAGGAGACGCCGCGCACGGCTTCGGTGATCCTGCCGTCCTGGCGGAAGGAGACGCGGAGGTCTTTGACTTCAAGAAGAGAACTCATGAAAACGTCTTTCTCGGGTCGAAGGCATCGCGCACGCCTTCGAAGATGAAGACCAAGAGCGACAGCATGATGGCGAAGGTGAAAAAGGCGGTGAAGGCAAGCCAGGGCGCCTCCAGGTTCTGCTTGGCCTGCAGCGTCAGCTCGCCCAGGGAGGGCGCCGAGGACGGCAGGCCGAAGCCGAGAAAATCGAGCGAGGCCAGCAGGCCGATAGTGCCGGTAATGATAAAGGGCAGCATGGTCAGCGTCGCCACCATTGCATTGGGCAGCATATGGCGGAACATGATTGTCATGTTGCCGACCCCCAGCGCCTTGGCGGCACGGACGTATTCCAGATTGCGGGCGCGCAGGAATTCCGCCCGCACAACGCTGACCAGCGAGGTCCAGCCGAACAGGATCATCAAAAACACCAGCAGCCAGAAACTGCGGCCCAGGATCGCAAACATGATGATGATCACATAAAGCGAGTTAACCGAGCTCCAGACCTCGATCAGCCGCTGGAAAATCAGGTCCGTGAGGCCGCCGAAATACCCCTGCACCGCGCCGGCCAGAATGCCCAGCAGGCTGGCGGCGCCGGTCACCATCAGGGTGAACAGGATCGACAGGCGGAAACCGTAGATCACCCGCGCCAGCACGTCGCGTTTGGTGTCGTCGGTGCCAAGGAGGTTCTGGCCATTGGGCGGCAGCGGCGCCGCGCCGGGACGGTCGACGGTGGTGTTGAAGCTGTAGGGGATCGGCGGCCAGAGGGTCCAGCCCTCCTCGAACCCCTCCCCAGCATAGGTGCCTGCGGCAATCTCCTCCAGGATCATTCCGGGCTCGTCAAAGCAATTCTCGATGCCACCGGAGCGGATCAGGCATTCCACCTCCGGGTCGCTGTAGATCGCCTCGGTCTGGAAGTCGCCGCCGAACCGGGTTTCCGGGTAGAAATTGAACACCGGCATGAAGAGTTCGCCGCGGTAGCTCACCAGGATCGGCTTGTCGTTGGCAATGAACTCGGCAAACAGCGAGAGTGTAAACAGCACGCCGAAGATCCACAGCGACCAAAAGGCGCGGCGGTTCTTGCAGAAATTGTGCCAGCGGCGCTGGTTCAGGGGGGAAAGCGCCATGTCTCAGCCCTCCCTCTTGTCAAAGTCGATGCG
Organism: Leisingera methylohalidivorans DSM 14336; assembly: GCF_000511355.1. Classification (NCBI taxonomy): domain Bacteria; kingdom Pseudomonadati; phylum Pseudomonadota; class Alphaproteobacteria; order Rhodobacterales; family Roseobacteraceae; genus Leisingera; species Leisingera methylohalidivorans. The sequence continues at coordinate 499,270 of NC_023135.1, read as the reverse complement.
CGGGTCGACCAGCACATACATCAGGTCCGAAACGATACCGACCACCAGGAACATCAGGCCAAAGATGTACATGGTGCCGAACATCACCGGATAATCACGCGCCACCGCGGCCTCGAACCCCAAACGCCCCAAACCATCCAGCGAGAAGATCGTCTCGATGATCAGCGATTGGCCAAAGAAGACGCTGACAAACACCGCCGGAAAACCCGCAATCACGATCAGCATCGCATTACGGAATACATGGCCGTACAGCACCTTGCGTTCGCTGAGGCCCTTGGCACGGGCGGTCATCACATATTGCTTCTTGATTTCATCAAGGAAGGAATTCTTCGTCAAAAGCGTCAGGGTCGCAAAAGAGGCAATTGTGGAAGCCACCACCGGCAGGGTGATGTGCCAGAAATAGTCGCCGATCTTGCCAAACAGGCTGAGGTTTTCCCAATTGTCCGAGGTCAGCCCCCTGAGCGGAAAAACCTGCCAGTAGGAACCGCCGGCAAACAGCACCAGCAGCATGATGGCAAACAGGAAACCCGGGATCGCATAAGCCGCAATGATCACGCCGCTGGTCCAGGTGTCGAAGGGCGAGCCGTCGCGCATCGCCTTGCGGATGCCCATCGGGATCGAGATCAGATAGGCGATCAGCGTCGACCAAAGGCCCAGAGAGATTGAAACAGGCATTTTCTCCAGCACCAGATCGGTCACGTCGATCTTGCGGAAGTAACTCTCGCCGAAATCGAATTGCAGATAGTTGCCGACCATGATCACAAACCGTTCCAAGGGCGGCTTATCCAGGCCGAACTGCTGTTCCAGTTCCTTGATCAGCTCCGGCGGCAGCCCCTGGCGGCCGGCGTAGTTCTCATTGGCGCTGACAATTTCCGTTCCGGTGTCGCCGCCGCCGCCGGCAAAGCCTTCGAACACATCGCCGCCGCCTTCCAGCTGGGCGATGATCTGTTCCACGGGGCCGCCGGGCACAAATTGCACCAGCGCAAAGTTCACCAGCAGGATGCCGAACAGCGTCGGGATCACCAACAGCAGGCGTCGAAGAATATAGGCTGCCATGTCAGGTCCTTACCGCAGCGCACCGGCGGCTTTAAGCTCCGCCTCGCGGGCGGCGTCGATCCACCACAGATCCAGCAGGCCGGTGTCATAAGGCGGCAGATTTTCCGGATGGCGGTACATGTCCCAATAGGCAATCCAGTTCACGTCCAGATACCAGGTCGGCACCATGAACCGCTTGGCCCGAAGCACCCGGTCCAAGGCGCGGGCATTGGCGCGCAGCTCGTCCTGGGTGGTGGCCTTGACGATATTGCCGATCAGCGCATCCACTGCCGGATCGGCCAGCCCCGCCGGGTTGAACACCGAATACTCATGCGCCTCGGAGCCGAAGTACTGGTACAGGCCGGTCGAAGGCTCCAGCGACATCGGGTAGGCAGAGGAAATGATATCGAATTCCTTTTCCCGGCGGCGGCTGGTGTATTGGGCGTAGTCGACCCGGTTCAGCATCGCATCGACGCCCATGGTGCGCAGGTTGGTGACATAGGGCTGCACGATGCGTTCGATGGTCGGGCTGTCGGCGAGGAATTCGACCTTCAGCACCTCGCCTCGGGCATTGCGGCGCAGCCCGTCATCGCCAACGGCCCAGCCGGCCTCGTCCAGCAGCTTCATCGCCCGGCGCAGGTTCCTGCGGTCGCCGGGGCGGGACGCATTTGAGCTATGCGCCATCACCGGTTCCGAGGTCAGGATCGACGGGTCGATCTGATCGCCGAGCGCCTCCAGCACCTCTTTCTCGCGGCCCTCGGGCAGGCCTTTCGCCTGCAGCGGCGAATCCTGCCAGAAGGAGGAACGGTGGCGGAACAGCCCGTATTGCAGGCTTTCGTTGGTCCATTCGAAATTGAACCCCAGCTGCAGCGCCTCGCGGACGCGGATGTCCTGGAACTTGGGCTTCAGCAGGTTCATCACAAATCCGTTGGCGGCGGGCACATTGCCGTCGGGGATTTCACCCTTGATCACCTGGCCCTTGTCCACCGCGGCAAAGTCATACGCCGTGGCCCAGCTTTTTGAGTTGTTCTCGGGCCGCAGGGTGTAAACGCCGGCCTTGAACCCCTCCATCGCGGCGATCGCGTCGCCGAAATATTCGACCCGGATGCGGTCGTAGTTATGGCGGCCCACGTTCACGTTCAGATCCGTGCCCCAATAATCCGGATTACGCTTGTAGGTGATGCGCTGGTTCACCTCGGCGCTGTCCAGGACATAGGGGCCGGAGCCGATGCCGGGATCCAGCCGCGGTTCGTCCAGGCGGCGGTTTTCGGGATCTGCCTCGAACCACGCCTTGGAGAACACCGGCGTGCCCCCCACCTGGCTGATCATCGCCCGGCGCGGGAAATCAGGCGAGAAGTGGAATTTGACCCGGTGCGGGTCCAGCGCTTCGGCCTTGGGAATCCGCTTGCGCACCGCCTCGGCATAGGATTTCAGCCCCTGGTCCAGCAGGATATTGTGGGAAAACACCACATCATCAGCGGTGACCGGGGTGCCGTCGGAAAACCGCGCCTCGGGGCGCAGGTTGAAAATCACCCAGTCCTGGCTTTCAGGATACTCCAGGCTTTCGGCGATCAGCCCGTAGTAGGAGCCTGGCTCATCGTAGGATGCCACCAGCAGGCTTTCGAACTGGTCCGAAGACAGCGCCCCGGCGCGCCCGTTGCGGGTATAGGGGTTCATGCTGTCAAAGGTGCCGACGGCAGAAATCGACAATTCGCCGCCTTTGGGCGCTGCAGGATTCACATAATCGAAACGGGCAAAGCCTTCCGGATACTTCAGCGCCCCGAATTCGGCAAAGCCATGCGCCTTGATGAGCGCATCCTCCGCCCGCGCCAGCGTCGCTGCGGCCACCGTCAGGATAAGCCCCAGAAACAGCGCATGGGCCAGCGCCGCAGCCGCCTGCAGCGGGGTCATCCATTCTCTTGCGCGCACGCGCGCCGCAGCTCGAGCGGTGTTCATCTGCCATGACCTCCTTTGCCCGGAACTTCGGCCCGGATTTCCGCTGCCAAGCTAATGGCCGGGGGCGGTAACATTCAAGTTGAGATTAAGTGATATCTTCCGCTGTCTGGGCGCAAAGCAGCCGAAAGGCGCGCATTTGCAAGGCGCCGCTTGCCCGCAATAAAATTGCCTGCCAGCCTCGCATCACGATTGCGTTATGTAACGAGGGAGTTTCCGATGCTGAAGTCAATGAAATTTGCCGCCCTTGCGGTTGCCGGGGCCGCCGCGCTCAGCGCCTGCGCCCAGCAGGAAGAGGAAGTGGTGTACAGCAGCCCGGAAGAGGCCTATTGCCTGCAGACCGGCGGCAGCTACGTGCTGCGCAGCGGCAAGGCCGGCACCATCGGCGTCTGCATCCTGCCGGACGGCCGGGAACGCGATGCGCGGGCCTATTACCGGGAGAACAACCCGGCCTGAACCGGACCGGCGTCTGCCCGCATCAAAAAAGCCGCTGCAGTTCTGCAGCGGCTTCTTCAATCGGATAGCTTTGACAGCGTTCCGGATCAGCCGTCCAGGCTGTCCAGATAGGCAATAAGGTTCACCCGGTCTTTTTGCTTTTTCAGGCCGGAGAACGACATGGTGGTGCCCGACGCATAGGCCGACGGCTTGGTCAGGAAGGCGTCCAGCGCCTCCGCGGTCCAGCTGCCGTCCAGGCCGGTCAGGGCGCCGGAATAACCAAAGCCGGGGGCGGCTGCGATGTCGCGGCCGACAACGCCATAGAGATACGGGCCGGTCGAGTTGGCGCCGTCTTCCAGCTTGTGGCAAGCGGAGCATTTCTTGAATACCTTGGCGCCTTTGGCAACGTCGGCAGAGGCCATCAGCTCTTCGAAGCTGACTTCCGGCTCGTCGCTGGCTGCGGCATCGGCCGAGGCGACTTCGATCACATAGGACGCCTCACCGTGGCTGTCCATGTGATACAGTGCTTCTGCGCCCCATTTGCCCAGAAGGAGAACCAGGAACGCGCCGCAGACGCCTGCGGTCGCTTTGGTGAGGGTCATCGTGTCAAACATGATCGCGAGTCCATTTAGCTGTCTGCGGGGGTGTCTAAGGCTTCCCCTTCAAAGTGGCAAGGTATAGACAGCGCGACGAAACGCCCAATTCTTGAAGTTTTGCACGGGGAACACACCCATGAGCCGCAAAATCGCCATTCAGGGGGAGCTTGGCTCCTACAGCCACGAAGCCTGCCGCAGCGCCCGGCGCGATCTGGAGGTGCTGCCGTGCCGCACCTTCGAGGACGCCATTGCAGCGGTCAAAAGCGGTGCTGCCGAACAGGCGATGCTGCCGGTGGAGAACTCAACCTATGGCCGGGTGGCCGACATCCACCGGCTCTTGCCGCACAGCGGGCTGCACATCATCGACGAGGCCTTTGTGCGGGTGCATATCAATGTGCTGGGGGTGCCGGGCGCCAGTCTGGAGGACATCCGCGAGGCGAAATCGCATCTGGTGCTGCTGCCGCAATGCGGGACTTTTCTGCGCGAACACGGCATCACCGGCCGGGTCAGCCCCGACAACGCGCGGGCGGCGCGGGATGTGGCCGAGGCCGGCGACAAACACGTGGCGGCACTGGCCAGCGAGCTGGCGGGCGAGATCTACGGGCTGGACGTGCTGGCCCGCCACATCGAGGACAATGGCGACAACACCACCCGCTTTGTGATCATGTCGCCGGAGCCGGACTACCGCCGCCGCGGCGCCCACAGCATGATCACCAGCTTCGTGTTCCAGGTCCGCAACATCCCCGCCGCGCTGTACAAGGCGATGGGCGGTTTTGCCACCAATGGCATCAACATGACCAAGCTGGAAAGCTATATGGTGGACGGATCCTTCACCGCCACGCAGTTTTACGCGGATATCGAAGGCCACCCGGAAGATCCGAATGTGCAGCTGGCAATGGATGAGCTGAGCTATTTCACCACCAATGTGGAAATCCTCGGCGTCTACCCGGCCGACAACGGCCGCTATTGAGGCGCCGGTTTCCGGCCCGGAAGAACCGGTTGTTCCGGGCCGTTTCCATTGCCTGAAAACGGCACCCTCGTTCAATCTGCGCGGGGAGTGAAGTGAGAGGCTGGACATCGACCCAAGCGGGGCTCGTTGTGGCTGCTTCCTTCCGGACCTGACCAGGTTGGCGAGGCGCCTGCCCGCGCCAACCTCTCGAATCCCGATATAAGCGCCGCCGCCGGGATTGGCAAGTGCCCCGCCTGCCCGGCCAGCCCGGTCTTCGGTGTTTTAAAGCCGCAGCTCCAGTTCCAGAAAGCCGCCGCTGCTGTGGCCGCATGGCGTCGCCAGCCCGGCAGGCAGTTCCTCGAGGTATCCGGCGGCCCCCGGCCCGGTCACCGCAACCGCGCTGGTGCCCGGCATCGGCGCCAGCTGCCAGGGATAAGGCGCCTCTGCCAGCGGATCAGCGGGCAGCCGCCCGGCGATATAATCGCGGATCGCCTCGCGGATCCGCATCGGCGGCAGCGGCAGTTCTTCGGCCTTCTGCAGCATTCCGAAGCTGCCGCCGCCGCAGACCCGGTAGCTGTTGACCGCAACCGCGAAACGCTGGCCGGGCTCCACCGGCCGGCCGTTCCAGCACAGCTTCCGGATCCGCCGGGCATCGGGGTTGATCCTGACGCCCGCGGCCGAGAACCGGGGCGGCTGCGCCGGGTCGATCTGATAGCTCAGCCCGAAGATCACATCGAAATTATGCCCAGCCCGCTGCGGGTCGGCCAGCAGCTGCCCGGAACTGCCCGGCGCGATCTGGCTGAACAGCCCTGCCGACATTTCCAGCCAGTCCAGCAGCTGGGCGCCGGTCACCGCGACCACCCGCAATTCGTTGTGGAAGATCTGCAGATCCGCAATATTGCGGACACAGAGATCCCCGGCCGCAATGTCGGTATAAAAATGCGGCCCGGACCGGCCGCCGAACTTGCTGGGTGCGACAGCCGACAGCAACGGCAGGCTTTGGGCGCCGGCGCTGTCAAGCATCGACCGCACCGCAGCGGCCTGGGCGCTGCCGACCAGCGCCAGGCCGCGGTCCGGCGCGAAGAAGGTGAAATAGGAATGCATCGCCACCGGGCTGAAGCCCGCCGGCTGGCGCATCCGCTGCAAGGTGCGGGCGTGGTCTTCTGCCAGCGCGCCTGCAAAATCAGGTTCCTCAGGCACCAGCGGCTGGGCGGCGCCGGTCTGCCGGTGGCGGCCCACCGGCTGCAGGCTGGCAGTGCCGCCGCCGGGCCGCCAGCCCCCGCAGCGATGCTCCAGCTCCAGCCGCAGAACCCCCAGATGCGAGCCATGCGCACCCGGCATCACGACGGGCTTGGCAAAGGGATGCGCGGGATCCGGCAGCGTCAGATGCGTGTGGCCGCCGACAACGGCGTCAATTTCCGGCAGAGCCGCAAGCCGCTCCAGTTCATTTTCGCCGCGGCCCGCGCCGGCCTTGCTGTCAATGCCGGTATGGGCCAGCGCCAGCACCAGGTCGCAGCCCTGCGCCTTCAGCTGGCTGGCCTGGGCCGCGGCGGTTTCCACGATGCCGCCTGCAGCCAATTGTGCCTGCAGGGCCTCGCCGCACCAGGCCAAAGTCTGCGGCGGCAGCACCGAAAACAGCCCGATCCGGACCGGCGGCAGCCCGGGCTGCCCCGGGATCTTGCGTTCCAGCACCGCCGAGGGCGCAAACGGCAGCCGCAGGTCCGGCTGCCGCGCCGTCAGGCTGGCGCAGAGCACCGGGCATGTCACGTCTTTCAGAACGCGTGCCAGCGCCTCCAGGCCGAAATCGAAGTCATGATTGCCGAGACCGACTGCATCATATTTCAAAAACCGGAATGCGCGGGCCAATGGATGCGGGCCTTTGGTGCCCGGCACGATGTCCCCCAGCGGCGAGCCCTGAAAGCCATCGCCGTTATCGACCAGAAGGCAGGCCGCGCCCAGGCGGCCGGCCTCAGCCCGGGCGCGGTTGATCAAGGTGGCCGCGCGGGACAGGCCGATGGCCCCGCCGGGGCGGTCGGCATAATAATCATGGCTCAGCAGATTGCAGTGCAGGTCCGTAGTGGCAAGCACGTGCAGCTGCCCGGTGACCGTCCGGGTTTGCGAGGCCCGCGCCCCGCTTGTCATGTGCGAAATTCCGTTGCCACTGCCTGCCGTTGCTCCTGCCCGCACCCTTTGGTGCCATTCTTGTTTTGCGGCTATTTGAATCAGCGCGTTAACGATTTGCAAGGAACCCTTTTGGCTGCATATGATTTTTTCCCGCTCCCGGTGCGTCAACGGCGCGGGCGCCGCCTGCCCTGTGGCAGAAAAGCTGCAATTCCTGCCCGGCAGGTGTGGCGGCGCAGCGACAGGCAAGCACGGATCACTGCCAATTGCTGGCAACGCCTGCGGCACACTGTCATGGATAGCAGTATCTCAGCCCTTGACCGCAGGGAAGCCGCCGCCAGCCAGAGGAGAGACGCAATGAAACACGCAGAACACGTGACCTTCGGCCGCGGCGGGCTGGAGCGGGCGGCGCATCTGCGCACCGACACCGCTGCCCTGGAAACGGCCTGGAACAGCCCGGAGGCCCAGGTGCTGCTGATGTGGCGCGGCAAGCCGCTGACCCTCCGCATCGCAGAAGACGGCCTGCCCTGCGGGCTGGGCTGGACCGCTCCGGCGCACCCGCTGGCCGCCAGCCGCCGGGACGCGGCGATTTTCCTTGGCCTGGCCCCCGGCGGCGCGCCGTGTTTTGCCTGCGATATCAGTGACTGGCAGCCCGAAGACCTGGACAGCGGGGCCCTGAGCAGTTTTGCCGATGCCAGCGAGCAGCAGCACCCTGATCTGGCCGCGTCCCATGTCTTTGCCGAGCTGCGCCGGGTCATGACCCGCCTGACGCCGCTGGAGGCGGAACTGGCCGCCACCGCCAAGGCGCTGCTGGCCTGGCACCGCAGCCACCGGTTCTGCGCAGCCTGCGGCGCGCCCAGCGGCATGGCCCAGGCGGGCTGGCAGCGGATCTGCCCCGCTTGCAAGACACCGCATTTCCCGCGCACCGACCCGGTGGTGATCATGCTGATCACCCATGGCGATGCGGTGCTGATGGGCCGCTCTCCCGGCTGGCCCGAGGGGATGTATTCGCTGCTGGCGGGATTTGTCGAACCGGGTGAGACGCTGGAGGCGGCGGTGCGCCGCGAAACCTTTGAGGAAACCGGCGTGCAGGTCGGGCCGGTCCGCTATCTGTCCAGCCAGCCCTGGGCCTTTCCGATGTCGCTGATGTTCGGCTGCGCGGGCGAGGCGCTGAGCACGGAGATCACCATCGACCCGGTTGAAATCGAAGACGCGCTGTGGGTCAGCCGCCAGGACATGATGACGGTCTTTGCCGGCGAACACCCGGTTCTGAAACCGTCGCGGCAGGGGGCAATTGCGCATTTTCTGCTTAAGAACTGGCTTGCGGACACGCTGGACTAGAGCGCATATTGCGGCAAACAGCGCGGCAGCACGGCGGCGCAACTGAGGCAGGCAAGCATGGAATTTCAGAGCAAAGAAGATATCGAAGCCCCGATTGCCGAAGTTTTTGGCGCAATCTCCGATTTTGACCTGCTGGAGCGCTCGGCCCTGCGGCGCGGCATCGACGTGCAGCGGACCGGCGATTCCGCCCATCCGGAGAACGGCCTGGCCTGGGATATCGGCTTCCGGTTCCGCGGCAAGCATCGCGACATCCGGCTGACGCTGGCGTCTTATGCGCCGGCTGCCGGGCTGGCGCTGACCGGCAGCGGCAGCGGCCTGGACGGCCGCCTGGAGGTCGAGCTGCTGGCGCTGTCGCCGCGGCGGACCCGGATGTCGGCGCAGCTGAAACTGGCCCCCACCACCCTGACCGGCCGGCTGCTGGTGCAATCCCTGAAACTGGCCCGCAGCAACCTCACCCGCCGGTTCAAGCTGCGGCTGGCCGATTATGCCCGGATCACCGAGGAACGGCTGAACCGCACCGCCTGAGCCTATCGCCTGACCCTATTGCTTGCCCCCGCCGTTATGCGGAGCGCGCGCTATTGCGGCGGCAGCAGCCGCGGCCACAGGGCGGCATTGTCGCGGGCAAAGGCGCCCAGATGGCCGATCCTCTTCACACCCATCTCCTGCGGCAACAGCACCGTCCGGCGTTGCAGCACATTGCCAAAGACGCCCCCCAGGCGCCAAACGGCCGCCGGCGGCACAACGTCATCATCCGCCATCGCAAACAGATCCACCGGCACGCCGGTGCTTGCCCATCCGGGCAGCGGCAAGGCCGCGCCGGTTTCCGGCAGGTAGCTGCCCGGCGTGGTGCACCAGCGCCGCCACTGCCAGTAAACCCCGGCGGGCAAATCGGCCCCGAACCCCACCGCACGCCCGGGCAGATAGCCCAAGGCACGGACCAATGGCGGCACATGGCCGAACCAGAAAGCCAGCGCCAGCGCGCGGTAGGGCCAGGGATGATCGTGGTGATGCACCAAGCCGCCCGCAACCACGATCATGCGGGCGACGTCCTTCAGGCCATCCTGCAGGGGCATCAGCATCGCCCCCAGAGAATGGCCGATCACCCACAACGGCACGCCCGCATAGTGCCGTTGCAGTTCGGCCCGGGCAGCTGGCTGATCTTCCAGCGCCCATTGGGCCATTGTCGCGCCGGAATGGCGCGGATGGCCCCGCGCCGAGTCTCCGAAATCCCGGTAGTCATAGGTCAGGCAGGCCACCTGCTGCCCGGCTGCCAGCCAGCGCGCGAAATGCCGGTAAAAGCGCTGCGGCACCCCGGTTGCGCCATTCAGCACCACCGCGGCCCGCGCCCGCCCCGCCGGGTGGTACAGCCGCCCGGCCAGCATCGCATCGCCTGCGGCAATGCGCAGCTCCTCCACCCGGATATCCGCGGTGTGTTCTGCATGGCTGTCCAGCATGGCACCCTCCTAGACCGATTGGTCTATTCCATCACTGGACCAATCGGTCCAATGCTGTCAACCTGCCGGTATGACTGACGTGACGACACCCTCTGCCGCCCCGGACGCCCCTGCCCCCACCCGCGAACGGCTGCTGCGGGCGGCTGCGGGCCTGTTCCGCAACAAGGGCTACAGCGGCACCGGGCTGGCGGAACTGCTGGCAGCGGCCGGAGCGCCCAAGGGTTCGCTCTACCACCATTTTCCCAATGGCAAATCCGACCTTGCCCTGGCCGCAGCGGATTGGGCGTCAGGGCAGATGCTGCTGCTGATAGAGGCGTCTTTCACGCCGGCGCCAACCTTCCGGGAGGGGGCCAAGACGGTCTGCTACAAACTGGCCAAGCTGTTTGACCAGCAAGGCAAATGGAGCGGCTGCCCGGTCTCTGCCACCCTGTTCGAAGGGCCGGAGAACGAGGCGTTCCACCAGCATGCCGCGCATCTGTTCGAGGGCTGGATAGCCGAGACCGCCCGCCACGCCCGCCGCCTCGGCCTGCCCGAACCCGAGGCCCGCGCGGCGGCCGAGAACTTCTATATCCTGCTGCAGGGCGGCTGGCAGCTGGCCCGGGTGCGGCGGCAGTCGGATGTGATCCGGGGGCTGTATTTGCAGCTGCAGAAAAACGATTGACGACTCGCGGAAGAAACCGCTACCGCTTGTGGCGATGGTTCCCGTGCCACAGAATCTTGTGTCCGGGATGAAAAGGGAACACGGTGCGGCCTGCGCATAAACAGGCCAATTCCGCGGCTGCCCCCGCAACTGTAAGCGGCGAGCGACCCCGATAGAGCCACTGGCCCGACAAGAGGCCGGGAAGGATCGGGAGAGCGACGACCCGCAAGTCAGGAGACCTGCCATCAGACGTGTAACTCGAACCCGGGCGGGGTGTCCGGACAGGGTCTGATGGCTGCGGCGGCTGTGATCCGTCTTTCATCCGAACTCTTGTCCCCATGACCCCCGTGCCACGCGCGGAGGGCGCAGATATGATGTGGACGGACCAGACGCATTTCTATGCGGCAACAGATTGCAAGTATTTGGGGCGGCCCTGCCCCGCAGCGGAGCGGATGATCGCCAAGCTGGCCGAGGCGATGACCAAGGCCAAACCGCTGACCCAGGAGGATTTCGAGATCACCGGCACCACCGCGCTGGACGGCTGCCCGCGCAACTGCCCGGCGCAGTTTGCTGCCAGCCATGACCGGATCCGGCTGTATTGCGGCGTCGGGGAAGAGGCGCCGCGCGAGGGGCTGGACCGCTTCGCCGATGCCATCCTCAGCCGTGACGGCACCGGCTTTGCCGCCTCCAAACTGGACACCCGCCCCTGCGCGCTGATGGAGGCGCTGCCGAAAACCGCTGCGGCGCGGCAGGCGGAACAGATGCTGGCGCTGTGAAACCTGAGCTTTGAGGGCAGTGCCGGACCCCGGGCGGGCGGAAGCCTATGCGGTCTAACCTGCCGCCTGCCCCGCGCAGGCCCAGTGCAGCTGCTCATCCGTTTCCACCGCGCAGGGCCGCACCGCCCGCAGCCGGGCCAGCGCCTGCGCCGGATCCTCGCCGCCTTCGATCATCAGCCGCAGCACCGCCATACCGGACCGCCCGCAGCCGCCCCGGCAATGCACCAGCACCCGGCCGCCGCCCGCCAAAGCCTGCCGTGCGGAGGCGCTGGCGGCCGGCCATTTCGCTGCCACGCCCGGCGGCGGCGCCTGAAAATCCGGCACTGGCAAATGCAGCCAGCGGCAAGCCATGCTTTGAAGATCAATCCCCAGCCGCGGCACGCCTGCGGCTGCGTGCTCGACCTCCGTGGTCATCGAGATGACCAGCCCCGGTTTCCACTGATAGATCTGAATCAGGTCATTGCGGTAATCGCCGCCGCCGCCGGGCAGCGGGCATAGCGCCAGAATACCGCCGCCTGCTGACAGCGCGTGGATGGTCAGGCCTGCCGGCGCCGCGCCGTCCTGCGCCCCAGGTCCCGGGATGTCTTCAGATCGCATACCGCCTCCTTAGCCGTTGCGTTCCTGCATTTCCCCCCGCAGTCCTATGCGTCCGCAGCCTAGCGGCTAAGCGGGCAATCCCAAAGCGCTTTTGCTGTCCCGGGACAGCCCCATCGGCGGTGGACGAACGGGCTGCGCTTCAATACCCTGCGCGGAACGCGGACGCCCCGCATCCCGAATCCGGCACGAGACATCATGAACGATACCCCCAGCGGCACCCCCGGCGCATCCGGCCACTCCCAATACCAGGTTCTGGCCCGCAAGTACCGGCCCGAAACATTTGCCGATCTGGTGGGCCAGGACGCCATGGTGCGGACGCTGAAAAACGCCTTTGCCGCTGACCGGATTGCCCAGGCCTTCATCATGACCGGCATCCGCGGCACCGGTAAGACCACCACCGCGCGGATCATCGCCAAGGGCATGAACTGCATCGGCGCCGACGGCCAGGGCGGCCCGACCACCGATCCCTGCGGCCAATGCGAGCATTGCACCGCGATCATGGAAGGCCGCCATGTCGACGTGATGGAGATGGATGCCGCCTCGCGCACCGGTGTGAACGACATCCGCGAGATCATCGACTCGGTGCAGTACCGCGCCGCTTCGGCCCGCTACAAAATCTACATCATCGACGAAGTCCACATGCTGTCGACCAGCGCCTTCAACGCGCTGTTGAAGACGCTGGAGGAACCGCCTGCGCATGTGAAATTCATCTTCGCCACAACCGAGATCCGCAAGGTGCCGGTGACGGTGCTGTCGCGCTGCCAGCGCTTCGATTTGCGCCGGATCGAGCCGGAGGTGATGATTGCCCTGCTGCGCAAGATTGCCGGGGCCGAAAACGCCCGGATCGCCGAGGATGCGCTGGCGCTGATCACCCGCGCCGCCGAAGGCTCTGCCCGCGATGCGACCTCGCTGCTGGATCAGGCGATTTCCCATGGCGCCGGCGAGACCACTGCCGATCAGGTCCGCGCCATGCTGGGCCTTGCCGACCGCGGCCGGGTGCTGGACCTGATGGACATGATCCTGCGCGGCGATGCGGCGGCGGCGCTGACCGAACTCAGCGGCCAGTACGCCGAGGGCGCCGACCCGCTGGCGGTACTGCGCGATCTGGCCGAGATCACGCATTGGGTCTCGGTTGTGAAAATCACCCCCGACGCGGCTGAAGACCCCACCGTCAGCCCCGACGAGCGCGCCCGCGGTCAGGCAATGGCCGATCAGCTGCCAATGCGGGTGCTGACCCGGATGTGGCAAATGCTGCTGAAAGCACTGGAGGAGGTGGCCGCCGCCCCGAACGCGATGATGGCCGCCGAAATGGCGGTGATCCGTCTGACCCATGTGGCCGACCTGCCCTCGCCCGAAGAACTGATCCGCAAGCTGCAGGACACCCCGCCGCCGCCGCCGCCGAATAGCCCCGGCGGCGGCGCACCGATGCAGGGCATGGGGGCGCCCGCTTTGGGGGGCGGCGGCGGCAGCGCACCGGCTGGGTACGGCGGCCAGGGCGGACCCGCTGGCGGCGCGCCGGTGGCGCAAGGCGGCTCCGGCCCGGTTGCGGCCCTGGCGCCGCAGGTCAGTTCCGCGCTGGCCCGCTATCCGTCCTTTGAACATGTGGTCGAACTGATCCGCACCAACCGCGACGTGAAACTGCTGGTCGAGGTTGAGGGCGGCGTGCGCCTGGTCTCCTACCAGCCGGGACGGATCGAATTCACCCCCTCGTCACAGGCGCCGCGCGATCTGGCGGCCCGGCTTGGCTCGGCGTTGCAGAACTGGACCGGGGCGCGCTGGGTGGTCTCCATCGCACCGGACGGTGACGCGCCGACCATTGCCGAGCTCCGCGACGCCGCCGAGAACGCCCTGCGCGAGAAAGCCGCCGCGCATCCGCTGGTGCAGGCGGTGCTGGAAAGCTTCCCCAAAGCAAAGATCAAGCGCATCCGCACAGCGCAGGAGCTGGCCGCCGAAGTCGCCGCCGAGGCCCTGCCCGAGGTGGAAGACGAATGGGACCCGTTCGAAGACGGGTGAACTCTGATGAAGCCGCGGTGCGGGACGCGCCCGGGCCTGGAACTGGGCCTGGGAAGCCACCCGGCGTGCCCGAGGAATGGCACAGCATCCGCCTGAAACGCTGCAGCCTCGTCGGCCTGAAGGCGGCAATGCGCCCTCCCGGGCGAAGGGCCGGGCGGTATGGGGAAACACGCCGGACCCTCTGCAATCCAACGCTTCCCCCTTGTTTCACGCCCCCGCCCCCCGTATCTACGCTGCAAACCGGAATCTCAGGAGATACCCCATGCTCAAAGGCCTCGGCGGCCTTGGCGATATGGCCAAGATGATGAAATCGGCACAGGAACTGCAGGGCAAGATGGCCCAGATGCAGGAAGAGCTGCACAATGTGATGGTGACGGGCGAGGCCGGCGCCGGCCTGGTCAAGGCCACGGCGTCCGCCAAGGGCGACCTCAAGGGCCTGGATATCGACCCGTCGATCTTCAATGGCGATGACAAGGAAGTGGTCGAGGACCTGATCCTGGCCGCCATCAAGGACGCCCAGGCCAAGGCCGCGGAAAAGGCGCAGGAAGAGATGGCCAAGCTGACCGAAAGCATGGGTCTGCCCAAGGACATCAAGCTGCCGTTCTGAATGCTGCCAGCGATGCCAGACCAAAGGCGGCCCGCCATGGGCCGCCTTTTTCCTTGCGGCACAGCTTCCTTTCGTGCCTCTGCGCATTTCCAGCCGGAACGTCAGGCAGCACTGACCGCTGCACAGTGCCTCGACCCCGGTCAGCCGGGCATTACGCCCCGGTGCCCGCCGGCTCAACTTACTGGCGCAGACAGCTGCCTTCCTGTTTTCAAGGCGCACGCCCTGGCAGGTCCCGCGGCAAAACAAACCCTGAACATATTGCGGCCCTGCCCTTGCGCTTTGCTGCTGCAATCAGCCTATATGGCACAGCAGACAAAGGCCCGAGGCATGATCAGAAACTCCACCAGCGACATCGAAGACCTGATTGCCCTGATGGCCAAGCTGCCGGGGCTGGGCCCGCGCTCGGCCCGCCGTGCGGTGCTGCATCTGATCCGCAAGCGGGCGCTGCTGCTGACCCCCCTGGCCGATGTGATGACCGAGGTCGCCGCCACCGCGCGCGAGTGCCTCAACTGCGGCAACATCGGCACCCGCGAGATCTGCCCGCTTTGCACCGACCCGGAGCGCGCCAATGGCGAGCTGTGCGTGGTCGAGGATGTGGCCGACCTCTGGGCGATGGAGCGGGCGTTGGTGTTCAAGGGCCGTTACCATGTGCTGGGCGGCACCTTGTCGGCGCTGGATGCGGTGGGACCGGAGGATCTGCGCATTCCCCGGCTCGTGGACCGGGTGGCAACCGAAGGTGTCAGCGAAGTGATCCTGGCGCTCAACGCCACCATCGACGGCCAGACCACCGCGCATTACATCGCCGACCAGCTGCAGGGCCAGGTCAGGCTGACCTCGCTGGCCCAGGGCGTGCCGATCGGCGGCGAGCTGGACTATCTGGACGACGGCACGATCTCCGCAGCCCTCAGGGCGCGGAAGGAAATCTGACGGCGCGTCCGGACGTCGAAAATTCTTCAAAGAATTTTGGCCGGAAAATTCGAATTTTCCGGAGCCGCGCCCGCCAAGCGCGGGCGCGGCCTTCCCCGGCATTTCAGCCGTAGAAGCTTTTCAGCCCTTGAACCGCGCAGTCCAAAGCGCCGTCATCGACGTCTTTGTGCAGCACCATGCGGATCGCGCCGGAGCTGCCGCCGCCGATCACCGCGCCCCTGGCTGCCAGATGCGCGCGCAATGCGTCATTGCGCCCGTCCCCCGGCGTGAAGAACACCATGTTGGTGGCCTGCGATACCTCGCCCGCCCCCAGGCTGCGCAGCTCCCCGGCCAGTTCCCCGGCCCGCGCGTGATCCTCTGCCAGCCGCGCCACGTTGCGGTCCAATGCATAAAGCCCGGCCGCGGCCAGCACCCCGGCCTGGCGCATACCGCCGCCCAGCATCTTGCGCCACCGCCGCGCCCTGGCGATCAGATCCCCCGGCCCCGCCAGAACCGACCCCGCAGGCGCGCCCAGCCCTTTGGACAGGCAGACCGAGATCGTATCCATCAACCCGGCCAGCTCTGTTTCGGCACAGCCCAGCGCCACCGTGGCATTAAAGAACCGCGCCCCGTCCAGATGCACCGCCAGCCCGGCGCCGCGTCCCGCATCAGCCGTTGCCGCCATATCCGCCAGCGGCACTGCCAGACCGTTGTGGGTGTTCTCCAGCGACAGCAGGCGGCTGACGGCCAGATGGCTGTCATCCGCCTTGACCGCCCCGGCGACCGCGCCGGGGTCCAACGCGCCGTCTGCGCGCACCGGCACCGGGCACAGCGAAACCCCGCCCAGAACCGAGGCGCCGGCGGCCTCGTAGGCATAAACGTGATACTCCGCGCCCAGGATGATCTCTTCGCCGCGCCGGCAATGGGCCAGCAGCCCCGCCAGGTTGCTCATGGTGCCGGTGGGCAGGAACAGCGCCGCGTCCTTGCCCAGACGTTCGGCCAGCACCGCCTCCAGCCGGTTCACCTGCGGATCTTCGCCATAGACGTCATCGCCCAGCTCCGCCGCCTGGATTGCCTGCATCATCCCCGCATCCGGCCGCGTCAGCGTATCGCTGCGCAGATCACAGATTGCGGCCCCCTTGCCCGCCCCCGCCAGCCCAGCGTACCGGCTCATGCCGTCACCTGATCATAGGCCAGCGCCGCCACGACGTGGACGCGCCGGGTCTCGCCGCCGTTCAAGGCGGTGTGATAGCCGCGGGTATCGGTGAAATAGACCGAGCCATCGGCCGGCAGATGCGTGACGTGATGATTCACGATAAACAAGGCGCCGGGATTGGTGATTACCGGAATATGCAATCGCGGTTCCGGATCGCGGTGCCAGGAGTTGCAATTGTACAGCCCCTTGGACAGCACCCGTGTGCGCCCGATCGGAAAACGCTTGGCCAGTTCTGTATGCACATGCTCTAAATAGGTGCCTTTGAACTTGGGATTGAACTCGGAAAAATCCACTTCCGGCACCAGCTCCTCGCGCGGCTCCTCGACATAGCGGCCATCGGCGCGCAGCCAGTAGCGGCCCGAAAGATCATTGGCGGTCCATTCGGTCTGCCCGGGGCGCCGGGTCAGCGGCAGAGCGGCAAAGCCCTGGTCCTGCAAGCCGCCCATGAAGGCCTCGCGCTTCAGGCACTCCTCCAGCGCCGCCTGCAGCTTTTCGATGTCAAACTGCATCTCCAGCCGCTGGATGCCCGGCCCGGGCACAAACTCCGCCACCGAAGCCGACCCCGGCATGGTGCCCATAGCGCTGGTGACAGCCTGCACATCGGCGTCGTTGATCTGTGGCTTAAAACTCATATTGCGGGCTCCCATTCTGTGTGCTGATCGCGAGGAGTGATGCTTGGAATGCGATACTGGCAGGCCAGGAGCTGCGGAAACAGCCGGTCTTTCGCAATCCGTATTGCAAAAAATGCAACATGTGGCAGGCTGCGGGCGATGCGCCGCAAGATCCCGCCCACCTCTGCCCTCCTGTGTTTCGAGGCCGCCGCCCGTTCCGGCAGCTTTGCCCAGGGCGCCCGGCAGATGAACCTGTCGCAAAGCGCTTTCAGCCGCCAGATCCAGAGCCTGGAGGCGCTGACCGGCCAAACCCTGTTCAAGCGCGAACGCCAGCGGGTGCGGCTCAGCGGTGCCGGACGGATGCTGCTGGAGGAGCTGGCACCGCAATTGGAAGCGCTGGAGGCCACCTTTTACCGCCTGCGCACCCGCGACAACCCTTACGGCGCGCTGAATATCGGCACCTATCCGACGCTGGGCAGCCGCTGGCTGATGCCGCGCCTGGCAGCGCTGGCGCAGACGCAGCCGCGGCTGACGGTCAATACCATCACCTATCTGGACAATGCCCAGGTGGATCCCAGCCTGGTGGATCTGGCCATCGTGCAGGGCGATCCGCCCTGGCCGGGCTTTCGCGCGGATCTGCTGATGCCGGAAACGCTGATTGCCGTTGCCGCCCCCGGCCTGCTGGCGCGTCCGCTGCAAGCCGCCTCCGGCCTGCTCGACCTTCCGGCGCTGCAGCACAGCACCCGCCCGCTGAGCTGGCAGATCTGGTTCGACGACCTGGGCGCGCCCCTGCAGAGCCGCCCGGCCGGGCCGCTGTTCAGCCAGTTCGAAATGCTGATCGATGCGGTGAAATACGGCCATGGCGTTGCCATCCTGCCGGAGCTTCTGGTGCGCCGCGAACTGGCCGAGGGCACGCTGATCCAGGCCCATCCCCACCGCTGCACACCCGCCAGCGCCTACTACCTGCTGACACCGCAGGCCAAGGCAGGCACCAGCCGGATCGAACGGGTCCGCGACTGGCTGCTGGGTGGCGTCAGCCCCCGCAGCGCCGGCTGACCGGCTTTCGCCCGGAGTGAAAGGCAAGGTTTCTGCCCGGCGCCCCCCGCCGCGCGCCAGTGCGGCGCCGGGCCCAAGGCTGCCAAGGGGGCCCGTCAGGGGCACCTGCAGGCGCGGGAGTCTTCCGCCGGCGCCAAAGCCCCCGGGCTCAGGTGAAAACCGCCCTGTACAGCTTTTCCTTGGTAAACGGTTTGTCCAGCACCGGAACCTCGGACAGATCCGGAAACCCCGCCGCCACGGCGCTGATGGCAAAGCCGCTCATCATCACCGCCTTCAGCCCGGGCTGGATCTTGCGCAGGCCCGCCAGGGTCTCCCAGCCGCCGCGCCCCGGCATGCTCATGTCGATCACCGCGCCATCGAACGGCCCTGCCGTCTGCAACAGCGCCAGCGCCGCGTCATAGCCATCGGCCTGCAGCACTTTGCAGCCGCGCAGCTGCAATAGCCCGGCCACAGCCCGGCGCACGGTGTCCTCGTCATCCACCACCAGAACCTGCCGCACCGCCAGGCTGCGCTCCCGCACCGGCACAGCTGCCGCGGCCGCCGGTTCCGCGGCGCAGGCTGAAAAATAAAAGCGGAAGGCACTGCCCCCGCCCTCGCGGCTTTCCACCGCCAGGCCGCCCTGATGGCGGCTGATGATCCCCAGCGCCGCGGCCATCCCAAGCCCGCGCCCGCCGGGCTTGGTGGTAAAGAACGGGTCAAAGATCCGGGTCACGGTCCCGCGGCCCATGCCGCTGCCGGTATCGCGCACCTCCAGCAGCAGGCAGGCGCCGGCCGGCATGGTCCGGCCTTTCAGCAGTTTGCGCCGTTCTGCATCGCTCAGGCTGGTCCGCCGGGTGGTGACCGTGACAGTGCCCGCGCCCGGCCCGATCGCTTCTGCCGCGTTGAACACCAGGTTCTGCACAAGCTGGCTCACCTGCGACGGATCCATCCGGGCCGTCAGCGCCCCCTGTTCCAGGTCGAGCACCACCTGTTTGCCCATCTTGCGCGCATCCGGGACCAGCGCCATGGCCTGTTGCACGATCGCGTTCAGATCACAGACCCCCTGCTCCCGGCTGTCGCCGCCCTTGGCGTAGTTCAACAGCTGCCGGACCA
This sequence comes from Leisingera methylohalidivorans DSM 14336, assembly GCF_000511355.1. NCBI lineage: Bacteria > Pseudomonadati > Pseudomonadota > Alphaproteobacteria > Rhodobacterales > Roseobacteraceae > Leisingera > Leisingera methylohalidivorans. The sequence goes on along the minus strand of NC_023135.1, from coordinate 479,872 downwards.
GCAAGCCAGAGGCCTGCAGCCCCTGTTCGAGCTCCTGCAGATGCGCCTCTGCCGGATGCGCGGCATCCAGATGCGCCAGCGCCAGTTCGGCCCGGCCCTGCATCGAGGCCAGCAGATTGTTGAAATCATGCGCGATGGTGCCCGCCAGCAATCCCAGGCTCTCAGTCTTGCGCTTGATCAGCAGCGCCTCTTCCGCCTGGCTGCGGCGCCTTTCCGCCTTGCGGCGGCGCAGCTCCAGCCCGATCCGCGCGGCAAAGGACGCGCTCAGACCGCTGTCCAGCTTGCTCCGCCTGATTTCGCGGTCGTGCTGCAGCGCAAAATGCCCGATCTCCGTGCCCTCCGCATCGGTCAGCGCGATGCCCAGGTAAGAGTGCAGGTTCCGGCTGCGGTACTGCGCCTGCTCCGGAAACGCTTCCTGCAGCCCGTCCGGCACCAGGAATTCCTTCCGCCCTTTTAACAACGCGCAAGGGGTGCCGTCATAGGGCACAACCGTGTCTTCCATGCCCTTCATCTGCTGCCCGTCACAGCAGCAAGCCAGCATCCGGAAACACTCCGGCCTGTCGCCGCGGCATTCCGCAATGAAGGCCGAGCGCACCTTGAACGCGCCCTGCAGCTGCTCGGCCAGATGCCGGAAGGCCGCGCGCGGCGAGGTGCCGCCCGGCCCTTCAGCCAGCGCCGCCAGCGTGGCCAGTGTCTGCAGTGCGGCGGCCTCCGCCCCGAGCCGGGGCGCGAAGTGCTGCATCTCGGCCACGATCTGCTGCGCCAGCGCGCCGTCGATTTCGTGGCGCCAGGCGGCCTGGATCAGGCCGATCGCCGCGCCATCGGCGTTTTTCAGGGCGACCCCGGCATAGCTTTGGATGCCGTCCTCGCTCAACATCTTGTCATCCGGGTACAGCTCCTGCACCTGGCAGAGGAATACATGCGGGTTGCCGCTCAGCACCACATCATGGCACGGCGTCCCGCGGCTTTCGTATTCGAAATCCCCCAGCTGCAGCCCGTCGAACCAGCTAGCCAGCACCATGATGCGCTCGGTCTCCTTGACCTTCAGCTCACCCACGGTAACCAGATCGGCCGCATAGGCCTGCGCCAGCTGATCGACAAATTCCTGGCAGAACTCCAGGCCGCTCAAACAGGCCAGTGTCTCCAGATCCAAGCGGCTGCCTTCCCCAAGCGCCGCGGCCCCTGCTGCGTCCATTGCTTGTACTCCTGCCATCCCTTCACGGGCAGGCCTGCAAGACCGGACCGCTGGCAATACTCATTAACTCCCCGGTCTCTGCGAATGGGAAACCCGCCCCGAAACAAAAGGCATTTCCCGCACCCCGGGCTTTGCGGACAATCTGGAACACAACAAGCCGCAACATCATGCTGCGCAAAACGGAGGCAGATAGTCAACATATTGTAACGTAGAGTGTCGATTCTAACAGAAAAAGCCGCAGATCCAGAGCACCGGATCTGCGGCTTTTTAAGTAGTTCCTGCAACCGGCCCCGCCGGGCCGGGCCGGATCAGAGGCGGGGATCTTCGTCGTCGTCCTCGTCATCCCCGCCCGAGGGCAGGTTGAAGAAGCTGTCGGCGTCCGGGATTTCCTCTTCCTTCTTCTCGTCTTCACTGTTCAAGCCGCTGCCCAGGGTAAAGGTTTCCAGCCCCTCGATCGCGCTTGGGATCTTCGGCTCGGTGCCCATCTCCAGCGACTGTTCGGTCGAAACCAGCTTGCGGCGCTCATCATCGCTCATCACGCCGCCTTCGGCGGCTTTCTTGGCTGCGGCCTTCTGCACGACGGCATCCAGTTCGGACTGCCGGCACAGGCCCAGCGCCACCGGGTCGATCGGCTGCATGCTGGAGATGTTCCAATGGGTGCGCTCGCGGATCGACTGGATGGTCGGCTTGGTGGTGCCGACCAGCTTGGCGATCTGGCCATCGCTGAGCTCGGGGTGGAACTTGACCAGCCACAGGATCGAATTCGGACGGTCCTGGCGTTTGGACAGCGGGGTATAGCGCGGGCCGCGGCGCTTTTCCTCGCCGGCCGCGGCCGGGTTGAACTTGAGCTTCAGCTTGTGCAGCGGATTGGCCTGCGCCTTGTCGATCTCATCCTGGGTCAGCTGGTTGTTGGCCATCGGGTCGAACCCTTTGACGCCCACCGCCACTTCGCCGTCAGCGATGCCTTGGATTTCCAGCTCGTGCATGCCGACGAAATCGGCGATCTGCTTGAAGCTGATTGTGGTATTGTCCACCAGCCACACGGCGGTTGCCTTGGCCATCAACGGTTTTGCCATCCGCTCATCTCCTTAAAACACATCTTCCCCGCCGCCTGGATAAAGGCTGCCCCGCTTTCGGGGTCTGGTTTCCGTTGTCGGGGAACTTCAGGTCTATATAGTCGGCTTAAATGCATAAGGAAAGAGGCCAATGCGCAAGTTGTTGCTGGGGTTTGCGGCTGTATTGACCTGTTTTGCCGCCTTTGCAGCGGCAGAGGGCGAGCCGGCCGGGGAATTCGACTATTACGTGCTGGCGCTCAGCTGGTCGCCGAACTGGTGCGAACAGGAAGGCGATGCGCGCCGCGCGGAGCAATGCGATGCCCGCCATGATTATGGCTGGACCCTGCATGGGCTGTGGCCGCAGCATCACCGCGGCTGGCCCAGTTACTGCCATACCGCCGCCGCCCCGCCCAGCCGCCGCATGAGCCGGGACATGGCGGATATCATGGGCAGCCCTGGCCTGGCCTGGCACCAGTGGAAGAAGCACGGCACCTGCTCCGGCCTGACTGCCCGCCAGTATTACAGCCTGATGCGCGAGGCCTACACCCGCGTCACCCGCCCCGCCATCTTCCGCAGGCTGGAGACCCCCGTCACCCTGCCTGCTGCAGTGGTAGAGGAGGCTTTTCTGAAGGAAAATCCGGGACTGTCCCGCGACAGCCTGACCATCACCTGCCGGGACAGCGCCATCCAGGAGGCCCGCATCTGCCTGTCCAAATCGCTTGACCCGGTGCCCTGCGGACGCGATGTGATCAAGGATTGCACGTTGAAAGACGCCCGCCTTGCACCGGTCCGCTAAGGCGGAGACAGGTAAGGGGGCGCTGCCCCTCCCGGCCTGGCGGCCAATTCACCCCGGAGTGCTCCAGACCGGAAAGATCCGGCGCCCGTGCCTTTGCCGGACCGCGTGATCCGAACGGCCGCCCCGCCCCCTGTCCCCGTGCCGGCAACAGACCTGCCCCGCTGCGCGCGGCAATAAATGGCCTGTGACGCACACTTCGCGCGGTTTTGTGCTAGTATACAAATATGTGCCGCTCCCGGCCCTGCCTGAACGGCACTTCCGTTATCGTCAGCGAGGAGGAGTACGCGCATGGCAAAAACAATTGGGAACCCGCTCAGCTGGCTTCTGCAAGGGGCGGAGACAACCGGGCACCATATCGGCCAGACGGTCGAAGAGATGGGCAGCAGCGGCATCAAGGAACTGCCCAAGGCACGCAAGCTTACCATGGATGACATTATTCATTCGCTGGCTGCCGGCCTGGAGGATTTTGCCGCCTGCCGCAGCGATGCCATGTTCCTGGTGCTGTTTTATCCGCTGATCGGCATCACGCTGATCGTGATGAGCCTGTCGATGAATCTGTTGCCCCTGATCGTGCCGATGATCATGGGCTTTGCGATCCTTGGCCCGGTGGCCGCGGTTGGGCTTTATGAAATGTCTTCGCGCCGTGAAGCCGGGTTCGAGCCGCGCTGGATGGATGCCTTTGGCGTCATCCGTTCCCCCGCGTTTGGCGGTATTCTGGTGCTGGGTCTGTATCTGGCGGCGCTGTTCATTGTTTGGCTGGTGGCCGCTGACATGATCTACAGCCGCACCCTGGGGCCGGAACCGCCGGCCTCGCTGCTGGCCTTTGCCACGGAAGTGGTGACCACCCGCTCGGGCTGGATCATGGCCATAGCCGGCGGCATCGTGGGCGCGGTCTTTGCCTTTGCCGCGCTGGCGATGAGCCTGGTGTCCTTTCCGCTGCTGCTGGACCGCCATGTCGGCCTGCCGGTGGCGGTGGCCACCTCGATCAAGGTGCTGCGCAAGAACCCGGTGATCTGCATGACCTGGGGTATCATCGTCGGCTCCGCGCTGGTGATCGGTGCGATCCCGTTCCTGGCCGGGCTGATCATTGTGGTGCCGGTGCTGGGGCATGCGACCTGGCATCTGTACCGCCGCGCCGTGCAGTAACGTGCAGTAAAAGGAACCGCTTGGCAAAAAGGGCCGGCAGATCTGCCGGCCCTTTGGTGTGACACCGGTGAGTGTGTCAGCCCACCTTCAATACAATCTTGCCGATATGGCCGGAGCTTTCCATCCGCGCGTGCGCCGCGGCGGCCTCGCCCAGCGCAAACTCGCTGTCCATCACCGGTGCGACCTTGCCTGCCTCGATCAAGGGCCAGACCGCCTCGCGCAGGTCCTGGGCAATCTGCGCCTTGGCCAGATCGCTTTGCGGCCGCAGAGTCGAGCCGGTCAGGGTCAGCCGTTTGACCATCATCAGGGCGAAATTCAGCTCCACCTTCGGTCCCTGCAGAAAGGCGATCTGCACCAGGCGGCCGTCCTCGGCCATTGCCTTGACGTTGCGCGGAATGTAGTCGCCGCCGACCATGTCGAGCACCAGATCGGCGCCGCCCTCCTCCCGCAGCACCTTGACGAAATCCTCGTCGCGGTAGTTGATCGCGCGTTCGGCGCCCAGATCGAGGCAGGCCTGGCATTTCGCGTCCGACCCGGCCGTGGCAAACACCCGGGCCCCAAAGGCCTTGGCCAGCTGGATTGCGGTGGTGCCGATGCCGGACGAGCCGCCATGCACCAGGAACCGCTCCCCCGCCTTCAGCCCGCCGCGGGTGAAGACATTGGACCAGACGGTGAAGAAGGTTTCCGGCAGGCAGGCCGCCTGTTTCAGATCCAGGCCTTCGGGAACCGGAAGGCAATGCGCCGCAGGGGTTGCCACGTATTCCGCATAGCCGCCGCCGGGCAGCAGCGCGCAGACCTGATCGCCCACCGCGATGCCGCTGACGCCTGCACCCGCAGCCACCACTTCGCCCGAGGCTTCCAGCCCCGGCAGGTCGCTGGCGCCCTTGGGCGGGTCATAGGCACCGGCGCGCTGCAGCGCGTCGGGACGGTTCACGCCCGCATAAGCCACCTTGATCACCACCTCGCCATGGCCAGGCTGCGGCACCGGGCGCTGCGTCAGCTGCAGAACCTCCGGCCCGCCGGGTTTGCTGATTTCAACCGCGCGCATCATCTCTGTCATGGCAATTCGTCCTCCTGATCCTTGCCCCTTGCCTACCACCCGTCCGGGTGAGCGCAAACAGCAAAGGCGCCGCAGTCCGGCGCCTTTGCGGAGCACACCCGCCCAAAAGCTGGGTCCGGATCTGTTTCAGCGGCGCGGGTTCAGCGACCCAGGCAGATCATCACGGTCTTTCGGCGGCTTGATTTGCCCGGCCAGCCAGTTCGGCCCCGCCAGGAATGGTTTCAACAAGGGATTTTTCTGCAAACCCGCCTTCAGCTTCTCAAAATCCATCACATTGCCGATCCGGCGGTCGAGAAACTCCCAGGTCGCCTGATGCTCAAGACTGTCATCGCCCAGCCAGAACAGCACCGTGGCGGAATAGACCCCGGCGAGCGAGGCGCGCTTGGTGTACCAGTTCAGATCATCCGAGCCGTCGCCCAGCGTCTCCCAGATCAGATCGCAGGTGCCCCAGATCGCCTTGACCCCGTCGCCGGCATATTGCGGCAGTGTCAGCAGCGTGGTGCCGCGGCGCACCGCTTCCTTGTCCTCCACGGCTTCCAGCCGGAACCGCACCGCCGCTGCCACCTTGTCGCGGAACCTGAGGCCGGACAGATCCTCGGCCTCGAGCCGCGCCAGCATCCGCGAATCGCCGCGGGCGTGATAGGCCAGCGCCAGGTCCACCCCGCCGCGCGGGCAGACCGCATGGGCCAGCACCTCAGGCACATCCGCCTCCTGGCAGGCGGCACGGAATGTCACCTCGGACCAGCCGTCAAACGGCACGTGATTCAACGCTGCATCCAGCAGCTTTGCCTTGATATCGCCCTGCGCCTGATCCTGATTTCCAGTCATGCCGCTCTCCCGCTTTCAACGTCCCAATACCCTACTAGACAAAATAACCTGCCTTTGCTATACGGCCAGCTCCTGCAATTTCCTTGCAACTCAAACTTAGAAAGGTGGTGAAAACCACATGCAGGTTAGTGTTCGCGACAACAATGTCGATCAGGCGCTTCGTGCCCTGAAGAAAAAGCTGCAGCGTGAAGGCGTATTCCGCGAAATGAAGCTCAAGCAACATTTCGAGAAGCCGTCCGAGAAAAAAGCGCGCGAGAAAGCTGAAGCGATCCGCCGTGCCCGGAAACTGGCACGTAAGAAGCTCCAGCGCGAAGGTTTGCTGTAAGCGGCAGGCCGTCCAGCTTTGGACAGCACTTGGCCGGTCTTGCGACCAGCCGGAACTTAAGTTCAGACGACCCCCGCGGCCCCGCCCCGGGGGTTTGTCATTTTTGCCCCCATGAGAAAAACACCGCGTCTCGAGGGGAAGCACAAAAATACCTCAATTTTGCCCGAATTACATCTTTAAGGTGTATTTCCCTAAATTCTTCTGCTATACGAGTAGTACGGCAGGGCAAATCTGATGCGTTTCCCTAAACACTGCCCCGCCGGCCGGGATTGGAACACCCGGTTCATTGAAACCCGGAGCAGGCCGCGCCCCCCCCAAAAAAGACACGACACCGGCGCCTGTCTTGATCCCTGCAAACAAGGCATAGCCTCTGCGGGTTTTCAATATTGCCGGGCGCCGGCAGCTTCCCCCGACGGCGCCCGGCCCACCCTTTTCTGTGGCTGTTTCCGCGGCAAGCCCCCGCGTCCTGACGGCAGCCGCTTCCCCCCCCCGAATCCTGCACCGCCCTGCCCGATGCCCCGCAGCGGGATTGCGCCGGTGCCGCGCAGCCAGCTGCACAGGACAGCCCAAGGCGGCCGGGCGCGCAGGAATCCGCGTATCCGCCCCCCACGCTACGGCAGAGCCTTGCCGCATTTCCGCTGCTGCACCGTCCGGCCCTTCCGGCGCCTTAATTTTCCGTTAACCGAAGGCAGCACCGCCGCCCAGCCGGCACACTCACGGAGCAGTTACTGATGTCACAGGCAAGCCAACCCGAGCGGCAGATGCTCGACCTGATCAATGCCGAGCGCACGTCGCGCGGGCTTAACCCGGTCCAGCTCGAGCTGCGCCTGAACGATTCGGCAGAAGACCACAGCGAATGGATGCTGCAGCAGGATCTCTTCTCCCATACCGGCTCCGGCGGCTCCAGCGCCGGCGACCGGATGATGGATGCCGGCTTTCAGTTCTCGGGCGGCTGGACCTGGGCCGAGAATATTGCCTGGCAGAGCGAACGCGGCGCCGCCGGGCTGGCCGATGACGTCGTCAACCTGCACGAATCGCTGATGAACAGCCCTGGCCACCGCGCCAACATCCTCAGCGCCAGTGTCGAAGTGGTCGGCATCGGCATCGAGCAGGGCAATTTCAACGGCTGGGATGCGGTGATGGTCACCCAGAACTTCGCCAAGACCAGCGCAGAACTGCAACTGGACTCCGGATCAGGAGGCAGCGATGGCGGCGGCACAGGCACCGGTGCCACATCGGGAAATGATAACCTGACCCTTGGCAGCGCAGGCAGCCTGGACGGCCTCGGCGGCAATGACACGCTGACCGGCAGCAACGGCCGGGACCGCCTCGACGGCAGCGAAGGCCGGGATAAACTGAACGGCAAGTCAAGCGGCGACGAACTGAACGGCGGCTCCGGCAATGACACGCTGCGCGGCAACAACGGCGCGGATGAGCTGAACGGCGGCTCCGGCAGCGACAAGCTGTTCGGCGGCAGCGGCAAAGACACTCTGGATGGCGGCAGCGGCAACGACAAGCTGGCCGGCAAGGGCGGCGGCGACCTCTTCATCTTCAGCGGCGGCGACGACACCGTGACGGATTTCAACCCGGATGCCAGCGGTGAACGCATCGATCTGAGCGCCGCCACAGGCATCACCGGCTTCAGCGATCTGGTGAACAATCACACCAGCCAGACCAATGCCGGCCTGCTGATCAGCGACAGCGATGGCGACAGCCTGCTGCTCAGCGGCGTAACAGAGCAGGAGCTTCAGCAAAGCGACTTCCTGTTCTGATCCCGGCCGGGCAAACCTGGAACGGGCGCGCCGCGGCACGCCCGTCCGCTCGCCTAGTGTCTAAGACGGAACCTCAGTAGACTTTGGGCACATACAATTCGTCCGGCAGCACCTGGCGTTCATAGTCCGGGTTGTATTTGCGGTCCGGCAGCTCGACCTTCTCGCTCGGCACCTCTTCATAGGGGATCTTGGTCAGCAGATGCTCGATGCAGTTCAGCCGCTCGCGCTTCTTGTCGTTGCCCTCGACGATATACCATGGCGCTTCGGGGATGTTGGTGCGTTTGAACATCTCCTCCTTGGCCTTGGTGTACTGTTCCCAGCGGATCCGGCTTTCCAGATCCATCGGCGACAGTTTCCACTGCTTCATCGGATCGTGAATGCGCATCATGAACCGCAGCTGCTGTTCCTCGTCAGTGATCGAGAACCAGTATTTCAGCAGGATGATCCCCGACCGCACCAGCATCCGTTCAAATTCCGGAACGTCCTGGAAGAACTGGTCGACCTGGTCGTCGCTGGCAAAGCCCATCACCCGCTCGACGCCTGCACGGTTGTACCAGGACCGGTCAAACAGGACGATCTCGCCGCCCGCCGGCAGATGCGGCACATAACGCTGAAAATACCACTGGCTTTGCTCGCGGCGGTTCGGCGCCGGCAGCGCCACCACCCGCGCCACCCGCGGATCCAGCCGCTGGGTGATCCGCTTGATCACCCCGCCCTTGCCCGCTGCATCGCGGCCTTCAAACAGGATGCAAACCTTGGCGCCGGAGTTCTGCACCCAGTCCTGCACCTTGATCAGCTCTGCCTGCAGCCGCAAAAGATTGCGGAAGTAAATCTGCCGGTCGAGCATTTCCGGGTGTTGTTCGCGGTAAATCTTGCGGATTTCCTGGCTCAGCATCGGCTCCGAGAATTCAATCTCGATATCCTCGTCCAGCGTGTCCTGCAGCTCCGCTTCCAGCCAATCCAGGGATGCGCTTTCAAATTCGCGGGTCACGGGCAGGGTTCCTTCCTTGTCAGGTCGTGCAAACGCCGCCTTATACGGACGGCAAGTGACTGTTTGATGTCACTCCGCCGGGGCAGCAGACAGCAGCCGCCGCAGCAAAGGATCCGTCATGCGGCCCTGGCTGCACCTTCCCCCAAGGCAACCGGAATTTCCACCGGGGTTCAAGCGCAAAAGCCCCCGGTCCGGCTATAAGCATCAGCGCCGCATCAAACCGGCAGCGCCGTGGTCTTGAACACGGTGCGCAGTGCAAAACTCGACTGCATCTGCGCCACCCCCGGCAGCCGTGCCAGATGCTGGCGATGGATGCGGGCAAAATCCTCGGTGTTTTCCGCCACCACCTTGAGGATATAGTCCGCCGTGCCCGCCATCAGGTGGCACTCCAGCACATCCGGGATCCGCGACACCGCCTTTTCAAACGCGTCCAGCACCTCATCCGCCTGGGCCTGCAGGGTGATCTCGACAAACACCGTGGTCGGCACGTTCAGCTTACGCGCATCCAGCAGCGCAACATAATCGCGGATATACCCGTCCGCCTCCAGCCGCTGCACCCGCCGGTGGCAGGCGGAGGCCGACAGGTTCACCCGCTCCGACAGGTCGGCATTGGAAATCCGCCCCTGCTTTTGCAGCACCGATAGAATGCGACGATCTGTTTCGTCCAACGACATTTTTCGAAGATCCTTGCTGATTCTCGCCTGAATAGACGAAGATTATTCGAAAGCCCTATTTCATTTCCGCCTCAAAAAGCAGCACATATTGCGGCATCTGCGGCAAAATGACCGTATTGAATTTGGAGGAGAAACACACATGAAAATCGGCTGCCCCACCGAGATTAAACCGCAGGAATTCCGCGTCGGCATGACCCCGGACGCTGTCCGTGAAGCCGTCAGCAACGGCCACGATGTTGTCATCCAGAAAGGCGCCGGCACCGGGGCCGGCTTCACCGACGAGGATTATGCCGCCGCCGGTGCTGTCATCCTCGGCACCGCCGAGGAAATCTTTGCCACCGCCGACATGATCGTCAAGGTGAAGGAACCCCAGGCGGCCGAACGCAAGATGCTGCGGGAAGGCCAGCTGCTGTTCACCTATCTGCACCTGGCGCCCGACCCGGAGCAGACCCATGACCTGCTGGAATCGGGCTGCACCGCGATTGCCTATGAGACCGTGACCGACGACCGCGGCGGCCTGCCGCTGCTGGCGCCGATGTCCGAAGTGGCCGGCCGTCTGGCTCCGCAAGTGGGCGCCTACACCCTGCAGAAAGCCAACGGCGGCCGCGGCGTGCTGATGGGCGGCGTCCCCGGCGTGGCTCCGGCCAGGGTGGTGGTGATCGGCGGCGGCGTTGTCGGCACCCACGCCGCCAAGATCGCCGCGGGCATGGGCGCGGATGTCACCATCCTCGACCGCTCGCTGACCCGTCTGAAGTATCTCGATGACGTGTTCGGCCGCACCTTCAAAAACCAGTACTCCACCGCCGGCGCCACCGCCGAGCTGGTGCGCGAGGCCGACATGGTGATCGGCGCGGTGCTGATCCCGGGCGCCGCGGCACCCAAGCTGATCTCGCGCGCACAGCTCAGCGAAATGAAGCCCGGCGCGGTGCTGGTGGATGTTGCCATCGACCAGGGCGGCTGCTTCGAGACCTCCAAGGCAACCACCCACGCCGATCCGATCTATGAGGTCGACGGCATCATGCATTACTGTGTCGCCAACATGCCGGGCGCCGTGGCGCGCACCTCGACCCAGGCTCTGGGCAATGCCACCCTGCCCTTCCTGCTGAACCTGGCAAACAAGGGCTGGCGCCAGGCCTGCGAGGACGACCCGCACCTGCTGAACGGCCTGAACGTGCATGCAGGCCAGCTGACTTACTACGCGGTGGGCGAGGCCCTGGGCATCGACGTGCTGTCGCCGAAACTGGCGCTGAAGCAGTAACGGCCCCAGCCCGCAAAAAAATGCACCAAAGCCCCGCCAGACCCGGCGGGGCTTTTCCTTTTGCGCGGCCACTCCTGCCCCGCTGCTGGTGCCGGTGGAAGCAAGCGACGGCACCAGGCGCCGCTTGGCGCCGCCTGCAGCGCGATACCCTTGCAACAATCTTGCGCTGCCGGACGGCACCGGGCCGGCCTTCGGGGATTTACCTGTCCTACTGCCTCTCGGACGAGGCCATTCAGGACAGCGGTCAGCCGGAGGTTTCCGAGGACGCCGTGTCGCTGGACGCGGAAGCGTTCGATCTGATCTCCGGCAAGACGCGCCGTTTCCGGCCCCGCACTGACGCCGGGGCCGGAACATTCCCCGTTTACAGGCCGCAAGGCCGCTCCTAGCCTGATCCTGCGATCATAACGGCTGGGACGGAGAGGGAACGGATATGCTGGACGAATTCAAGGCCTTCATTGCCAAGGGCAATGTGATGGATATGGCGGTAGGGATCATCATCGGCGCCGCCTTTACTGCCATTGTGAAATCCATGGTCGATGACCTGATCAACCCGATCATAGGGCTGTTCACCGGCGGCGTGAATTTCACCAACAACTTTGTTGTGCTGGGCGGAGACGGCGCAGACTACGGCTCGCTGGAGGCCGCGCGCGAGGCCGGGGCTTCGGTTTTTGCCTATGGTTCCTTCCTGATGGCGGTGCTGAATTTCCTGATCATCGCCTGGGTGGTGTTCCTGCTGGTGAAATCGGTGAACCGCGTCCGCGACGCGATGGAGCACGAAGAAGACACCCCGGCAGAGGAAACGCCCGCCGGGCCGACCGAGCTTGACGTGCTGCTCGAAATCCGCGATTCGCTTAAAAAATAGCGCCGCAACAGCGGAATGCGACATTAGCAAAGGGGCGGGCTTCCGCTCCTTTCGCACGTTTTCAAAGGACTGATATTGATGGAACAACTGATTGAACAGGCCGGCGCCTACTGGCCGCTGCTGGTCAGCGGCACCAAGGCGCTGCTGGTTCTGATCCTTGGCTGGATCGCCACCGGCTGGATCAGCAGCGCGGTGCGCAACCGTATCAACCGGACCCCGCGGATCGATCCGACGCTGGGCAATTTCGCCGCCAGCCTGGTCCGCTGGGCACTGCTGGCGGTGGTTCTGGTGGCGGTTCTCAACATCTTCGGGATCGAGGCCACCAGCCTGGTCGCGATGCTGGGTGCCGCCACGCTGGCCATCGGCCTGGCGCTGCAGGGCACGCTCAGCGATCTGGCCGCGGGCTTCATGCTGATCCTGTTCCGTCCCTATAAAATCGGCCAGTATGTGGACATCGGCGGCACCTCCGGCACGGTGAAAGATCTGAACCTGTTCATCACCGAGCTGGCCACCCCGGACAATGTGCAGATCATCGTGCCCAACGGCCAGGCCTGGGGCTCGATCATCACCAATTTCTCGCATCATCCCACCCGCCGCGCCGACATGGTGTTCGGCATTGACTACGGCGATAGCGCTGAAGCCGCCAAGGCGATCATTCTCGAACAGGCCGGCGCCGATGCGCGGGTGCTGCAGGATCCGCCGCCCTGGGTCCGGGTGACCAATCTGGGAGACAGCTCGGTCGATTTGACAGTCCGGGTCTGGTGCAAGGCCGAGGATTACTGGGAAGTGAAATTTGCCCTGACGCAAGGCGTGAAAGAGGCTTTCGACGCCAAGGGCATTTCAATCCCCTATCCGCATTCTGTGGAAATCAGGAAAGAGGGCTGACACCCTCCCGCCCGTTTCCGGCCCTGACGGGCCTCCCCCCGTTGGGCCGGGCGCCCCGCCTCTGGCGGGGCGTGTCTGCGCTGCTGCCTAAGAGACCTGGCCCGCCGGTGCCGTCGGCGCGGCCTTTGCTGCGGCCAGTTGGGACCGCGCGGCCCCGGAGCGGTCCTGCAGCCTGTTCTCCGGCCCGGCAGGCGGCCAGCCGCTCAGAACAGTATCCCCTTCTGCACCGGCAAAGGCCCATTGCGCGGCCAGCAGCTGATAGCTCTTGACCTCCCAGCCGGAGGCATCGCGCTCGAAACGCAGCCGCCAGGTGCCCCGCACCTGGACTGGCAGGCGCAGATTCCGGGGATAGCTCATCGCCTCATCGCCGTTCATCGCGCTTCGCACCCCCTGCGCCCGCAGCTTCTTCATTTGCTCTATCAGCCCTGCCGCTTCGCGCTTCCGGCGTCCGGCAAACACCACCTCGATCTCGGAGCCGGGACTGACGATCCCCTTGACCACAAGATCGCCGCGGTTGTTGCCCGTGACCACCGGCACCAATTGCACCGGCACATTGCGCACTTCGCTCTTGAACAGGCCCGCGTCCTCGATCTGCGGTGTGACTTGCGTAGCTTTTCTGCGGCGGTTTGTCATGAGCATGTCCAGGCGCCGGCCCGGAGCCAGCGCAAAGCCTTGTTTTTGGAGGTCTTGCCTTGACTGATAGATTAGCCTGCAGCGCGTTAAGGAAGCGTTGAACGGCTGCATACCTTTGAAATCAAATCAAAAAAACCGGCCGGTCTGGGCTTTTCACTGGCAGCGGCGCGCAAAACGCGGCGCCGGGCCCACGCCTGCTATGCGCTGCCGGCGGCAACGTTTGCAGGCGCGGGAGGCGCCGGTCACTCCCTGCGGATGGACCGCTTCATCACCAGCGCCGGATTTCCCTTATAGGCAGACTCGCCCGCAGTCTCGTATCCCAGCTTGCGCGCAATCTTCTGCGACACCGCATGGGACGGGTCGAAAATGCAGGCGGTTTCCGGCCACGCCGTGGCCTCTTCCGCCCATTGATGAATCCGGCGCACCGCCTCGGTTGCGATGCCTTGGCCATGCATCTGCGGCGCCAGCGCCCAGCCCGCTTCAGGCACGCCGGCCAGCGGCGGCTGCATGGCGCGCTGAAAGTCGGCAAAGCCCGCCTCGCCGATGAACCGGCCGCTGCCGCGCAGGGTCACCGCCCAGTATCCGTAGCCCAGCGCCTGCCAGTGGCCGATGTAACGCAGCAGCCGCGCCCAGCTTTCCTCCGCCGTGGCCGGGGTGCCGGAAATGAAACGCACCACTTCCGGTTCCGCCCAAAGTGCGGCCACCGCGTCAAAATCCTGCGCCTGATGCGGGCGCAGGATCAGCCGGTCTGTTTCCAGAACCGGCGGCGTCATGCAGGCAGCTTGCCGGTCAGAACATAGGTCAGGATCCCGGCCACCTGGTGCGGCTCTTCCGCCACCGCCAGTGCAGCCGCATGCACCTCTTTCAGCGCGTGCTGATGCTCCGGCGGGCTGAGAACGATGATCGACTTGCCCAGCGCCGCGGCGTAGCCCGCGTCAAAGGCAGCATTCCACTGCTTGTATTTGTCGCCGAAGCGCACCACCACCACATCGGCATCCTCGATGCCCTTGCGGGTGCGGATCGCGTTGACCATCGCGCCTTTGTGGTCGTGCCAGTATTTATTCTCCTCAGCCCCCAGGATCGCCACCCCGCAATCATCGCTGGCGCCGTGATCAGTCACCGGCGCGCTGAAGCTGACCTCCAGCCCCTTGGCGCCTTCAATGATCTGCTCCCGCCAATCGGTGTGGATCTCGCCCGAGAGATAAACCTTCAATGCCACGTTCTTTCCTTTCCTGCGCCAGCCTGCGGGGCCGCGGCCAGGGCGGCCGTGACCTCTGCGTCGCTGGTTTGCGTAAAATCCCTGTAATGCGCGCCGACCGCCCAGAACTCGCTGGGGCTCAGCAGGCAGACCAGAGTATCTACCAGCCGGCGCAATTCGTCCACCGCTTCCGGCGGCGCCACCGGCACTGCCAGGATCACGTCTGCAGGCTTGCGCTCCTTGAGCCAGAAATGCGCCGCCATGAATGTGGCGCCGGTGGCGATGCCGTCATCCACCACGACGGCGGTGCGCCCTTCCAGCGCCACTGGCGGATGCCCTTGCAGGTAACGCGCCCGGCGGGCGGCGTTTTCCTCCCGCGCCTGGGCCACTTGCAGCGCAAAATCCTCGGGCTTCAGGCCTGCGGCCTGCAGCAGGGCACCGTTGAAGATGGGATTGCTGCCCTCGGCCAGGGCACCGGCTGCCAGTTCCGGGTTGGAGGGCATGCCGATCTTGCGGATCAGGATCAGGTCCAGCGGGGCCTGCAGTTTCTGCGCAACCGGCAGCGCAACAGGCACCCCGCCCCGCGGCAGCGCCAGCACCACGGGGTCCGTCATCGGCAGTTCAGCCAGTTGCACGGCCAGCTGAAGCCCGGCAGTCATCCGGTCCTCGAACATATCGGCCTCCGCCCTGTAACCTAGGGCTGCCGGGCGAAAGGCAAAGGCTCAGCGCCGCCGTGCCACCAAATAGCGGCCCGGAGTGTCCGCCGGGTAATTGCCGGTCTCAATGATGTCGAACCCGGTCCGCTGCACCGCCGCTTCCAGCGTGGGGATGTCGATGAACCCCACATAGCCGGGCGCATAGCCCGCCAGCCGCATCAGCGGGATCGCGGCCTGGAACATCCGGTACTTCCAGCTGCCCCGCATCTCTCCCAGACAGGGGGTTTTCGAGATGAACAGCCCACCGGGCGCCAGCCGCGCCGCCGCACCGTGCAGAACGGCCTCCAGATCCGGCAGCAGATGCAGCAGGTTATGCGCCAGGACCGCATCAAACGGGCCTTCCGGTGCCTGGCTGGCGCTGCAGCATTGAAAGTCCACATTGCTGGCGCCGGCGCCCCGCGCCCGCTCGCGGCCGACCTCCAGCATCGCCTCGGACAGATCGGTTGCGGTGATTCTGGACACGCTGCGGGCCAGTTCAATCGCGGTGGAGCCGGTGCCGCAGCCGAGTTCAAGCACGCTGTCTCCGGCTGTCAGATAGGAACGGGTCCGCTCCAAAGCATAGCGGTAGGCGTCTTCGTCCCGGATTGCTGACTTGGCGTATTTCGGGGCGATTTTGTTCCAAAACCGGGCGTCGGCTGTCATCGCGGATCTCCTTGGTTGGGAAGACCTTATTCATGCGCAGACCACAGATAAATTGCCGAAATCCGCAGGGTTGATATACGTATTTGCATGATTAGCCCTGATTGGAACCATATCCGCGCCTTCCTGGCCACGGCTGAGACCGGCTCGCTTTCCGCAGCGGCGCGCCGGCTGGGGCTGACCCAGCCAACCCTGTCACGCCAGGTTGCAGCCCTTGAAGGGGACCTGGGCGTTTTGCTGTTTGAGCGTCTGGGCCGCACCCTGGCCCTGACCGAGGCGGGGCATGAGCTGCTCTCCCACAGCCGCAAGATGGGCGCAGCCGCCGATGGTCTGTGCCTCGCCGCCACCGGCCAGGCGCAATCCATCGACGGCACGGTGCGGATCACCGCCTCGGATGTGATGTCCGCCCATGTGCTGCCGCCGGTGCTGCACCAGCTGCGCCAGCGCGCGCCGCGGCTCACCATTGACGTGGTGGCCGCCAATGACATCCGCGACCTGATGCGCCGCGAGGCCGATATCGCCATCCGCCATGTCCGCCCCGAGCAGCCCGAGCTGATCGCCCGGCTGGTGCAGGAGGCAACCGCCCATTTCTACGCCGCTGCCAGCTATCTGGCGCGGCGCGGCCGCCCTGTGTCGCCAGCAGATCTGGCGAACCATGATTTCGTGGGCTTTGCCGATGTGGAACGTTCCATCGCCTTCATGGCGCCGCTGGGCATTGCCCTGACGCCTGACAATTTCCGCATCAGGTCCACCAGCGGACTGGCCTCGTGGGAGCTGGTGAAACAGGGGTTCGGTATCTGCCCGATGATGGACGACGTGGCCGCAATCACCCCGGGGATCGAGCGGCTGGTGCCGGGGATGGATCCGATAGTCTTTCCTGTCTGGCTCACCACTCACCGCGAGCTGCACACCAGCCGCCGGATCCGGCTGGTGTTCGACCTGCTGGCGGAGTTTTTTGCTGCCAGATGACATTCAAAAGGCAGCGCCCCGCCGGGAGCGCTGCCTGATAGTTTTCCCAAAACTTCTGCCAAGACTTTTCAAAAGCCCTGGTCCAGCCTTAGCCCCGCAGGGTGCCGCCGGTTGCCTTGGTGACCTTGGCAATGATCTTCTCGCTCACCGCCTCGATATCCTTTTCCTTCAGCGTCTTGTCGCTAGGCTGCAGCCGTACGGTGATGGCCAGCGACTTCTTGCCCTCGCCCAGGGAACCGCCGATGAACTGGTCAAAGACGCGCACATCTTCGATCAGCGCCTTGTCGGCCCCGGCGGCGGCATTGACCAGGGTCAGCGCCTCAACCTCGGCATCGACAACAAAGGCAAAATCCCGCTCCACCGCTTGCAGGTCGCTGATGTCCAGCGCCGGGCGGCTTGCACCGGATTTGCGCGGCATCGGAATCTCCTCCGGCCAGATGGTAAAGGCCACAGCGGCGCCCTTGATCCCCATCTCTTTCAGCACCTTCGGGTGCAGCTCGCCGAACACGCCCAGGGTCTTTTTCGGGCCCAGGCAGATGCGACCATGGCGGCCCGGGTGCCACCAGCCGGCGCCGCCGCGCAGGATCTGCACCTTGGCGGGCGCGCCGATGGCAGCCAGCACCGCCTCGGCATCCGCCTTGGAATCATAAAGGTCCACCGCGCGCGAGGCGCCATGCACGTCCTTGGGCCCGGTGCGGCCCACCAAGAGACCCGCAATCTGGGTGACCTGCTCGCCCGGCTCGCTGCCGGTGAACGCGGGGCCCGCCTCGAACAGCGCCAGATCCAAAAGCCCGCGCGCCTGATTGCGCGCCGCGGCCAGCAACAGGCCCGGCAGCAGATCCGGGCGCATGTGCGACATCTCGGAGGAGATCGGGTTGGCCAGCATCGTGGCATCCTCGCCGCCGCCGAACAGCGCGGCGGAGGATTTGTCGATAAAGCTGTAGCTGACCACCTCGTTATAGCCGAGGCTGGCGCAGGTGCGGCGCGCCATCTGCTGGCGGCGCTGCTGCGGTGTCATCACCGGTTTCGGGATGCCATCGGTCAGCCGCGGCAGCGGCTTGCCCTTGAGCTTGGTCAGCGAGGCAATCCGCGCCACTTCTTCCACCAGATCAGCCTCGCCCTGCACATCCGGGCGCCAGCTGGGCACATGCGCCAGGTTGCCCTCCAGGCGGAAGCCCAGGCGGGTCAGGGTCTGGCGCTGGTCGCTTTCCGGGATCTCCATCCCCACCAGCGACTGCACCCGGCCGGAGTCCAGCTTGTAAGCGCGGGAATGATCCGGCACATCGCCTGCGATCACCACCTCTGACGGCTCGCCGCCGCAGATATCCAGAATCATCTGAGTGGCCCGGTGCAGCCCTTCAATGGTGTATTCCGGATCCACGCCGCGCTCAAACCGGTAGCGCGCGTCGGAGTTGATCTTGAGCGCCCGGCCCGTCATCGCGATCTGCACATGATCCCAGAAGGCGCTTTCCACGAACACATCCACGGTGTCCCCGGTGCAGCCGGTTTCTTCGCCGCCCATGATGCCGCCGATGCTTTCGGGGCCATTGGCGTCCGAGATCACCATCTGGCCTGCGCTGAAGGTGTATTCCTTTTCGTCCAATGCCTTCAGCGTCTCGCCGCCAGCCGCGCGGTGGACGCGCAGGTCGCCCTGCACCTTGGCCGCATCAAACACATGCAGCGGGCGGTTCTGGTCGAAGGTGAAGAAGTTGGTCACATCCACCAGCGCCGAAATCGGCCGCAGCCCGATCGCCGTCAGCCGGTCCTGCAGCCATTGCGGGCTGGGGCCGTTCTTCACGCCCTTGATCAGGCGGCCGGCAAACAACGGGCAGCCGTCCAGCGTATCTTTGTCGATGGTGACCTTGACCGGGCTTGCGAAATCGCCCGGCACCGCCTCGAACGCGCGGGTTTTCAGGGTGCCAAGGCCGCGCGCCGCCAGGTCGCGGGCAATGCCGTAGACCCCCAGCGCATCGGGGCGGTTCGGGGTGATCGCAATCTCGATGACCGGATCGACCTTGGCCGGGTCATTCTCGGCCAGCCAATCGACAAAGCTGTCGCCCACATTGCCCGAGGGCAGCTCGATAATGCCGTCATGCTCTTCCGACAGCTCCAGCTCGCGCTCCGACGCCATCATGCCAAAGCTTTCGACACCGCGGATCTTGCCGACACCGATGGTGATGTCGAGGCCGGGGATATACATGCCCGGCTTGCAGACCACCACGGTGATGCCTTCGCGGGCATTCGGCGCGCCGCAGATGATCTGCAATTCGCCCTCGTCGGTATCGACCTTGCAGACCCGCAGCTTGTCGGCATCGGGATGCTTTTCGGCATGGGTCACATAGCCAAGCTTGAAATCCTTCAGCGCGTCGGCCGGGTTGACGACGCCTTCAACCTCAAGACCCAGATCGGTCAGAGCCTCGGTGATCTCGTCCACCGAAGCATCGGTGTCGAGGTGGTCTTTCAGCCAGGAAAGCGTGAATTTCATCGGTCGGGGACCCCTTGGCAGACATGCAGTTTGCCCGAGGCAATGACAAAGATTGCGGCAAGGTTCAAGGGCGCGGGCGCAGCCGGCGTCAAGGATAGCAGGGAGTGAGGTGCAAAAGCCCGGATTGTGTCAAGTAGCAAGCCGCGCCATCGCCTGACCGCGGGCTGGCAAGCGAGCGCTGCAGTTGCGATCAATCACCGAGCATCGCGCCGGACCCGAGGGTGGGCGCAATCGCGCCCGCCCTGGGGGGCGGGTCGGGCGCGATGCGGGGCTGCGCCCCGCGGAACAGTGACTGGAAATACTCAGTTAGCCCTTAAGCCAGAATTTATGAGAAGCCAGGCAGTGGCCGCGGAAACCAAAATCGATGTGAGCAATCTAGGAACATTATCGACAAGCCAAGCGCCCCAACGATGCATTAATGGCCGGCCATGTGTTTCAACAAATCCCCAACCTTCTTGTGTCAAGCGCAGGGTTTCATCTTCGACTTGATAGCTTGACTTATTCAGTCCGGATTTCCATTCAACTTCCTTGTATTTTGATCTCTCAACCAGACCAAACCTCCAAGCAAGTATCATGTAGTCTTCGAACTCCTGTCCGGAAAACAGGTGAGAAGGAAATGGGGAAACTCGAAACCTTTTCGACTGAAAACTATGGATACTCCCCATAGCGGAGAGCAATCCATTGTACTTCATACCGTGAATGCCGGCCTCACCAACAATCGCCAAGGCTTCCGCCATAAAGCGAGTGTTGTAGCTAAAACTCACCTGCTCAAACCGCCATGCAGCGCCGGCATGTCGAGGCTCTGGAAGCCGTAGTGGCGCAGCCAGCGCAGGTCGCTGTCGAAGAAGGCGCGCAGATCCGGGATGCCGTATTTCAGCATCGCCAGACGGTCGATGCCGATGCCGAAGGCAAAGCCCTGATAGATCTCCGGGTCGATGCCGCCGGCCGCGATCACCTTGGGGTGGACCATGCCGGACCCGAGGATCTCCATCCAGTCGTCGCCCTCGCCGATCTTCAGCTGGCCGTTATCCCAGGAGCAGCGGATGTCGACCTCGGCCGAGGGTTCGGTGAAGGGGAAATGCGAGGCGCGGAAGCGCAGCTCGACGTCGTCCACCTCAAAGAAGGATTTGACGAATTCCTCCAGCACCCACTTGAGGTTCGCCATCGAAATGTCCTTGTCCAGTGCCAGGCCTTCGACCTGGTGGAACATCGGCGTGTGGGTCTGGTCGTAATCGGCACGGTAGACGCCGCCAGGGCAGATGATGCGCAGCGGCGCGCCCATCTTCTCCATCGAGCGGATCTGCACCGGCGAGGTATGGGTGCGCAGCACATGCGGCGGGCGGTCGTCGCCTTCCGCACGGTGCATATAAAACGTGTCCATCTCGGCCCGCGCGGGATGGTGGCCGGGGATGTTCAGCGCGTCGAAATTGTACCAGTCGGTGTCGATCCGCGGCCCTTCGGCAACGGAAAAGCCGAGTTCGGCAAAAATCGCGGTGATCTCTTCCTGGACCTGGCTGATCGGATGCAGGCTGCCCTGGCGCGCCGGGCGCGACGGCAGGGTGACGTCCAGCCACTCGGTGCGCAGGCGCTCATCCAGGGCGGCATCTTCCAGGCCGGATTTCTTGGCCGTCAGGGCCGAGTTGATCTCATCCTTCAGCGCATTCAGCGCCGGGCCCGCGGTCTGGCGCTCTTCCGGGGTCATCTTGCCCAGCTCGCGCATCTTCAGCGCCACTTCGCCCTTCTTGCCAACGGCGGCCAGGCGGATTGCCTCCAGCGCGGCCTCGTCCGCGGCGTCTGCAATCTGACCCAGATATTTGGCTTTAAGATCGTCCATCACGGCCCCTCGAATTCTGCTTGTGCCCTGCTACCACAAGAGCCGCTGAAAGCAAGAGGGCCAGGGCGGAAGCCGCAGGGCTGTGTCACCCCGCTGCGCCGCTCCGGATCGCCGCCCCTGAAATCATGCCGGTTTCATGGTATACTCCGCCTGCATCTTCACATCAGCAGAACCGGAGGGCAGCCATGGCACATGTGGATTGGTATATCGAGGGCCGCAGCTTCGGCAATTGCAACTGCAACTACGGCTGCCCCTGCCAGTTCGAGGATCTGCCCACCCACGGCAATTGCACCGGCTTCGAGGTGATCCATATCTACAACGGCCATTTCGGCGAAACCGACCTGACCGGCACCCGCGCTGCCCTTCTTTATGCCTGGCCCGGCCCGATTTTCGAGGGCAAAGGCGCCTTGCAGGCGATTATCGACGACCGCGCCACGGATGCCCAGCGCAAGGCGCTTTCAACTGTGCTATTGGGCGGCGAAACGGATGAGGAAGCCACCCACTGGTGGGTGTTCCGCGCGATGTGCGACACCGTGCATGAGACGCTGTTCCAGCGGATCGGCTATGAGGCCGACATCGAAAACCGCACCGCCAAGGTGGATATCCCAGGCCTGCTGCATGCCACCGGCCGCCCGATTCAGGCCCCGCATGGCGGCGGCGCGCACCGGGTGCAGATCGGCATCCCCGGCGGCATCGAGTTCACCCTGGCGGAAATCGGCAGCGGCTCCAGCAAATCCACGGCCGCCATCCCGCTGGATCTGGACGACACATACGGCCAATGGGCCGTCATCCGCCACGGCCCGCACGGGATTGCCGCCTAGCGCTCAATCCGCTTTTCCGGGCACACCTGCGGCCGCTTTTTCCAGCGCTTCCGGCCGCACGGCTGCAGGAACTGCTGCGATTTCGGGCAGCGGCTCTCTAAACTCTGCATCAATGCAGCGGCATCCAGACGTTGCCGCCAGGCCGTCAGTAGCTCAACTTCACCGCAGTGCCGCTGGCGGCCCGGCAGCCCCAGCTGAGCGGGCAGATGACGACGTCGCCGATTTCTGTTTCGATCACCGCGTCTGCCCCCAGCTTTGCCGCCTCAATACGCAGTTTCTGCTCCGCGTCCGCAACAGTCGGCGCCGGGTGGAAGGCGGTTGGCTTGCCCACTGACGTTTTCAGCGGGCCAAGCACCTGAAAATTTCCGCCATTGATGCTTGCACCACGCGCAAGCGTGATCTGGTCAACCGGGGTGGATGCGGCCTGCGCGGCCGCCTGCGACTGCCGTTCCAGCTGCGACGGATAACTGAATTCGTCGCCGCATGCAGCCAAGGCCAGCAAGGGCAACAAAAGGACAGTCTTGTTCATGGTGTAACTCCGAAGATTTCAAGCCCGGCAGCCTGGATCCGGAACCCGGCCTGTAAAAGCCAGTATGCGCAAGGATCGCACCAGCGCACGCACAGGAAAAGCCGCCCGCGCCCGTATCCCGCAAAAGCTGTGCGAATGCAATGGCCGGTTTGGCCTTACACCCGCCGCCGCATCATCGCCTGCAGCGCATAGCGGCTGGCATAGCCAAGATCGCGTGCAACCTGCTCCATCGCCGCGCCCCGCGCTTGCGCCCGCAAGGCAATCTGGCAGCGCAGCCGCTCCCGCCACTGGCCGAAGCTGCGGCCGGTCTGCCGCTGAAACGCCCGGGTGAAGGAACGGCGGCTCATCCCTGCCAGCGCCGCCCAATGGTCAATTGTCCGCGCACTTCCCGGATCCGCCATCAGCGCATCGCACACCCGGCGCAGCCGCGCGTCCGGCGGGTACGGCAGCGCCAGCGGCGTGTCTGGCGCCGCCCCCAGTTCGATCAGGATCAGCTGGCTCAGGTGATGCGCCCGGGGCGGCAGCGGCCAGGGATTGCCCATTGCGCACAGCGCCGCAATCAGCCCCGCCAGCAGCCCGGAGACCGTTACCGCACGGCAAGCCGCCATCGCCCCGGCGCCGGTTTCCGCCGGATCGATATACAAGGATTGCAGCTGCACCTCTCCCACCATCCGGATCTCGTGCAGCATGGCCGCAGGCACGATCAGACCTGTGCCCGCAGGCACCGCCCAGCTGGTGCCATCGGCCTTGGCCATCATCAGCCCGGCAACGGCATAGACCAGCTGATGGCGCGGGTGGTCATGCCAGGCGGAGACATAGCCATCCCGGTACGTCCGGGCATAAGATGCCACCCCATGCGGCAGCGTTTGCACCGCATCGGACGAGGACCAGCCCCGCCTCCGGATATCATCTGTTTGGCCCATTTGAGCAAAAACTGGCCCCAATGCGCCAAAAGGGCAAGCTACATTGCCTGCAAAAGGAGGCCCGGGCATGCAGAAAATCACCAGCACTGAAACCCTTGAACAGATCTACGGCGCCGCCGCGCCGCGGTCCCTGACCAAGGTCGCCACCCGGCTGACACCGCTGTACCGGGAGTGGATAGCTGCCTCCCGCTTTCTGGTGCTGTCCACCGTCGGCGCTGAGGGCACCGATGCCAGCCCGCGCGGCGATGACGGCCCGGTGGTGCATATCGCGGATCAGCGGACCCTCTGGCTGCCGGACTGGCGCGGCAACAACCGGCTCGATTCGCTGCGCAACATCGTGCGCGACAGCCGTGTCAGCCTGATGTTCATGGTGCATGGCAGCACCAATGTGGTGCGGGTCAATGGCTCCGCCTTCCTGACAGCGGACAGCTCCGCCCGCGCTGCGTTTGAGCGCAAGACCCTGCGGCCCGCGACGGTGGCGGTGATCACCCTCGAAGAACTGTACTTTCAATGCGCCAAGGCAATCCTGCGCTCCCGCCTGTGGGATGCGGACGCCGGGCGCCCTGCGCTGCCCACCGCGGGGCAGTTCCTGCAGGAGCAGGAGGCGGAGCTCGAGGCCGAAGCCTATGATGCGGGATACGCGGAATACGCCAAGTCCCGGATGTGGTGAGGGGCGGTTTTCCGCAGGTCAGCCCGGCCTTCCGCGCCGCGGCGGCGGGCATCCTCCGCCGATGCAGCCTGCGCTAGCCGCTGCGCCCCGGTTCCTTCGGGTTGCAGGAGAAAAGCGCGATCTTATTGCCTTGAGGGTCGCGCAGGTAGCCCACATAAAAGCGGGGGCCGTAAGAGGCGCGGAAACCAGGGCGACCCTCGTCGGAACCGCCTGCGGCAAGCGCGGCGGCATGAAGGTCGCGAACCTGCTTTTGATTGCGTGCCTCAAAGGCGACCATGGACCCGTTGCCGGCCGATGCCGGACGCCCATCGAAGGCTGGCTTGACGTAAAAATCCGGCAGAACGGGTGACTGGCCCGGCTCAGCAGGCAAGGCGTAGCTGAGCCCCTCAGGCCCCTCTTTCAATGCGTAGCCAAGGGCCGGCAGCAGCGCGGAGTAAAACCGCTTTGCACGCGCGATGTCATCTGCACCAACGGTGACATAGGCAATCATGCTTGGCGTCTCTTTCCAGACATTTGACCATTCAGCCGGGATTACTGCATGCCTGGGACGCCGGCACAAGATGCGCGCCCCTGCCAGCCGCCAGGGGCAAACCCCAGGCCCGCCCCGGCGCAGCAAAAAAGGCCGCCCCCGATGGAGCGGCCTTTCCTGAATTCCGATCGTCTGGCGGCTTAGGCGGCCAGCGCGTCCTGTGCCTGGCGCACGATGGCACCAAAGGCTTCGGGCTCATGCACGGCCAGGTCGGCCAGAACCTTACGGTCCACTTCGATGCCGGCCAGGGTCAGGCCGTTGATGAAGCGGGAATAGGTCAGCGCTTCGTCATGCGAACGGACAGCAGCGTTGATCCGCTGGATCCACAGCGCGCGGAAGTTGCGCTTGCGGTTCTTGCGGTCGCGGGTTGCATACTGGTTCGCCTTGTCGACGGCCTGACGGGCGACCTTGAAGGTATTCTTGCGGCGGCCGTAGTAACCTTTGGCTGCCTTGATGACCTTCTTGTGACGGGCGTGAGTGACGGTACCACCTTTAACGCGGGACATATCTCAATCTCCTCTTAGCGGTCGTAGGGCATGAAGCCCTTGACGATCTTTGCGTCGGGTGCCGACAGGGTGGTGGTGCCGCGGGCGTCGCGGATGAACTTGCGGGTCCGTTTGATCATGCCGTGGCGCTTGCCGGCCTGACCTGCCAGGACCTTGCCGGTCGCGGTCACCTTAAAGCGCTTTTTGGCGCTCGACTTTGTCTTCATCTTGGGCATTTCCGTCTCCTTCAATGCGGGTTCGCTAGACGCGCGACTCGGCATGCCTAAGAAAGGCCGGCCACGCGGAACAGAGCTGCCCAATACGCAATGCCTGCCGGATGGGCAAGCCGATTCTCTACAGAAGACGTCCCAGTACCCGGAAAAACGCATCCGGGATCTCGTCCACGCGGTAGCCGCCGGGCTTCATCAGCACCGCATAGGTGATCAGGCCGATGGCAATCAGAATGGCCGCCGCGGAGGCCCGCGGCGGCCGCTGTTCGCTGAAGGCCGACAGAACCGACGGCACCGAAAACCCGGCAATCGCCAGCCCCGCAATCAGCGGCAGATCAGTTCCCATAAACCCCGTCCCCCGTCACAACCTGACACAGGGAAATGGTAGGCCTAGGGGCGGCGCTTTCAAATCGGGCTGCCGCCCGGCAGGCAAGCAGCCTGCCGTTATTCCGGATCGGTGCTGTAAATCAATCGCTCATCGCAGGGGGCAATGCGCAGGATGTTGGTGGTGCCCGGCACGTTGAAGGGCACCCCGGCAGTGACCACGATCTGGTCCGTGTCGCCGGCGTAGCCGCCGGCGCGCGCCGCCCGCGCCGCGTTCACCACAGCGCCTTTGAAGCGGTCCAGCTCCGGCGTCATCACGCATTTGCACCCCCAGCTGAGGCACAGCCGCCGCGCCGTGGCGCTGACCGGAGTCATGGCGATGATCGGCACGCCGGGGCGTTCGCGCGCGGTCAGCAGCGCGGTGGTGCCGGACTGGGTGAAACAGCAGATCGCCTTGATCTCGGTCTTCTCGGCAATCTCGCGCGCCGCCGCCACAATGCCATCGGCCACGGTGGTGCCCTTGGCCGAACGCGAGGCGGCGATGATCTGGGTATAGGTGGGGTCTGCCTCGACCTCGATCGCGACCTTGTTCATGGTCTGCACGGCTTCGATCGGATACTGGCCGGCCGCGCTTTCGGCACTCAGCATGATCGCGTCGGTGCCTTCATAGATGGCGGTCGCCACGTCCGAGACTTCGGCGCGGGTCGGCATCGGGCTTTCGATCATGCTTTCCAGCATCTGGGTCGCCACGATCACCGGCTTGGCCGCTGCCCGGCACTTGCGCACCAGCCGCTTCTGGATCGGCGGCACCGCCGCCACCGGCAGCTCCACCCCAAGGTCGCCGCGCGCCACCATGATCCCGTCCGAGGCATCCAGGATGGCCTCGAAATCCTCCACCGCCTGCGGTTTTTCGATCTTTGACAGCACCGCGGCGCGGCCGTCGGCCAGCTGGCGGGCCTCAAACACGTCCTTGGCGCGCTGCACGAAGGACAGCGCCAGCCAGTCAACGCCAAGATCGCAGACAAACTCCAGATCCGCGCGGTCCTTCTCCGACAGCGCCGCCAGCGGCAGCACCACGTCGGGCACGTTCACGCCCTTGCGGTTCGAAATGGTGCCGCCGGTCTCCACCACGCAATCGGCGAAATCCGGACCGCAGTCCGCGACCGCCAGACGGATCTTGCCGTCATTGACCAAGAGATGCGCGCCCGGCTCCAGCGCCTGGAAAATCTCGGGATGCGGCAGGCACACCCGGTTCACGTCGCCCTCGGCCTCGTCCAGATCAAGACGGAACCTGGCGCCTTCCACCAGATCTTCGGCACCATTGGCAAAGACACCCACCCGCAGTTTCGGCCCCTGAAGGTCAGCCAGGATCGCGATCGGGCTGTCCAGATCCTGCTCCACCTGGCGGATGATCCGGTGCTTTTCGGCAATCTCCGGGTGGCTGCCGTGCGACATGTTCAGCCGGAACACGTCGGCGCCGGCTTCATGCAGGGCGCGGATGGTTTCATAGGTTTCCGAAGCCGGCCCCAGGGTGGCGACAATCTTCACATTGCGCGAGCGTTTCATAGGGGTCTTCTCCTCCGGACCTGAAATATGTTACCGCAAACAGCGTTCAGGGTGCTTATCCCCCAATTCCCATTCTGCCGCAACTCCCGTAAACAGCTTGCGGCAAAACATATCAGGCTCATGACATACACACCCTATTTTGTTCACGGTGCAGACCGCCCCGCCCGCTGGCTGATCACCTGCGACCATGCAACCAATCATGTGCCGGAGTTTGCCGGCGGCGGCGATCTGGGCCTGCCGCGTGCGGATATGGAGCGCCACATCGCATATGACGTCGGCGCCTACGAGGTGGCCAAGCTGCTGGGCGGGATGCTGGACGCGCCGGTGGTGGCCTCGAATTTCTCCCGCCTGGTGATCGACCCCAACCGCGGCGAGGATGACCCGACGCTTCTGATGAAGCTTTACGACGGCACCATCATCCCGGCCAACCGCCACGCCGGCGCGGCCGAGCTGACCGAGCGGCTGGAGAAGTGCTACCGCCCGTACCACCGCGCCCTGGCCCGGCTGGCCGAACGCCCCGGCACGGTGATCGTTTCGATCCACAGCTTCACCCGCCAGCTGCGCGGGCGGGAACCGCGTCCTTGGGAGATCGGCATCCTGTTTCCCGAAGGCGAGCGGTTTTCACCCTTCGTGATCGAAGAACTGAAGCGCGAGGATGCGTTCTGCACCGGCGTCAATCAGCCCTACACCGGCCACCTGCCCGGCGACGCGATCGAGACCCACGCCACCAAACCCGGACGCCCCAACACGCTGGTTGAGCTTAGAAACGACCTGATCGCCGAACACAGCGGCCAGCACGCCTGGGCCGGGCATCTGGCCCGCATCCTGCCCAGGGCGCTGGACGCCTCCGGCCTCTGATCCGGCCGGATAATCGATTTTTCCTGGCCGTTTCCGGCACCGGCAAACGGCTGCCGCCATTGCGCGCGCAGCCGCGCCTCCCCATATCTGTTAGGGAAACGCGGGCGATACCGGGAAAGGATCCCTCATGACACAGGACACCCTCTCTGCCTTCTTCGGCTGGCTGACCGTTCTGCATCTCGGCCTGTTCACGCTCTCTGCCGTTCTGATGCTGCTGATGCAGGACTGGGCGGCCAGTCTGCACGCCCGCATGTTCGGACTGGCGCCTGCGGATGTCAGCCTAACCATCTACCGCTGGCTTGGGACCTATAAGATCCTGATCCTGACAACGGCACTGGGGCCTTGGGCCGCGCTGCAGCTGATCTGATCCCCTGCCCGGTGCCATTGCCCGCCTCCGCCCCGGCTGCTAGGCCTTGCCGCAGACCCGCAGAACGAACCGAAGGAGTCCAGCCATGGACAAGCAAACCGAGATTGAAATCCAGGCCGCCGCCTTCCGCCGCTTGCAAAAGCACCTGATGGAAGACCGCACCGATGTGCAGAACATCGACCTGATGAACATGGCCGGTTTCTGCCGCAACTGCCTGGCGCGCTGGTACCAGGAGGCGGCCAACGAGCGCGGCATCGACATGGACAAGACCGCCGCGCGCGAGGCCTATTACGGCATGACCATGGCCGAGTGGAAAGCCGGCTACCAGACCGAGGCCGGTCCGGAGAAACAGGCGGAATTCGAGGTCTCGTTCAAGGAAAACGTGGCGGGCAAGCAATAGGCTGGTCAGCAGGCCTGTTCCGGCGCCTGCGGGCGGGGATGCGGTTTTGCAGCCGAAGAACGGCGGTGAATACCGCCGCCCCGCCCAACACACGGCTTACAGCCTTCGGAGTACCGGCTGCCGCCCCGGCAGAGCAGTGAAACCTAGCCGCGGAACCGGCCAAGCAACCGGGCCGCAAGCGAGCTTTTGATTGCACGCTCCGACGCCTGGCCATTGCCCGCGAACCAGCCGCGCTTGGCCGCCGCCTGCGCGATCTCCGGGTCAATCGACACTTCGGTTGTCAGGATCCTGCGCACGGATGCCAGGATCTCGGCCTCGCCGCCCGCGGCTGACGGGCCTTCCGCAACTGCTGCAAACTCCGGCTGAAAGGTCTGGTCCATGGGGCAACTCCCTAACGTGAAACTCTGGCAAACACCCGGTCATCCGGGCTCGCGTCCTATGTCTTCACCCTATCCTATTTCGTCCGGAACCGGCCCATTTTGTGTAAAATTAGTTAAAATCCTGCCGTGAAAGACCCTATGCGGGGACATTCCTGCGCCTCACGCGCAACTGTTGACTGACAGGCGTCAATGACGGCCAATTCTCATCGAAACATCGCGTAGTGACGGCCTCACGATGCTGCCGCGAAGCAGAAAGGCCGCCCCAACGGGACGGCCTTCATCATCAATCCGGGCATCATCAGCCCCGGCATCATCAATCGGGGCTGTGCGCCTCAAACCGCTTTCTTGCGGCTTTCCTCCAGGTAGATCTCGCGCAGGCGCTTGGCGATCGGGCCGGGGGTGCCATCGCCCAGGGCCACACCGTCGATCTCCACCACCGGCATCACAAAGGCGCTGGCAGAAGTGGTAAAGGCCTCATCCGCCGCCTTCGCCTCGTCGATGGTGAACAGGCGCTCCTCGATTTCCATCTGCGCTTCTTCCGCCAGGCGCAGAACAGCGGCGCGGGTGATCCCGTGCAGGATGTCATTGGACAGCGGCCGGGTCACGATCTTGCCGTTCTTCACATAGTAGGCGTTGTTCGAGGTGCCTTCGGTCACATAGCCGTCCTCGATCAGCCAGGCATCGTCGCAGCCCGCCTTCTTGGCCATCATCTTGCCCATCGACGGATACAGCAATTGCACCGTCTTGATGTCGCGGCGGCCCCAGCGGATGTCCTCGATCGAGATGATCTTGGCGCCCTTCGCGGCAGCCGGGCTGTCGGCCAGGCCGGGCTTGTTCTGGGTGAACAGCACCAGGCTCGGCGGGGTGTCTTCGGACGGGAACACGAAATCCCGGTCGCCGTCGGAGCCGCGGGAAACCTGCAGATACACCAGGCCTTCCTCAATGCCGTTCAGCTCCACCAGTTTGCGGTGGATTTCCAGCAGCTCCTCCTTGGAGCAGGGCGAGGCCATGTCCAGCTCTTTCAGCGAGCGGTCGAGACGCACGGCGTGGCCTTCAAAATCGATCAGCTTGCCATCCAGAACCGAAGTCACCTCATAAACCGCATCGGCAAACAGGAAGCCGCGGTCGAAGATCGAAACCTTGGCCTCACCCTCGGGCAGGTATTCGCCATTCACATAAACGGTACGGGTCATGTTATCTTCCTTATGTCTCCGGGCTCCGCCCGTTCCTCATTGAAAACGATCCCCCGGATCGTTTCCCAGGCTTTCGTCACCCCCACAGGGCAGCTTTCGGGGGGTGGACCCCTTCGGCATCAAACAACAATGGTTCCTCGCGGTCTTCGGCCAGAAGCAGCGGCCCGTCAAGATCCGTAACCGCCGCACCCTGCGCCACAAGCGTCGCCGGCGCCATCGCCAGCGAGGAACCGACCATGCAGCCGACCATCACCTGATAGCCCTCGGCCAAAGCCTGTTCACGCAATTTCAGCGCCTCGGTCAGACCGCCGGTCTTGTCCAGCTTGATGTTGACCACGTCGTATTTACCCTTGAGCTTCGGCAGGCTGGTGCGGTCATGGCAGCTCTCGTCGGCGCAGACCGGCACCGGGCGGTCCATGCCGATCAACGCGGCGTCTTCACCCGCAGGCAGCGGCTGTTCCACCAGTTCCACGCCCAGCCGCAGCAGATGCGGTGCCAGCTCGGCGTAAACTCCGGCCGACCAGCCCTCGTTGGCGTCAATGATGATCCTGGCATCGGGGGCGCCGGCGCGCACCGCTTCCAGCCGGGGCATGTCATCGGGGGTGCCCAGCTTGATCTTCAGCAGCGGGCGGAACGCATTTTCAGCCGCCTGCGCCTGCATCTTTTCAGGCGTGTCGAGCGACAGCGTATAGGCGGTGATTTCCGGCCCCGGCGCGTCCAGACCCGCCAGTTCCCAGACCCGTTTTCCGGCCTGCTTGGCCTCCAGATCCCACAACGCGCAGTCCACCGCGTTGCGGGCGGCGCCGGCGGGCAGCAGCGACTGCAGCTCTTCTCGGGTGAAATCAGCGGGCAGCCCCTCGATCTCGGCGGTCACGCTGTCCAGCGTTTCATTATAGCGGGCATAAGGCACGCATTCGCCCCAGCCGGTGGCGCCGTCCTTCTGCACCCGCACGGTCAGCACCTTGGCCTCGGTGCGCGAGCCGCGCGAGATAGTGAAGACCTGCGCCAGTTTGAAGACGTCCGGGGTGACGGTGATGTTCATGAAACTGCCCTTTCCACCGGTTCCCCGCAGCGCGCGGCGAACCTCAGCCGGATGCCCGGAAAACCCGGCTCCGGCGCTTTCATCTGTTCAAAAATACTCCCGCCGGAGGCAGCTGCTTACGCAGCAGGCACCTCCGGCGGGGCTGTTAGATCAGACCGCGGCCAGCGCATCCACCAGGCGGCCTGCACCGTGGCGGTACGGGTCGACGGCGGGCAGGCCCATCCGTTCTTCAACTTCTGCCAGATACTTGACCGCCTCGTCCTCGGTCAGGTGCTGGGTGTTCACCGAGATGCCGACAACCTTGCAGGCCGGGTTGGCGCGCTGTGCCAGCGGCAGGGCCACGGCTTTCAGCTCTTCCAGGCTTGGCACGTCATACTCCGGCAGGCCGCGCATATGGGTGCGGGTCGGCTCGTGGCACAGGATCAGCGCATCCGGCTGGCCGCCGTGCACCAGCGCCATGGTGACGCCCGAATAGGAGACGTGGAACAGCGAGCCCTGGCCCTCGATCAGGTCCCAGTGGTCTTCATCATTGTCCGGGGTCAGATACTCGATGGAGCCCGCCATGAAGTCGGCAATGACCGCGTCCAGCGGCACGCCGTGGCCGGTGATCAGAATGCCGGTCTGGCCGGTGGCGCGGAAGGTCGACTTCATGCCGCGCTCTTGCATTACGGCATCCATCGCCAGGGCGGTGTACATCTTGCCGACCGAGCAATCGGTGCCAACGGCCAGGCAGCGCTTGCCCTTGCGCTTGACGCCATTGGCGATCGGGTAGCCGACAGTGGGGACGCGCACATCGTGCAGGGTACCGCCATAGGTCTGTGCTGCCGCCACCAGGTCGCCTTCGTCGCGCAGCAGGTTATGCAGGCCCGAAGCGATGTCATAGCCCATTTCCAGAGCCGCGATCAGCACCTCTTTCCACGCCGGAGAAATCACCCCGCCGCGGTTGGCGACGCCGATCACCAGCGTCTTGGCGCCGGCGTCCCTGGCCTCGGCCAGGGTCATCTCGGTCAGGCCCAGGTCGGCACCGCAGCCCGGCAGGCTGATCTGGCCGACGGCGTGGTCCGGGCGCCAGTCGCGGATGCCGATGGCAACTTTGGCGGCCAGCATGTCAGGCGCGTCGCCCAGAAACAGCAGATAAGGGGTCTCGATCATCGCGCTCATCCTTCGAGTTAAATCGTTCACGCTAAAATCGGGCTAATTTCGCGCAAAGTCCTCTCGAAATCGCGCAGGAAACCCGCTTTAGGTCGGCTTTCTTCGAATAAATCACTAAACACTCGAATATTCTTCTCTTCCACCGCGGCTAACAGACGTTTCCTCCTCCGCCCATGATTCCGCCTGCAGCACGCCCGGCTGCGCCACACCGATCACACCCATGGCCTGGAATTCGCCAGTGTCCTCCGGCGCCCCGGAGGTCGCGCGCCGCGCAATGGCGATCAGCGCAACGGTCACCCCGACCCCGATCAGCAGATATTGCAGCCCCCGCCCGTCCGCCAGGCTGATCATGTTCGGCCCGATCAGAATGCCGAAAAACTGCCCCAGCTGCAGCAGGAACGCCATGGTGCCGCTGGCCGGAACCACCTGGCCCGGCTGCAGCTGGTCGTTGGCGTGCGCCGCCAGGATCGAATAGATCGGCAGCGTGGTTGCCGCGATGACGGAAAACCCGACCACAATGCGCGAGGGCGCCGTGTCCACCGCCATCCACAGCGCCACCAGCGCCGAAATGCCGGACAGCGCAATCACCACATAACGCCGGTCGGTGCGGTCCGACAGCCAGCCCACCGGGTATTGCATCAGTGCTGCGGCGATCAGCGCAATCACCAGCGCGCCCGAGGCCTGCGCCTCGCTGAAGCCGTTCTGCAGCGCATAAAGCGGCAGGCTGATGTACCAGGCCACCACGCCCGCCCCCATGATGACGATGCCCAGAACCGTCATCGGCGAGACTATGTACAGCCGCGTCACCGGCATCCGGTCCGGCGCCGAGTAATCCGGCGCCCTGATATTCGACAGCAACAGCGGCACAATGGCCACCGACAGCAGGATCGAGGTGACCCCGAACAGCAGGTTGCCGCTGGGATCCGGCAGGCCGACCATTGCAGTGCCCAGCGCCGGCCCCGCCGTCTGGATGATGAAATAGACCGACAGCACCTGCGCCCGGATCCGGTTCTCCGACTTGGCGTTGAGCCAGCTTTCGGTGATCACATAAAGGCCCGGAAAACAGAAGCCCGCCAGCAGCCGCATCGCTGCCCAGCTGACCGGATCCGAGGTCAGCAGATGGGCAATCGCCGCAACCGAGACCATCGACGCCAGCGCCGAAAACACCCGGATATGGCCGACCTTCTCGATCAGCAGCGGGGTCAGCATTGTTCCTGCCAGCGCCCCCAGCGGGTAGCAGGACTGCATGACGGAAATCTCAAGGTCCGTGAACCCCAGCGTCGAGCCGCGGATCGTCAGCAGCGTGACCAGCAGCCCGTTGCCGACCATCAGCAGCAGCATGCCCAGGAACAGGGCCCAGTTGTCGATCAATGCGCGTTTCATGTCACTCCTTTTCCGCACGGATCGGCGCCCGTGTCTTTTCCTGCGCAGTGCAGCATGGCGGCGGCAGCTTCGCGCAGGTTTGCGACGGAAAAGGCGCAAACGGGATTGCCGCAACGCGGCGTTTCTTGCCGCAAGTGCAAAATCCACTTGCAAGACAGCGCGCAATTTAATAACCCGATGGGCGAAAATTCTGCAATTTCCTTACCCAGGGGGTTTCCGCATGTCCTTCCGCATCCAGCCCGCCGCACCGGCGCGCCCCAATCGCTGCCAGCTGTTCGGCCCCGGCTCCAAGGTGAAACTGTTTGAGAAGATGGCGGCTTCGGCGGCTGATGTGATCAATCTTGATCTTGAGGATTCAGTGGCCCCCTCCGACAAGGATCAGGCCCGCGCCAATGTGATCGAGGCGATCAACAGCGTCGACTGGGGCAGCAAGTATCTGTCGGTGCGGATCAACGGGCTCGACACCCCCTATTGGTACCGCGATGTGGTGGACATTCTGGAGCAGGCCGGCGACCGCCTGGATCAGATCATGATCCCCAAGGTCGGCTGCGCCGAGGACGTGTACGCGGTGGATGCGCTGGTCACCGCGATCGAGCGCGCCAAGGGCCGGACCAAGCCGGTGTCCTTTGAAGTGATCATAGAGTCGGCGGCAGGCATTGCCCATGCCGAGGAGATCGCCAAATCCTCGCCCCGGCTGCAGGCGATGAGCCTGGGGGCAGCGGATTTCGCCGCTTCGATGGGGATGCAGACCACCGGCATCGGCGGGACGCAGGAAAACTACTATATGATCCGCGACGGCGAAAAGCACTGGTCCGACCCCTGGCACTGGGCCCAGGCTGCAATTGTCGCCGCCTGCCGCACCCATGGCATCCTGCCGGTTGACGGGCCGTTCGGCGATTTCTCGGACGAGGACGGCTATATCGCCCAGGCGAAACGGTCTGCGACCTTGGGCATGGTCGGCAAATGGGCGATCCATCCCAGCCAGATCGCGCTGGCCAATCAGGTCTTCACCCCTTCGGAGGAGGCTGTGGCGGAAGCCCGCGAGATCCTGGCCGCGATGGCAGAGGCCAAGGCCTCGGGCGCCGGCGCGACCGTCTACAAGGGCCGTCTTGTCGATATCGCCTCGATCAAGCAGGCTGAGGTGATTGTCGCCCAGGCCGAACTGATTGCGAACAGCTGACGCCGGTTCGCATAGACAGAGTGCAAGGGCGTCCCGATGGGGCGCCTTTTCCGTATGGAGGGTTTGATGGCAGATTTGACCTTGCTGCATACCGCAGACGCGCTTGCGAGGACGTTCCGGGCGCTGGCCCCCGAAGCGGATCTGAATCAGCAAGTGCGCAGCGATTGGCTGGCCCGGGCCCGGGACGGCATTGGCGCCGACCTGAGGGCGGAGATAGCGGCGGCCATCAGCGCGGCTGACGGCCCGGTGCTGTGCACCTGCACCACCCTGGGCCCGGTTGCAGAGGAGGCAGGCGCCATCCGCATCGACTGGCCGATGATGCAGGAAGCGGCGCGGATTGGCGGGCCGGTGCTGATGGCCTATTGCCTGGACAGCACGGCGGCCCCTTCAGAGGCGCTGCTGCGGCGCGCCTTTGGCGGGCGTGATCCGCACCTGACCCCGTTATCTCTGGCGCAGCACTGGCCGCTGTTTGAAACCGGCGCCGGCACGGCGTTTTCTGCGGCTATAGCCGAAAGCATCGAAGGGGCGCTGAAGGATGGCGCGTTTGGCTGCGCTGTGCTGGCGCAGGCCTCGATGGCCGGGGCGGCAGCGGTGCTGCGGGCGCAGACGCAGGTGCCGGTGCTGGCCTCGCCGGAGATCGCCATGCGGGTTTTGCTGCCCCCCCGGTAGAACGGCTGCCCCGGCCCATGGGGTCTGCCCGGCCAGGGCCCCTGCCCTGCCGGTTGCTCATCTGTTCCAGATCATGTTCCCAGTGCCGTTTTGCAGTGCCATTTCCCAGTGCCATTTCCCAGTGCCGTCTCAACTGGCAGTTAAGGATTGGCGGCGCCGCCAATAAGGCGGAGGCGGACGGGCGTATCCGCCCGCATGCTAAACGTTGTCTCTGCATGACCCCGCTGCCAGGCGGGAGCCCTGTTCCATATCTGCCGGAGAGCCAAGCCCCGGCGGGTGATCGCGACCGGGTGCAAGATTGCCTCGGGCGGTTTAAGATCAGGTGAGGGCAGCGTACGCCGGATGCGCAACACCCGCCGCCGCGCGCCTGCGGCCTCCGAAGTGAGGTGAGTATTTGAGGAAAGATGAAAGTCTGCCTCGCTTCATCTTCCTCCAAATGCTCAAAAGTCCAGCCGCGCCGCCGTCACGCCCGCAGATCCTTGGGCGAGCCCATCACCACATAGGTGGTGATCCCGGTCACATAGGGCGAGGTGCCCAGAATGTCGGTGTGGAACCGTTTGTAGCTGGGCAGATCGGCGCATTCGACGCGCAGCAGGTATTCGATGGTGCCGGTGATATTGTGGCATTCGACCACCTCGGGCGCGGATTGCATGGCGCGTTCAAAAGCTTCCTGCGCGTCCTTGGTGTGTTCGCCCAGGCCGACGCCGATATAGGTGGCAAATCCCACCCCCAGCTTCTGCCGGTCCAGCACCGCGCGGTAGCCGGTGATGACGCCCGAGCGTTCCAGCTCCTGCACCCGGCGCAGACAGGCAGAGGGCGACAGGCCGACCCGCTCGGCCAGTTCCAGATTGCTGATCCGGCCGTCGCGGGTGAGTTCCTGCAATATACGCTGGTTTATCTGATCATTCTTCGCCATTGGTTGCGAAAATACACATCAGGCGCTGCAAAACGCAATTTCATTTGGCGAAAACTGCGCAAGTTTCCTGCCCATGACATATGAACTCCTCTTTGCACTGGCCGCCTTTGCCTTCGGCACCGTCTTCACCCCCGGCCCCAACAATCTGATGCTGATGGCGTCGGGCGCGAACTATGGCTTTCAGCGCACGGTCCCGCATCTCCTGGGCGTGGCGATCGGCTTTCCGCTGATGATCCTGCTGGTCGGTGTGGGCGTGATGCAGCTGTTCGAGGCTTTTCCGCCGCTCACCACGGTCATGAGGGCGCTATCGGTTGTCTACATGCTGTGGCTGGCCTGGAAGGTCGCAAATGCCGCCCCGCCCGTGGACAGCGCGGCAGAGGGGCGGCCGCTGACCTTTGTTCAGGCCTGCGCCTTTCAGTGGGTGAACCCCAAGGCCTGGGCGATGGCGCTGGGGGCGATCACGCTCTATGCAGCCAGCCGCGACCTGAGCGCGATCCTGTGGGTGTCGGGCACCTATCTGCTGATCGGGTGCTTCTCGGCCTCGACCTGGACCATGCTCGGCCAGCAGCTGCGGCGGCTGCTGACGCGGCCTGCGCAGCTGCGGGCGTTCAACTGGACCATGGCGGCGGTGCTGGTGGCGTCCTTGGCGGCGATTCTGCTGCAGGCGTAGGGCGACCTTAACGGCAGGCGGATTCTGCTCAGCGAATTCTCGGGCGCAATTTGCCGCGGATTGTTGCGGCCGGCCTCCTCCGTCCCTTCGGGCAGCGTGCCGCCGGTGCGGCCGTGTTTACAGGCCGGAACCCGCGGTCTCCGGTCTTTGCAACCGGCGGCCATCGGCGGTGCTTCCGTTGCTTTCGCGGCCGGTCCCTGATGCCATGGCAGCAGATCGCAAATCTTGCTGAGTTGCATCTTGCGGCGCAGAAGGCCATATAGCTGCAAACCCGCTGAGCAGAGGCGATATGACCCAGTATCTGGAATTCGAAAAACCGCTGGCCGAAATCGAAGGCAAGGCGGAGGAGCTGCGGGCGCTGGCGCGCGCGAATGAGGAAATGAACGTGGCGGATGAGGCCGCGGCGCTGGACGCCAAGGCGGCGCAGCTGCTGAAGGACCTCTATAAGGAGCTGACGCCCTGGCGCAAATGCCAGGTGGCACGGCACCCCGAACGCCCCCATTGCCAGGATTACATCAAGGCGCTGTTCACCGAGTACACGCCGCTGGCAGGCGACCGCAACTTTGCCGACGATCTGGCAGTGATGGGCGGGCTTGCCCGGTTCAACGACCAGCCGGTGGTGGTGATCGGCCATGAGAAGGGCAGCGACACCAAATCGCGGATTGAGCGCAATTTCGGCATGGCCCGGCCCGAAGGCTACCGCAAGGCAATCCGCCTGATGGAGATGGCCAGCCGGTTCAAACTGCCGGTGATCACCCTGGTGGACACCGCCGGCGCCTATCCCGGCAAAGGCGCCGAGGAGCGCGGCCAGTCTGAAGCCATCGCGCGTTCGACCGAGATGTGCCTGAAAATCGGCGTGCCGCTGATTTCAGTCATCATCGGCGAGGGCGGCTCCGGCGGCGCGGTGGCCTTTGCCAGTGCCAACCGGGTGGCGATGCTGGAGCATTCGGTCTATTCGGTGATCAGCCCCGAAGGCTGCGCCTCGATCCTGTGGAAAGATGCCGAAAAGATGCGCGAAGCAGCGGAAGCGCTGCGCCTGACCGCGCAGGACCTGCACAAGCTGGGCGTCAATGACCGGATCATCCCGGAACCGCTGGGCGGCGCGCATCGCGATGCCAAGGCAGCGATGGCCTCGGTCAGCGGCGCAATCCAGGAGATGCTGGACGAACTGTCCGGCAAGGATGCCGCTGAGCTGATCAACGACCGGCGCCAGAAATTCCTGGACATCGGCTCCAAGGGGCTGGCAGCGTAACGCCAGGCGCTTAAGGCAGCTCGCCTGCGCGGATCCGGGCAACAACGCCGTCCCGGTCCGCCTGCACTTTGTCACTGAAGCCGGTCATTGCATGGCCGGCTTTGTTGTATCTTGCGCTCCACAGGGCGATATCTGCCAGTACCGGGGCCAGATCCCGGCCCTTTTGCGTGAGTGCGTAGATGTAGCTGCGGCCGTTTTCCGGGTCCTTGCTTTTGCTCAGAATCCCGGCCTCCTCCAGTTGCTTGAGGCGCTGCGCCAGGATGTTGGTCGAGATCCCCTCCCAGCCGTTTTGAAGCTCGCCGTAGGTGCGCGCGCCTTTGACGGCCATGTCGCGGATCACCAGAAGGCTCCAGCGGTCGCCGAAGATATCAAGGGCATAGGCCACCGGGCAACCGGACTCATATTTGCTGTGCTTTTCAGTCATGCACTCTTGATAATTTTTTCACTTGCAAAATGCAAGCTTACATGGAAACTTCAAAACACTTGCAAAATGCAAGCTATTAAACCGGAGCCAACATGACACTGAACCGACCCCGCGCGGGTTCCCGCGCACCTTCCCGGATGTCCCGCCGCCAACTGCTGGCGGCCTCTGCCGGGGCGCTGCTGCTGCCTTCCCTTGCCAAAACACAGGAAACTGCCATGACCCCGAAAGCCTTTGTCTATACCGAAGTTGCCATCTCTGTGCCGTTCGACCAGGTGCCGCTGCAGGAGATCAACGCCGCGATCCGGAAGCAGCCGGGCTTTTTGAACAAGACCTGGCTGTCCGGCCACGGCAACAACTCAATCGGCGGCTTTTATGCCTTTGACAGTATTGAGAATGCCCGCAAATTTGTGACCGGCTATTTCCCGGGCGAGCCGCGCAGCTTTGGCGTGGCGCACAACACGCGGGTATTTGACGCCGAAGCTACCGCCGCGGCCAGCCGCGATATGGGTGCGGTGTATTACAACAGCGGGGCTGCGGCGCCGGGTGCGTTTGTGTACACCGAACTGCAACTGGCGGTGCCGTTTGAAGAGGCCCCCTGGAAAGCGCGCAACGCGGCGCTGAAAACGCTGCCGGGGCTGCAGAACAAGGTTTGGCTAAGCGGACTGCAGACCCAGACTCTGGGCGGGTTCGACGCCTTTGACAGCCTGGACAATGCACTGGATTTTGCGCTGAACCTGTTCCCGGAAACTGCGGCAGAACTGGGCTGCGCCTTTTACACAAGGGTCTTTGATGCCTCGGCCACCGAGGCGGCCAGCAAGGCAATGAATTCGCCCTATTACACCGGCAGCGAAGCCTGACCAGGCGCGCTGAACCTTAAGAGCGCAGGCAGCGGACCCCTCCCGCGCCCGCCCATCGCCGGCTGGCGCCACCGGCGCTGGCGGCCTTGGGCGTGGCCCGGCGCCAAGGCGCCGGGCCACGCCCAACTGTGAGGGCAATTCTGAAAATTGACCGGAACAGGCGGGAGCCTCGCCGCTGCCGCTTATGGCGGCCGGGTCCGCTGTGCGGGTTTACCCGGCCAGAAGCCGCAGGCCTTGGGTCACATCCGAGCGCACCGCCAGACGCAAGCCCGGTTCGTCCCCAGCCTTCAGCGCCGCGATGATCAGGCGGTGGTTCTGCGGCGGATCGGTGCGGCGCAGCCGGCCGTAAAGCGCCCGCATGGTGGGGCCCAGCTGCAGCCAGACGGTCTCGGCCATCGCCAGCATGGCCGGCGCCTGGGCGCGCAGATACAGGGTGCGGTGGAATTCCAGATTGGTGCGGATATAGCCGACCGCGTCGCGTTTGGTGACCATCTCGGCCACCGTCCCGTTGATCATCTGCAGCCGGTCGATCAGGGCCATATGCGCGCGCGGCAAGGCGCGGCTGGACAGTTCCACCTCCAGGAGTGCGCGCAGGGCGGCCAGCTCTTCGATCCGCTCGTTGGTAAGCTCCGTCGTCGACACCCGCCCCGAAGAGGACAGAAACAGCGCGCCCTCGGCGGCCAGCCGCCGGACAGCCTCGCGCGCGGGGGTCATCGAGACGCCGAATTCGCGGCCGATGCCGCGCAGCGTCAGCGCTGCGCCGGGGGTGATTTCACCATGCATGATACGGGTCCGCAAAGCGCGGTAAACGCGGTCGTGGGCCGGGGCGGCAGCGTCCTGGGGAGAGCGGGCAGTCAGGTTCATCCCCTCAAGTGATCACAAATTGCGCCGCGGTCAAGCGGATAGATCCGCGCGTGTGATCACGGCCAGCGGAAACGGGCCGCAGATCACGGGCCGCAGGTCCGGGGCAGCAGGTCACGGGCCGCAGGTCCGGGGCAGCAGGTCACGGGCGGCCAGGCAGCCCTGCCAGGCTGAACCCGGTGCGCAGGCGCTGCCGGGCGCTGCCGGGTCCGGCGCCGGCACCGTAGGGAAAGGCGCCCGCGGCCTGATCCAGGGTCAGCCCTGCGGCCAGCAGCTGCGCGCAGGCGCTGCCGGCTTCGTCAAACCGGCCCAGCGTGGCCAGCCCCGCGCAAAGCACCGCCTGGGCCAGCTGCGCCCGGGGTTCCAGCGCCAGCGCCGCACCGGCAGTGTCAACGGCTGCCCCCACTTGCCCGGCATCAAACAGCATCGACGCGCGCAGGCTGTGGTACAGCGCAGGCGGCACCGGATTGAGCCGCAAAGCAGTGGCATAGGCGTCCTCGGCGGCGGCGCCCTGCCCCTCCGCCTGCAAGAGCCAGGCCCGCAGCAGATGGCCATCTGCATCGTTCGGGAAAGAGCGCTTCAACGCCTGCGCATGGGTCAAGGCGGTGTCCGGTGCGCCGCCGAACTGCGCCGCAAGGGCGCGGATGCGCAAGGTTCCGGGTGTTTCTGGCAGCCCTTCGAGCAACTGTGCCGCCTTGGCCGCGCGCTGCGGCAGGCGGGCCAGCGGGCCGGTCAGAAAATCCAGGTCAAGCTCAGCCTGCAGCACCCTTGCCTCTGCCAGTCCGGGGACCAGCTGCAAAGCCTGTTCCACGGCCAGCCTGGCCTCGTGCTGCCGGCCGGCCGCCAGTTCACTGCGGGCTGCCAGCAGCTGCATCAGCGCCTGATCCGGTACTGCCGCCGCCGCGGCCTCAGGCACCGGCTGGCTGAAGGAGCTGAGAATATCTGCCGCCACGGCAGATGCCAGCCCGGACAGGCTGGATTGCGGGCGGGGCGGCAGGGCTGCCTGCCCGGACGGGCTGCGGATGTCCAGCCGGATCCCCTGCAACGGAGCGGCAGGCAGGTGGCCGCTGACCAGGAACTCTGTTCCCAGCAGTTTCGCCGCCTGGTCCGGCGGCAGACCAGCCGCGGCGCCGCTGCTGGCCGGCGCCACCACTGCCAGGCCCGGCACCGCGGCAAGCGCGCGGATCACCTCGCCGGTGACCGCCTGAGCCAGTTCGGGAGATGCCGAGGCCGCCGTGAAAGGCAGCACGGCAACCAGCGGCCGCGCCTGCTCAGCCCCGCTGGACGTCTGCCACGCCCCTTGCAG
Organism: Leisingera methylohalidivorans DSM 14336; assembly: GCF_000511355.1. NCBI lineage: Bacteria > Pseudomonadati > Pseudomonadota > Alphaproteobacteria > Rhodobacterales > Roseobacteraceae > Leisingera > Leisingera methylohalidivorans. The sequence continues at coordinate 437,564 of NC_023135.1, read as the reverse complement.
ACCCGGCATGCCCGCGGCCCACCAGCCGCCGCCCGCCGCAGCCAGGACCGTTAACGCAGCCAGCGCCAGCCACACAGGCCGCCCTGCCCGCCGGCGCGGTGACGAAACTGCCCCGACCGCTTTTTCTGGTGCGGCGGCCGGGTGCAGACTGGGCAGCGAGGTCAGCTCGTCGCCGAGCACATAGACCTGCACAGGCGCGGGAATGTTCTTGACCTCATGCAGGCCCAGGTCCTCGAACGCATAAGGAATGCGGCCCCGCACCTGGCCGTATGCTTCTGCCGACAGGGCCACCCCGCCAACCGGTGCCAAAGCCTCCAGCCGGGCCGCGATATTGACGTCATCGCCATAAATATCGCCCTGGGCAATCAGCACCTCGCCCAGGGTGATGCCGATCCGAAGCTGGAGATGGCGGTTGCGGGCGGCGGCGGCCTGGATCCCGGCTGCCGCCTCCACCGCCGAGATCACGCTGGGGAAGATCGCCAGCACCCCGTCGCCCATCAGCTTGATGATCCGGCCCTCATGGCTGCGGATCACCGGGGCAATCAGGCTTTGCTGCTGCGCCAGAACCTGGTTCAGCGTGCCGGTCTCATCTTCGGCCATCAGCCGGCTGAAGCCAGAGACATCCAGCACAAAAATGGCGGCAAGGCGTCGTTGCGGTTTGTCTGACACGGGCTAGCCTCAAGAACCGGGAAAACTGGAAACAGGTACCTGCCAACAGCTTAGCCCGCTCATCCGCGGGGTCAAAGCCTTGCCGCTATTCGCCGAACCGGTAACGGTGCAGGCCGGCGCCGTTTTCGCGCAGCCAGGCCCGCGGCGCCTCGTATTGGCCATAAAGGCGTTCAACCACCGCCCAGAATGCTGCCGAATGGTTCATCTCCTGCAGATGCGCCACCTCATGGGCGGCGACATAGCGCAGCACTGCGGGCGGCGCCAGGATCAGCCGCCAGGAATACATCAGCCCGCCGTCGGCGGTGCAGGACCCCCAGCGCGACCGGGTATCGCGCAAGGTCAGACGGCTGTAGCTCTTGCCCAGCCGGGCGGCATAGAAATCCGACGCCTCGGCCAGCCGGTTGCGCGCCAGCTCCTTCAGATAGCGCTGCAAGACCCGTCCCGGATTGTCCCCCGGCACCGCAATGCGGCCCGCATCCAGCTGGATGCGCCGCCCCGGCGCGCGTTCAACCACCCGGTTCTGGCCATCGACCGGCAGCACTGTGCCGAACCCCGCCTCCACCGTTTCGGGATGCTTTTCCAGATGCGACCGGATCCAGTCCGCCTTCTCCTCGGCAAAGGCGAGTGCGGCCCGTTCCGGCAGGCTTTTGGGCAGTGTCAGCGTCACCCGCCCGTCCAGCGAAGAGATCCGCAGGCTGATCCGCCGCGCCCGCGCCGACCGCCGCAAAATCAGCGGCACCGGCGGGTCTCCGGGCAGGTGATGTGTGGCCATGCGCGCGCCCCTTTCCGGCAAAGGCTTTGACAGTCCCCCCCTCATATGGCAAGGCACCGGAATCGTCGATACGACTCACCAGTAAATCAAGGGGATCCACATGCCCAAGGAAGAATGGGGTGTAAAGCGCGTCTGCCCCACCACTGGCAAGCGCTTTTATGACCTGAACAAGAACCCGGTTGTCAGCCCCTACACGGGCGAGGCCGTCGAGCTGGACACCGGCAAGACCCGGATGATCGAAGCCGATTCCGAAGATGCGGCCACCCTGAAGGCCAAAGAGAACCTCGAAGGGGATGACGCGGTTCTGGAAGATGACGACGACGTCGATGTCGATCTGGGCGATGATGTCCTGGACGATGACGATGACGAGGACAACGTCCCGCTGGAAGAGATTGCCGACATGTCGACCCCAGAGGACGATTCCTAAGGTATTTCCAGCCGCCCGGGGACGCGCTTCGCCTTCCCCGGGCAGCCCTCCGGCAGTGCCGGGAAAAAAGTTTGGAACCCGGCGCATTTTCCGCTTGCAGCCTGCGCCGCCGTCCCTTAAACGACGCTCACACCGCAAGACGGACCGCACCGGAAACGGAACGGACACTGGAAAGCGGACAGGTTTGGGGCCTTAGCTCAGCTGGGAGAGCGCCTGCATGGCATGCAGGAGGTCAGGAGTTCGATCCTCCTAGGCTCCACCAAATCTTCATTGAAAATCACCAAATAGTTCTGCCTTTCTCGTCAGAGAAATTGCCTCTGACCGAGCGTACAGCGCAGAAAGCGGCCTTCCTTGCACTACGCCCGAGGGTTCACAGTGCGGACGAAGTTATCTTTCGCTGCGACTGCCTCAAAAGCCGCATTAGGCGAATTTGGCGCTACCAGCCGAAGCCGCGATCTATGGATTTCTCAATCTGGTGTCACGCCAAGTTGGTATTCGCAAAACTGATCAAACTGTATCCTCACCGCAGAATCTTCTAGCTGAATTATCCCTATATTTGGTGCCTCGTTGCTTGGCTTGAATGTCTCCCAAGTCCATTCAGGGCGCGGCGGTGGCGCTTGGTATAGAACGGAGCGCATGGTCGAAAACGGAATACCCCGGACAGTTCCTGATATTGGTCGATGGACATGTCCAATGCACAGATATTTGACGCAGGCAAAGTCTGAAATGAGATCGAGGAAGCCGTCTCCGTCCTCTAGATTCTCGGTGTCCTGCATGGGCAAGCCAAGGGCCATTGGAGGATGGTGCATGAAAAGAAATATTGGCGTATTTCCTGCGTTCATAAGTGTTTCACGCAACCATTCAGCGCGTGCCGGACAAAACTCTCCAGCATCTGATCCCGCTTTATGCGTGTCCAGACAGAGCAAAATGCCATCGGGCGTTGCCACCTGATATTGAATGAAATCCGCCATACAGGTGTCAGGCAGTGGTAAAATCTCTCGGAACAGGTCCCGGCTGTCATGGTTGCCGATCATAGGGAGGTACGTAATATCCAGATCACTGAGTTTGCCCTTCACCCCCTTGTAGCCTGCCCGCGTCCCACGATTTACGATATCGCCTGAAATAATGCACATTGCGGCGTCAGCGTGATTGCGGTTGATATGGGCAATCGCCGCATCCAGTCTCACACGGGGATCATGCCCCAGAACATCGCCTTCTTCCGCAAAATGAGGGTCCGACATCCATATCAATTTCGTCATTATCGTTTCCATTTTGTTTTCTTAAGACTTTGATGCGCGTAGCAGAATTGCGCCTGCAATTGTGATCATCGTTGAAACAACTTTGGCAAGGTCCACACGCTCCTTAAGGATGCCGACACCGATCAGCATTGCAAAAACTATTGAGGTTTCACGCAGCGCGGTGACAAGCGCAATTGGCGCTTGCGTAAACGCCCAGATGACCAGCCCGTATGCGATGAATGACGCAGTGCCCCCAATGAGCCCCGACGCGATGACCTTGCGGTCTGACCTCAGGCGGGTGAGGGAACGAGGCCGCATCAGCGCCGTCCACACAGTCAAAGCGATGGCGTTGCCGATGGCTGCCCAGCTCCAGAACCCGAGCGCAGTAGTGGCGACCCGTGCCCCAATTCCATCTAGCAATGAATACGCGGCGATAAACAGGCCAGTGCAAAGCGCCATCACGACGGCTCGTGGGTTACGCGCTCCGGCAGCACCACGAACAATTGCCAACGCTGCAAGGCCAAGCGCAATGAGAGCGACGCCCGTGAGTTCTAATCGCGTGAACGACACCCCCAAGAAACCGATTGAAACGGCTGTTACGATCAAGGGAGCCGACCCGCGCGCAATTGGATAGACAAGTGTGAGATCACCTGCCCGATACCCTGCAATCAGGAACAGTTGGTAGCCGAAGTGTAATGCGACCCCGCCCAATATCCATGGCAAAGCAACCAATTCGACACTGGGTGCGAAAGGTAGAATCAACATTGCAACAGGCACATGACCGAGCACCACAGCCAACATGGTCGTATGCTTGTCCGCACTCCCTTTGATCATGGAATTCCAAATTGCATGAAGACCAGCGGCCAGCAGAACAGCGATGAAAACGGACGTGGTCAATGAAACCCTCATTCTTACGACTTACCAACGAATAAGTCTAATTCTAGAGTGACGGCAATCTCTGAGGCTATTCTCTAGCGATAAAAAAAGCCGACGTTCGTAGGCATCGCAGCATCGGTTAGTCTGGGCTCATGCCACAAGTTCGCCGCGCCTGGCGTGAATGGCTGATCTCCGAGACAGGGGCCGTTCACCTGGTCGGGCTTGGACTGGCAGTGAGTGTGAACCGGCATGCATGTTTGGATGCCGGTTCATATAGCAGGGACACGGTCAGCTGATGCCCTGCGCCCGCCAGTTCAGGCTGAGGCAGAACCTGGAACGAGTTCTGCGGCAAGCTCAAGTACAAGGCCGCTGACCGCCTCCCCGGCCTGCTCCAGTGATTTCTTCCCGCGCAGCTTGCGCGCAAGCGCGGATCCGCGGGTGGAGGCTTCCTGCGCCAGCAGCAAAAGAGCGATTTCCCGCAACTGGTGCATGGCCAGATCAGCTTCGTCCTGCCCCAGCAGCCCTTCGAGCTTTGCCGGCGCCGGGCAATCGGCCAGCAGGCGCTTCAGGGCCGGTCCATTCTTTGACGCCTCGGCCCGGGTGATGCAGATGTCGGTCATGCCCGCCATTTCGGAGTGAAACTCCGCAACCGGCAAACAGGCGGTCTGCCTGGAGTAGCCGGCCTGCCGCTCGACATGGAGATCCCGTTGCGCCGGGTCATAGGATATCACCAGCCCATCAAGTAACACATCCGACGCAACAGGGTGCCCGATGCGTCTGCGCAGGCTGAGCGCTTCCGCGAAGAGCACCAGCTGTAAAAGGCCGGCCTGCGGCAGGTCGCAGGAAATACGCTGGATGCCGCTGCGGCCGGCGTGCTTGTACTTGAGCGCGAGCCGGGCACCGCCGTCCTCCCGCGCTTCCATCGAAAATATCTTTGCAGGCATGGCGCGCGTTATATGGAAGGCTGCCGGACCTTCAAGCTGCGGCCGGCAGGTCCGGCCACGCTAGGCGGCCATGCGCCTAGAGCAAGGCCCCGTGGAAGGATGCACCTGCAAAGGAAGCGCCTTTAGCCGTTGCGGTGTTCAGCAGGGGGAATCGCCTGGTCCCTCACTGATTGAAAGGATGGTCTGTCGCAGGCCTGCCAGCAAAATTTCAGCGGACCAGCGGGCAGTTTCAGCCCTGAACGGATAGATCTCCTGAGCTTTGCCGCCGGGCTGAAAATTTGGAAGGCCGAAGCCTTCCAAATACTTTGTCAGTCTGCATCGGCAGTTCCTTCGGCCCGCAGCCGGGCCCGCCTTGCGCGGTAACCGGGCAGCAGCACCAGTATGACAGCCATACCCAGCAAGCCAAGCGTCATCGGCCGTTCCAGGATGAACCCGAGCCCGTCATAAAGCTGCATGGAGCGGGCAAAGTTGTCCTCCAGCATGGAGCCCAGAATGAAGCCGATCAGCAAGGGCGCCAGCGGGTAGTCCGCAAACCGAAGCACCGTTGCGCAGATGCCCAGCCCCACCAGGATCAGCAGTTCGGTTGCGTTGTTCTGCCCGATATAGGCCCCCATCAAGGTGAAGAAGAGAATGAAGGGGATCAGGTAAGTGCGCGGCACCGCCAGCACCTTGGCGATATAGGGGATCAGCGGCAGGTTCAGAATCAGCAGGATCAGGTTGCCCAGATACATTGAGATAATCACTGCCCAGAAAATCTGCGGCTCATCTATCATCAGACGGGGGCCAGGCGAGACATTCAATGCTATCAGTGCTCCCAGCAGGATGGCAGTTGTGCCCGATCCCGGAATACCCAGCGTCAAAAGCGGCACAAAAGAACCGGTGCAAGCGGCATTGTTGGCGCTCTCCGGCGCGGCGAGGCCTTTTATAGATCCCTTGCCGAATTGCTCCTGCTCTTCTTTCGGGGCGAGATTACGCTCCACCGCATAGCCAAGGAACGAGGCAATCGTGGCGCCGGCCCCGGGCAGGACACCGATCAGAAATCCTTGGATCGACTGCCGTCCGATCACCGGGGCGATGGCTTTGGCTTCCGCCCGGGTGATCCGCAGGTCCTTGATCTCGCTGCTGCCTCCACCGGTATTGGACCGGGACGGGTCGAGCACCAGGTACATCGCTTCGGGCAGTGCAAACATCGCCATCGCGAGGGTGATGAACCCGAAACCTGATTGCAGGTCCATGATGCCCATGGTGAAGCGCGGCATGTTGAACAGCGCGCCCTCGCCCACCGTGGCCATGATCAGCCCCATGAGGGTCATCAGCACCGCCTTGCCCGCCTGACCGGATCCGGCAAAGGCGGCAATGGCCGAAAGCCCCACCACCATCAGGGCGAAATATTCGGCCGAATGAAACAACAGCGCAACTGTCGCCAAAGCCGGGGCAAAGACCATCAACAGGATCGCGCCAATGGTGCCGCCGGAGAAAGACGCGATGGCAGCGACTGTCAGCGCCTTGCCGGCCTTGCCCTGGCGCGCCAGCGGATATCCGTCAAACGATGTGGCCACGGTGGAGGCAACCCCGGGTGCGTTGATCAGGATCGACGAGGTGGAACCGCCAAAGATCGCCCCGTAGTAGACACCGGCCAGCAGGATCAGTGCGGCGGAGGGATCACCGATGGAGATCGCCACCGGGATCATAATGGCGATAATCGACATCGGCCCCAGCCCCGGCAGCATGCCGATGAATGTGCCGATCAGGCAGCCGCCGATGACCATCAGCAGGTTGGTAAGGGAAAAGGCCGTTTCAAGACCGGCCAGAATGCCTTCAAGCATATCAGCCTCCGTTTGTCAGAATTGCAGGCCAGGGGCTGAGAAAGATCCCCAGCACTTCCTGCACCAAATACCAGACCACACCTGCAGCCGCGGCCGCGATGGGAAGCAGAATGTGCAGCTTGCGCTCTCCCAGGACAAAAGCTCCGGCTGCCAGAAAAGCGACGGTTGCGGGCAGAAATCCCGCGGGGCGCAGCAGCAGTGCATAGGCGGCCATCATCCCCAGCAGCATAAGCGCCTGGCCAAGCTTGTAGTCCGTCAGCCGCCGGTAGTTGATATCCATCGGCTTTGGCTCCTCCGCCCCCTTTTCCAGCCCCAGCAGCACATAAAGCGCTGTGAAAATGGCCATCACCGACAGGAGCTTGGGAAAGGTGCTGGGCCAGATCGGGTTGCGTTTCATAAACGGCGGCAGCGCGCCATCCATGGTGAAGAACGCCGTATAGCCATAGGCGAGGCAGATCATCAGAATGATCAGGGCAATCCATCTGTCGAGGGCCATTTTCTACTCCGGCTGTCGTGTTTTATTTTGCGGGACCGGGGGCGCTGCCCCGCCGCGCGTTGCGCGGCGCCCCCGGAAGCGCGCGGGTGGACCCCTAGCACAGCCCGGGGGCGCCAGGCCGCCCGGTCAGAGGAACCCGAGCTGTTTCATCAGATCGCCGATAACCTGTTCCTGAGCTTCCAGGAAGCTGCGGAAGTCCTCACCCGAATTGTGAATGTTGACCCAGCCGTTGCGGGCCCGGACCTCTTCCCATTCGGGTGTGGCGTACATCTTGGCCAGCGCGGCCTGATAGGCCGTCAGACGGTCTTCCGGCAGCCCCGGCGCCGCGAAGAAACCGCGCCAGTTTACAAACGCGGTGTCGAGCCCCTGCTCCTTCATCGTCGGGGCATCCGGGTAGCTGTCCACCCGCTCCTCGGATGTTACACCGATGATCTTCACCTCACCCGCATTGGCCAGATCGATGGCCTCGGAAAACCCGGTGCTGAGCGCCGATATTTCGCCGGAAAGCAGCGCCGCCATGGCTTTGCCGCCGGCATCATAGGGGATGTATTTCACCGCGGTCGGGTCTTCGCCTGCGGCCTGCATCACCATGGCTGCAACCAGATGGTCCATGCCGCCCGGAACCGAACCGCCGCCAACGGCGGTGCCGCGCGGGTCCGCCTTATAGGCGGCCAGAAGGTCCGCCATCGAATTGATCGGGCTGTCCTTGCCAACCACAAAGGCCGCGTAATCGCCAATGGTGCCCGCCACCAGGGTCAGGTCGCGGAAGTTCTGCGGAAACACACCGGTCAGCGAGCGGATCACGATAGGGGTGGAGTTCACCATCAGCGTGCCGTGCTGGCTGGCGGCGTTCTCGATCAAATAGCCGATAGCCTTGCCGCCGCCGCCGCCGGACATGTTTTCGTAGGAGGCCTTGCCGACCAGGCCGGCAGCTGTCAGCGCTTCGCCGGTGCCGCGTGCGGTTCCGTCCCAGCCGCCGCCCGCCCCGCCGGGTATCAGAAAGTGGATGCTGTCCAGCACCTTCTCTTCGGCATTGGCCGGTGCGCCAAAGGCCATGGCTGCTGCCGCTGCCGCGATCACAGTCCGGCGCATCAGGGTCCAATTGCTCATTTTGTCCTCCCATTTGACAAATCGCGGTCTCGCCGCTCATGACTGAAGGGGAGCACAGCAAGCTGACATGGACCTGTCACAGCTCTGTCATAAGGCGCTCGGAAAGGACGGACCGCTATGCGCTTCCTGCTGGTTGAGGATAATGAAAGCCTGGCAAATGCTATTCAGGCCCGGCTGCGGCTGGACGGGCATGCGGTGGACCATGCTCCCGATGCAGGCACGGCAAATGCATTTTCCGACACCACCGATTATGATCTGATTTTATTGGATATTATGCTCCCGGACGGTGATGGCCGCAGCTTTCTGAAGAACCACCGCGACAACCGGAAAGAAACACCTGTCATTGTACTGACTGCCCGTTCAGAAGTCTCGGACCGGGTTGGCATGCTGGATCTTGGCGCCGATGATTATCTGACCAAGCCGTTCGATTTTTCCGAGCTGGAGGCCCGCTGCCGGGCAGTGCTGCGCCGCCGCGGAGGCGGCAGTTCCAACATGCGGCGATTCGCAAATCTGCTGTTCGATCCGATGGCAGGCACCCTTACGTCCGGCGGCAAGATCATCAGTTTGCGGAACCGGGAGTTACGGCTTCTGGAGGTGTTTCTGAATGCGCCGGACCGGATATTCTCCAAGTCCAAGCTGGTGGACAGGCTGTTTTCCTATGACGAAGAGGTTTCGGAGAACGCGATTGAGGTCTATGTCGCCAGGCTGCGCAAGCATCTGGCCGGTTCCGGGGCAGAGATCACCACTGTGCGCGGACTGGGTTACCGGTTGTCGCTGGAATGAGCGCAACGGTCAATGTCAGCGGATCGATCCGCCGCCGGCTGCTGCTGCAGCTTATGGGCAGCGCCGCACTTCTGGCAGCTCTTCTGTTTTTGGCAGTGCTGGGATTTGTCCGCAATGTTGCGGAAGAAAGCCATGACAGGATCCTGCTGGCCTCAGCAACCTCTATCCTGGACTCGGTTTCGGTCCAGTCCGGTGAAATTACTGCAGACATCCCCTATGCCGCCCTGTCCATGCTGGGCAATGTGAGCGATGACCGGGTGTTTTACCAGATCGCAACGCCGGCAGGTGTGCTGACCGGATATGCGGACCTGCCGGTGGCCGGGCCGCCCGTCCAGCCGGGCCAGCCTGTATTTCAAACCGCGCGCTACAAGGCGGAAAGCATCCGGGCAGTGACCCTTTTCCGGCGGCTGTCCGTTGAGGGCGCGCCGGTTGCTGTTCAGGTTTCAGTTGCCCAGACCCGGTCGGGCCAGGCGGCCTTGCTGGCGCAGCTTTCGTGGTCGGCGCTGTACCTCGGCGTGGGTTTCTTCGTGCTGGCATCCGGCCTCGCATTCTGGTCCGCCCAGTCCAGCATCACCCCGCTCAGATCCCTGACCGAGGCAATTTCGCGCCGCGGCCCTAAAGACCTGCGCCCGGTGTCCCGGCCGGTACCCTCCGAGATGTCGCCGCTGGTATCGTCGCTCAACAGTTTTATCAGCCGTCTGCAGACATCGCTGGCCCGGTCCGAGGATTTCATTGCCGAGGCCGCGCACCGGGTGCGCACGCCGCTGGCAACGGTGCGCGCGCAGGCCGAGGTCACCCTGATGCGGATAGAAAAAGAAAACAACCGGAACAGCCTGCGCGAAATGATCCGTGCCATCGATGAAAGCTCCCGCGCGGCGGGGCAGCTGCTGGACCACGCCATGGTTTCGTTCCGGACGGACAGTCTGGAACTTGAGGACGTCAACCTGACGGAACTTGCCCGGGACCTGGCTGAGCGGCTGCAGCCGGTGGCCGAACTGAAGGATATGTCCCTGCATTTCGAAGGCCAGGAAACCATCAGTATTCCGGGCGATGGCATTCTGCTGCAAAATGCAGTCCGCAATATTCTGGACAACGCCATCAAATATTCCGGCCGGGACAGCGAAGTCTGGATTCGCGCGGTCTGCCGCGGCGGCAGCGCGTGCATAGAAATAGAAGATCAGGCGGGCGGGTTTAAGTGCGAAGACACCGAAGCGCTGACCCGCCGCTTTGTCCGCGGCGCCAACGCCAGGAATACAATTGGTTCGGGGCTTGGGCTGACGATTGCCCGCGAGGTGGCCGAGGCCCATGGCGGACAGCTGATCATTGAAAACAGCCAGACAGGAGCAGGCGCGTGCGTAACGCTTTGTTTTCCCTTGCACTGACCTTCTTGACCCTTGCAACGCTGCCGGCCGCTGGCTTCGAGGTGGAAGAAAAGCACTGGATCGGTCCGGAAGACGGCACGCCGCTGCGGATCATTTCGACCACTGACACAGCTATTCTGGCTCCTCTCATTGAAAGCTTCCTGCAAAAGCACCCCGGGACAGCGGTGGACTATACCGTCGCCAACAGCAGCGAAGTGATGAAAGCGGTGCTCAAAGGAGAAGAGCAGTTTGACGTGGCGCTGTCCTCGGCAATGGATCTGCAGACCAAACTGGCAAACGACGGGTTCACCCGGTCCCATCAATCCGCATTTACTGCGCTGATTCCGGACTGGGGGAATTGGCGGAATCATGTGTTTGCGTTTTCGCTTGAGCCTGCGTCTGTTGTGCTATCCGCGGCCGGTTTCCGAGGCCGGGATATTCCACGCACACGCCAGGACCTGATTGCGCTGATGCGGGCAGAACCGGAGAGGTTCCTGGGCAAAGTGGGCACGTATGATGTGGCGCTCAGCGGGCTGGGGTATCTGTTTGCGACCCAGGATGCTCGGACGTCCGAAACTTACTGGCGGCTGATGGAGGTCACCGGCAGCCTTGAACCGGCCCTGTTTTGCTGCTCTGCCAGTATGATTGAAAGCGTTGCCGCCGGAGAGATCCTGATTGCTTACAATGTTTTAGGAAGTTACGCGCGGGCACGGCAGGACCTGGAAGACGAGATCATTGTCATCGACCCGGAAGACTACACCCATCTGATGATGCGGTCTGCGGTGCTGTTGAGCGGCGGCGGGCAGCCTGATCTGGCGCAGCGGTTTGTTGACCATCTGGCATATGCAGCCTGGTCGCAGCCGCCGGGCGCTGAATACCCGTTCCGCCCCCCGTCCGCGGAGGTCATCGGCGCGGCGAGTTCAAAACGGCCGATCCAGCTGGGGCCTGGCCTGCTGGTGTATCAGGACGCCGAAAAGCGCAGGCGCTTCATGGCGGAATGGTTCAACGCGATCAGGAAGCAGTAAGCCGGTTCCGCGGCCGAGTTTACCGGTGCCCCCTGGGGCCGCCCCTGCGGGCCGGCATCAGCTCCCGGATCCGGAACCCTCCGGCCCGGGGGCCGCTTCGCGGGAACGGCAGCCGGCTGGACCTGTCTGCTGGCGTACCAAATATTCTTGACAAAACAACTAAGACTTCTTACGGCTTCCCGCGCGCCATGCAGGCGCGTTTTCAGCAAGACATTGGCGGATCATCTTATTCCGCTGCCGGTCCAGCCACTCCCTAAGAACATGGCCTGCAGGAGATCCTGGGGCAGTAGGCTGGAGAGGTTTTGTGATGCTGTGGCTAAGGCTGAAACCGCCGCGTGCCAAACCCGCGCAGCCGGCCTGCCGCGGTGAGTTATGCCGGGCCTTCCGGGTGGGACGCGGCATCCATGCCCGCCCAATGCAGCGCGCACCGCATGTCATTCCTTTGCGAAAGACGGCCCTGATGTTGATCGATCCGGCATTCTCACTGGAATCCCGCGCTGCGCTGGATAACGGCCCTGAGCGAGACACCTTTGATGTGCCCGGATGTGGCCATCACCCTATTGCGGCATACGCAGGCAGGGCTGGGATTGCCGTGTCTGCTAGCCATGCCAGACCGTCTGTTCATGCTGCAAGAAGGCTCCGCCGAACAGCTGAACCTGCGGCAGCCGGGGGCCGCGCGGACAGCTTATGCCGGAACAGGCCCGGCAGCAGTGACAGCGGAAAATTTGCAGAGCGCACGCTGGCGGAGGAAGGGCGATACCCTTGGTATGTCCTTTGGTTCACCGGTGTAAGGGCAGAGGCCCAGCACCTCCGCGCGGCGTTCAATGCAGCGCGGGAATATCCCAAAACCAGTTATATCGCAGCTTATTGGAGCCAGTCATGATCAATCGTTTCTCTGCAGCGCTGGCGGCGTTTTTGATGCTTGCCGCGGCCTGGGCGGCCGCCCAGGACACCCCAGCCGCGCCAGTGCCGGAAATTGCGTTTGACGCCCCCGGGGGTGCTGTGCCTCAGCTGCCGCCCTCCGCGACGGTGCTTGAAGTTCCAGAGGCTGGCGGGGATGCCTTTGCCGTAACTGAGGCAGGCACTGCCCCCCTTTCAGGCCCTCCCCCCAGTCAGGATGAGCTGGCCCGGACAGCAATTGACGCATCGTCCAAGGCACTGAAATTACTGCGCGATGGCGGCCCTTCCATCTGGGCGATCGCCGTCTTGTCGGTGATCACATTGGCGCTGATCCTGTGGAAGATCTGGCGTCTGGCGCTGCTCGGCGCCTGGTCGCGCGGCAAGGCAGGCCAGGCCGTGGATGCCTTTGAACGCGGGGACCGCGCCGCGGCCCAATCCATCGTCAAAAACCGGATCGGCGTGCGTTCCCAAGTCGTCGGCGCAGCACTGTCCGCCGCCGCGACCCTGCCCGAGGACCGCGCCCGCGAAGAAACCGCCCGGGTGGCCAAACTGCATCTCGCCAGCGCTGCCGCCGGTCTTGGCGCGCTGGAGCTGATTGCAACCATCGCCCCGCTTCTGGGTCTGCTGGGCACCGTTCTGGGCATGATTGCCGCCTTTCAGGCATTGCAGGCGGCCGGTTCCAAGGCCGACCCCGCCCTGCTGGCGGGCGGCATCTGGGAGGCGTTGCTGACCACTGCGGCAGGCATGGCAGTGGCGATCCCCGCCTCGGCCGCGCTGACCTGGTTTGAAGCGGTGATCACCCGCATCCGCCGCGATCTTGAGGACAGCGCCACCCGTATTTTTATCGCCCATGATCCGCAGCCGCTGAAGCTGGCGGCCGAGTAGCCCCATGGAGTTCACCCGCCCCCTGAAGCCGCGGCGCAAGCCAAGCCTGACGCCCATGATCGACGTGGTGTTTCTGCTGCTGGTTTTCTTCATGCTGGCGTCGCGCTTTGGCGCCGATGCGGTGCTGCAGCTGCCGCTGGCTGCGCAGGGCGGCAATTACACTGGACCGCCGCGGCTGATCGGTATCGGTGCGGGCAATCTGGATGTGAATGGCGTGCCGGTCGCAGACAGCAACCTGACCCAGGCACTGGCACCGCTGATGGAGAAACCCTCCGATATGCTGATCTTGCGCGGCCGCGACGGTGCCGACCTGCAGCGCATCACCGATGTGACAGGGCTGCTGCGGCAGGCGGGTTACAGCAATTTTGTTTTGGTGGAATAAGGAGACGCGCATGGACCTGACAGAGGCGCCCCGCCGTCCGCGGACTGAATCCATCGTGCCGATGATCAATGTGGTGTTCCTGCTGCTGATCTTTTTTCTGATGACCTCGCATCTGGCGCAGCCGGATCCGTTTGAGGTGATCCCGCCTGACGCCGCAATAGAGGCGGACCCCGGAGCCGGCCCTGTGCTGCACATCAATGCCGAAGGCCGGATCTATTTCGATGGGATCGAAGGCGACGGAGCCCTCGCACGGCTGGCCGCGGTCAGTGCCGGCAACCAGATACCGCAATTGCGCGCCGATGCCCGGCTGGAGGCAAAAGCCCTTGCCCGAATTCTGCGCCGGCTGACAGCAGCAGGCCTCAGCCAGGCTGAACTGGTGGTCCGCCAGCCATGAAACGTGCTGCCGAACTTACCGTCTTTGCCGGGCTTGCCGTGCTGATCCATGTGGCGCTGTTTGCCCGCATGCCCGGTTCCGGCACACAGTCCAGCGGTGCGGGCGGCACTGCGATGGTGTCGATACAGGCGGCGCCTGAAGCTGTGGCAGAAATGGTTGAGGCTTGGGACCGCCCGCCACAAACCACGCCGCAGATCAAGACCCGAACTGTTGAACCGCTGCCGCCGGCTAACGCCCCCGCCCTGCCGCTGCCGGCTCTTGCCCAGGCACCGCGGGCCGCGGCACAGACCGCAATGCCCAAGCCAGCAAGGGCGGATATCCTGCAGATAGTCACCGCACCGCCGCCATCGCCGAGGCAACCAGAACAGAAACTGGAGCCGCAGAACAAACCGGCGCCCAAACCGCAGGCCCGGCAGACCCGTAAATCCCAGCAGGCCTCAGCCGGGCGGGCTGAACAGCGCGCCGCTGGATCGGGCGGCGGCACTCAGGCCGGACAATCCGGCGGGGCTCAGGCGGCAACTGCAGAGGCCGGCCGCCGGGCCAAGCTGCGCAGTATCTGGGGCGCCAGGATCCGTGCCCGTGTGGAACGGCGCAAACGCTACCCGGCCGGCGCCAGCAGCAAAGGCCAGGTCGTGGTGCGGCTTACAGTCTCCAAATCAGGCCAGTTGCTGAGCCACCGGGTTGCGAAGTCGTCAGGCGTCGCAGCCTTTGATCAGGCGGCCCTGCAGGCCGTTACCCGAGCCGGCAAGTTCCCGCCGGCCCCGAAAAAGCTGCAGATCAATCAAATCAGCTTTAACCTGCCGATGAGCTTCTCAAAATAACCCGTGGCAGGGCCGCCGCTCAAGCCTCCGCGGCGGGGAACGTCCCGAGGCTCAGGGTCAGTCCGGACGTTCCGGCGCTGGTTCGGAGGCCTTTCCGGTGCGGACACGGGCGCGCGTGCCGTCGCGCTGTGCGGCGGCCTGCTCCGGGCCCGGATCCTGCATCAGCGCATTCAGCCGAAGGCGGGCGGACCTTCGTGGCGGGCTCCTGCCGCGTATTTCTTGATTCGCTGATGCGGCTGGAGCTGTCCATATAGCGCGGATCCGCATCGGCGGTTACCGTGATAGATCCGGCCTCGGCCGCACGGTGCACCAGATCCGCGCTTGGCTTCCAGCATATCGCTGCCCTTTGCGGCGCCCAGCTGACACCAATTGAAGGCAGCAATCCCGTCCATAACCGGCGGGGACCGCGCGCAGCTGCGCCGCCTGGCCGCTCACGCAATGCTCAACAATGTGACCCTGCAAAGGCTTGCCACACCTCTCCCGGCGCTTAAGGTGGATCCCGTACGCAGCATATCGAGGCCAACGCATGGAAGATCTCGCCCCCGCTCCGGACCTGAAGCCGGAAACAGCGCAGCCAGACCTGCCCGCCAAACCGCCGGGACTGCATGAACGGGCTCTGCATCTGCTGGCCAGGCTGCTGCCGCTGGCGTACTTCCGCCGGCCGCCAAAGATCATCATCATCGACGCCACCAACAGCTGCAACCTGCGCTGCCCGGTATGCCCGGTTACTTTTGCCATGCAACGCAAACGCGGCATGATGAAGCCGAAGGTGTTCCGCAAAATCATCGACGACTTCAAGGACCAGCCGGACAAACCCGCGATCTACTTCAGCTTTTCGGGCGAGCCGACCCTGCATAAGGACTTGCCCGATTTCATCGCCTACGCCCATGAAAACGGCCACGATACCTATCTGTCGACCAATGCGACCCGGCTGACACCGGAGATGAGCGAGCGCCTGATCCGCTCAGGCCTTGCCCGCGTAAATCTCTGCATGGACGGTTTCTCGAAGGAGGCGCAGGAAACCTACCGGGTCAATTCCGACTTCGACAAGGTCAAGGCCAGCATCGAAGAGTTCCTGAACATCAAAAAGGACCTGGGTTTCAAGACCCCGGTCACAGTGCTGCAAACACTGCTGACCAGCTATTCCGAACCGCAGATGGACGAAATGGAAGACTGGGCGCGGAACGCAGGCTTTGACCGGGTGCGATTCAAGACGTTCTCGATCGGCTCCTACACTTCCGCAGACCAGAAACGCGAATTTGCCCATTTCCTGCCGCGCCAGAAGGAGTTGCGCCGCCACCCCCGCCACACCAGCCACGCAATGTGCACGGTGCCGCTGTTCCAGTCGGTGGTGTTCTGGAACGGCGATCTGGGCCTGTGCTGCATCGACTACGACCAGGTGATTCAGCTGCCGAATGTCGAGCAGGACGGCTTCCTGGCCGCCTACCGTTCGGATGAAGCCGCCCGCGCCCGCAAGCGCGGCTTCCTCAAGCAGTTCGGCATCTGCAAAACCTGCTCCTTTTCCAACGCCGAAAACATGGGTATCCGCCGCGACCTCAGGAAATAGCCCGGGACATAGGCCCTTTCATCTTTCCGGAAATACTCCGGGGGTGAAGGCCGTCAGGCCGAGGGGGCCAGGCCCCCTCCCTTTTACCGCTGCAGCAGGATTGGGAACCAGTCCTCGCGCAGCCGTTGGCCAGGCTGCATTTCGTGGCCCGGAAACGGCGGTGAAGTGGGGCCGGGGCGATCCACGTAGCGGGCATCATCCCCCACCAGCCGCAGCGAGAAGGCGCGGCGGCGGGAGGCGGAAGTATTGCCGCGGGCGCCGTGCAGGGTTTTGTAGTTGAAAGCGACCGCATCGCCTGGCTGCATCGGGTATTCCAGCACCGTCATACTGTCGTCAGCATCCGGATCGGGCACCTGCATGTATTGGCCTTCATCCGGAAAGAAACCATCCTCCGACACCCAGCGGGTCGGCAGCACTTCCTTTTCCCATTTGTGCGAGCCTGCAACGCAGCGCAAGGCCGCTTCCTTCACCTCATCAAGCGGCGACCAAAAGCTGATGGTCTGCTGCCCCTCGACAAAATAGTATGGCCCGTCCTGATGCCACGGGGTCGGCATCGATGTGCCCGGTTCCTTGACCAGAACATGATCGTGGAACATTTGCACCGAGCTGGATTTCATCAGGTCAGCGGCAACTTGGGCGACCGGGGATTGCTCGATTGCCTGCTGGAATTCGGGGATCCGGGTCCAGTTGCAGTAATCGTCAAAGAAGCGCCCGGTCTGGCCGGCCTTTTCGTTGTTGGATGCATATGGCCCCGGGTTTTCCATATTGGAAGCCACACCGGCGCGCAGCAGTTCGACCTGTTCGGCAAACAGCCCGCGGATAAGGACAACGCCGTCACGCTGAAACTGTTCGACATGTTCAGGAGTAATAAGGGGGTGGACCATGGCTGCCTCCGCTGCTGAATGATGCAATTCTGATGCGTCATTCCTGGCGGTCAAAGGGCATAGTTTCAAATCATATCTTTCTAATATACACTTAATTTCATGTTATACCTTACGTTGCGCCATTATGAATACATCTGCGCCGTGGCGCAGCATGGCAGCCTGTCAGCAGCGGCCGAGGCGGTGCATGTTAGCCAGCCTGCCCTGTCTGCGGCCCTCAGCCGGATTGAGGACCACTTGGGCCATTCCCTGTTCCTGCGCCGCCGCGGGGCCGCGCTGGCATTGACACCGCAGGGCCGGGATTTCGCGGCACAAGCGCAGGAACTGCTGGACCAGGCCCGGCGGCTGGAAGATCCAAAGGGATCCAGTGCCGGGCAAAGACGGATTATGCTGGCCTGCTTCTCAGACCTTGCGCCGTTCCTGCTGGCACCGGCGCTGAAGATGCTGCGACAGGCGCTGCCTGAGGTTGAGATCCGCCACCGCGCCTGCGGGTTCGCCCCATTGATCAATGCTCTGACCGAGGGCGAGGCGGATCTGGCCATCACCTATGATCTGGGCTTGGATGCCGGGTTCAGCCGGGCGGAACTGGACAGGTTTTCCCCCCACGCCCTGGTGCCGCCGGGACATCCGCTCGCCGGCCGCAGCGATCTTTCCCTGGCGGAGGTGGCGCTGTACCCGCTGGTGCTGTCACAGGAGGGCTTGTCGGTGCAGCATATGCTGGGCCTGTTCAAGGCGCATGGTCTGGTGCCGCGGATTGTCCACCGGGCGGATTCGCTGGAATTGCTGCGCAGCCTGGCGGCCAACGGCGAGGGCGCCGGCATCAGCTACAGCCTGCCGCCCGGCGGGATGAGTTATGATGGCAAGCCATTGTGCGCTGTACGGATCACAGACAAGGCCGCAGAGGAACCGGTGATTCTGGCAACGCATGCCCGATTGCCGGACGCGTCACCCGCTTTCAAAGCGCGTGAAATTCTGTGCAGAATGTTCAGCGCCGGCCCGTCAGACCTTGCGCAGGCGGATCACCACATCGACTGAGGCGATCTCCATTCCCTCCGGCGCGTCCGGCAGTTTGTGAATCACCAGTTCCTGCGCCGGGGCATCGCTGACCCGGCCCTCGTCCTCCCAGAAAAAATGCGGATGATCATGGGTGTTGGTGTCGAAATAGCTTTTGGAACCGTCCAGCGGGATCTCCTGCAGCACGCCCGCATCGCAGAAGGCGCGCAGCGTGTTGTAGACCGTCGCCAGCGATACGGCAGCGCCTTTTTTCTTGGCCGACTCGAAGAGACTTTCGGCTGTGATATGGCGGTGCTTTCCGTCGCCGACCAGCAATTCGGCCAGCGCCACACGCTGCCGGGTGGGTCTCAGCCCGGCATCCGTCAGCCAGCGTGTGGCCGCATCTTCGCTGTTTGGCGTCATGAGCAGATCCTGCATCGCGTTGCTGACCGTATATATAGGAGCAACACCCAGGGTTTTTCAAATGAAATTCATTCGCAGCTGACCGCCGGTTTCCTGTGCACCTGTGGCACATTCAGCGCAAGAGTGACGCGGGGTACCCTTGCAGGACCCTTTAGCCGGGTGTTACAGGAGGCCAGTTACACCAATAGACCAGACCCTAGGCAGGAGATGCGCCCGAATGGCCGATTACCCGAGCAGCTTTGACAAGGACGATTTGCTGAAATGCGCGCGGGGCGAGCTGTTTGGGCCGGGCAACGCCCAGCTGCCTGCTCCGCCGATGCTGATGATGGACCGGATCACCGAAATTTCCGGCGATGGCGGCGAGCATGGCAAGGGCCATGTGATTGCAGAATTCGACATCACCCCGGACCTTTGGTTCTTTGACTGCCATTTCCCGGGCAACCCGATCATGCCTGGCTGCCTGGGCCTGGACGGCCTGTGGCAGCTGACCGGTTTCAACCTGGGCTGGCGCGGCTGGCAGGGCCGCGGCTATGCGCTTGGAGTGGGCGAGGTAAAGCTCACCGGCATGGTGCGCCCGGACCGCAAGATGCTGACCTACCGGATCAACTTCACCAAGGCCGTGCAGACCCGCCGCCTGACCATGGGTGTCGCCGACGGCATCGTCGAAGCGGACGGGGAAGTGATCTATCAGGTCAAAGATATGAAAGTGGCCCTGTCCGAGAGCTGATAGGCTCGTCGGTCAGACAGGCACCTTAACAACAGGAGTACGCCTATGCGTCGCGTCGTCGTCACCGGTCTGGGGATTGTTTCCTCCATCGGGAACAATGCTGAAGAGGTTCTCGCCTCGCTGAAGGCAGGCAAATCCGGCATCGAAGCCAGCCTCGAGATGGCTGAGCACGGCTTTCGCAGCCAAGTGGCCGGCACGCTGAAGATCGACACGGCCGCGCATGTGGACAAGCGCACCCTGCGGTTCATGGGGCCCGGTGCGGCTTACGCCCATATCGCGATGAGCCAGGCGATTGCCGATGCCGGCCTGAGCGACGATCAGGTGGTCAACGAACGCACCGGCCTTGTGGCAGGCTCCGGCGGCCCCTCGACCAGCGCCATGCTGGCCGCGCATCAGGTGGTGCAGAAAACCGGCGCCACCAAGCGGATCGGCCCCTTTGCCGTGCCCAAGTGCATGTCCTCGACGATCTCTGCCAACCTGGCGACCGCGTTCAAGATCAAGGGCATCAACTACTCGATCACCTCGGCCTGCTCGACCTCGCTGCATTGCATCGGCAACGCCGCCGAGCAGATCATGATGGGCAAGCAGGACGTGATGTTCGCCGGCGGCGGCGAGGAACTGGACTGGACCCTGTCCTGCCTGTTCGACGCTATGGGCGCGATGTCCTCCAAATACAACGATACGCCCGAAAAAGCCTCCCGCGCGTTCGATCAGGACCGCGACGGTTTCGTGATCTCCGGCGGCGGCGGCATCGTGGTGCTGGAGGATCTGGAGCACGCGCTGGCGCGTGGCGCCAAGATCTATGCGGAAGTGACCGGCTTTGCTGCGACCTCTGATGGGCACGACATGGTGGCG
Source organism: Leisingera methylohalidivorans DSM 14336 (assembly GCF_000511355.1). NCBI lineage: Bacteria > Pseudomonadati > Pseudomonadota > Alphaproteobacteria > Rhodobacterales > Roseobacteraceae > Leisingera > Leisingera methylohalidivorans. The sequence goes on along the minus strand of NC_023135.1, from coordinate 417,209 downwards.
CCTTCCGGCGAGGGCGGCGAGCGGGCGATGCGGCTGGCGCTGTCCACTCTGCCCGAGGGCCGCAAGGTGGACTACATCAACGCGCATGGCACCTCGACCCCTGTCGGCGACGTCGGCGAGGTCGAAGCCGCGCGCCGGGTGTTCGGCGAAGGCCAGGTACCGCCGATCTCCTCGACCAAGTCGATGACCGGCCACGCCCAGGGGGCTGCCGGCGCGCTGGAGGCGATTTTCTGCCTCTTGATGCTGGACAACGATTTCATCACACCGTCGATCAACGTCGAAACCCTCGCCGAAGGCATTCAGCCTGGCGAGATTGCCACCGCACTGGTGGAAAACGCCGGCCTCGATTCGGTGATGACCAACAGCTTCGGCTTTGGCGGCACCAATGGCTCGATGGTTCTGAGCAAGTACAAGGGATAAGTGACGATGGCGGGACTGCTGACCGGCAAGCGCGGCCTGATTATGGGCGTTGCCAATGACCGCTCCATCGCCTGGGGCATTGCCAAAGCCATGGCAGAAGCCGGGGCTGAACTCGCCTTCACCTATCAGGGCGAAGCCTTTGGCAAGCGGCTGGAGCCGCTGGCGCAGAGTGTCGGCTCGGATTTCATGGTCGATGTGGATGTGACCGACGACGCTTCGCTGGATGCCGCGTTCGAACAGCTTGGCAGCCGCTGGCCGTCACTCGATTTCGTGGTGCATGCGATTGCCTATTCGGACAAATCCGAGCTGACCGGGCGCTTCCTGGACACCAGCCGGGCGAACTTCAAGAACTCGCTGGATATCTCAGCCTATTCCTTCATCGAAGTGGCGCGCCGCGCCCACCCGCTGATGAAAGACAACGGCGGCACCCTGCTGACTCTGACCTATCAGGGGTCGAACCAGGTTGTGCCGAACTATAATGTCATGGGCGTGGCCAAGGCAGCGCTGGAGTCGGCGACCCGTTACCTGGCCAATGACCTGGGGCCGGAAGGCATCCGGGTGAACGCGATCTCGCCCGGCCCGATGAAGACGCTTGCCGGTGCCGCCATCGGCGGCGCACGCAAGACCTTCAAGCACACGGCCCAGAATGCGCCAATGCGCGAGAACGCCACGCTGGAAGCAGTGGGCGGCACCGCGGTGTATCTGGCGTCTGATGCAGGCGCTTGCACGACCGGAGAAATCATCCGGGTTGATGGCGGTTTCCATGTGCTGGGAATGCCGCAGCAGGATCATCTGTAAGCAGCCAGAAAGCGCTGACATCCCAAAAAGGCGCCCCTGGAGGCGCCTTTTTTATTCCAGCAGTGGTTCAGGACGCCGAGATTTTGCAGCGCGTTCGCCTGCCTCTCATCCGGCATTCTCCCGCCCGTCGCCGGGCTTCTGGCAAAGCCCGCTTCCGTTGGGCGTGGCACTGCGCGTGGCGCAGTGCCACGCCCAAAGCCGCCAAGCGTTTTCCGGCACAGCCGGAAGACCTGCGGGCGCGGGAGTGCCGCCTGCCCGCAGATGGAACATCAGGATACCGAGACCAGCTCGATGTCGAACACCAGATCCTTGCCCGCCAGGAAATGGTTGGCATCCAGGGTGACAGTCTCGTCGCTGACCTCAACCACCGTCACCGGCAGAACCTGACCGTCCGGGCTTTGCATCTGCAACTGAGTACCCAGCTCCAGCGGGATATCCCCGGGGATGCCCTCGCGGGGAATATCCTGGCGCGCGGCGGGGTTGATCGGGCCGTATGCCTCGGCGCAGGGAATTTCCAGCGTCTTGCTCTCGCCCTCGGCCATGTCTTCCAGCCCCGCATCCATGCCCGCAATCACATGCCCTGCACCGACGGTGAATTCCAGCGGATCTCGGCCCTCGGAACTATCGAAAACGGTGCCATCCGTCAGCTTGCCTGTGTAATGGATGCGCACGGTGTCGCCGTTCTTTACCCCGGTCATATGACCTCCAATTGGTTGCGGGTTGATAAAGGGGCGCAGCCTAGCGTCCGCGAACGTGATGTAAACCCGTATGGCTGCAATTTCCCGCTTTGCCCGCCCGGGGCTTCGTGCGACGCTCCAGCAAAGGGAGAGCCCCATGCCAATCACCACCTGTATCTTTGACGCTTACGGCACCTTGTTCGATGTTGCCGCTGCTGCGCGGCAGGCCGCCAGCGAACCGGAATTTCCGCATTTGCAGGACAATTGGGCGGAGCTGGCCAATCACTGGCGGCTGAAGCAGCTTCAATACACCTGGCTGCGGGCGGTCACCAATGCCCATGCCGATTTCTGGAATGTGACGCAGGACGGGCTGGACTGGGCGATGGAGGCGGCCGGTCTGGCAGGAGATGCGGCCCTGCGCCAACGGCTGCTGGACCTCTACTGGCAGCTGCGCGCCTATCCGGAAGTGCCCGCCATGCTGAAGGCCCTGAAGACCGCCGGCATGAACACCGCGATCCTGTCCAATGGATCCCCCGCCATGCTGGACGGAGCGGTGCAGTCCGCCGGACTGGGCGATGTGCTGGATGACGTTCTGTCGGTAGAAAGCGTCGGCATATTCAAGCCCGACGCCCGCGTTTACGATCTGGTTGGCGCCAGGTTCAACTGCGCCAGGGAGGAGGTGCTGTTTGTCTCCTCCAACGGCTGGGACGCGGCGGGGGCATCGGGCTATGGGTTCGTCACCGCCTGGGTCAACCGGGCAGGCGAGCCTGTGGACAGGCTGCCCTGGAAGCCGGCGCATATCCTGCCTGACCTGACAACAATTCCCGACCTGGCCAAAGGATGACCCTACACATATGCCGTTTTTCGAAACCTCAGACGGGCTGCAGCTTTACTATACCGATGCCGGGAAGGGTGTGCCGCTGCTGTGCTTGGCGGGCCTGACCCGGGACAGCCGCGATTTCCGCTATTTCGCACCTCATGCTGCAGGCTGCCGGATGATCGCTCTGGACGCCCGCGGACGGGGGCGGTCGGATCATGATCCGGACTTCATGACCTACAATGTTCTGCGCGAAGCGCAGGATGTGCTGGAACTGCTGGACCATTTGGGATCGGACCGCGCTGCCATTCTTGGCACGTCGCGCGGCGGCTTGGTGGCGATGACACTGGCCGCCATCGCCAAAAACCGGCTTGCAGCGGTGGTCCTGAATGATGTCGGCCCGGAGATCCCCGCAGACGGCATTGCCCGGATTATGGACTACGTGGGCCGCCGCCCGGCAGCAAAGACGCATGCGCAGGCCGCAGAAGCGCTTGCTGCACTGATGGCGCCGGCCTTTCCCGGCGTCCCGGCTGCACGCTGGCGCGAGGAGGCCGAGGCATTCTATGATGAAGGCGCCGGCGGGCTCAGCCTGCGCTATGATCCGCGCCTGCGCGACGCGCTGCTGGCACAAGCGGAGGCAGGCCCTGCCCCGGATCTCTGGCCTTTGTTCATGGCCCTGGACGGCCTGCCCTGCGGGGTCATCCGCGGCGCGAATTCAGACATTTTGTGCGCCGGAACCTGCGCGGAAATGCGGCGCCGCCTGCCAGCGCTGCAAGCCGTGGAAATTCCGGACCGCGGCCATGTGCCCTTTCTGGACGAACCAGAGTCGCTCGCCCTCATCCATTCAGTACTGGACCAGATCAAATGACCTCAATCACCATGATCGAAGCGGCGGCAGCGCGGCTGAAAGGCCATGCCCGCGTCACGCCGCTGCTGTCCTCGCCCTTTCTGGACGAAATCGCCGGGCGGCGCCTGTTCGTGAAAGCGGAATGCTTGCAGCACACAGGATCCTTCAAGTTCCGCGGCGGCTGGTCGGCGGTCTCAGCGCTGACGGAAGACGCCAGAAAGCGCGGAGTCATCGCCTATTCCAGCGGCAACCATGCGCAGGGCGTGGCCGCAGCGGCCAAAGCGCATGGGGCAACCGCGGTGATCGTGATGCCCGCCGACGCACCGCAGCTGAAAATCCAAAACACCCGTGACCTGGGCGCCGAGGTGGTGCTTTATGACCGTGCAGGCAGGGAAAGCCGCGAGGCAGTGGGCGCCCGGTATGCCGAGAAGGGCGGGCTGACGCTGATCAAACCCTATGACGAACCGCAGGTGATTGCCGGTCAAGGCACCTGCGGGCTGGAGATTGCGGAACAGGCCGCTGCCGAAGGCATCACCCGGGCAGAAGTTCTGGTTAACTGCGGCGGCGGCGGATTATCCTCGGGGATCGCCCTGGCGCTAGAGGCACGCGCGCCGGATCTGCGGGTGCGCCCGGTGGAGCCGGAAGGATTTGACGACGTGACCCGCTCGCTGGCAGCCGGTGAAATCCGGCAGAACCCCAGCCAATCCGGCTCAATCTGCGATGCGATCCTGACGCCGCAGCCGGGTGAGATCACCTTTCCCATCCTCAGCCGCTTGTGCGGGGCGGGACTGGTGATCACCGAGGAAGAGGCGATGCGGGCGATGGCGCTGGCCTTTTTGCGGCTGAAGATCGTGCTGGAGCCCGGTGGTGCGGCATCGCTGGCGGCGGCCCTGTTCCACCCTGACAAGATTGATGGCGAGGCGGTGATTGCAGTCGCCACAGGCGGCAATGTGGATGCGGCGCTGTTCCAGGAGGCGCTGGCGCGTTATGCTTGACCTCTGACCGAACGGAAATCCGTACGGCTGGCAAGGGGGCCGTTCATGACACGTTTCACCATCGCCTCGTTCAACGTCAAAAATCTGATCGGACCGGAGCGGGAATATTACCGATTTCAAAGCTACACGCCCGAGGAATATGCGTGGAAGGCGGATTGGATGGCTGACCAGCTACTGACGCTGAACGCGGATATCGTGGGTTTCCAAGAGATCTTTGAGGAGGCCCCGCTGCGCCAGGTGATTGCCGAAGCGGACCGCCGCGGAGCGGAGGCCAATGCAGCCAGCATTCCCGACCCGTCCAAGCGCTATCACCGCAAGGCGATTTTTCAGAAGCTGGCATATGGTTCTTATGACGAGGCAGCGCTGGCTTTCGCTGCGAACGTCAATGACACCGGCGAGCCTGGACAACGGCGTCCCGGTCTCGCGGTGCTGTCCCGGTTCGGCTTTGAAGGAGAGGCAGAAGTGATCCAGGATCTGGCACAGCCGCTGGACATTCCCATGGCCTGCCTGGGTGAGGAAGAGGAAGCCGGTTTTTATACCCTGCGCCGCCTGTCGAGGCCGATCTTAAAGGTCCGCGTTCCTGTGGGAGGACAGGTCATCACCGTTTTCAACTGCCACCTGAAATCGAAGCTGGGCGAGTACGTCACACCGCAGGGCGCGGATTACGCGCCGGAAACCGTGCTGACGGCATATGACGCTGCAGGCCGTGCCTTGGGATCCTTGCGCGCGGCATTGCGGCGGATGGGAGAGGCTTGGGTGCTGCGCCGTGCGATTCTGGACGAATTGGAACAGGGCCGCCCGGTGATGGTTTTGGGGGATTTCAATGACGGCGAACACGCTGTCAGCAGTGAAATCATCTCGGGCGAGGCCCCCTTCAAGAATTACGCCTGGATGCTGCGCCACGATGCCCGGCACGGCGGCGACCGCTACAGCGAGAAAGAGGACACTCAGATCCGCGAAGCCATCGACCGGGTGCGGCTGCGTTCGGCCGAGAAGATGTTCCTGAAGAAAAGCCTGCGCGATGTGGTCTACACCACTGCCTTTAACGGAGTGCATGAGAGCATCGACCAGATCTACATGTCGCGCCATTTCGACCCTGCCTGGAGCGGCGCGCTGGGGGGGATGCAGTACTACAGCGTGTTCAACGACCATCTGACCGACGGCAGCCACCCTGAGGCGCCTTACAACAAGCTGGCCTCCGATCACGGGCAGATCATGGCCCACATTGAGCTGCACGGCTGAAGGGCACCGGAAAATCCCAATTTTCCGGCCAATTTTCTTACCCAGGAAAATTTCCCCGCCCGCGGCAGGCGGCTGGTTTACCTCGTCGCCCCGGCGCAGGTAGAGTGCGGTGGAACAAACAAGAGGCGCTCCATGCAGATCGCAGACCTGGGCGATGTCCAGCTTCACTACCGCATTGACGGAGACGCGGATGGCGCGCCCATCGTTTTTGCCAATTCGCTGGGCACGGACCTGAGGGTCTGGGATGCGGTAGTGGAGCGCTTGCCCGCGGGTCTGCGCATCATCCGATATGACAAGCGCGGCCATGGGTTGTCGTCCTGCCCGCCGGCGCCTTATTCGATGGGCGCGCTGGTGCGCGACGCAGAACGGCTGCTGGATCATCTGCAGGTGCGGGATTGCATGTTTGTGGGGCTGTCGATCGGCGGCATGATCGCACAGGGGCTGGCAGTGAAGCGGCTGGACCAGATCCGGGCGCTGGTGCTCTCCAACACCGCCGCCAAGATCGGCACTGCAAAGATGTGGAAGGACCGCGTGCAGACGGTGCAAGCGCAGGGGGTGGAGGCGCTGGCCGATGCCGTGATGGAGCGCTGGTTCTCCAGAACTTTCCGGGCCACGCCCCAGCTGCAGCTTTGGCGCAACATGCTGGTGCAGCAGTCCCGCGATGGCTATGCCGGCTGCTGCGCGGCAATTGCCGGAACCGATTTCTATACTCCAACCAGCGGGCTGCGGCTGCCGTGCCTGGGTATCGCGGGCTCTGAGGACGGCGCCACCCCGCCCGATCTGGTGCGCGAGACGGTCGATCTGATCCCCGGCAGCCGGTTCCACCTGATCCGCCGCGCTGGCCATATCCCCTGCGTCGAGCAGCCGGTGGAATACGCAGAGCGCCTGACCGCCTTCCTGCAGGAGACCGGGCATATTGGCTGAGGTTCTTCTGATCCATGGATCCTGCCACGGCGCCTGGTGCTGGCGTGATGTTGTCCCGGCACTGAAGGCCGGCGGCCATACAGCGCACACGATCACCCTGCCCGGCCATGGCGACGGCCGGGATCCGGCAGGCGTCACGCTGGCAGAAACAGCTGATGCCATCGCAGCGGCCTCCACCCCGGACACCATCGTGCTGGGCCATTCCTGGGGCGGCTTTCCGATTTCTGCCGCTGCGGAGGCCGCCCCGGAGAAGCTGCGCGGTTTGATCTATCTCTGCGCCTACATCCCGGTCAGCGGCAGTTCCCTGATCGATATGCGCAAAGCCGGGCCGCGGCAGACGCTGACGGGAGCGACGGCCAAGAACCCGGCCGGCACTGGCTACAGCTTCCTGCCTGATACCGCACCGGATTTATTTTATCACGATTGCCCGGAGGAGGCCGTTCGCTTTGCCATGCAGAACCTCTGCCTTCAGCCAATCCGGCCTCAGGACACACCGATCCAGCTGACTGAGCGGTTCGATGGGGTGCCCAAGGCCTATATCCGCTGTACAAGCGACCGGGTGATCCCGCCGGAATACCAGGTGCAAATGGCAGCACAGCTTCCGCCGCATCGGGTCTATGAAATGCAGACATCCCATTCGCCCTTCTTTGCAGATCCCAAGGGTCTCGCGGATCTGATCGGGCACATCGCAAAGGACTTCTGATGGCAGGTTCTGTCTTTGACAGCCAGGTTTACGGTGATCTCTTCGGCAGCGGCGAAGCCAGCCGCCTGTTCTCCGACAGCGCAGAGGTGCGTGCCATGCTGCTGGTGGAAGGCGCGCTGGCCAAGGCGCAAGGCGCGGCCGGGGTTATCCCGCAGGAGAGCGCCGCCGCAATCAGCCGGGCCGTGGTGGAAATCGCCATCGATCCCGGTGTTCTGAAGCGGCCCACAGGACAGAACGGCGTGCCGGTGCCAGGGCTGGTGGCCGCGTTCCGCGACGAGATGAAAGCGCCGGAACATGCGCAGTACGTGCATTGGGGCGCCACTTCTCAAGACATCATGGACAGCGCGCTTATGCTGCGGTTGCGCCAGGTGCTGGCGCTGGTGGAAACGGATTTGTCTGCAAGTGTGAAAGCCCTTGGCACATTTTCGAAAACACATGCGGAGCTGCCGATGGCAGCGCGCACTTATGGCCAGCACGCCACCCCCACCAGTTTTGGCGCGGTAGCGGCGGGCTGGGGCGCGCCGCTGCTGGGATTGCTCGAGGAACTGCCCGGCTTGCGCCAGAGCTGCCTGCTGGTGTCTCTGGCGGGCGCTGCCGGAACATCATCTGCCTTGGGGCCGCAAGCGGCGGAAGTGCGCGCGGCCATGGCCAAGGGACTGGCGCTGGGTGATCCCGGACGCAGCTGGCACACTGACCGCACCCCGTTCCTGCGGATTGCAGATTGGCTGGTGCGGGTGACGCTGGCATTCGGCAAGCTGGGAGAGGACTGCACCGCGCTGGCGCAAAGCGGCGTCGGGGAGATTTTGCTGGGCGGTGCCGGCGCCTCCTCGACCATGCCGCAGAAACAGAACCCGGTTGCGCCTTCGGTTCTGACGGCACTGGCGCGTCAGGGCATTGGCCTGTTTTCTGTGCTGCAGGGTGCTTCGATGCAGCAGCATCAGCGTGACGGAGCGGCCTGGTTCACCGAATGGATGTGCCTGCCCCAAATCGTGCTGGGCGCAGCCAGTGCCGCAAAGACCGGCAGGGCGCTCTGCGCTGGTCTCGCACCCAATGCGGCGGCCATGGCATCCGCGTTGTCGGACGGGCTGGGCATGATCCACGCCGAGGCACTAAGTTTCGCCCTCGCCGCAGATATGCCCCGGCCCGATGCCCAGGCAGCCGTCAAAACGCTGTGCCAGGAGGCGCAGTCCACTCAAACCCCGCTGCAGGATCTGGTGGCGCGGGAGTACCCGGATCTTGATGCGGCAGCGCTGTTTGATGCGTCGCAACAGATGGGCCGGGCTCCGTGGGACGCCTTGCAATTTGCCAAAAAGGCAGGAGAACTGGGCGGCGAATAGAAACCGTCAAGGAGAGCAGGATTGCCTGCGCTGTCAGCAAGAAAGGACGATGGTGGCAGGGCAACACGCCAAAGCCGCCTGTCCCTCGTCTTTGTCCTGGCGACCGTGATGATCGATGCCATGGGCATCGGGCTGATCATGCCGGTGATGCCGGGCCTGATAACCGGGGTTCAGGGCGGGTCGCTGGCGCAGGCAGCAGTCTGGGGCGGTGTGCTCAGCACTGTTTTTGCAGTAATGCAATTCCTGTTCAGCCCGATCCTCGGCAGTCTGTCCGACGCGGTGGGACGCAGGCCGGTGCTGCTGGTCTCGCTGTTTGTGATGGCGTTGGATTACCTGATCATGGCCCTTGCCGGCACCATGTGGCTTCTGCTCCTGGGCCGTATCCTGGGCGGCATCACCGCCGCCACCCATTCGACGGCAGGCGCCTATATCGCCGACATCTCGCCGCCGCAAAAGAAGGCCGCCAATTTCGGCCTGCTGGGTGCGGCCTTTGGTGCCGGATTTGTGCTGGGTCCGCTGATGGGCGGGCTGCTGGGCGAATTGGGTACCCGGGCACCGTTCTATGCCGCTGCCGTTCTCGTGCTGGGAAATTTCGCTCTCGGCTGGTTTGTGATGGGCGAAACGGTGCAGGACAAGAACCGCCGCCCATTTGAATGGCGCCGCGCCAACCCGTTTGGCGCCTTCCACGCGGTCGGGCGCATTCCCGGCATCAAGCCGCTGCTGTGGGTCTATTTCCTCTATTCTGTTGCCATCTACGTCTATCCCGCGATCTGGGCCTATTTCACGCTGGAGCGCTTCAGCTGGCAGCCGCAGGTGATCGGGCTGTCGCTGGCGGTTTACGGTATCTCGATGGCTTTGGTGCAGGGCTGGCTGCTGCGCTACACGGTGACTTGGTTCGGAGAGCGCCGGACGGTGATCTGGGGCCAGCTGTTCGACTTTACCGCCTTCGGCATTCTCGCATTCATCTCCAGCGGCACTCTTGCGATGCTGCTGATCCCGGTCTCGGCCCTTGGGGCGGTTGTCCAGCCCGCACTGCAAGGAATGATGGCACAAGCGGTAGAGGACAACCAGCAGGGCGAACTGCAAGGCGTGCTGACCGCCGTCAATGCGCTGGCGATGATCCTGTCGCCGCTGATGATGACAGCGGTATTTGCCCGCTTTACCGGCGAAGGTGCTGGCCTCTACCTGCCAGGTGCGCCGTTCCTGCTGGCGCTGCTTCTGATGGCAATCGGCTGCGCGGTGTTCCTGCGCAGCAAGCCTTCCGTAGCGTAATTGCGCCTTCGGCCTGCCGCATTCCGGCTTGATGCAGCCCGGCCGCCGCGCCACGCTGCCTGAAAACGGGGAGAGAGACCATGCAAACCATCAAAGCCGCCGTCTGCCATGAATTCGGCGCGCCGCTTGTGATCGAGCAGGTGCAGCTGGCACCGCCCGGGATGGGCGAGGTTGAGGTCACACTGGACGCAGTAGCAATCTGCCACAGTGATATTTCCTATGCCGAGGGCGCCTGGGGCGGGCATCTGCCGGCAGTCTACGGGCATGAGGCCGCCGGAGTGATCACCAGTACCGGCAGCGGCGTGCAGGGGTTTGCCGAGGGCGACTCGGTTGTAGTCACCCTGATCCGCAGCTGCGGCACCTGCCCCTCCTGCGCCGGCGGCAGGCCGGTGATCTGTGAAACACCCCATGACACCATGAGCGGCCCGCTGAAAACCGCGGACGGCAAACCGCTGGATCAGGCCATGGCTTGCGGCGCCTTTGCCGAGAAGGTGGTGGTGGACCAGCGACAGATCGTGAAAATCCCGGGAGACATGGGCAAGGATGCCGCGGCGCTGGTTTCCTGCGGGGTGATCACCGGGGTGGGTGCGGTGGTCAACGCGGCGCAGCTGCGTGCGGGTCAGGATGTGGTGGTGATCGGTGCAGGCGGTGTCGGCCTTAACGCCATCCAGGGCGCCCGCATCGCCGGCGCCCGCCGCATCGTTGCGGTGGATATGAGCCCGGAGAAACTGGCGATTGCCAAGGAGTTCGGCGCCACCCACGGGGTGCTCGCCACTGAAGAAAAGCCATGGAAAGCCGCATTCAAGGCGCTTGGCGGCCGCGGTGCTGATGCGGTGCTGATCACCGTTGGCGCCATTCCGGCCTATGAACAGGCCCCCCGTTATCTGGCGCGCGGCGGCAAGGCGGTGCTGATCGGCATGCCGCATTCCGGCGCCAAGGCCAGCTATGAGCCTGTGGTTCTGGCGGCGGTGGGCCAAGGGCTGATCGGCTCCAAGATGGGGGACGTGGTGATCCAGCGAGATATCCCGTGGATGGTGGATCTCTACCAGCAGGGCCGCTTGAAACTGGACGAACTGATTTCTGCGCGCTGGTCCTTAGAGCAGATCAACGAGGCCATCGCCGATACCAAGACTGGTTCTGCCAAACGCAATGTGATTGTTTTCGGCTGACACATTCAATGCGGAGCGCAGAACGTGCTGAAATTTCTGACCGATCTCTTCAAACCAGAGACCCCTAAGGCGCCGCCGGTCACCTCGGAGACCTCGGCCGGGTTCGCTACCGGCGAGGTCGCCCCCTTTCTGACGCGGCTCTCCAATAATCCCCGGTTCGGGCTGCCTGCGGAATTCACCGCCGCCATCGCGGATGCCCTGCCTGGCATGAACATGGACGACACCCGCCGCTGGCAGATCGACGGCGCCTTTGACGGAGCCAGGGTGCAAATCGATATCGAGGTTTGCATGGACAGCATGGATGCGCCGGGCCTGTCCTTCTTCAGCACAAGGGCTGCGATTGATGAAATCGACAAGGAATTGGCCGCCTTTTCCAAGGCTTCGGAAAGCTAGACCATGAAACTGCAAGATCTGGATATCATCGTAACCGCCCCGCCTGCGTCTGGCTGGGGCGGGCGCTATTGGATTCTGGTGAAAGTCACCACGGACACCGGCATCGCCGGCTGGGGCGAATGCTACGCGTCATCCGTGGGTCCTGATGCGATGACCCATGTGATCCGCGACGTATTCGAGCGCCACATGGCCGGTGAGAACCCGGAAAACATCGAACTGATGTTCCGCCGCGCATATTCCTCGGGGTTTACACAGCGCCCGGACCTCACAGTGATGGGTGCGTTCTCGGGGCTGGAGATCGCCTGCTGGGACATCCTCGGAAAGGACCGCGGACGGCCGGTGCATGCGTTGCTTGGCGGGCGGATGAATGACCGCATCCGTGCCTATACTTACCTCTACCCGCTGCCGCATCAGGACATCATGCCGTTCTGGACCTCGCCTGATATGGCTGCCGAGGCCGCAGCACAAAAGGTGCGCGAAGGCTTCACCGCGCTGAAATTCGATCCCGCCGGCCCCTATACGATGCGCGGCGGGCATATGCCTGCGATGTCGGACATCTCCTTGTCGGTGGCGTTCTGCAAGGCGATCCGCGAAGCCGTGGGCGATAAGGCAGACCTGCTGTTCGGCACCCACGGCCAGTTCAGCACCGCCGGTGCCATCCGCCTGGGCCAGGCAATTGAACCCTATTCCCCGCTCTGGTTCGAGGAGCCTACCCCGCCTGACAATATCGCAGACATGGCCCGGGTTGCCCGCAACCTGCGCATTCCTGTGGCCACAGGCGAACGCATGACCACAAAGGCAGAATTTGCTGCAGTGCTGCGGGCTGGTGCCGCCGAGATCCTGCAGCCGGCCCTGGGCCGTGCCGGCGGGATCTGGGAAATGAAAAAGGTCGCGGCCATTGCAGAAGTGTTCAATGCACAGATGGCGCCGCATCTTTATGCAGGACCGGTGGAATGGGCGGCCAACATCCACCTCGCCGCCTCAATCCCGAACATCCTGCTGCTGGAAACGATCGAAACCCCCTTCCACGATCAGCTGATCAAGGGATCTATACGCGCAGAGAACGGCTACGTTACCGCGCCCAGCGCACCCGGCCTGGGCATCGAAGTGGACGAAGAGCTCGCCCGCGCCCATCCGTTCAACGGAACTGACCTGCACCTTAACATGCAAGACGCGCCCTGTGATTATTCAAATGGCAACGCCTTTGCCGGTGGCTCTCCGCCGATCATGGATTGAGATTGCAGATCCTGAGTAACTTGACCGGAAAAATAGAGGCAGTATGCGGCATACCACCTTCCAGGATTCCGCATACTGCCTGCCCATGAAGGGCGGCTGATGATCCTTTGCCATCTTGGCACCGGAGAGAAGTCCGTGGGGGCGCTGGAAGCCCTGTTGAATATGCGCCAGGGCGCAGTCAGCCAAATGCTCGCCCGGCTGCGTGAAGATGGTCTGGTTGCCACGCGGCGGGAAGGCAAGACGGTTTTTTATTGCCTGACTGATGGCAACACGCAGCAATTGATAGCCTTGCTGTACAGGCAGTTCTGCAGCAGCGCTTGACCGCTTTTTCCCATAGACGCTGGCGGCCCGGCGCGTTCTTCAGGTTCTATTCCAGCGTTGCTGCAAGCAGGACCGCGCTGCGCATGGCGCAGCGCCACGCCCAACCGGGGAGGCGCATTCCGCGAAGGCGCCGGAACGGGCGGGAGACCCCGCCTGCAGATTGTCAATCGTCAGACCGGACCGTTTGCGTCTGCACTCCCAGCCCTTCGATCTCCAGCCGCATCACATCGCCGGGCTGCAGATAGACCGGTTGCGGTTTGCACCCCATACCGACGCCCGGCGGTGTGCCGGTCGCGATCACATCGCCCGGATGCAGGGTCATCAGCTGGCTCAGATGCGAGATGATCTGTGCCACGGTGAACACCATCGTGGCCGTGGTTCCAGTCTGCCGCCGCGTGCCGTTCACATCACAGGTCAGCCACAGGCTCTGCGGGTCCGGCACTTCGTCCCGCGTCACCAGCCAGGGGCCGATTGGCCCGAAGGTATCGCAGCTTTTGCCCTTGGTCCACTGGCCGGTCAGCTTGGTCTGATAGTCGCGCTCGGACACATCGTTGACCACGCAATACCCCGCCACATGGTTCAGCGCATCGTCTTCGGAGACATATTTGGCGGCAGTGCCGATCACCACGCCCAGCTCGACCTCCCAATCCGCCGCCACTGCGCCGCGCGGCAGAATCACGTCATCGTCCGGTCCGCAAATGGAAGACGTCGCCTTGAGGAAAAGAATTGGATGCTCTGGCAGCGCCATGCCCATCTCTTCCGCGTGATCGGTGTAGTTAAGGCCGATGCCAAGAAACTTCCCCGTCTGCCCGACACAAGGCGCCAGCTCCGGATTTCCTTCCACCAGCGGCAGCTCCACCGGATCCAGCACTGCCAGCCGGGAAAAGGTTTCGTCCCCCAGCACCGCACCGGTAATGTCCGGCAGATGCGCGGACAAATCCCGGACTGCGCCTGCGCTGTCCAAAAGGCCCGGCCGTACTTCTCCGCCCGCGCGGTACCGCAGAAGTTTCATGTTATTTTTCCCTGTCTCAAAGTCTGGATTAATTGGAGACGTAGCCCGCCACCACTTGCAAAAGCTTGAAGGCGGTGGAGGCGTCATTTTCCACCACTGCCAGAAATTCTTCCTCGCCAATCCGCAAGCAGTTGAGATCGGTCGCCGCGATCATGCTCAGCGCCCGGGGTTCATGGCGGATCAGCCCCAGCTCCCCCACCAGCCTCCCAGGGCCAACCGTGGTAATCAGCCGGTCCTCACCGCCCGGTTGCGGCAAGTAAAGCTCTGCCTCGCCTTCAAGGATCATATACGCCCCGTCCGACGCTTTATCATCCTTGAGAAACACAACCTCTCCCGCTGCGGCATCATACCAGCGGGCGCCGAATGCCAGGAGGCGCAACTGGCGCCGGTTCAGGCCTGAGAACAGTTCAGTCTGTTCCAGCGCCCTGAGCTTCCTAGCAAGATCCTGGCTCGCCGCCCCATCGCCTGCCGCCACGACCTGGGCCTCGTCGCTGACCAGACGGCCCTGGCGCAGTTCAAAGAAGACGTCAAACACATCCGGGCTCTGAAAGCTGGGGGCAAGGTAGATCAGCGTGGTTCCGGGCAAAAGCTTTCGCAGGTTCTTATGCACCGCGACGCGGGTTTCAAAATCATAGCTTGCCATCGCGGAATCAAGGATCAGGATATCCGGTTTCTTGATTGTGGCCCGGCAAAAGGCCAGCGGCTCGGCAAAACTGGCGGCCAGCCCCTGCCCGCCCACCGCAATCGGCATGTCAAAGATCAGTTCCACCACCTGATTACGCAAGCCTTCACGCACCATCAGTTCTGAGACAAGTTTGCGCACCTCATCGCCCTTGGCTCCGGCTGCATCCGATATCTTGCCAAACAAAGCGTTTTCCAGAACCGTCAGAGTGGGTGCGATGGCCTCTTCTGCAAATGGAACAAAGCCGGCGCCCAATGCCTCTAGCAAGCGCTGCCCATGACTGCGGCGGAAGCCCAGGATCCGCTCTTTCATTGTCTCTTCAAATGCCGGGCCGATCTGTTCCGCCGAAATGGTGAAAGGCACGATCAGCAGCTGGGCCAGCTCCTCGCGGCTCAGCGCCGCCGCATTTACAGTACCGGGCCGGTCGACCAGCGACAGCGCCGTTTCATAGGCGCCCACATCCAATCCCAGCTTGCGGAACAGAGGGTGGCCAGTGCCGTCCATACCGAAGATCTGGCGCAGCATCTCCACCACATCACGAGTCAGCGCCACCAATCCTTCGTCCAGACCCAGCTGCTTGAGCTGGTCGAGGAATTCCCCATGCCCATGCAAGACCTCGCCGGTCAGAGCCTGCTGCGAGGCTGCAAACAGCAGGTTTTCCGCAACCGGCAGCGCCGGGTTGTATGCCTCCGGTTCCAGAAAATGCACATGCACGTCCAGACCGGCGTCCAGAATGGCCTTGCGCACCGATGGACGCAGCCCGACAAGCCGCTCCGCCAGATCCGGGTGGTCGGGCGCTTCGAAACACTGCTCGATACCGCGGCGGAACAGAGCAGTATCGGATCCGATCCCCTCGACCAGCTGCAGCCACCAGCTCCGCAGCTCCGCCTCGCTGGAGAAACCAGCCAGCTTGGGATCAAGCCAGGGGGCATCAAAGGGATCCGGGCTGTTGCCCGCGCGTTTGGCAATCTCCAGCTGCTGCAAGTCCCGGGCCGCGCCCAAGGGGCGCAGCCGCATTGGCATCATCACATTGTCGCCAAAGGATCCCTGGAACAGAACCGGCCGCGAGGTAGCATAGCCGATCCGCGCCGCCACCGTTGCCTGGTGCAGCCCGGTAAGGTTCTGACCGGCCACCGTCACCGTTCCCGTTGAGGGCAGTATTTCCCGCGTCAGCAGTTCCGCCAGAGCCCGGCGGTCTTCCTCGGAGGGGGCCGCTATGCCGATGACCTGCCCTGCGGGGAAGGTTGCGCTCAGCTCCTCCAGTACCGGATTGCCATCCGTGTCACGCACATTGACCGCATCCAGAACCACGTCGCCGCGCAAATGCTCCAGCTCCTCTGGTTCGCCGCTCAGCAGCTTTTCATCCACCATGCCCTTAGGTGCAAAGCGCTCGAGGATCACTTCCCAGCGCAAGCCCATGTCCTGGGTCTGGTTGTAGTAGGTCAGCAATTCCTTCCAGGGTGATGCCAGATCCTTGTAGGCTGCCAGCGCCGCAACCAATGCACCCAACGACACCTTGCCCTGCAGCACCAGAAAGCCGCCGACAGCATAAAAGAAAAACGGCGTCAGCTGGGTTATGAAGTTGTTGAGAAACTTCATGAAGAATTTTTTCTGGTATATCTCGAAGCGGATGTCATACAGCCGCCCCAGCCGGGCCGTGATGATTGCCATCCGGTAACGCCAGCCGCCATTGATCCGGAGCGTCGAGGCGCCCGCGGCGCTTTCGCCGATCTCAGTGGCCAGGGCCCGAACCTGCTTGATGCGCTTCTTGTTCAACAAGTTGATCTGCCGTTGCAGCATCGGGATCAGCCAGCCTTGCAGAGGAATGAGCGCAATTGCCGCCATCCCGAACCAGAAGTTCTGCAGAAACAGGAAGAACAGGATAGTCAGCATCTGCCCCGCTTGCAGCACCGGCTGGCTGACCGCATCCCCCATCAGCCCGCCCATCGGCTCGGATTCGGAGGTGACCATCGACACCAGCTCACCTTGGCTGACCCGCTCAAAATAGGGTTGCGGAAAGCGCAGCACCCGGGCGATCAGCTGATAGCGGAAGCGGCGCAGCATTCGCTCGGCCAGCACCCCCTTCATGGTGTTGA
This sequence comes from Leisingera methylohalidivorans DSM 14336, assembly GCF_000511355.1. Classification (NCBI taxonomy): domain Bacteria; kingdom Pseudomonadati; phylum Pseudomonadota; class Alphaproteobacteria; order Rhodobacterales; family Roseobacteraceae; genus Leisingera; species Leisingera methylohalidivorans. Next base: position 400,268 of record NC_023135.1, on the reverse strand, counting down.
TGCGCATTTTCAGCAGGCCGTGGCATAGCACCGACACCAGAAATCCGCCGCAAAGAATCCACAGGAACGTCAGCTGATCAAAGCTCTGACCCAGCAGGGTTATGGTGGAGGTCTCAGCACCGATCGCATCGTTGATGATCCGTTTCGGCAGCTCCAGCGTCAGGTAAAGAAGCGGGAACAGGCAGGCCGTGACCAGCAACAGCACCAGCTGGTCGCGCTTCGAGTACTTCCAGATGAAACGGAACAAAGAGCGTTCGATGGGGAAAGCTCCATAAATGGCGGCTTTGAAGTTGGACTTTCTTATGGGTAGCGCGGTTTGGCAGGCACAGGCAATGGGCAGAAGACCGCCCTGTCCCGTTGCGCACCCCTGCCGGCGCGACAATTGCCAGACGGCGAAAAATCCGTAAGGTTCCAGCAAGGTATCTTTGCTGGAGGTCAATAGGTTTGACGGAATATGTCGGATACGTACTGCTGCTGCTCTGCGCTTTGCAGGTCAAGCACCTGTTTGCCGACTTCTTTCTGCAAACACCCAAAATGCTGTCCGGCCGCTGCGCCTATGCCCATATGGGGCGGGCCCAGCATGCGGGTATCCATGTGATCGGCTCAGCCCTTGTTTATTTGCTGTTCGGCGCACAATTGGCATTCATTCTGGTCCTGGGTGTGCTGGAGTGGGTGGTTCACTTCCACATTGATTTCGGCAAAGCCCGTTTCTCCGAACGCAAGAAGCTGCACCCGCAGCAGGCAATGTTCTGGCAGGCGATGGGTTCTGACCAGGCTCTGCACCAGTTGACCTACATCGCCATGGCCTGGGCCTGGGTGAAATACGCGGCGGCGTGACGGCACCCGCGGGCTGAGGCCCGCCCGCAGCCCCCAAAGTATCGTTGCAAAGAAGGCACTGACTGGCTGCACAGCCATCTGCTTAAGAATATACTCCCGCCGCTGGCGAATTTTCTAAGGCACAACCGGCTTGTCCCGTTTGATCGTACGCAGCACCACATTTGTCTGAGCGCTGGCGACCGCTGGAAGACGGAACAGAAATCCCTCCAGAAACCGGTTGTAGGCATCCAGATCCGGAGCCAGCACGCGAAGGTGGTAGTCGGCCTGTCCTGTTGTGGCGTAGCATTCCTGCACCAGCGGGCTGGTCTCTACTGCGCGGATGAATTCCACCAGCTTGTCCGGATCATGACGTGTCAAATGCACATGCACGATGGCCTGGAACCCAAGCCCCATTGCCGGAGCATTCACCACTGCGCCATACCGCTCGATAATGCCCGCATCCTCCAGCGCCCGCACCCGGCGCCACAGAGCAGAGGCCGACATGCCGACGGCTTCAGCCAGGTCAGCATTGGAAATGCGGGAGTCTTCCTGCAACAGGGTGAGGATACGGCAATCGCGATCGTCAAGTTTCATGGTTCGGTCACTTTCCCCGCCAGAGCACAATATTCTGGATACCTTACCCATAATTATCCGCAAAAGCAGCAATTCAGGCAAATCTCTTCAAGCTAAGTGGTTTAACTTTCCGGACATCACATTCTCCGTGCAAGGACACTCCAAGATGACCAAGCTGAGCCATGATTTCCGCAGCTACAAGCTGGAAGACCGGTACGAAAAGACCCAGGGCCGGGTTTTCCTGACCGGCACCCAGGCCTTGGCCCGGATCATGCTCGATCAGGCGCGCCGCGATCAGGAAGCCGGCTTGAACACTGCGGGTTTTGTCTCTGGTTACCGCGGCTCGCCTTTGGGGGCGGTCGATTTGGAATTTTGGCGCGCCGAGGACCGGATGAAGGAAAACCGGATCAAGTTTATGCCGGCAGTGAACGAGGATTTGGGCGCTACCGCGGTTCTGGGCGCCCAGCAGGCAGTGCTCGATCCGCATTGCGAGGTCGAGGGCGTGTTTTCCATGTGGTACGGAAAGGGTCCAGGGGTGGACCGCTCCGGCGATGCGCTGAAGCATGGCAACGCCTATGGCTCCTCCGCAAAGGGCGGCGTACTGGTCGTAGCGGGCGACGACCACGGCTGCGTCAGCTCCTCGATGCCGCATCAGTCGGATGTTGCCTTCATGTCCTGGTTCATGCCGGTGCTGAACCCGGCGGACGTGTCCGAATTTCTGGAATTCGGCGAGTATGGCTTTGCGCTTTCGCGCTATTCCGGCACCTGGGTTGGGTTCAAAGCTGTGTCCGAAACCGTGGAAAGCGCGCGTTCGGTTGAACTGCGCCCAGACCGCGCGTTCATATACCCCGACCTGCCGGACTATCCCGGCGGGTTGCATATACGCCGCGCCGATCTGCCCTCGCCCGAGATCGAGACCCGTATTCACGCCAAACTGGACGCCGTGCGCGCCTTTGCCGAGGCCAACCCGATCGACAAGCGGATCTATGACATCAAGGACGCGCGCTTTGGCTTTGTCTCCACCGGCAAGGGGCATCTCGACCTGATGGAAGCGCTGCGGCTTTTGGGGCTGGATGAGGCCGCCTGCCGCCGAATGGGCATCGACATCTACAAGGTCGGCATGGTCTGGCCGCTGGACCGCACCGATGCGCTGAAATTCGTGAAGGGCAAGCAGGAGGTGCTGGTTGTCGAGGAAAAGCGCGGCATTATCGAAAGCCAGTTCAAGGAAAACTTCTATGACTGGCCCGGCAGCAAGCCCGAGAAGATGGTCGGAAAATACGACAGCCAGGGGGAGCCGCTGATCCCTTGGACCGGTGAGCTGAGCCCGCTGTTGCTGGCGCCTATCGTTGCCGCACGGCTGGACAAATTTTTCCCGGAGGAAAACCTGCCCGCCAAGGCGGCCGCGCTGGCAGCCGAGCCGCCAAAGGTGCTGAATGTGCCCGGCGCCACCCGAACGCCCTATTTCTGTTCAGGCTGCCCGCACAACAGCTCCACCAAACTGCCCGAAGGGTCCAAGGCGTTTTCCGGCATCGGCTGCCATGTGATGGCCAGCTGGATGGACCGGGAGACTGCCGGCTATGCCCAGATGGGCGGCGAAGGGGTGCCCTGGACCGTGGCCTCGCAGTTCAATGGCGGCAAGCATGTTTTCCAGAACCTGGGCGAAGGCACCTGGTACCACTCCGGATCGCTGGCGATCCGCCAGGCAGTCGCGGCGGGCACCAACATCACCTACAAGATCCTGTACAACGACGCGGTGGCGATGACCGGCGGCCAGCCGGTGGACGGGCCGGTCTCGGTGCATGGCATTGCCCAGACCTGCCGTGCTGAAGGGGTGGACCGGATCGCCCTGGTTTCCGATGACATCGGCAAGTTCAGCCGCGGCGACTTCCCGGCGGGCACCACCTTCCATGACCGCAGTGCGCTGGACAGTGTGCAGCGTGAGTTGCGCGAAATCCCAGGCGTCACCGTCCTGATATACGAACAGGCCTGCGCCACTGAAAAGCGTCGCCGCCGCAAGCGCGGCAAGATGGAAGATCCCAAACGGTTTGCCTTCATCAACGATCTGGTCTGCGAGGGCTGCGGCGACTGTTCGGTGGAATCCAACTGCCTGAGCGTGGAGCCGAAGGAGACGCCGTTTGGCCGCAAGCGCAAGATCAACCTGTCGAGCTGCAACAAAGATTTCTCCTGCCTGAACGGATTCTGCCCCAGCTTTGTCACCGTTGAGGGCGCAACCCGTCGCAAGAAGAAGACCGCGGGCCTGGATGCCGCGCAGCTGACCGCCAAGCTGCCTGCCCCCGCCCTGCCATCGCTGGACGCGCCGTTTGATCTGCTGGTCACCGGCGTCGGCGGCACCGGCGTTGTCACCGTGGGTGCGCTGATCACCATGGCCGCGCATCTGGAGGGCAAGGGCTCCAGCGTTCTGGATTTCACCGGCTTTGCACAGAAGTTTGGCACCGTGCTGAGCTATATCCGCCTGTCGAACGCGCCGGAGACGCTTAATCAGGTGCGCATCGACGAAGGCGGCGCGGATGCGGTGATTGGCTGTGACGTGGTGGTCAGTTCGGCGCCCAAGGCCTCCGCCCATTACCGGGCGGACACCAAGGTAGTGCTGAACCGGGCGGAAATGCCCACCGGCGATCTGGTGCTGCGCCGCGATGCTGACTTGATGGCAGGCCTGCGCGAAAAAACCATTGCCGAAGCCGTCGGTCCCCAGAACCTGTCCGGTTTCAACGCCAATGAGGCCGCGGAGACAATGCTGGGCGACGCTGTGCTGGCCAATGTCATGATGCTGGGTTTTGCTTGGCAGAAGGGTCTGGTGCCGGTGAGTGCCGGCGCGCTGGATCAGGCGATCGAGCTGAACGGCGTTGCCATTGAAAAGAACCGCCTGGCCTTTGCCATCGGCCGTGCCATGGCGGCAGACCCGGAACTGGTCGCCAGCCATTATGAGGAGGCCCCCGAAAAACCCGAGACGCTGGACGCGCTGATTGAGCGGCGCGCGTCGTTCCTCACCGGGTATCAGAACGTGGCTTACGCGGGGCGCTACACCTCTGCCTTGCGGCGGCTCCGCGAGGCGCTGCCTGCCAATGCGCAGGACGAGCTGACGCGTGCGGCGGCGCGATCTCTGTTCAAGCTGATGGCCTACAAGGACGAATTTGAAGTTGCCCGGCTGCTCACCAGCGATGCCTTCCAGCATCAATTGGAGGATGAATTCGAAGGAGATTTCAGCGTCAAATACCACCTCGCGCCGCCTCTGCTGAACTGGAAAAAGGACGCCCGCGGACGTCCAGCAAAACGGGCCTTCGGGGCCTGGCTGCGCCCGGTGATGCACCTTCTGGCCAAGGGCAAGGCGCTGCGCGGTTCGGCCTTGAACATCTTTGGCTATCACGAGGAAGCCCGCCTGCACCGCGGCCTGCTGGCCTGGTATGAGGCCGCGCTGGGGACCATCGCCAGCCGTTACAGCACCGATACGCATGAGGCCTGCCTCAAGGTACTGAATGCGCCAATGGAAATCCGCGGCTATGGCCCGGTCCGGCTGAAAGCGGCTGAGGTGGCACGCACGCAGGCCGAAGAGTTGCTCCGCAGCCTGTAAAACCTCACGCCCGCGGCTGCGGATAGCGCCTCAGACGTCCCAGTGCTGCTTGGTAAACTCGGTGAAGTCCGCCATTTCTTCGGACATCGGCTCGCGCCCGGTGAAAACCTTGAGGTACTCGGACGTCATCTCCAGCCGGTGCGCGTGGGTCTCGTTCGGGTCCGCCATCTCATAGCCGAGCTGCATGTAGTACAGCACCTTGGCCCGGGTTACCGCCTCTCGGTCCGGATAGCCGTAGCGTGCGAACATCCCCGTTAACGCTTCGACCCGGCGCCGGTCCGAGCGGTCCAGCAAGCTGCGCACCTTGCCTGAGCGGCGGGACCAGTCACGTACGGCAAAGTCCAGCGCAGTGTTGAACAGATCGGGGTTGGCGATGCACCGGAACACGTTCAGCACCGCGCCTGTGATAGTCTCGGCCGGCGTCTCGGCCTGGCGCACCATGCCGGCGGTATTGGTCTGCTCCCAGGTTTTGAGCAGCGCATCCAGCAAGTCCTGGCGCGATTTGAAATACCAGTAGAAAGATGAGCGCGAGACCTGCATCCGCTCGGCAAGCGCCAGCACTTTCACCTGCTCCACCCCGTCCGAGATCAGTACATCCATCGCGACATTCAGCCAGTCGTTGCGGGTGACCTTAATGTTGCCGACCAGCGGCTCGGCCTCCGGATCGTCCCGGTGCAGAACAGGTTTTTGCGCCATGTGGGGCCCTTCGGAATGCTTGCGTTCCATGGCATCCTATGCCGGGCTGACGGCTGGCGCCAGCAATGCAATCCTGTCAGCAGGCTATTGCGGCATGGATTGAGTGGCGCCCGGGCCACAGCAGCTCCGCAGTTATTGAAGGGTGGGATATAAATAGGGCCTTTATACACCTGAAGGCACGCTAACGTGAAAACCCGTTATCCTTCTCCGGCAAGCCGGACCAAAAACACCGGATATGCGGAGCGAATGCGGGCTTTTGGCCCTGAGAAGGGCCCATCAGCACAACCGGAAAGCCAACCCATTATCCCTTGCGCAACGGGCATCTGGTCAAATGGGGTTTGACTAAGCAGCCCTCAGCACGCGAAAGTGAAGGAAAAAACAGGGGAAAACATGATCTCATGACTGCCTTGAACCAGCCGGGCGGACAAACTTGAATGCGCCCGCTGCTGTCCGTTGAGAATCTCAGCATCGGGTTTGGCAAGGGTGCCTCCGTCGTAAAGGACGTGAGCTTTGCTGTGCAGCCTGGCGAAACACTTGCCTTGGTCGGGGAGAGCGGCTCGGGCAAGACGGTCTCCTGCCGTGCCGTGCTGCGCATCCTGCCGAAGGTGGCGCAGCTGCGCTCCGGGCGCATCTTGCTGAACACCCGCGGCAGCGAGGTTGATCTTGCGACACTCGACGAACGGCTGATGCGCGACGTGCGCGGCAATACCGTCGCGATGATTTTCCAGGAGCCGATGCGCTCGCTTTCCCCGCTGCACCGGATCGGCAACCAGGTGTCAGAAGTGCTGTGGCTGCATGGCCGCAAGTCCGAACGCGAGGCACGCAAGAAAGTTCTTGAATGTTTTGAGCGGGTCGGGTTCCCCGAGCCGGAACGCACCTACAGATCCTATCCCTTCGAACTGTCCGGCGGGATGCGCCAGCGGGCGATGATCGCCATGGCTATGGTGGCCAAGCCGGATCTGCTGATCGCGGATGAGCCGACTACGGCGCTGGACGTGACTACTCAGGCGCAGGTGCTGGGTCTGATGAAAGAGCTGCAGCACGAAACCGGCATGGCAATGATCCTGGTCACCCATGACCTGGGCGTGGTCGCCAATATGGCAGAGCAGGTGGTGGTGATGCACAAGGGCCGGGTGATGGAATCCGGCCGTGCGGAACCAATGCTACGGACTCCTGCCCATCCGTACACCAAGGCCCTGTTCAACGCGGCCCCGGAAATCCCGGATGAAGCGGTCGTCGCCATCCCGCCGTCACGCGATGATCTGATCATGGAAATGAAGTCGGTCTCCAAAACCTACACTTTGAGAGCCCGCAAAGGCTGGCAAGCTCCAACCTTGATCCACGCCTGCCGCGAGATCGATCTGCTGTTAGCCCGCGGGAAAACCCTGGCTGTCGTCGGCGAAAGCGGCTCGGGCAAGACCACAGCCGCACGGATTGCGTTGGGGGCAGAGCGTCCGGATCCCGGTGGCGAGGTGCTGTTCCGCCCTGACCCTGATCAACCGGCCGTCACTGTGCACAGCATGGACCGCGCCGCACGTACTGCCTTTCAGCGGCAGGCCCAGATGGTGTTTCAGGATCCTTACTCCTCGCTGTCGCCCAGAATGCGCATTCAGGACACCTTGGTTGAGCCGCTGGAGATCCACCGCGTCGGTTCTCGTGCTGAACGCCGGGACAGGGCAGCGGACATGCTGCGGCTGGTCGGCCTGTCGCCGGACATGCTGAAACGCTACCCGCATGCGTTTTCCGGCGGTCAGCGCCAGCGGCTGTCGATCGCGCGCGCGTTGATGCTGGAGCCGGCGCTGATTGTCTGCGACGAGCCGACCTCGGCTCTGGATGTTTCGGTGCAGGAGCAGATCCTGCGGCTGCTGGAGGAAATCCGCGACCAGCAGAACCTGTCTTATCTGTTCATCAGCCATGATCTGGCCGTGGTAGCCCGCGTTGCAGATGAGGTCGCAGTAATGCGGCGCGGACTGATTGTCGAACAGGCGCCGCCGGAAACCTTGTTCTACAATCCCCAGCACCCTTACACCAAGGCGCTGATCGCGGCGCAGCCGGAACCCGATATTGACCGGCCCATAGATCTGAAACTGGTGGCCCAGGGCGCAGGCGCGCCGGATTGCTGGCCCGAAGAATTCCGCTTTAACGGATTCGATGCCCCGCGCCTGGTAAACCTGAAACACCTGGAACCCGGCCATAAGGTGCGCTGCCATGCTTGATGCCCTGAAACCCCTGTTGACGGCTGCCTTCTGCCTTGCACCGTTTTCTGCGCTGTGCGGCCCCGAGGTCCAGGAAAGCAAATTTTGGAGTGCCGAAGTCAAGGCGGGCTACCTGCCGCCTGTGGCCAAACGCCTGCCAGAGGTGCCGCTGGTGGTCGATCTGGCTGCCAAGGGCCGGGACTTTGGCATCGAGGGCGGCACGCTGAACACCATGGTGACCCGCTCCAAGGATATCCGCCAGATGGTTGTCTATGGCTATGCCCGGCTGGCGGGCTACGACGATAGCTACCGGCTGCAGCCTGATATTCTGCTGCGCTATGAGAACCAAGGGAACCGGCGCTACACCCTGACACTGCGGCCCGGCCACCGCTGGTCCAGCGGCGATCCCTTCACCTCAGCCGATTTCCGCTACTGGTGGGAGGATGTCGCCAACCACGAGCTGCTCAGCCCGGCCGGTCCGCCGGATTTCCTGCGCGTGAACGGCAAGCTGCCGCGTGTTAGCTTCCCGGATGAAACCACAATCATTTATGAATGGGACGATCCCAACCCCAGTTTCCTGCACATGCTGGCCCAGGCGCGCCCGCCATTCATCTACCGGCCTGCGGAATACTTGAAACAGTTCCACGCGGATTACGCCGACCCGGATGTGCTGGAAGAGGAGGTCGATTACGCCCGCGTCAAAAGCTGGGCGGCGCTGCACAACAAATACGACAATATGTACAAGTTCGATAACCACGAGCTTCCGACACTGCAGCCCTGGATCAATGCCTCGCCCGGCAAGAAGATCCGCCACCAGTTCGTGCGCAATCCCTATTACCACCGGATCGACAGCCGCGGCGTGCAGCTGCCCTATATCGACACCGTGGAGATGGAGATCGTGACCGCCGGCCTGGTTGCGGCCAAGTCGAACGCCGGTGAGGCCGATCTGCAGGCCCGCGGCCTGGGCTTTCGCGATATTCCGATCCTGCGCAAGGGCGAGAAGGACGGCGCAAACTACAAGACATATCTCTGGGGCTCCGGTGCCGCCTCGCAGATTGCAATCTATCCGAACCTGAATGCCAGGGATCCGGTCTGGCGCGAGGTGCTGCGCGATGTCCGGGTGCGCCGGGCGCTGTCGCTGGCTATCAACCGCCGCGCCATCAACCGGGCGCTCTATTTCAATCTGGCCAAACCCGGCGCCATGACCGTGCTGGAGCAAAGCGAATTCTTTGATCCTGCCCTGCGTGCCGCCTGGGCGGATTTCGACCCGGAGCAGGCCAATCGGCTGCTGGACGAGGCCGGCCTGTCAGAGAAAAACGCCTACGGCATCCGCTATCTGGCCGACGGTCGGCTGATGGAACTTGTAGTGGAAACCGCCGGCGAACGTCAGGAAGTCGAAAATGCACTTCAGATAATCTCGGATGATTGGCGTGATGTCGGGGTCAAACTGGTCATGCGCCCGCTGGACCGTGACATCCTGCGCAACCGGGTCTTTTCCGGCAGCACCCTGGCCTCTGCCTGGTTCGGCTGGGACAATGGCTTGCCGCAGGTCTACACCTCGCCCGCCTATCTGGCGCCAACGGATCAGGTGTTCCTGTCCTGGCCGAAGTGGGGCCAATTCTATCAAACCGGCGGTGACGCGGGTGAGCCGCCTGACATGGCTCCGGCGCAGCAGCTGATGGATCTGATGCAGGATTGGAACATGGCCACCACAGATGCCGAGCGGGCTGCCGCCTGGCGGGCCATGCTGAAGATCCACGCCGATCAAGTTTATGCCATCGGCGTCGTGGCCGCCGCGCCGCAGCCAGTCGTGGTCAGCAACCGCCTGCGCAACGTGCCCGAACAAGCAGTATGGGCCTGGGATCCCGGTGCCCATTTCGGCGTTTACCGGCCGGATGAGTTCTTTTTTGAGGATGGCCAGGGCTGATGGAAATTCTGCGCTACGCCATTTACCGTTTCGGCACCATGCTGCTTACGCTTCTGGTGGTGTCCGTGCTGGTCTTTGCCATCATCAACCTGCCGCCGGGTGACTATCTGTCGAACCAGATTGCCGAGCTGCAGGCCACCGGCCAGTCCGCAGGTGTCGCTAAGGCGGAATTCCTTCGGCAGGAATATGCGCTCGATAAACCCCTGTGGCAGCAATACATGATCTGGATGGGTTTCATGCCTGGTCCGCACGGGTTCTCCGGCATGATACAGGGTAATTTCGGCTGGTCGTTCGAGTTCGACAGCCCGGTTGCCGATATCGTCGGCGACAGCCTGTGGCTTACGGTTCTGGTAAACCTGTCCGCCGTTGTTTTTGTCTACGCGGTAGCGCTGCCGCTGGGGGTGCTGGCCGCCGCGCGGGCCCGCACCTGGATTGATTACACCTCGGCTTTCATCGGCTATCTAGGTCTCGCCACGCCAAACTTCCTGCTGGCGCTGATCCTGTTCTACTATGGCCACCGCTGGTTTGATCTGCCCATCGGCGGGTTGATGGCGCCTGAATACGAAGGCGTGCCGATGAACTGGGACAAGGTGAAATCCATTCTTGTCCACTTGATTGTGCCGACTTTCGTGATCGGCACTGCCGGTGCGTCCGCGATGATGCAACGCCTGCGCGCCAATATGCTGGACGAACTGGGCAAGCCTTACGTGGAAACCGCAATTGCCAAAGGTATGGCACCCTCGCGGATGCTGACCAAATATCCGCTGCGGGTTGCCTTCAACCCCTTTGTCGCAGACATCGGCAACTTGCTGCCCGCAATGATCTCAGGCTCGGTTCTGGTTTCGGTGGTGCTGGGGCTGCAAACCATCGGTCCGACCCTGCTGACCGCACTCAAGACCCAGGACATGTTCCTGTCGGGCTTCGTGCTGATGTTCGTCGCGTTGCTTACGCTGATCGGCACCATGGTTTCAGATGTATTGCTGGTGCTGCTTGACCCGAGGATCCGGTATGAGGGGCGCGGCGCATGACCCGGCTGCCTGATGGACGTTACGTCGATGATGAGCCTTTCGACCCGCAGGCCTCGCTGCTGGAGCTGGAGCGCAAGGACCTGGACGCGCCCAACTGGCTGCTGGTCTGGCGCAAGTTCAAGACCCACAGGCTCGGACTGATTTCGGGCCTGTTTCTGCTGGTCGCCTATTTCATGATCCCGTTTGCCGGCTTCATCGCGCCCTACGGTCCAAACCAGCGCTTTTCAGAGCACCTGTATTCCCCTCCGCAATCGATAAAGCTGTTCCACGAGGGCGCCTTTGTGGGTCCCTTCGTTTACCCGATGACGTCCGAGGCCAATCTGGAAACTTTCCAGTGGGAATTCAGTCCTGACACCTCGCGTCCGCTGAAGCTTAAATTTTTCTGCGAGGGCACAACGTATAAGCTGGCAGGTCTCATCGAAAGCAACCGCCACCTGTTCTGCGCGACCGAAGAGGCGACGATCTTTATCCTGGGGTCCGACCGGCTCGGCCGCGACATCTTCAGCCGCGTTTCCTATGGCGCACAGCTGTCGCTTACTGTGGGGCTGATCGGCATTTCCGTGTCCTTTGTGCTTGGTATCTTCTTTGGTTCGCTGGCAGGATATCTCGGCGGCAAAACCGATTGGCTGATAAACCGGGTGATCGAAATCCTGCGATCCCTGCCTGAGCTTCCCTTGTGGCTGGCGCTTTCTGCCGCGGTGCCCTCGAACTGGTCTCCGGTTGCGGTGTTCTTTGTCATCTCAATCATCCTCGGGATTCTTGACTGGCCGGGGCTTGCAAGGTCCGTGAGGGCAAAGTTCCTGTCCTTGCGCGAAGAAGAATATGTGCGCGCCGCAGAGATGATGGGCGCCTCTTCCGGCCGGGTGATCCGCAAGCATCTGCTGCCAAACTTCATGTCGCATCTGATTGCCTCGGCCACGCTGTCGATCCCGGCGATGATCCTGGGCGAGACCGCGCTGTCTTTCCTCGGCCTTGGGCTGCGCGCACCGGCGGTCAGCTGGGGCGTGATGCTGAACGATGCGCAAAACCTGGCCTCGATTGAGATATATCCTTGGACCGCGGTCCCGATGCTGCCGATTGTGATCGTCGTGCTCGCCTTCAACTTTCTCGGCGACGGGCTGCGTGACAGCCTCGATCCTTACGAGCAATGACCCTGCTGACCGCCCTCCCCGCGCCTGGCAGCTACCGCCTGGCGGGCACCGGGCGATGGTGCAGCGTTTTTGCGGTTACCGAACTTGCCAATGCCTCAATCGCCGCAGCGGGGCTGGAACTGGCGCAGCTGATATCGGCGCTGAACCTGGCGCCCGTTGCGCCGGAGGTCACAGTGGACCAGCGCCTGGCTTCGCTCTGGTTCAGCTGCAGCTTGCGCCCCGTGGGCTGGGAGCTTCCCAGCCTTTGGGATCCGATTGCCGGCAATTATCAAGCCGCAGACGGCTGGATCCGCCTGCACACCAACCTGCCGCACCACCGCCGGGCTGCTCTGCAGGTGCTCGGCTGCGAGGGAAATCGCTCCGGTGCAGAAGCCGCAGTCAGGCATTGGCAGGCCGGTATTCTCGAAAAGGAGATCGTGACCGCAGGCGGCGCGGCCGCCGCCATGCGCAGCCGGACGGACTGGCTGGCGCATCCTCAAGGCAGCGCTGTGGCGGCCGAACCGCTGATCCACTGGATCTCCCCCCGCAAGATCCAACTGCGAAACAGGCCAGAGGCGACGGCTGACCGCCCGCTTGCCGGTCTCAGAGTGCTGGATCTGACCCGGGTTCTGGCCGGGCCGGTCTCGACCCGCACATTGGCTGGCTTCGGGGCAGAGGTGCTGCGCATAGATCCTCCCGGCTGGGACGAACCGGGGGTCATATCCGACATTTCACTGGGCAAGCGCATGGCATCCCTGGACCTGCGCAGCAACGAGGGACGCCAGCGGTTTGAGACGTTGCTGTCCAACACCGATGTTCTGGTGCATGGCTACCGCCCGGGTGTGCTGGATGGCCTGGGCTACGGCGCGGACGCCCGCCGCCGGATCGCTCCCAATGCGGTTGAAGTGACTCTGGATGCCTATGGCTGGACCGGCCCCTGGGCCCAGCGGCGCGGCTTTGACAGCCTGGTGCAGATGAGTGCAGGTATCGCCGAAACAGGCCGCGTCCAGGCCAGGACGGGCAATCCGCACCCTTTACCGGTGCAAGCGCTGGACCATGCCACGGGCTATCTGATGGCAGCAGCAGTGCTCTCGGCCTTGGCAGCCGCCGCACAGGGAGAGGAAGTGCCCGCGGCCCGTCTGTCGCTTGCCCGCACTGCAGAACTGCTTGCCGGACTGCAGAAATATGCCGAAGGATTGGATCTCACCAAACCGGCGGACAGCGACTATAATCCGGAGATTGAAAACAGCGGCTGGGGTCCGGGCCGCCGCCTTGCTGCGCCGCTCGGCCTGGATACCAGCCGGATGCGATGGGACCGGCCCGCTTCCCGTTGCGGCAGCGCTCCCGCGTGCTGGCCGCAATAGCCAATAAAGAAGGGCGCTGCCCCTATGGCTTGCAGCCAGCTCACCCCGGAGTTATTTCTGGGAGATATACTCCCGCCGCAGGCGGCGGCGCGCGCCTGCGCGGCGCCATGCCAAACCCCAAGCGGAGCGCGCAATCGATCCAGCACGGGGGCGGGAGGACGCCGGCCCGGCATTTGCTCAGCGGTCATCGCCGCCCGGTCCGCCCATCTCGTCCAGAAGATCTTCGTCAATTGCCGCCTGCGCTGCCCCTGCGGCTGCCTCTTTCTGCTTCGGCGTCATCTCATCGGCCTGATCCGGCGCCAGCCGCACGGTGACCTCTCGATGGGCAAATCTGATGCCCTCGCGGGCAAATAATTCACGGATCTCCTGGTACACCCGCTTGCGGACAATCCACTGATCTCCTGGTTTGGTCATGAATTTCACACGGATGATCATCGCCGAATCCTGCATTTCGATCACACCCTGGGACTTCAGCGGCTGAATAAAGGTATGTCCGATTACCGGGTCATCCATCAGCTTCTGGCCAAGCTTCTTGATCAGCTTGCGAACCTTCTCCACATCAGTGTCATAGGTCACGCGCATCGGCAGTTTCATCATTACCCAGTCACGCGAGTAATTGGTCAGCACTTTGATTTCGCCAAAGGGGATCGTGTGCAGCGCGCCCAGATGATGGCGCAGCTGGAAAGAACGCACCGAGATTTTTTCGACCGTGCCCTTTACATCGCCGATATCGATGTATTCGCCCTTGCGGAAGGCATCATCAATCAGAAAGAAAGCGCCGGAGAAGATATCCCGCACCAAAGTCTGCGAGCCAAAGCCCACCGCCAAGCCGACCACACCGGCACCGGCAAACAGCGGGCTGACGTTGATGCCCAGTTCCAGCAGCACAATCAGCACGATCGAGACCAGCACCACCGCCAGAATTGCTCCGCGGAACAGCGGCAGCAAAGTGGCCAGGCGGCTGGCACCGCCAGCCCCGCCTTCATCCCCCAGTTCCCCGGGTTCCACTTCACCGACCTCCTCGTCGATCTTGCTGTCTATCCAGATCCGGAACAGGTGATAGACGATATAGCCGATGAACAGAATCACGGTGACATCAATCACCCGATCAGCCGCCATCGTTTCGGTCCAGCGGGCATCCGGGTTCCAGACTATCACCAGCGAATAGGCGCCAACGACAAAGGCAAGAATCCCCGCAACCCGGCGGGCAAGATCCTCGTAGGTGGCGATCGGGTGTTTTGCAGGTAAGGGGGCGGCATCATCTTCACCGGTCCCTGGACCATCTGCAGATATCTCCGCCAAGGCCTCCTGGGCCGGGTCTGCTTCCTGTGCCCCGGCAGGTGCCTCATTCGGATCCGGGTCTGCCGCTGCCTGTACCGTCCTGTTGCGGCCGAAATAGCGTTCGATAAAGTAATTGATCGCCCCATAGACGATCAGGATCGTGGTCAGCACAATATAGCTTCCCGCCATCAGCGGGATCGAGATTTCCTTTTCCAGCACCAGGTCAAAGGCCAGCTTGAACCAGCCAAAGGCCATATAGGCCATCAGCACCGGCGCCCAGACCACCGACAGGATACGTACCAGCCAGGAACATTCCTCAGGCGTGCGGCCTGCGCGGATGGCGTTGGAAATGGCGCGCCCGTTGACCAGCAGCATCAGCAGATTGCCCAGCATCCCCGTCAGCGCCAAAACCCCGTAGACCAATGCATAAACATTATAATTCAGGCCGAAATCGCCAACCCAGGTGGCAAACAGTGTCGACGAAATGTCATAGGTCGCCAGCAAGGATGCCCAGATATAGAGCCGCTTTGCGTCCCGGTCCGAAAACACCGGTATGCGGTACTGGGCCAGGAACGGCGACAGCACCATCCGCCACAGATCGGACACCGTGCGGGCCAGGAAAAAAGCCGTGTAGACGGCCGTTGCCGTGAATTCGATTGACGGATCACCCGAGGCCCCGAAGATCAGATAGGACGTAAGGGCTGCAAAAACCATCGCAAAAACAGTGGCCCCGATCCCCATCAGGAACCGGTACACCAGGAATGGCATCTTTTCCTTATAGCCTTCCGGGCTGGCCTGGATCCGGGCGACCACAAAACGCTTGGCGATGCGTTTGCCGTAGATCTCTGTCGACATCCAGCGCCCGATCAGCAGGAACAAGACACTCCAGCCCAGTACCTCGACATAAGTCATGATGCGGCCGTCCGGGCTGGTCTGGCGCAGGATGTACTGCATCTCGAAGATCGAGTATGGCAGCGCTTCAAGGCGGCTGTTCAGTTCTGCGCGGAACGCCCCCACCCTGGATTGCGCCCTCATCAGCATCGAAGGCTGTTCCTTGGTGCCGGATGCCGGGCGGCCGGCTTCCTCTGCCTCGTCCGGCGGCGCATTCAGCAGCTGACCGCTGCTGTCGACCACGACCACACTGACGCCGCTTTCCGCCGCCTGCTTGATCGCCCTGGACAGCGCATCCGCTCCGCCCGTGTCACTTTCCTGCGCGCCGGCGTGAGCCGCCAGCCCGATACTTAGCAAAGCGCAAAGCAAAACCCGGAACAGATGCTGCAGCATGAACGCTTATCCTTTTGGAAACTTGCGCCAAATTAACCACGCGACGGGACGTTGCGCAAATGGCGCGGGCGCAATTTCCTGTGCATCAGGCAACAAAGGCACATGATTGCATGCGCACAGGCTCCGGGTTATATAAATTCAAACATCCGCCTGGTGGGCGGGCAGCTGCAGATCCTGGACTGGCAGAATACCATCCGGGCCAGAACAGCAGCATAGGCAAATACTGTCCGTGCTCCCGCCTCAGCTGGCAAAAGGGGCGCGCAAACTGAGGCGGACGATGGCGGAGCACAACAGCAGGCGCCCGGGGACGAGCGGCAATTCCGGCTGGCCTGGGTCCTGCGCCGCAGATCCGGCATTACGGCCATCCGCCGCCCGGCAACCTGATCAGGCAATCCAATGACGAACGCAATCATCAGCCAGACAGCGGCGGACACCGGCACGCGCGGGCCGAGGATCATGTTCTACAGCCACGACACTTTCGGGTTGGGGCATCTGCGTCGTTCACGTGCGCTTGCGGGAGCCCTCACGGCAGCAAACCCCGACACCTCGGCGCTGATCCTGACAGGTTCGCCGGTTGCGGGGCGGTTTTCTTTCCCGACCGGGGTCGATCATGTCCGCCTGCCGGGTGTGATCAAGCGTTCTGACGGCTCTTATGCCTCACGCACCATGGGCATGAGCATAGAAGAAACCGCCGAATTGCGTGCCGCCCTGATCCGCTCGACAGTGGAGCAATACGACCCCGATGTGCTGGTGGCCGACAAGGAACCCACCGGTTTTCGCGGTGAGCTGATGCCGGCACTGGACCTGCTGAAATCGCGGGGCCGCTGCAAGATGGTGCTGGGCCTGCGTGATGTGCTGGATGAACCCGAGGTTCTGGCCGCCGAATGGGAGCGCAAGCACGCGGTTGAGGCCACCCGGGATTTCTATGATGAGATTTGGGTCTACGGGCCGCGGTCCGTATACGACCCTACTGCGGGGCTGCCGTTCACACCGCAAATGCAGGCCCGGATGCACTGGACCGGCTACCTGCGCCGCGATCTTGGCCAGGTGGGGGAGCCGCCGGAACAGCCCTATCTGCTGGTCACCCCCGGCGGTGGCGGCGATGGCGAGATGATGGTGGACCTGGTGCTGTCGGCTTATGAAGCCGACCCGGGACTGTCTCCCCGCGCGGTGCTGGTCTATGGCCCCTTCCTGTCCGGCGAAACCCGCGAGGATTTCGAGGCGCGCGTTGCCCGGCTCGATGGCCGTGTCACCGCTGTCGGCTTTGAATCACAGATCGAAACCCTGTTTGCCGGCGCCCAGGGCGTTGTGTGCATGGGCGGCTACAACACCTTCTGCGAAGTTCTGTCCTTTGACAAACCCGCGGTGATCGTGCCCCGCACCACACCGCGGCTGGAGCAATGGATCCGCGCCAGCCGGGCCGAGGAAATCGGCCTTGCAACCATGCTGGATGAAACCCGCGACGGCTGGACCGCGACGGCGCTGGCCAAGGCGATCCGCGCGCTGGCCACCCAGCCGCCGCCCTCTGCCGCCGGATCAGAGGGGCTGCTGGACGGGCTGGACTACGTCACCCGCCGGGTCGCTGCGCTGCTTCAGGACACCCGGAAAGAGGCCGCTGAATGACCTCTGCCCGCCCGCCCCTTGCGGTGGTGGTCAAGGGCTGGCCGCGGCTGTCCGAAACCTTCATTGCACAGGAACTGGTTGCCCTCGAGGCCACCGGCCACGCGTTCGAGATCTGGTCTCTGCGCCACCCCACCGACATCAAGCGCCACCCGCTGCATGCGCGGCTGCAGGCACCGGTGAACTACCTTCCCGAGTACCTCTATGAAGAGCCGGAGCGGGTCTGGCGCGCGCGCGCCAAGGCTCAGCAACTGCCCGGCTATGCAGAGGCCTACCGCATCTGGCGCACCGATTTGCGCCGCGACCTGACACCCAACCGCATCCGCCGTTTTGGCCAAGCCTGTGTGCTGGCCGCGGAGATGCCGGACGCAGTGCTGGGGCTGTACGCGCACTTCCTGCACACGCCGTCCTCGGTTGCCCGCTATGCCGCCATCATGCGGGGACTGCCCTGGAGCTTTTCGGCTCACGCCAAGGACATCTGGACCTCGCCCGATTGGGAAATCAAAGAGAAGCTCTCCGCCGCCCATCACGGCGCGGCCTTTGGCGCCACTTGCACCGGTTTTGGCGCCAGGCACCTGCAGGACATGGCCGATACGCCGGACCGGGTTGATCTGGTCTATCACGGTCTCGACCTGGCGCGCTTCCCCGCACCGCCTGAGCGCCAGCCGCGCCAGCCGCAAGACCCGGTCCGCTTCATGTCCGTCGGCCGCCTGGTGGAAAAGAAAGGCTTTGACCGGCTGCTGGCCGCCCTGGCCCTGTTGCCCGCAGGCCTGGATTGGCACTGGACACACATCGGCGGCGGCGGTTTAGGCGATCTGCTGCAGGGCATTGCCGAGGATACAGGTATCGCCGACCGGATCACTTGGCGCGGCGCCTGCGACCAGCCCGAGGTGATCGAGGCGATGCGCCGCTCGGACCTGTTTGTGCTGCCCAGCCGGGTCGCCGCGGACGGCGACCGCGACGGCTTGCCCAATGTGCTGATGGAGGCCGCCTCGCAAGCCCTGCCGATCCTGTCGTCCCCGGTGTCTGCCATTCCCGAATTCATCACCCATGGAACCCATGGCCTGCTGAGCGCGGACACCCCCGAAGCTTTGGCGGAAACCCTTCTTTACGCCGTCCGGCATCCCCAAAGCCTGGCAGAAATGGCCCAGGCCGCACTGACCCGCCTGCGCACGGATTTCGGCATGGATCCCGGCATTGCCCAGCTTTCCCAACGGCTGAACGCGATGCTGCAGGGCAACTGACTGGACATGCAGCCGGGAGCCGGAAAGCGGGTTGCCTTCTATGCACCGATGAAGCCGCCGCATCACCCGGTGCCCTCTGGCGACCGCGAGATTGCCCGTAACCTGATAGGGCTGCTCACCGCCAGCGGTGCGGAGGTGCAGCTGGCTTCCGACCAGCGGATATATGACAAGCACGGCGATGCGGCGCTGCAGGCAAGCCTGCGCAATCAGGCCGAAGCCGAGGCTGAAAGGCTAATCCGCGGCCTGCCCGAAGCGGACCTCTGGGTCAGCTATCACAACTACTATAAAGCGCCCGATCTGATCGGCCCTGCCGTTGCCCGTGCCCGTGGCATTCCCTATGTGCAAATCGAATCCACCCGCGCCAAGAAGCGCCTGACCGGACCATGGGCCGGCTTTGCGGAAGCTGCCCACGCCGCTGCCGATGCTGCCGCGGCGATCTTCTACTTCACGGAACAGGACCATTTTGCATTGGACCGTGATCGCTGCGGCGGGCAGGCAGTGGCTCACCTGCCCCCCTTCCTGCCGCTATATCGGCTGCCCGAAGCCTCGCCGCTGGACGGCCCGATGCTGACGGCCGGGATGATGCGTCAGGGTGACAAGCTGGCCTCCTACCAAATCATCTCCGAAATGCTCTCTTATCTGCCCGGCGATTGGCGGCTGGACATTGCAGGCGACGGCCCTGCCCGCGGCGATGTCGAAACGCTGATGGCCCCTTATGGCGACAAAGTGCGCTTCCTCGGCCAGCTTTCCCGTGCGGAGCTGGCAGCCGCCTATGGCAACGCCGGCCTGTTCCTTTGGCCGGGCGTGAACGAAGCTTTCGGCATGGTCTACCTGGAAGCACAGGCCCACGGTCTGCCCATCGCAGCTCAGGACCGGCCTGGCGTGCGGGATGTGCTGCTGCCTGCGGGCTACCCCGCTCCGGAACAGGGGCCCGAAGCTCTCGCAGCCTTTACCGCAGGCCTGCTTGCAAACCCCGCACTGCGCGTCGAGGCTGGCAGGCATGCGCGCAACCTCATTTCGTCCCGCCACCTTGCCCCTGCCGCTGCCCGGCGGTTCTGGGCAACCGTTCTGCCGCTGATGGAGACCCGCGCATGATCCGCCTCGCCCTATTGCGTCACGGCCACACCGCCTGGAACCGCGCCGGCCGCATCCAGGGCCGCAGTGACATCCCGCTGGATGAACAAGCCCGCAAAGCGCTGCGCGGCTACGCCCTGCCCGCTGACTGGCTGCAGGCAGACCTCTGGTCCAGCCCGCTGCTGCGTGCGGCTGAAACCGCCGAACTGGTTGCGAGCCGCCTGCCCCGCACCGCGCCGGAACTTATTGAAATGAACTGGGGCGATTGGGAGGGTCTGCAAGGGCTGGACCTGAAGGCCGACCCAACCAGCGGCTTCCGCGATATCGAGGACTGGGGCTGGCACTACCGCCCGCCGGGAGGTGAAACCCCAGCTGAGGTCTGGACCCGTATCGAACCCTGGCTGCGCGGTCTGACGCAGGATACATTGGCGGTCTGCCACATCGGCATTATGCGGATGATCCTGGCACGCGCCCATGGCTGGGCTTTCAACGGCCCCGCCCCCTTCCGTATCAAGCGCAACCGGCTGTACGTGGTCGAACTTAGCGGAACGGCCCTCACGCCTCGGCCCGAGCCGGTCCGCCTTATCCGCAAGTCCGCGCCATGAAGGTCCTGATCGCCGTTACCCATCTGCTTGGCACCGGCCACCTGGCCCGCGCGCTGACACTCGCCCGAGCCTTCTCCGCTGCCGGGCATCAAGTTCAGGTGGCCTCCGGCGGTTTTCCTGCCCCCCAGCTCAACATCGATGGAATCGATCTCGTCCAATTGCCACCCTTGCGTTCCGACGGAGTCAATTTCACCCGGCTGCTGGCAGAAGACGGCTCTCTGGCGGATGAGGCCTATCTGTCTCGCCGCGAAAATGCCCTGTGCTCCGCGTTGCACGCGATGCAGCCCGATGTGCTGATCACCGAACTGTACCCCTTTGGCCGCCGTTCCCTGCGCAAGGAATTCCTGGCGCTGCTTGACGCCGCCCATGCAATGCCCCGGCGGCCAGTGATCCTTTCCTCTATCCGTGACATTCTCGCCCCGCCCTCCAAACCAGAGAAAGCGGTCAAAGCCGATGCCGTGATCGCCCGGTTCTATGACGCAGTACTGGTCCACTCCGACCCTGCGGCAACAAAGCTGGAGGCCAGCTGGCCGGTCTCCCGCATGCTGGCAGCCACGCTGCGCTACACCGGCTATGTTGCCCCGCCGGCTGCTGGCCTGCACCCGGAGAAGGCAGGCAGCGGCGAGGTTCTGGTCAGTGCTGGCGGCGGCAGCGTCGGAACACCGCTTTACCAGGCTGCGCTCAAGGCAGCAAAGCTGATGCCTGACACGCCTTGGCGGCTGCTGGTTGGCGGATCGGACGCTGGCCGGCGCATCGCAGAATTTGCCAAGGCAGGCTCCCCCGCTCTGCTGCAACCGGCGCGCAAAGATTTCCGCCAGATGCTCTCCCATGCAGCGGCCTCGGTCAGCATGTGCGGCTACAACACTGCGCTGGACCTGCTGCAGGCCGGCACGCCAGCGGTGCTGATCCCGTTTGATGCCGGGAATGAAGCCGAACAAGGCCTGCGCGCCGCCAGCCTTGCGCCCTTGAACGGTGTCCAGGTGCTCAAAACCGCGGAGCTTTCAGCCGAGACGCTATGCGCTGCGGTCAAAGCGGTATTGCACGCACCGCCGCGGGTAGCGGGCGGTTTCAGGTTTGACGGCGCCGCCCGGAGTGTGAAGATTGCCGCAGAACTGGCGGGAGGGCGCGAATGACACCGGATTGGAGCAGTCTGGACCGGGAACTGGAGCACTGGCAGACGGCAGGATTGACGCTGCCTTTGTGGTGGCGGGACGATGATGCGATGTCCCATTCCACCGAACTGGAGAGGTTGACAGCACTCTCTGCGCAGCTTGACCTGCCGGTGCATCTCGCCGTGATCCCGCAGGGCGTCACCCCGGACCTTGGCCGCTTTGTTGCAGATAATCCGCAATTGATCCCGGTGGTGCATGGCTGGGCGCATCAGAACCACGCGCCCGCCGGTGAAAAAAAGGCCGAGTTCGGTGCCCACCGCCCGCTGGAAGAACTGCTGGACGATGCCGAGCGCGGCCTCACCGCTCTGCAGGAAATGTTCGGCACCAGCTTGCGCCCGATGTTCGTGCCGCCCTGGAACCGGATCGCGCCGGAAATGATGACATGGCTGGCAGGTGCCGGTTTTACGGCAGTCTCCACCTTTACACCGCGCAAAAACGCCAAACCCGCCTCCGGCCTGTTGCGGGTGAACACGCATCTCGACCCGATCGACTGGAAAGGCGCCCGCAGCCTGGTGCCGCCGGACCAGCTGATTGCGCAGGTGGTGCGCCAATTGCGCGACCGCCGCCTTGGCGATGCCGACAACGCCGAACCTTACGGCCTGCTGACCCACCACCTGGTGCATGACGAGGCAGTCTGGGGTTTTACCGCCGCCCTTGCAGAGCGCCTGCTGGACGGTCCGGCAGAGGCCTGGATCTATGACGAAAGGATGTCCTGAATGAGCCGTCTGGATTCAATGCTTCGCCGCCTCACTGCCCAACGCGACGGGCTGAACTGGGCCGCAGGGCAGATCAGCCCGCTGCAAGGCGATGTGCTGGACATGGGCCTGGGCAACGGCCGTACCTATGATCACCTGCGTGAAACGCTGTCCAGCCGTCGGATACGGGTCATTGACCGGCTGCTGCAATGCCACCCTTCCTGCGTGCCGCCGGAACAGGATTTCCTGCAAGGCGAGGCAAAGCCAATGCTGGAACGGCTGGCGGCTGAGGGGCGCAGCATCGCCCTGGCGCATTATGATTTTGGCTTCGGCATCAAGGAAAAAGACGTCGCCGAGGCCGCAATCCTCTCCCCCGTCATTGCGCAGGTCATGGTTCCTGGCGGCATCATCGTCTCGGGCCAGCCACTGGTTGGATTCGAAGAGCTGGACGGCCCGGACGGCATCCCGCAAGGACGCTATATGTTCTACCGGGCCGGCTGATCCCGGTCCGCGGCTCGCCCGGCAGCACCAGCTTGGCATTGGCAAGGATCAATTCATCTGTCATCTGACCTCCACATCTTTCAAGCTATGGACGGCCGCGTTCAGGAGGCCAATGTGACGTTCACGCGATACGCGATCTATTACGCCCCGCCTGCCGGTGCAGCGTGGAGCCGGTTTGCAGCCAGCTGGCTGGGCTGGGACATGGAAGCGGGTCTGGTCCTGCCTCACCCGCAGGCTCACGGGCTGGATGTGGCAGCCATTACCGGCGTGCCGCGCAGATACGGGTTGCACGCTACCCTGAAGCCGCCGATGCGCCTCGCCGAGGGGCAGACCCAATCGGCGCTTGAAGATGCCTGTGCGGCGCTGGCCGCCTCGCAAACACCGATCACGCTGGACGGTCTGCAACTGGCGCGGCTCGGCCGTTTCCTGGCCCTGCGCCCAACCGGGGACGAGACCGCGCTGAAGGCGCTGGCCGCCGCCTGCGTCACAGAGCTTGACCCGTTCCGCGCGCCGGCGTCCGAAGCTGAGATCGCGCGCCGCCGCGGCGCGGGGCTGAACCCGGAGCAGGACGCAAACCTCAGCCGTTGGGGCTCGCCTTATGTCCTGGACCAGTTCCGCTTTCACATCACATTGACCGGCAAGCTGCCCAAGCCGCAGCTGCCTGCGGTGGAAGACGCGCTCAACACGTATCTGCTCCCGCTGCTGCCTGCGCCCTTTGCAATCGGGGATCTGGCGTTGATGGGCGAGGCACCTGACGGCCGGTTCCACCTGATCCAACGCTACGCGCTTTCCGGTTGAATGGCAGCCAGCCCGGCCTGCACCGCCGAGCTGATCGCACCGCTGTTGTCAATCTCCACAGCGGTTCCGGGATATTCCGTCGCGCAAGCTGCGAGGCGGCCGCATCTTGCGCCGGCTCCAGTGGCGTGCCGTGTCCTAGCAACGGCTGTTCCACCGCATCCAGCGCCTGCACCCGCGGCACCTTGCGCAGGAACTGCGCTGAAATGGCCCCGTGTCTCGCGGCGCAACGCCAGATACTAACGCGGCTCGGCGCTGGCGGCATCGACGCCGTCTGCCTTCACGCTGCGGGGCCCTGCAAGAGTTCCGACATCCGAGCCTGAAACGAGACTTCCACGCCGCCTCTCGTTGCATCCATAAACACCAGCCGCAGGCCAGTCATCAATACGGTTTCCGGAAATAGCCACCCGGCCCAGCCAATCAGCGGCGCCTTCCGGGACAGTGCCGCCCTCTGCCTGCTTGATGATGAACGCCTTCTGCACGTCTGTGAAATTCGATGCTTTCACGCGATTCCGCTACTCTCCCGATCAGGGACTCTTTTCAAAAAGATCTAACGGGGTTCGGGGACGTTTTCGGGGATCGCATAACTCCGTCACGCTCTCAGTCAACTCCACTTCGCCGCGGCATGCCAGCGACTGCAACCACCCATTTGAGCCCGCCGGGAAGGACACCGGTTTGCGGGGCAGATCCCCCGGCGCCGCGTCTGAGGCAGAGACGCGTTCGATGATATCATCACCTTGCAGAAACCCGGTGATATGGGGGCGCTTCTTTGCGCGGCTCCGCGGCCGGCGCTTCGGGCGCCTCGCCGTCTGCGGCCAATCGAAGCCCAGCAGCCGGTGGGTGTAGTCCATCCTTGCCCCCAGAACCTGGCCGCCCGGCGCGTTTTTGAAGGTTGCGGAAATCCGGCGGCCGCAGAACATCTTCCGGTTCACCGCCAGGCTCAGCTGTTCGCGTATTTGGGCAATGGAAATATCCTCCACACCCATATCGCCGCGTCGCGCTTCGGCAAGCCAGACGTGGGCGTTGTCGATCGCCCGCGCGCTGCTTTTTACTGCAGCGTACATCGTTCAGACCTCCGCACTGATTTGGCTGGAAGGGGCAGCGCAGCCACCCGCGCCCCGCAGGTCAGAAAAAATTCACTCCCGGCGGGTAAGGCGTCGCATTGTTTTGCTAGGCTTCGCTCTCCGTTTTCGGATCGCGCAAGGTCAGCAGCGGACTGCCAGCGGCAACCGAGATCCTTTCGGGCGGGGTGCCGCCGGTTATCTCTTCGATCCGGCCGGGCCATGCTATCGCATTCATCGCTGCGCAAAAAGCTTGGGCCAGGACCACAGGCAGATCGCTTAATCCGCTGGCATAGGCCGTGTTCCGAAGCGGCTAAGGGATCAGTCCTCCCAAGCACCATAGTGAAGAATTCAACATTGATTGCCGCCGCCTTGGCTCCGCGGATCTCCTCTCTCGCCTTGCGTCCGGCAGCCAGCGGTTCCAGCACTGCGGCTTGCAAGCCTGCCGCCGCGCCGGTCTTCAGCGACAGCGTACTGTGGAAACCTGCATCTCACCCAGACTGAAAGGTGCACCGGACCCGCCCATGCGGCCCCGCATCGTGACCCCGCCCGCCTCTGGCGCGCGCGGCCATTCACCAACCGGACCGGCCCCGCAATCCTGCCGCAATTCAGCAAGCCGAGCCTCCTCAGCAGGGGACAGCAAGCCCATCCAGCCCTTACGGTCCTCAGCAGAAGCTGCCGTGTTCATCTGGCTAAGCCTCTTAACCCGGCTGCGGACAGCAGGGGCTCAGCGTGCAAACCAAACGGCTTTACTGCTTGGCGTTGAACACAAACAATGTCTCGCCATTGATCTGATAGCCATTGATCAGTTCTTGTGCCTTGTCCGAAACCAGCCAATCCTCCAGCTGCATTGCCAGACTGTTCTTCACGTGACCATGCTTTTCCGGGTTCACAGGGATATAGGCGTATTGGTTGAACAGCACCGGATCGCCTGCAAACAGCAGCGCCAAGCCGCCCTTGTTGCCAAAGTTGAGCCAGCTCGCACGGTCGGACATGATATAACCGTCCATGCCCGACGCCGTATTAAGCGCAGCCCCCATCCCCGCACCAACCGCGCGGTACCAGTCGCCGAAACCCTCCGGATCGACGCCGGCCGAAGCCCACAGGCTCAGCTCTTTCTTATGAGTGCCGCTGTCATCTCCACGGCTGACAAAGGCAGCCTCTGCCCCGGCAATCTTCTGCAACGCGCTTGCTGCATCGGCGGCGCCGGACACGCCAGCCGCATCCGCTTTTGGGCCAATGAAGACAAAATCATTGTACATGATCTCGCGCCGGTGGGTGCCGTGACCGCCCGCCAGAAACTTCTCTTCTGCCTTTTTGGAATGCACCAGAACCGCATCCACATCACCCGCTTCGCCCAGCCGGATCGCCTGGCCGGTGCCAACCACCAGCAGCTGCACATCCAGGCCGAGGTCCTTCTTGATCTCCGGCAGCAGAATTTCTGCCAGCCCGGAATTGTGGAAGGAGGTGGTCACCGCCATCTTCATCTCTTCCGCCAGCCCGGCTGTAGCCAAAGCCATAGATGCAACGGCACCAATAATCAGACGTTTCATTCGACAATATCTCCGTTCAGAAATGCGCGCCCCTGGGGCGTTTGGGGTCCGGCAAAGAAATCCCCTGCCGGGCTGAATTCGTGAATGCGGCCATGCAGGACAAAGATCACCTCATCCGCCAGCCGCCGCGCCTGGCCCATGTTGTGGGTGGACATGATCAGCCGTGTGCCGCTGTCAGAGGCATGGGCCAGGATTTCCTCAATCTCCCGCATCGCGCGCCCGTCCAAGGCTGCACAAGGCTCGTCCAGGAACAACACTTCCGGCTCGCGCACCAAGGCGCGGGCAAGGGCCAGTTTCTGCCGCTCGCCGCCCGACAGCATGGTGGCCTGGCGCTGCAGGATCTTTCCCAGCCCCACGCGTTCGGCCCAATCCGCCGCGCGGGCACGCGCTTCCTTGCGGTCCACCCCCGTCAGCCTCAGTGGATAGGCGATGTTTTCGATCACCGTGCGCCGCATCATCACCGGGGTCTGGAACACAAAGGCCTGGTGCCTTTGCGCCTCCTCCAGCGGGCAGGCCCAGTCCAGGCTGCCGCCGTTCATCCGGATAATGCCATGCAGCATCTTCAAAAGCGTGGTCTTGCCCGCCCCGTTGGGGCCAATGACAATTGATGTGCCCTGCCCGCCCAGGGTCAGATCGACCGGGCCGACCAGAACCTTGCCGCGGCGGCGCACCTGCGCGCCTTGGGCCACCAGCGGAAACATCTGCATCACCACCGTCCCTCGCTCTCGGTCCGGCCCAGCCAATGGATCCCCAGGTTGACCGCAATTGCCAGCGCGATCAGCACAAAGCCCAGCCCCAGCGCCATGGCGAACTCGCCCTTGCCGGTCTCCAGCGCAATTGCCGTGGTCAGCACCCGGGTTGCATGGTCGATATTGCCGCCCACCACCATGATCGCGCCGACCTCGCCGATCGCCCGGCCAAACCCAGCCAGCGCCGCGGTCAGCAGCGCCCGCCGCCCGTCCCACAACAGCGCCTGAATGCGCTGCAACTGGGTCGCGTTCATCGAGATCAGCAGATCGTGGTAGTCACTCCACAGCTCGCGCAGCGACTGATGCGCAACCGAGGCCACCAAGGGAACAACAATGATCACCTGCGCGATGATCATCGCTGTGGGTGTGAACAGCAATCCGAACACCCCGAACGGCCCGGCCCGCGACAGGAACACATAGACCACCAGCCCTACCACCACCGGCGGCAGCCCCATCAGCGCGTTCAGCACAGCAATCGTGGCCCGGCGCAGCCGGAACCGCTTGACCGCCAGAAAGGCTGCCAGCGGCAACGCGATGGCACAGGCGATGACCAGCGCCGTCAGCGTCACCCGCAACGACCGCAGAGTGATCTCCACCAGATCCGCATCCAGCGTCACCAGCAGCCAAAAGGCCTGGCTCAATCCTGCCCACAGATCATTCATTGCGTCCGGTCACTCTCCCATGGGCCACATACGGCGCTGGTCTAACATGGCTTTGCGCGGCTCCAAATCACAGGAGAGGACACCGGGACAGCCAAAAACGGCAATCCGGCTGGAAAATTCTGCGCCCGATCCCCATCTGGGAAATAACGACGTCCGCAAGATGCCGTCTGTTAGCGCCAAATCACCGCTTTTGGCAGCAATTCCGCTCACGCGTGCTTGCGTGCGCGAAATGAACATGAAACAACCCCCGTCCAAAGTGTCCCCTTGGACGCAACTTTGAGGACTTGCCATGTTCGACCTGCAATCCATGCGGGATCAACTCGCCAGCCAGTATGATCTGGCGCCCAATCCTGCCCTTGCCGAAACGATGACGGATGTCTACGCGCGCATGGACCGCGTGGTGAATCCCATAGAATGGGCCACCCATGCGCCCTATGTCGCGGCTATTCTGGAGCTGAAAAAGCAGCGCAACGCGGTGATCCTGGCGCATAACTACATGACGCCCGAGATTTATCACGGTGTCTCGGATGTGGTTGGCGACAGCCTGCAGCTCGCGATCGAGGCGGCGAATGTCGAGGCCGACGTCATCGTCCAGTGCGGCGTGCATTTCATGGCTGAGACCTCCAAGATCCTCAGCCCGGACAAAACCGTGCTAATTCCCGACATGGAAGCCGGCTGCTCGCTGGCGGAATCAATCACCGCCGAGGGCATCGAGCAGATGCGCGCCAAATATCCGGGTGCGCCAGTGGTCTCTTACGTGAACACCACGGCCGAGGTGAAGGCAGCGTCAGACATCTGCTGCACCTCGTCGAACGCGGCTCAGATCGTAGCGGCGCAAGACAGCCACACGGTCATCATGACACCGGACCAGTATCTGGCCCAGAACGTTGCCAAGCAGGTGCCGCAAAAAAACGTGGTCTGGTGGGAAGGCTCCTGCATCGTACACGAGCGGTACACCGCGCAGGATCTTCGCGATTTCCGCGAATGGAACCCCGGCACCCGGCTGATTGCGCACCCGGAATGCCCGCCCGATGTGGTGAACGAGGCCGATTTCTCAGGCTCAACCAGCGGCATTCTTAAATATGTGACCGACGAGAAGCCCGAAAAGGCGATGCTGATCACCGAATGTTCGATGGCTTCGAACATCGCAGACCAGCTGCCCGAGGTCGAGTTTGTCGGCCCCTGCAACATGTGCCCCTACATGAAGAAGATCACGCTGGAGAAAATCCTGTGGTCGCTGCACACGATGACCGAACCGGTCGTGGTGGACTTGGACGTGGCCGAAAAGGCCCGGGTGGCTGTTCAGCGGATGATCGATCTCAGCCAGAAGCTGGGCGTCTGATCTGTGATCGAAACCGGCCGCATTGTCATTGCCGGCGCAGGCCTTGGTGCGCTCTACGCCGCGCTTGAGCTGGCACCGCGGCCGGTTCTGGTGATTTCGCCGGAAACTTTGGGGGAAGGCGCAAGCTCGACCTGGGCGCAGGGCGGCGTTGCGGCAGCCATGGCCAATCACGACACGCCCGAGGCCCACGCAGCCGACACCCTGCAGGCCGGGGCCGGCACGGTCGACGCTGAGGTCGCCGCGATGGTCACCCGGGTCGCGCGCGCGCACATCGTCGGCCTGACCGACCTCGGCACACCGTTTGACCGCGATCCGGACGGCAACTATGTGATGAGCCGCGAAGCCGCCCATTCCGCCGCCCGCGTGGTGCGCGTAAAGGGCGATCAGGCCGGCAGCAAGATCATGCAGACATTGATTTCTGCCGTGCGCGCAGCACCCTCCGTACAGGTGCTGGAAAACACCCAGGCAGTGCGGCTTGAAACCGAAGGCAGCACCGTCACCGGTATCTGGATCACCCGCGCCGATGCGCCTTCTGCCCCGGTGCTGATCAAATGCCCCGGCGTGCTGCTGGCCGGCGGCGGCTCCGGCGGGCTTTATGCCCATACCACCAATCCGCCGCGCATCCGCGGCCAGGTGATCGGCTTTGCCGCCCGCGCAGGCGCCCGCATCGCCGATCCGGAATTTGTGCAGTTCCACCCCACTGCCTTTGATATTGGCGTGGATCCTGCCCCGCTGGCAACCGAGGCGCTGCGCGGCGAAGGCGCAGTACTGATCAACGCGCACGGGGAACGCTTCATGCTGGCAGAGCACCCGGACGCCGAGCTTGCGCCCCGCGACATTGTTGCCCGCGCAATCTTTGCCGAATCGCAAAGCGGCCGCCGCCCGATGCTTGACACCCGCGATGCGCTTGGCGCCGGGGTTCTGACCCGCTACCCCACGGTCGCGGAAACCTGCGTCCGTGCAGGCATCGACCCGGTGCAGGACCCCATACCCGTCGCTGTTGCCGCGCATTACCACATGGGCGGGGTCGAGGCCGATTTGCAGGGCCGCAGCAGCCTGCAGAACCTCTGGGTCTGCGGAGAAGCCTCCTCCACCGGCCTGCATGGCGCCAACCGGCTGGCCTCCAACGGCCTGCTGGAAGCGCTAGTTTACGCCCGCAACGCAGCTCAGGACATCGCGTCGCTGGATCCTCCTGCAAACGCGGATGCGATCCATCCCAGCTTCCCGCCGGGCGGGCAGGATCTGGACGCTGCAGCAGTCAAAAACCTGCGGCAGGCCATGACTGCTCATGCCGGGGTGCGCCGCACCGCCCACGGCCTGAAACAAGCACTGGCAGCCATTGCGCGGCTCGAAGCCGAGCAGGCCGCGGACGAGAACTTCACCAATATGTGCGCCACCGCCACGCTGATCACTGCCGCTGCGCTTCAGCGCGAGGAAAGCCGCGGCGGCCATTTCCGGGACGATTTCCCCACGGCCGACCCCGCGCAGGCCCATCGCACCCGCATCACCCTGGACGAGGCCATGGCGATCCGTGCCAAGGCCGTGAAGGAGCTGACATGAGCACTCAATTCGCCACCCTGCCCGACCTGATCCTGGAACCGATGGTGCGTGCCGCGCTGATGGAGGACCTGGGCCAGAACGGTGACATCACCACCCGCGCGGTGATCCCGGCCTCCGCCACTTACTCCGCCCGGCTGAACGCCCGCGAGGACGGCGTGGTTTCCGGGATGCAAATCGCCCGCATCGCCTTTCACCTGGTGGATGCCGGGCTGAAGGTGGAAACGCGCCTGCCGGACGGCAGCCCATGCCGGAAGGGCGACACGCTGATGACCATCGAAGGCTCCGCCGCCTCGATCCTCTCGGGTGAGCGCGTGGCGCTGAACTTTGCAGGCCGGCTGACTGGCATTGCCACGCTGACAGCGGCCTTTGCTACGGAGACCAAGGGCACCGCCACCCGCATCACCTGCACCCGCAAGACCACGCCAGGCCTGCGCATTGCCGAGAAGCAGGCTGTACTGCATGGCGGCGGCTACAGCCACCGTTTCGGTCTGTCGGATGCCATCCTGATCAAGGACAACCATATCGCCGCGGCAGGCGGGGTACGCGCCGTTCTGGAGGCCGCCAAATCCAGCGTCAGCCACATGATGAAGGTGGAAATCGAGGTCGACACCCTGGACCAGCTGACCGAAGTCATTGCTACCGGCGGCGCCGATGTGGTGCTTTTGGACAACATGGACACCCCAACTTTGGTCAAGGCCGTGGAGATCGCCAAGGGCTATGTGGTGACCGAGGCCTCCGGCAACATGCGCCTGGACCGCATTGCCGAGGTGGCCGCCACGGGGGTCGATTACATCTCCTCCGGTGCCCTGACACATTCGGCGCGCACCCTGGATCTGGGCCTCGACTTCTAAGACAGCTCCGAACCGCCGTATCATACCGCCGGGCCAATGCCCGGCGTTAGCCGTCAGCCTGGCGGTTTTTCCGGGCGGCCTCCAGCTTGCCTTCCCGCAGCGCTTCGGGCGACAGCATCAGAACCGATCCGCCATCGATATGGCGCACCTCATAAACCCGGCTCTCCAGCAGGCCGCCGCGCAACTCCTCCGGCAGTCCGGCACAGTCTTCAGGCCGCCTTTCGCATATCACGATGTCCCGCCCTGTCAGATAATTCAGCCGGAATTCGACGGACCGTTCCTCTTGCAGGTCCGACTTGCTGGCCGCTTCCAGGGACAGATAAGTGCCGGTGACATAAACCGGCCCTTCCCGGCCAGCCAGCTCCGCCGCCATATGCCGGCTCAGGCGGTTCCATTCGGTAGAGAAATAGTGCGTCAGCCCGGCAAAGATCACATACAGGGCCGTGACGGAGAACAGCAGATTGCGGCTCAGCCGGGCCCGCCCGCCATCACGCAGCTGAAGG
Organism: Leisingera methylohalidivorans DSM 14336; assembly: GCF_000511355.1. Taxonomy (NCBI): domain Bacteria; kingdom Pseudomonadati; phylum Pseudomonadota; class Alphaproteobacteria; order Rhodobacterales; family Roseobacteraceae; genus Leisingera; species Leisingera methylohalidivorans. The sequence goes on along the minus strand of NC_023135.1, from coordinate 368,398 downwards.
GCGAACAACCCGATAAAGACTGCGCCGAACGCCCACAGAAATCCGCCGGACCGCACCGGCATGTCAATACCGCTGCGAATGACCTGCAGGCAAAGCAGCGTCAGCCCCAGCCCGGCCCCGGACAGCATGTACAGCGCCCGCCATTTGTCCCGGCGCAGCACGGCCCATACGGCACAGCCAAGCAGCGCGGCCTGCAAAAGCGCCAGCCAGGTGATGCTGTAACCGCCCTTCAGCACCAGGTTCTCCAGGAAACCCGCCGCCAGTTTGGAATTGGTCAACACCGAGGCCAGGTCCGTTGCCGGGCTGGGGTTGCGCCAGTCTGCCATCGGCACCCCGAACACCCCGTGCTCGGCATAGTTCAGCGAATATATCGCCAGCATCCCCAGCGCAAAACTGGCAATGAACAGCGCCAGCAAGCCCGCCAGATCCTTTGCTGAACGTGCGGCATCAGCGCGGGTCAGGCTCATCGCGAGGATCAGAAACGGATAGGTCGTATATGACATCAGCGCCGCCGGAACAAAGACCAGCATCAGCCAGCGGCACGCCCGCTCGCTCAACCGGGTGGCAAGCCAGCCATAGAGCGCCAGAACGGCCAGCCCCGGAATCAATGTGTTGAACCACATTGAGATCAGCACCCAAGGCAGGCTGAGACCGGCAATCAGTGCCACCATCACCCTTTGCCAAACCTCCGCCTCGCGGTCAAAGGCGTTGTGAACCAGGCAGCCCAGGTAGATGGACCACAGCAACTGGTAGACCAGGAAGTTCAGCCAGGCCGGCGTCACCACGCCGCGCAGATGCCACAGGTAGTTGACCCAGCGCCCTTCGGTCAGGGTTTTGGAGTAAAACAGCGCAGGATCTGCCAGCAGCGCCGGGTAATCGTCATGGCGGATCATCGGGTCCGGCAGCTGAAACAACGCGCTCAGCAGCAGAATAGCGAAGATTGCAGCCACTGTGACCGCAAGCTGCGGCAAGCTGCGCCACTGTGAAACGGTGCTGATGGCAGAGGCAAAGGTCATCCCGAAACCTTTTGCAAGCGCCGGGCGCGGCGGACCAAAACAGCTGCACGACCCTGCGCGATCCTGGTCACCATCGGCTGCGGCATCAGCGAAACAATCCCGCGCCGCATCCGCCAGCCAAGGCTTCCCGCCAGCGGCACTTTCTGACCTGCGGGAATTTCAGCGTCCAGCACTGCCTCCGGCAGGCCATGGCGCCCGGCTTCATTGGCATAAAGCACGGTGTTATAGCGGTACCAGGGTTCAATACCGTCCATGTCCTTCAGACGGGGGCGGGCAAAATCAAAGGCGGCAAAGCCGCGCGCCGCAAACAACTCTTGCCAGAAGGACAGCGGCTTTTCGTTGACATGGAATTCACCCCCTTGCCCCGGAACGGCAGCCGAGAACAGCACCCGGTCGGCATGACGAACCAGGCTGTCCACCAATTTCTCCGAGGCTGTCTCGGGCAGGTGCTCCCCGACTTCAAGGCTTTGCGCCAGATCGAACTTTCGGCCCAGATCAAAGGCCCGGGTCAGATCTGCAGCATGGAACTGCTCCCTCGGGATCGCCAGCCGGTCGCGATCAACATAGTCACCATCAACCCCCGCCACGTCCTGAACCCCGGCTTTGATCCATTCGCTTAGCCAAACACCGCGGCCGCTGCCCAGGTCCAGCACGCTGCCCGCTTGCAGATGCGGCTGCACCACTGAAATCATTGCCTGCGCCGAAGTCCGCGCACCTTGGTCGATATAGTCATAAAACTCGTTGGAATAGATATGAGACATGATTGCTCCGATCGATAGTCAGCCAGCCGCGGCGTACACCCAGAGGCGGAAGATGATGAAATTCTGAACCGGCAGGATCACCGTGACGGCAGCGGCGGACAACCAATCCGCCCAGCCCAGCGCCGGGCCGATCACGCCGGTGATCACCATCGAAACGGCGAATCCTGCAGCAATGGTGCAGGCAAAGCGCGCCATCTGTTCCGGCAGGCCCAACGGGCGGCGGAAGGTCCATGCCGTTTGCAGCACGTATTGAACCGCCACAGCAGCCGCAAAAGCGAGCCCATTGGCGGAGGCCTGCGCCAGCCCCGCTGCCAGCAGCCCAGTATAGCCCAGCACATAAAGCCCGGCGACCGCCGCGCCCACAACCGAGAACCGCAGAACCTGACCGGCATCGCTCCCGAAAACAGCCAACTTACGACGCTTCCTTTTGCCGGGGGGCTGTTTCGATGTTCACCGGATCAGCCGCCGCCGCAGCGCCGGTCTCCTCCGACAGAAAGTACATCGGCCGCTGCTTGCTCTCCATATAAAGCCTGCCGATGTATTCCCCCATGATCCCCAGCGTCAGAAGCTGGATGCCCGAGAAGAAGGAAATCGCCAGCAGCATCGACGCCCAGCCGGGCGCGGTGTTGTAGAGGATCAGAGACAGGAACACATAGACCGCCATCAGGAAGGTCACATAAAGGCTCAGGAAGGCCAGCCGCGTGGCCATTTTCAGCGGCTTGGTGGAAAACCCGGTCAGCGCATCGGTGGCAAAGCGCAGCATGGCGCGGAACGGGTATTTGGTAACGCCCGCAACCCGCGCATCGCGCACGTATTCGAGTCCGATCTGCCTGTACCCTGCCCAGGCGAACATGCCGCGGATGAACCGCGCGCGCTCGGGCATCGCCAGCACCGCCTGCAGCGCGCGGCGGCTGACCAGGCGGAAGTCGCCGGTGTCCTTGGGGATATCCACATCCGACAGCGTGTTCAGAAAACGGTAGAACAGATAGGCGGTGGCCTTCTTGAACAGGGTTTCGCCCTGCCGTTCGGCCCGGCGCCCGTAAACCACGTCATAGCCGCGGTCCATCATCATCATCATATCGGGCAGGATTTCCGGCGGGTCCTGCAGGTCGGCATCCAGCATGAAGATACGCGCGCCCCGCGCAGCCTCCAGCCCCGCGGTCAGTGCCACCTGATGGCCGCGGTTCGCCGACAGGCGGATGCCCCGCACCACAGGGTATTTGGCGTGGGCCGCCTCGATCGCCGCCCAGGTTTCGTCGCTGGAGCCGTCATCCGCCAGGATGATCTCGGCGTCCTGCGCCCATGGTTCAATGGCCTGCACCAGCCGTTCCACCAGCATGGGGACCGACTCTTCTTCATTGTAGCAGGGCACAACAACGGAAAGCTGCACTTTTTCGCCCCCAGTACTGTTTGTTAACCGCTCGTTAACCAGGACATTTGCCGATCCGGCAGGGTCAAGGCAACGGCAGCCAGCTGAGGGCCTAACATGCAATGAAATGGTTAAGGGCCTGTGTGCTTTCGGTAACGCACTATGTCAAATCCAAGGCAAATGCGGGCGAATTGCCGAAAATCCGCCCGCGCCCCGCCCCGGTTTACAAGACACCGCGTGGAATCACCTCCTGCCACTCCTTGGTCAGGACCACCTCCTTGCCGGCCCCTTCAAAGGCCGTCACCCGGCGCCAAAGATAGAAATTCTCCCGGTCGCAGGTCACCTTGTTTTCGGTATCGATCGCAACCTGCCATCCACCGCGCCCGAACTCGAAATTCCAGTCGCTGGCAAAGGCTGCAGTGGCCGGATCATCCGGATGCACTTCGTAATGCATGGAGACGTGGCTGCCGGCACACATCCCGTGGTAGGGATCCACCGCCTTGCCGTAATCGTCGAACGTATCCAGCACCAGCGCACCGTCCTCCCGTGTCCAGGTCCTGGAGGTGCCGCCGGGCTTCCGCAGCTGCTCCGCCTGCAGCACCGGGTAGTCGCGCGGCGCGCCGGGGGCCTGCGGGTCGATCTCTTCCGAAACCCGCCGCTCCGGCAGCACCAGCGCGCAATCCTCCAGATGCAGTGTCACCTCCGCCGCCTCCGGCGCGGGCCAGACAACCGGCCAGTAGGACGTCGACAGCGCCAGACGAAGCACGTGGCCCGCCCGCAGATGGTGCGCGCATTCATTAAGCTCGATCTCCGCTTCATAGCGTTGCCCCGGAACCAGCTTCCGAGGCGCCTCGAACCCGTCCCGGCAAGTCAGGTTCAGCGGCCGGAAGGTGATCCGCTGCGAGACACCTTCCGGCGACACGTCGCAAAGCCGCGCAACCAGCTGCGCCACCGGCTTATCGACGCTGAACGCCACCCTCACCCGCGGGCGGCCCAGCAGTTCCAGCGGCGCGGCCAGCGGCGCGGTATCAAAACAGGCCGAGAGCGCATCGTCGCCTGCCTGATCGCCCGCCAGCTCATTGTCAAACCGCATCCCCGGACAGAAATAGCCCGACGCCTGACCCGCCGTGGCCGGGCTGCTGACGGCCAGCGTGCCGCTCGCCGCCGCATCCGCCAGCACATCTGCCCCCAGATGCATCACCCGCTCCTGCACATTGGGCGAGGGCCATGCGGCTTCTGCCACCCAGCAGCCCTGCCGCGGTTTGTTCTGCATCGTCGGGTTGAAATGCTCCTGCATGTAGACGCGGTAATCCGGCAGGTCCCCGGCTCCGGTGTCCTCCTCCTTCAGCCACTTGCCGAACCAGGCCAGCACCTCGCCATGGAAATCCGCCGGATCCAGCTTGGCGATATGGGCATAGCGGTGCTCCCACGGGCCGATCATCGCCTTGGCTGGAACACTCAGGTTCGCGGCCAGTGCAGGCGGTGCGTTCACATAGGCATCCGCCCAGCCGGTGATCGCCAGCACCGGCGCTTGAATTGCAGACCAATCCTCGCAAACCGAGCCGTGCTTCCAGAAATCCCCCCGAGTCTGCTGCCGCAGCCAATCAGCGGCCATGAAGGGCATCTCCTCAATCCGCTTGATCCAGTCCTCGCGCCAGTCCGGCCGGTGTTCCGGGTCCGCCGGGCGCGACTGATAGGCAAACATCTGGCTGCCCCAATTGGCGTTGTCGCTCAGCAGGCAGCCGCCCATGTAGTGGATGTCATCGGCATAGCGGTCCACGGTCGAGGCCACGGAAACCACTGCTTTCAATGCCTTGGGGCGGCGGAACGCCAGCTGCAGCCCGTTAAAGCCGCCCCAGCTGATGCCGATCATGCCGATTTTGCCATCGCACCAGCTCTGCGCCGCAATCCAGGCCAGAACCGCCTCGCCATCGCTCAGCTCTTGCTCGGAGTATTCGTCGTCGAACGCCCCCTCGCTGTCACCGGTGCCGGCAATATCCACCCGGACGCAGGCATATCCTTCGGCAGCAAAAACAGGATGCGTGGTCTCATCACGCGGCGCGGTGCCGTCGCGCTTGCGGTAGGGCAAATATTCCAGAATTGCCGGAAACGGCCCCTCGCCGTCGGGCATCCACATCCGCGCCGACAGCTTGCGCCCGTCCGTCAGGGTGATCCAGGTGTTCTCAATGATACTGAATGCGCCGGGCATTTGGTCTTCCTTGTCTTATGTTCCGGGCGGTGCCCTTTGGCGGCACTCTTGCCAAACTGGCATCATATGAAAAGTGAGCACTTGTACGCAGATGTAAGCAGTTGTACGCAGTCAGACCGCCAATCCGTGAAAGCCCGCACCGATGACAGAAGATTTTTCCCGCAATTTGCGGAGGCTGTGCGCCGACACCGGCAGCATCGCCCAAGTCTGCCGCGAGATCGGCATGAACCGGCAGCAGTTCAACCGCTATCTCAACGGCCATGGCCTGCCGTCAGCCTACAATCTGCACCGCATCGCGCGCTATTTCGGGCTGGAGGAGGAGGCGTTGTTTGCCCCCCATCAGGACTTTCGCCAGCAAAGGGGCGCAGCCACCGCGGTCTCGGCACCGGCTTTGCAATTCGGCAGCCTGTTCCGCGATCAGGCCCGGCGCCTGCGCCGTTTCATGGGTTTCTACCACGGCTATTTCCGCACCCCGACCTGGCCCGGCCAGATCGTGCGCACGCTGATCTGGCTCCGCCCGCAGGACGGCTGCGCCGTCACCCACACGTTTGAGCGCGCCGTTGCCCGCGACGGCAGCATTCGCCAGCGCAGCCGCTATGCCGGCATGGCCACCCTCCGCAACAACCGGATCTGCATGTATGAAACGCCTCGCCGCGGCGGCGGCTACCTGTCGGAAACAGTGCTGATGCCCGCCCATCCGCAGCAGGTCTCCTACTTGCAGGGGCTGACCCTGGGAATTTCCGCAGGCCCCGGCCAGGCACCCTTTGCGACAAACACCGTCTGGGTGCGGATCGGCGAAAGAACGTCGGCCCGCGAGGCGCTCGCCGCAACCGGTGCTTACGCCGAAGCCAGTCCCCGCATCGACCCGAAGGTGCGGCGCCTGCTGGGAGACCAACCGCCGTTGAGCCTGAGTTCAGGCCTTCAGGACTGATCGCACCCGTTCCGCCGCGCTCCGGGCTGGGTGCTACTTCGGCAGCTTCGGCGCCGATTTTTCCAGCGCAAGTTCCGCATCCGAGAATTTCCACGGCCCCCGCACCCCCGGCACGCCTTCTGGCGCGATCTGCATCTCGCGGTGCTGGATTTGCGGATCTTCAAAGGCCTGCCCGATGGTGTTGATCGGCCCGGCGGGCACTGTTGCCGCCTCCAGCGCTGCCAGCAGATCCGACTGCGTCCACGCCGCCAGCACTTCCTCCAGAACCGCCGTCAGCACCTTGCGGTTGGCGACCCGCAGCTGGTTGGTCTGGAACCGCGCATCCGCCTTGGCCTCCGCCAGCCCCAGCACATCGCACAACCGCTGGAACTGGCCGTCATTGCCCACCGCCAGGATCACATGGCCGTCCTTCACCGCCATCACCTGATAAGGCGCGATATTCGGGTGGTCATTGCCCAGCCGCACGGGACTGTCGCCAGTCGCCAGATAGTTCATCGCCTGGTTCGCCAGCAAGGCCGTCGCGCAATCCATCAGCGACATGTCCAGATGCTGGCCGCGCCCCGTGGTATGGCGCTGCTCCACCGCTGCAAGAATGCCGATGGTCCCGTAGAGCCCGGTAACAATATCGGTGATCGCCACTCCCACCTTCTGCGGCTGGCCGTCCTGCGCGCCGGTGATCGACATCAGCCCTGACATCCCCTGCAGCAGGAAGTCATAGCCCGGCCGCTTGGCATAGGGCCCGTCCTGGCCAAAGCCCGTGACCGAGCAGTAGATCAGCCGCGGGTTGATCTGCGCCAGGCTGTCGTAATCCAGACCGTATTTCTGCAACCCGCCGACCTTGAAGTTCTCGATCAGAATGTCGGCGTCCCGGATCAGCTCGATCACCAACTGCCTGCCTTCCTCGGTGCGGAAATCGGCAGTCACACAGTCCTTGCCCCGGTTGGCGGAATAGTAATAGGCAGCGGTTTTGTCGCCCTCGCGCTCAATGAACGGAGGGCCCCACTTGCGGGTATCGTCGCCATCCGGGCTTTCCACCTTTACCACCTCAGCGCCCAGATCCGCCAGCGACTGGCCGATCCAGGGCCCTGCCAGGATACGGGCAAGTTCAATCACCTTCAGGCCGGCTAGCGGGGTCATGGACAGTCCTCTCTGTTGGCGCCTGTGTCTTCCGGTTCATGCTTAGCGGCTGCAGCACGCCCCCGCAACATTTGATCAAATAACACAGAGCCCATCTGTCAGCGGCACCGCCGCGCTGCGCAATTGAGGCGCGCTGGCAGGCTGGTTCAACCCTGACATGGTCCGGCAGGCCTCAAAGCCCGGCAAGCGCGGAAGTCCCGAGACGTTCTCCGATGCCGCTATCCAGCCATGTCTTAGACTGAAAATGCGGTCCGGTCTCCCGCTGCGCCAGACGGTCGAACGGGCCGGATGCCTGATCCGGATGGCGGGGCGCGACTGGCCGGTACCGGATTTTCCGGCGTTGGCACATCGGTGCCGCGGGGGGGGGGAGCGGTCGCACCATCAAACACTCCGCACCGCAGCCGATTGATCTCCCGGGGAAACTATGCGCATCAAGGCGGCCATGGTTTGCAAGCTGCCGCATATCCGCCCGGGCCAAAGCGTCGGGCTGCTGGGAGGGTCCTTTGACCCGCCGCACCGCGGCCATGCGGCGATTTCCCATGCGGCGCTGAAACGGTTCGGACTTGATCATCTGTTCTGGCTGGTGTCTCCGGGCAATCCGCTGAAAGCGCGTCAGCCAGCCGCATTGCAGCAGCGGATTGCAGCATCGCAAGGCGTGATCCAGCACCCGCGCGTCCACATCAGCGGCATCGAGGCGGATCTTGGCACCCGCTATACCGCCCAGACTCTGCGCCACCTGCGCCGCCGCCACCCGGGCGTGCGTTTCGTCTGGCTGATGGGGGCTGACAACCTGACCCATTTCCACCGCTGGAAAGACTGGCAGCAGATCCTGAACACGGTGCCGGTGGGGGTGCTGGCACGGCCCAACGACCGGATCTCGGCCCGGTTTTCGCCTGCCGCCCGGGTCTACCGCCACGCCCTGCTGAAAGGCAGTGAGAGCCATCTGCTGGCACGGGCCGAAAGCCCCGCCTGGTGTTTTGTCAACGTGCCGATGGTGGATGTAAGCTCGACCGAAATCCGCGCCCGCGGCGAATGGTCAGCGGCGGAGCACGGCTGAGGCCAGCCCGGCAGACAGCACCACCGCCAGCCCGGCCCAGGTCCAGCCATCGGGCAGCTGGCTGAACACCGCCCAGCCGAGACCCACGGCAGCCGCCAGCTGAAAATACACCATCGGCGCCAGCTTCACCGCCTGCACCCGGCCATAGGCAACCAGCAGCAAAAGGTTGCCGGTCATTGAAAACGCAGCACTCCCCACGGTCAGCGCAGCAGTGGCGGCTGAAAACTCCGGCAGGCTGCTAAGACCCAGGGGCAGCATCAGAATGGCTGAAAGCAGAAGCTGGGTAAGGCTCAGTTCCAGCGGGGAGCCCACATGCGCCAGCCAGCGCGAGCTGGTCAGGAAGCCGCCATAGAAACAGCCCGCCAGCACTGCCCACAGCAGATTGACGGACCCGCCGAACCCGGGCCGCACCACCATCAGCACGCCGGCAAACCCCAGTGCCATCAGCAGGCTGCGCAGCAGCGTCGCCTGCTCCCGCAGCAACAGGACGGACAGCACATAGCTCACCACCGGGCCGATGAAGAAGGCGGCAAAGACATTCGCCAGCGGTTCCGTCGCCAGCGCCAGCTGGATAGAAAAGATTCCCCCCGTCAGCAGCCCGGCCCGCAGCCACAGCCGCCAATCCCCAAGCAGCGCATAAGCCCGGCGCGGCACAAACGGCAGGATCAGCGCGGTGCCGATGGCAAACCGCGACCATGCGACAAACGCCGGTGTGGCCAGCCCGCCGCCCGTCAGCAGCTTACCGCACAGATCGCCCGCGGGGATCATTGACATGGCGACGAACATGAGGATGACTGCCTGCAACATGGCTGCCAGCGGTAGCAGGACTTTCCATGAGGCAAAAGCCCGGATCTTACGGCGAATTGCCGGGAAACTGGGGTTGAAGAAGAGCAGGTCCTGACCCTAAAAATGAACAAGATGACTTCACGCCGGACATTCCTCCTTTCCGGGCTTGCCGCTTTGGCGGGCTCTTCTGCGCTGGCCAATGCGCCGGCCGTTTCGCTGCGGCCTGTGGCCCGCAAGGTCAGCTCCCTGGCGGCCGGGGCCGACGGGCTCAAGGCGCTGCTGGAGCGGGCCAAGCTGAGCGGCCAGGCGGCCTGCGCTGTCGCCGACGTAAAGACCGGGGAGGTGCTGGAAAGCGCGGGCAGCGCCCAGGCGCTGCCGCCTGCCAGTGTGGCCAAGGCGCTGACCGCCCTCTACGCGCTGGATGTGCTGGGGCCGGACCACCGGTTTGAAACCCGCATCCTGGCGACCGGCGGCGTATCAGGCGGCGTGGTCAAGGGCGATCTGATCCTCGCGGGCGGTGGTGATCCGGTGCTCAGCACCGATCACCTGGCGCAGCTCGCCACGGCACTGAAAAACGCAGGCGTGCGCGAAGTGCGGGGTAAGTTCCTGGTTTGGGACAACAGCCTGCCAGGGGTGGCAACAATCGACCCGGAACAGCCCGATCACGTCGGCTATTCCCCTGCCGTCTCCGGCATCGCGCTGAATTTCAACCGGGTGCATTTCGAATGGAAGCCTGCGTCCAGCGGCGGCTGGGCAATCACAATGGATGCAAGGACCGCGAAATACCGCCCCGAAGTGGTCAATGCGCGGATGAAAATCACCTCGCGGGCGGGGCCGGTCTATACCTATGCCGATAAGGGAGGCGTCGATCATTGGACCGTCGCCAGCAAGGCATTAGGCAAGGGCGGATCCCGCTGGCTGCCGGTGCGCAACCCTGCGGCTTATGCCGGCGATGTGTTCCGCACCCTGGCGCGGGCCAACGGGATTAAGCTGGACAAGGCACAGCAGGCCGGATCTCTGCCGCAGGCACAGCTGCTGGCCCGGCACCACAGCCCGCCGATGGATGTGATGCTCAAGGCGATGCTGAAATACTCCAACAATCTGATGGCCGAGATGATCGGCATGTCGGCCACCGCGGCGCTCAGCGGGCGGCCTGCCTCGCTCCGGGCCTCCGCAAGCGGAATGAGCCGCTGGGCCGCTGCCGAATATGGCATGACCGGCACCAGGCTGGTGGATCATTCCGGCCTTGGCGGGGATTCGCGGATGACCCCGGCCGATCTGACCCGTGCGCTGGTCGCGGCCCACAAGGCGGGCCGCCTCAAGCCGCTGCTGAAACGCTTTCCGTTGCGGGATTCCAAAGGCGGTATCGTCAAAGGGCACCCGATCAAGGTTGCAGCCAAGACCGGCACCCTGAATTTTGTCTCCGGCCTTGGCGGTTTCATGACCGCCGCCGACGGGACCGAACTGGCCTTTGCCATTTTCTCCGCCGACCAGAAAACGCGCGGCCGCATTCCCCGTTCGCAGCGCGAACGCCCGAAGGGCGCGCGCGGCTGGAACCGGCGCGCAAAGCGGCTGCAGCAGCAGCTGATCGAGCGCTGGGGGGCCGTCTACGGCAGCTGACACCCGGCAGGCGCACAGACTGGATTGGTCTGGGCTTTTTGCCGGGTTCTGGACGTTTCCCGCAGACCGGAAAGCTGGCAGATCTGGTCAGGCAAGCCGCAGCAGGGCTTTGCTTTGGAAAGGATGCTGTCATGACCGACCTGACAAATGAGCATGGCCAGCCGATTGGCGCGCCGCTGCCCGGCTGGGCGGGTGCGCCGCATCCCGGCCATACCGGAATGAGCGGGCGCTATTGCCGGGTTGAACCGCTGAATGCCGATAGCCACAGCATGGATTTGTTCGAAGCGTACCGGCAAGACAGCTCCGGTGCGATCTGGACCTATGTGTCTTATGGCCCCTTTGAGACGCCGGCAGCCCTGGATGCCTGGGTGCAGGCGGCCAGCGGTGTTGATGCACAGCCCTATTTCGCGGTCATCAACCGGGACAGCGGCAAGGCCGAAGGCATCGCAAGCTTCCTGCGCATTCAGCCTGCTCATGGCGTGATCGAGGTCGGCGGCATCACCTTTGCCCCGGCGCTGCAACGGACGCGGGCCGCAACCGAAGCGATGTATCTGATGATGGCGCGGGTGTTCAATGACCTGGGCTACCGCCGCTATGAATGGAAATGCGACGCCCTGAACGCCCCCTCCTGCCGCGCGGCAGAACGTTTCGGCTTTACCTATGAAGGGCTGTTCCGTCAGGCCATTGTTTATAAGGGCCGCAATCGCGATACCGCGTGGTATTCGGTTCTGGATCGCGAGTGGCGGTCGCTTGAGGCGGCCTATCAATCCTGGCTGGAGCCCGCGAATTTCGGTCCGGACGGGCAGCAGAAGCAAAGCCTCGGCACCCTGATCGCAGCAGCCAGACGGTAGGGCTGATATCGCAGAACTCTATGCAACCGGTCCCGCTCGCGCTTGCCTGCTGACCTGGCCAGAGGGCCGGGAAGCCGCAAGGCCGGGGGCTTCACCCCCTTGCAGGCGGCCGGTCTTGGTTCAGACCATGTGCCGCGCCCGCGCGCCGCGCTCGATCGCAGCCGCGTGCAGCCGGTCGATGTTCAGCTCATAGCGGACCTCGGCCAGAAACTCTAACTCGGTCTCGCCCAGGATCCCGTCCGCAGCCGCCACGTCGCAGGCCAATGCATAGGCGGTCTCGAACAGCCGCTCCGGCAGGTCATCACGGATCAGGCCGAACAGCGCCTCCAGCCCGTCCTCCTGCTCGAACAGATCGAACACGGTCCGCGACACTCGCGCCACGCGGTCCATATCGTAATCGGCAAACACCGGCAGCATGTTCACGGCCGACTGGATTTTCACCAGCTCGGCGGTGCGGATGTTCTCGTCCGAGGCCGAAACCGCCACCATCAGCGCCACCAGACAGTCCTGCGGGGACATCGGGTGCGGGGTTTGCTCACTCATGGGCGAAATCCTTCTTTGCGCAATATCGACCCAATCAGGATAGGTACCCCGGCGGTGAGGTTCAACAACAGGCTGTGCCTGCGCGGTGTTTTTATCCCTTTTGCCGCAGCAAAAGGCCGATCCGGCGGGCCAGTGATTATTGACTCATGCTGCATCAGCACAATAGAGGAAAGGGCTGGATGCATGGGGCATCCGCACTGATCTTGCGGCCACTGGAAAACCGGAAATGACGCCGCCGATGGAGAACACAATGTCTGATGTGCGCGAAGAAGCTCTGAAGAGCAAAGCCTGGCCGTTTGAAGAGGCCCGCCGGGTTCTCAAACGTTATGCCAAGGGCGCGCCGGAAAAGGGCTATGTTCTTTTTGAGACCGGCTATGGCCCGTCAGGCCTGCCGCACATCGGCACCTTCGGCGAGGTGGCCCGCACCACCATGATCAAGAAGGCGTTCGAGACCATCTCGGACATCCCGACCAAACTGATCTGCTTCTCGGACGATCTGGACGGCATGCGCAAGGTGCCGGGCAATGTGCCCAATGCCGACAGCCTGCACGAGCATCTGCAAAAGCCGCTGACCTCGGTGCCGGATCCCTTTGGCACCCATGAAAGCTTTGGCCACCACAACAACGCCATGCTGCGCCGCTTCCTCGACACCTTCGGCTTCGAGTATGAGTTCTACTCGGCCAAAGAGTTCTATGAATCCGGCCAGTTCGACGAGGTGCTGAAACGCGCCGTCGACAAGTATGACGACGTGATGGCGATCATGCTGAAGTCCCTGCGCGAGGAGCGCCGCCAGACCTATTCGATCTTCCTGCCGATCCATCCGGAGACCGGCCGCGTCCTCTATGTGCCGATGAAGAAAGTCTGCGCCGAGACCTACACCGTGACCTTTGACGATGAGGACGGCAAGGAATGGACCCTGCCGGTGACCGGCGGCAATGTGAAACTGCAGTGGAAGCCGGATTTCGGCGCCCGCTGGGCGGCGCTGGAAGTCGATTTTGAGATGTACGGCAAGGACCATTCCACCAACACGCCGATCTATGACGGCATCTGCCGGGTGCTGGGCCACCGCGCGCCCGAGCATTTCACCTATGAGCTGTTCCTGGATGCCAATGGCCAGAAGATCTCAAAAACCTCCGGCAACGGCATTTCGATCGTCGAATGGCTGACCTATGCCTCGACCGAGAGCCTGGCCTATTTCATGTACCAAAAGCCGAAAACCGCCAAGCGGATGCATTTTGACGTGATCCCCAAGGCGGTGGATGAATACCACCAGCAGCTGCGCGCCTATCACACCCAGGACCTGAAGGCGCAGCTGAACAACCCGGTCTGGCACATCCACGGCGGTGACGTGCCGCAGTCGGATATGGTGGTGCCGTTCTCGATGCTGCTGAACCTCGCCAGCGCCTCCAGCGCCGAGGACAAGGCGACCATGTGGGGTTTCATCAACAAATACGCCCCCGATGCCACCCCCGAGAGCAACCCGGCGATGGATCAGGCGGCGGGCTTTGCCGTGGCCTATTTCAACGATTTCGTGAAACCGGCAAAAGTGTTCCGCCTGCCCACAGATCAGGAACGCGCGGCACTTACCGATTTGGCCGATGCGCTGAAATCACCGGAAGCCGCGCTGGCCGCGATTGCCAGGAAGAACGAGCTGGCCGGCAATGACGACCCCCTGCCCGAGGCCGATTTCGCGGACGAGGAATTCCTCCAGTCCGTGGTCTTTGCCATCGGTAAGATCCACGGGTTCGAACCGCTGCGCGCCTGGTTCTCGGCCATTTACGAAGTGTTGCTGGGTGCCTCCCAAGGGCCCCGTTTCGGCGGCTTCATCGCACTTTACGGCGTCGAGGGCACCATCGCTCTGATCGAAAAGGCACTGGCGGGCGAGCTGGCATAAGCTTTCCCGGCTTTCTCTACATAAAGGGCGCGGATTTCCGCGCCCTTTTCTGTTCCAGTATCTGTTCTGCCTAAAGACAAGCCCCCCGCAGGCGGGCGCTGCCCGGCCTGTCCGTGTCAGCCTTTTCCTCCCCCCAGTATTTTTTTGACGTGGCGTCACTTTGCTCTAACTGGAGTCGGGCGAACCGGGAGGGGCAGATGCGCAGTGTTCTGTTTGCGGGGGTAAGTGTTTTTCTTCTGGCCTTCCCGGCCAGCGCGCAGAAGGAACCGGTCACCGGAGTGATCAGTTCCCAACTCGCGGCTTTCCTGAACGACGATTTCAATGCGGCCTTTGCGCATGCCTCCCCAGCAATCCGCCGGATCTTTGGCACCCCCGAACGGTTTGGCGAAATGGTGCGGCAAGGCTACCCGATGGTCTGGCGGCCTGCCGATGTGCGCTATCTGCAGCTGCGCGAAGTGGCGGGCAGCCTTTGGCAGCGGGTGATGATCACCGACACAAAGGGCCGCGTGCACCTCTTGGATTACCAAATGGTTAAGCCGAAAAGTGACTGGAAAATCAATGCCGTACAACTTCTGGACGGCCAGTCTGAGGGCGCCTGAGCCCAGGCCTGCGCACGCACCGCTGGGCGAAAATTAACGCGGCATCTGTAAATCCTTTTCCCCGAACGCGACATGCGCAGCAGGAAAAGGAACTCTCATGAACAAGGCAATTACCGAAGGTTTGCAGCTGATGCCGCCGGCATTTTCGAATGGTCTGAACGTCTGGTCCAGCGGCGACGGCACCCCCGGCTCAGACACCTATGACGGCGCGGCCAATGCCGTCTTTGTGGCGGCGGATGCGGATTTCGGCGGCTGCCTGGAGCTGCAGAAGACCGCCAACACGCAAAAACTGCGCTTCATGGGGCAGACACCGCTGGAACCAGGCTGCTATTTGCAGATCAAGGCACGGGTGAAGGCGGTCAGCGGCGCGCTGCCCTCGGTGCGTATCGCCGGCTGGGCGGCAGCGGGCAACGGCAGCCATATCGGCGGCGTCGATGAAACCGCTCCGCAGGTTGCGCTGACAACATACGGTGCGGTGGCGGAGGTCACCGGCATCGTCGGCAGCGGCAGCCGCGGCGGGGTGGACATGCCCTGGGGCCGCGACGCGGATTACGGTCATTTCGGGCTGGACCTGACCGGCGCCAACGGCGGTGTGGTGCGGATTGATGATATCGAGATCACCGACATCACCAGCGCCTTTCTGCGCGATATGCTCAGCCTCGTGGATGTGACCGACTATGGTGCTGTGGGCGATGGCAGCACCGACTGCACCGCAGCGTTTGAGGCTGCCGACGCAGCCGCGGACGGGCGCCGCATCCTGGTGCCCGCCGGGGAATTCCGCTTGGACAGCACCGTTTCGCTGAACCATGAGGCCGTGTTCGAAGGCACCGTCTCGATGCCGGACAGCCAGATGCTGTTGCTGACAAAGAACTTTGATTTTCCCGCATATGCGGCGGCATTCGGCACTGAAGAGCTGGGGTTCAAAAAGGCGTTTCAGGCGCTGATCAACAACGCAGATCATGAATCCCTCGACCTGAAGGGCCGCAAGATCACGGTCACCGGGCCGATCGACATGCAGGCGGCGGCCCCGAACAAAAGCTCCTATGCCACCCGCCGGGTGATCCGCAACGGCCAATTGGAGGCCGCCAGCAATGCGGCCTGGGACACAGAGGTGGTGACCTCGCAAGCAACCTACAGCGTTTCGGACTCCAAAAAGCTGACCAATGTGGCCAATATCGCCAATATTGCTGTTGGCTCTTTGGTTGACGGCGCCGGAGTGGGCCGCGAAATCTATGTGAAGTCCAAGAACACCGGCGCCGGAGAGCTGACTCTCAGCGCAGCACTTTATGATGCCGACGGCACCCAGAACTTCACTTTCAGGAACTTCAAATACCTGGTGGATTTCAGCGGTTTCAGCGCGCTCAGCAAATTTGGCATGGAAGGCATCGAGTTTCAGTGCAATGGCCGCTGCAGCGCAGTGCGGCTGGCGCCGGCCGGGTCGGTGAACGCGTTTGACAGCTGTTTCTTCTCCCGGCCCAAGGACCGCGGCATCACCTCCACCGGAACCGGCTGCCAGGGGATTCTGGTGGACAATTGCCAGTTCCTGTCGAATGAGGACGGCGAGGATGTGCCAGACCGGGTCAGCATCGGTTTGAATGTCAACGCGAATGACGCCAAACTGCGCAGCAACCGGGCCACCAGGTTCCGCCATTTCGCGCTGCTGGCGGGCGGCAGCAACACGGTGACCGGCAATCACTTCTTTCAGGGCGACAGTATCGCCAATGGCGTGCGCACCGCGGGGCTGGTACTGGCGTCCAACAATTGCACCTCGACCGTGTCCGACAACTACATCGACAATTGCTTCATCGAATGGACCAACGAGAGGGATCCGACGCCGGATTTCACCGGCGGTTTCTCCTTCAGCGCGCTGTCGGTAACCGCCAATGTGTTCCTGTCCGGCGATGTTGCCCCCTGGTTCAGCTACATCGTGGTCAAACCTTATGGCAGCGGCCATTTCCTGAACGGTCTTTCCGTCACCGGCAATAAATTCCGCTCGCTCAATGGCAATATCGACCGGGCGGAACGGGTGGATACCAGTTTCTCGGATCTGGACTTCAGCCGCTCCAAGAATGTGGATTTCAGCGGCAACATGTACCACAACGTCTCGGTCCAAACCGCCAACCCGCTGCGGATCCGGCATGATCAGTCTTCGGCCTCAACCTCCTGGCCGGTTCGGGCCGAAGGGCTGCTGCCGTTTCAAGGGTTTGCCCGCTATGTCGACAGCGTGGTGCCGCTGGGCGCGCTGAAGAGCAGCGGCAACAGCACCCGCTACATCGTGCCGTATACCGAAACGCAGCAAGGGCCGGACAACGACGAAATCCGGCTGCGCTGGGGCGAAGCGGTCAAGGGCGAGGTTCAGGTCATCATGCGGATGGACAGCTAGCCAGTGCTGCCGGGCGGCTGCAGATCGGCGGCGGCAAGGCGGAAGGCCTTGCCAAAGCCGCCATTCAGATGCGCGCCCGTCACAGCAAACCGCACAAAGGTGAAATCGGCCAGTTGCAGATACAGCTTGGCCTTCGGCTGGCGGCTGAGGTAATGCGCGGCCAGCACCTCATGCTCCGGATCCTGACGGCTGAGAAAACCTGCCCGGCACATCAGGCTGAGGCGCGGATGCGAAAGCGGATCGCCTTTGTCCCCCGGCTCGCCGACCAGCAGCGCGCAGGCCGGCCGCTGACGCAGCGCAGCCGTGTGCAGCGCCAGGCCGGAAATCAGGCTGACAGGATCCCCCTGCGGGTCCAGTCCAAAAGCCACCCGTGTCACCAGCGGGCTGCCATCGTCCAGCAGCACGCCAAGGGCGGCAAAACGGGCGCTTGCCATCAGGCTTCGGGCCAAGCCGCGGGCGTCGTCATCTGCGGGGCGGACCGGATCGGGCATCTGCATCTCTGGTATCAGTTAAGGGCTTCAAAATCTTTGCCACACCCCCAGCTCCAGACCAAGGCTGCGCCGGCCTGTGTTGCGGTATTCCAGTCCCAGGATCAGCTCCCGGCTGCTGTCCAGCGGAAGGCGAAGGGTCGGGGTCAGCGCATAGGAAAACCGGCCGCCCACCGGCTTGGACGTTTCGACCTGCAGCATAGGCGCCATCTTACCAGCGCGGTTCAGACCGATGGCGGCGTCCAGTTTCCAGGTCGTCTCCAGACCGCGGTTACGCAGCTCGTAGGCGGCATCGACCGCCAGCCAGCCGGTGTTCTGGCCGGTCTCGAAACTGCGCCCGTAAGACAGGGTTGTCTTTTGCATCAGCTGCCAAACCCCTTGGTAATGATTGCCGCCGAACCCTGCCTCTGCCGCCAGCCGGTAGCGGGATCCTGTGTGCAGCGGCAGGCGGGCGAAGATCAAGGCGTGGCCGGAGCCGGCCGAATTCCGGTTCAAGTCAATGCCGAGGGAGACATCGGAGGTAAGGCCGATCGCCCCGTAAAAGCTCAGTTCTTGCGCGGCCTCACCGCCGGTTTGCCGGTAGGTGGCGCTGGCAGAGGCAAACCCCCTGCCCGGCTGCTCCAGCCAAGCGCCGCCAGCCGCCGGTTGGGCCAGCGCCAGGGCAAGACAGACGGCACAGACAGGTTTCATCCCAGAACCCTCAGAACAGTTCGGCAAGGGTCTCGATTTATTGTTAAGGTTGTATTAAATTTTAATAGAGCACGTATTGATTGCCGACCGAAAAAAGGTCGTGCGCTTTATGCGCGAACGGGCGTAGGCTGGGGGAAGTCAACGGAGGGGCCAATGCCGAAAATAGCAAAAACCGCTGATATCCAAACCGTTATCACCACATTTGAGATGTCGCCCGGGACCTGCCAGGACCTGCTGGAGGCGTTGCAGGACGCCTATGCGGACTTCATCTCGAAACAACCCGGCTTTGTTGCGGCCGGCCTGCATGTGAATGATGCGCAGACCCGTATCGCCAATTACTCGCAATGGCGCCGCCGCGAGGATTTCATGGCAATGCTGCGCAGTCCTGAAATGCGCGAGCGCAACCGCAAGATCAATGAACTGTGCCGCAGTTTCGAGCCGGTGATGTACGACGTGGCGGAGGTGTTCGGCACCTAGCGCCTTCCAATTCCACCCGGAACGGCACCTGCCTTGACCCCGGTCATGGCAGGCTGCCACCATCAGGGCTATTGTTGACAGGAACATCAACCGATGGAGGTTTGCTATGTACCATAATGTCCTGGTGCCGATTTCATTTGATCCGGAACGGGATGTGACCGGGCCGCTGAAAGTGGCGCGGCTGCTGTCCGCTCCCGGAGCCCAGATAACCTTGCTGCATGTGATCGAACAGGTTCCGGCCTATGCGATCTCTTATATCCCGGCAGATTTCATGGAAGGCACCCGCAGCGCGCTGCAGGCCGAGCTGGACGGGCTGGCAAAGACGCTGCCCAATGCCCAAGGCATACTGATCGAAGGGCATTCAGGGCGCACCATTCTGGACTGGGCCGAACAGAACCAGCCGGATCTGATCGTCCTCGCCTCGCACCGCCCGTCGATGCAGGACCTGCTTTGGGGGTCCACCTCAGGCCATGTCGTGCGCCACGCCGCTTGCGCGGTGCATGTGGTGCGCTGACGCCGCCCCGGTCAGGCCGGGACCGCCGCCTTAAGCAACGTCCAGGCCAGCCGGATCGCCGCCCCGGGCAGCATGGCTGAACGCAGCAGCACCTTGTTGGAATTCACCGCTTCGGCGATACGGGCATAATGCACCTGCTTGGCCGCCGGGGAGCGCAGCAGGATGGTTTCGGCCTGTTTCATCGCCCGTTCGGTCTGCCGTTGAATCTGCGGTACCGCGGCGGGTTTCACCGCGCGGTAGAAGTTCAGCCCCTTGCGCTTGGGTTTCTGGGCCGGGTCCAGGTTTTTCTGCACGCCCCGGGTCAGCGTGTCCTGCACCAGTTCCAGCGCCTGGGTTGCCTCGGCATAGGAATGATTGCCATCCAGCTGCTGCACCGCCAGCTTGTAGGTGTGCCGGAAGCAGTCAAACCTGTAGACCTTGGGCAGGGTGCCGCAGCGGTCAAAACCGCGGGTCAGAGTGGTGACAACGGTCTTTGTCGCCCGCGAGCTCAGCCCGCTGCGCTGACCGCCGCCGCTGCTAACACCGCTGTCCCGGTTGCCGCCGCCACCGCCGCCTTCGCCGCCAAAGGCAGGGGTACTGGCGAGGATCAGGGCCAGGAATCCGGCCTGGATGGTTTTGCTGCTCATGTGCGCCTCCATGGTTTGCAGGCAGCTTACCATGGGTCAGGTCCTTGGGAATGGGCGGAATTCTGCAAATTACCCGAATTTGCGGCGCTGGTGCCTTGCGAAGGCCAGCGGCGCTGCCCACGTGAGTCGCTGAAGTTGTGCAAGGAGACGCAAATGCAGTGCCCGATTGACGGAACCCAGCTGGTAATGAGCGACCGCGCCGGTGTGGAGATTGATTATTGCCCGAAATGCCGCGGCGTGTGGCTGGACCGGGGCGAGCTGGACAAGATCATCGAACGCTCCGCCCAGCCGGTCCGGGCTGCACCGCAGCAGCAGCCGCAGCGGTATGACGACCGGGGCGGCGATTATGATCCGCGCTACGGCAAAAAGCCCTATAAGAAGAAAAAGAACTTTCTGGAAGATCTGTTCGATTTCTGACCCGCATTTGCCGCCGCCCCGGTGACGCGGGGGCGGCAGGCCATTGGCACATGGGCGCTAATGCATGATGCAGAAGGATCCGTGTTTTGCATCCTTCATCAAAGTGTCGAAATCATTGCCCTTCATTTCCACCAATGTCTTGTGGTCGCCGGCCTCGAACCAGACCTTGTCCAGGCCGGTCAAGCGGTCGTCGATCACCGTCGGCACATGATAGGCTTGGCCGACGCAGGGGGCAGCACCGGGGTCGCAATCGTCAAAGACCTGGTTCAGCTCATACTCCGGCGCCAGGCCGAGGCGGCGGTCCATCATGGATTGCAGCGCGTGCAGATCAACGGTCTGATTGGAGGGCAGCACGGCAAGCACCGGGCCTTCCTCCATGTGGATGAGCACTGATTTTGCCAGATGGTCGCCCGGCACATGGGCGCTTTCGGCGCATTCGGCGGACGTGGCGGTGTAGGGATGGCGGACCGTGCCGAATGGCAGGCCTTGTGCCTCCAGATGATGTTTCAGGCGTGAGGCGATCATCAAAGGGTCCTCCTGTGATAGGAGAGGCCCCCGGGCCGCTGCAGCGCAGGTCTGGGACGCCGCTGATGTGTTTAAGGTCACTGAAAGGGCGGCGTCGTCAGGTCTGGGCGCAGCAAGCGGCAAGCCGGGGCGCCCCAAGTTTCCGGTGCAAGCCAGTGTGCGGCAGGACAGGTGAGTCGGGCAAGAGCAACCGTTCCCGTCCCGGTCCGGACGCCGGTTCCTGCCCTCCGCATCCCTCATTGCCCCGCCGCCGCCCATCCGTTATCACACCAGCCAGCTAGAATTCCCCCATCATGGAGCAGTCACATGGCCGCCTATCAGTACGTCTACCACATGCAGGGTGTCTCCAAGACCTACCCCGGTGGCAAGAAGTGTTTTGAAAACATCCACCTGTCCTTCCTGCCCGGCGTGAAAATCGGTGTGGTCGGCGTCAACGGCGCCGGTAAATCCACCCTGATGAAAATCATGGCCGGCCTCGATACCGATTTCACCGGCGAAGCCTGGGCCGCCGAGGGCGCCAAGGTCGGCTACCTGCCGCAGGAGCCGAAGCTGGACGAGAGCCTGACCGTGCGGGAAAACGTGATGCTGGGCGTCAAGGCCAAGAAGGACATCCTGGACCGTTACAACGAACTGGCGATGAACTACTCGGACGAGACCGCCGAGGAGATGGCCGAGCTGCAGGACAAGATCGACGCCGAGAACCTGTGGGATCTGGACAGCCAGATCGACGTCTCGATGGAGGCGCTGCGCTGCCCGCCGGACGATGCCGAGATCGCCAACCTGTCGGGCGGTGAACGCCGCCGCGTGGCGCTGTGCAAGCTGCTGCTGGAAGCGCCGGAAATGCTGCTGCTTGACGAACCGACCAACCACCTCGATGCCGAGACCATCGCCTGGCTGCAGCAGCACCTGATCGACTACAAGGGCACCATCCTCTGCGTCACCCACGACCGCTATTTCCTGGACGATATCACCAGCTGGATCCTGGAGCTGGACCGCGGCCGCGGCATTCCCTACGAGGGCAACTACTCCGCCTGGCTGGAGCAGAAGGCCAAACGGCTGCAGCAGGAAGCGCGCGAAGATAAATCCAAGCAGAAAACGCTGGAGCGCGAGCTGGAATGGATGCGCCAGGGCGCCAAGGCGCGCCAGGCCAAATCCAAGGCCCGGATCAACGCCTATAACGATCTGGCCGGCCAGTCCGAGCGCGAGAAGCTGACCCGCGCCCAGATCGTCATCCCCAACGGCCCGCGTCTGGGGTCCAAGGTGATCGACGTCGAGGGCATCTCGAAACACTACGGCGACAAGCAGCTGGTCGAGGGGCTGTCGTTTGACCTGCCGCCCGGCGGCATTGTCGGTGTGATCGGCCCCAACGGCGCCGGTAAATCCACCCTGTTCCGCATGCTGACCGGCCAGGAGCAGCCCGACGCCGGCACCGTCACCTATGGCGACACCGTCAAGCTGTCCTATGTGGATCAGTCGCGCGATGACCTGAATGATGGCGACACCGTGTGGGAAGCGATCTCCGGCGGTGCCGAGATCATTGAACTGGGCGATGCGCAGGTCAATTCCCGCGCCTATTGCTCCTCGTTCAACTTCAAGGGCGGTGACCAGCAGAAGAAACTGTCGCTGCTGTCGGGCGGTGAGCGCAACCGGGTCCACATGGCGCGGCTGCTGAAAGAGGGCGGCAACGTGCTGCTGCTTGACGAACCGACCAACGACCTGGACGTGGAAACCCTGCGGGCGCTGGAAGATGCGCTGGTGGATTTCGCCGGCTGCGCGGTGGTGATCTCGCACGACCGTTTCTTCCTCGACCGGATCTGCACCCATATTCTGGCGTTCGAGGGCGACGCCCATGTGGAGTGGTTCGAGGGCAACTTCGAGGATTACGAAGAGGACAAGAAGCGCCGTCTGGGACCGGACGCGCTGGAGCCCAAGCGGTTGAAGCACAAGAAATTTGTGCGGTGAATCTGCACAACAATTGAACTTTGGCCGAGGGTTTTCTAAGCTTTCGGCCAAAGAATATTCTGAAAATTTAATCATAGAGTTTCAATATGAATTTTTTTTGCGCAACTGTTTTCGCGGTCTCTCTGGCACTAGCCAATTCTGTTTCAGCCGGACCAGCGACTGATGAGCTCGCGGACTGCCTTACAAAACAGACAAATGGGCAAGAACGCATTGACTTGGCGATATGGGTGGTTCTTGCCTATTCGCAGCACCCGGATGTAGCGGACGTCATTAGCACAAACGGCAATCCTCAGGACTCCGCTGACAGGGAGCTCGCGGAACTGTTTTCTGAGTTGCTCTTGGAACGATGCCCGGAAGAAGCAAAGGCCGCAATTAAATCGGATGGCAATCTTGCTATGGAAGCTGCTTTCCAAGTTCTAGGTCAGGTTGCTGGTCAGGAATTGGCAAACAATCCTCAAGTCAATTCTGCAATGACTGGCTTCACCCGGTATCTGGACCATAAACGATTGAACACCTTTTTTAACTAAAACGGCCCCCTCGCCTGACCTTGGGAGGGCGCGTATGCGCCTTCGTCATGCTGAAAGCATGCCTCTGGCATGACGGGAAGGTCAGGCGCGGGCCGTACCGCTGCGCATCTCGCCCCAAGGGGAGTTCCTGCCAGCGTTGATCTTTGTTTTGAGCTGTTGGTTGCGAAGGGCTCCGCCCGTTCCCACCTCAAGCACCGCTTATTCTTCTTTGCGAAAATACTCCCGCTGGAGGCATCCAGCCTTTGGTTTGATCCCTCCAGGAGCAATTCCATCTCCCCATTTCGCTTTTTCCCAAACCTGCGCTATCATCCGGCGGGCGCGTCGGCGCCCACTGTTAGGTAAAGCGTTGGAAAGGATCCCGCATGGCTTTGAAACCGGAAGAGGTGAAGGCGCAGGTCGAAGCAACAAAGGGCAAGAAGGCCAAGCGCAAGAAACTCAAGACCGCACCCGAAGGCACCACCGAGAAGAAACTGCCCGGCGATCTGCGCAAAGGGCTGGAGGCGCATTTCGGCGGCAATCTGGGCAAAGTGCGGGTGCATGTCGGCGGCAATGCCAAGGACGTCTGCAAGGAACTGAAAGCCAAGGCCTTTACCGTCGGCAACAATATCTATCTGATGAAGCCCGCATTGGCCAAGGATACCGGCCTGCTGGCGCATGAGCTGACCCATGTGCTGCAACAGGGCAAGGGCAAGATGCCAAAGGCCAAAGACGGCGTGGCGCTGACCTCAAAGTAATCCCGCCCCCTCCCTTCGCGCAGCGCCGCTCAGCCAATTGACACTTTTTGAACCTTTTTTAATCAAAATTGCCCGCAAGATAGTCTTGAGAGACACGGGGGCGGTCAGGCTAGATTGCTCCCGGAGGAGGAGTTGCCATGGTTTGGGCTGGACTGTTCGCAGGTATGATCACCGGGATGTGCGCCACGGCGTATGGGTTTTTCGCGGCCGCACTGCCGCTGTGGATGAGCCTGATGCTGTATCCGGCAGCCGGTCTGGGCGCGACCGGTCTGGTCATCGCAGCACTTTCCCTGCGTAGCTGGATGCAGTCGCAGCCGGTCTTCGGGCAAGCCTACGGCAACCGCGCCTAACCGCGCAGCCAGCTGACGATCTGGCCTTGCCGCATCGCGCCGGCCTGGCGCTTTTTCTCCTTGCCGCGCTCAAAGACGACCAGGGTCGGGATGCCGCGGATACGGTAGCGCGCGGCGGCGGACTGATGATCCTGGGTATTCAGCTTGACCAGCCGCGCCTTGCCGCCAAGCGCCTTGGCGGCCTTGGCGAATTCCGGTGCCATCGTCCGGCAGGGCCCGCACCAGGGCGCCCAGAAATCAACCACCAGCGGCAGATCGTCATTTTGCGCCGCTTTCTGCAATGCGGCCGGATTCACGTCCACCGGCTTGCCCGGCATCAGTGCCGCGCCGCAGCTGCCGCAATTGGGGCCTTTGCCCAGCTTGTCCTCGGGCACCCGGTTCAGCTGTGCACAGGCCAGGCAGGTCAGGGTCTTGGCGCCCATGATGGCTCCTCCGCTTCAATCCTGCCCAGATATAAACGACGGCCGCCAAGCCGCAAGAGACGCAGCCGGAGCTTCACAAACCAGTAATCCGCATTCGTAGGCGGCAGGCCGCTGCTTCACCTGCAAGGGCATGCAAGGCGCGATGCGCCGAACCCTTGGCCGGGGCTGTTGGCCGGGAAGTTCCGGTAGTTTGGCTGGATTGCCATCTTCCGGCTGCTGCCACGCTTGCAACACTTGCCCGCCCGTCTGCGGAATCCCGTTGACCCAGCGTATTCCGCGCCGGAAGATGGCAAGGAGACACAACAGACATCCGGAGATTCACCCATGATTTCACGCCGGAAAATTCTGAGCACTGGCACCGCAGCGGCCGCGGCAGCCCTGGTTCCGCTACCCGCGCTGGCCCGCAAGAAAGATCCAGCCCCTTTTGATCCCGCCCCGCAGGAGGTCCGGATCCGCAAGGATTTTGCCCCGGGGCAGATTCTGGTGCTGCCGCGCTCCTATTACCTTTATTTTGTCACCGACAAGCGCAAGGCGATGCGCTATGGCGTGGGTGTCGGCAAGGCCGGTCTGGAATTCACCGGCAAAGCGGTGATCGAACGCAAGAAGGTCTGGCCCACCTGGCGCCCGACCGACGAGATGATCGAACGCGATCCGCGGGCCTATGCCAAATTCGTCGACAACGACTACATTCAGCCGGGCGGTCCGGAAAATCCGCTGGGCGCACGGGCGCTGTATCTGTTTCAGAACGGCATCGATACCTATTTCCGCATCCACGGCACCAACCAGCCGCAGACCATCGGCCACTCGGTCTCCAACGGCTGCATCCGGATGATGAATGAACATGTCATGGACCTGTATCAGCGGGTTCCGCTCGGCACGGTCGTGACAGTTCTTTAGGCACCGTCCCGCCGGAATCAGCCCGAAAACCACGCGTTACTCCGTATTTTTCTTGCACCAGGGGTGATTCCTACTCAAATCTGTCATCGCAGCGTAACGCGAGTATCATCATTGTTGCCTTACCGGCGCGGTCATGACCCTCGGCAGACCGTTGCCGTACTGCCGCATGAAGCGGGCAGAGAATTGAGACGACTTAGGAGAATACGACGATGGCGACTGGCACCGTCAAATGGTTCAACACCACCAAAGGCTACGGCTTTATTGCACCCGATGATGGCGGCAAGGACATTTTTGTCCATATTTCCGCAGTTGAGCGATCCGGGCTGACCGGCCTGGCCGACAATCAGAAAGTGACTTACGAACTGCAGGCCGGCCGCGACGGCCGCGAGTCCGCGGTTGATATCGCACTGGCCTCCTGATCCGATCCTCTGATCACGCTTGACAGCTTTCAAACAGCCCTGCCCGACAGGGCTGTTTTCACTGACGTATTGCCTTGACCAGCTGCAAGGCCGCAGGCCCCAGCGCCGCGACGTTCAGTGCCACGCCGGCGGGATTGGGGTGGATGCCGTCGTCCTGCATATAGACTTGCGCCGCAGCCGGATCCCCGCCGGCCTTGGCAGCAACGCCTGCAAAGGCATCCGGGTGCAGCACCGCCCCGAATTCGGCAGCCAAACCGGGGTAGATCGCGTCAAAGGCGGTTTTGTACTCAGGCCCGTAATTGCCCGGCGCCTTCATGCCAATCAGCAGGGTTTCAATTCCCAAGGTTCCGGCTTCCTGCAGGATGAGGGCCAGATTCGCCCGCGCCTCCTCTGGCGCCAAGCCGCGCAACAGGTCGTTGCCGCCCAAAAGCACGATCAAACCGTCGGGATTGTCTGACAGCGTCCACTCGGCGCGCTCCGCCCCGCCGGCGGTGGTATCGCCGGACACACCGGCGTTCTGCAGCCGCACTTCGGCGCCATTCCCGTTCAGCCAGCGCTCCAGCTGCGGCACCAGGCCCTGGTCCTGCGGCAGCCCGTAACCCTGCACCAGACTGTCACCCAATACAGTGATCCGCAGCGGTTCAGCCCAGGCGGCGCTTGAAAAAAGCAGCAAGCTCAACAGCGCCAGTATCTTGTGCATCGCTGCAAACACTCCATATCCGATAGGTGGACCCAACAGGCAGGCCAGATGACCAACAATGACAGCCCCGTTCTGCATCTGTTAGATGCGTCTTTGACCCTGAATAGCAATACCGGCCCGGTAGAGATTCTGCACGGCATCTCGCTGGATGTGCGGCAAGGGGAGACATTGGGGCTGGTGGGGCCGTCCGGGTCAGGCAAGTCATCGCTGCTGATGCTTATGGGCGGACTGGAGCAGGCCACCGGCGGCCGCGTGGCAGCATTGGGCCAGGATCTGACCGCAATGGACGAGGACGCCCTCGCCCGGTTCCGCCGCAACAACATGGGCGTGGTGTTCCAGAGCTTTCACCTGATCCCCACAATGACCGCGCTGGAGAATGTCGCCACACCGCTGGAGCTGGCCGGGGTGAAGGACGCCTTTGACCGCGCCCAAGCGGAGCTGCAGGCAGTTGGTCTTGGCCATCGCGCCGGCCATTTCCCGGCGCAGATGTCGGGCGGCGAGCAGCAGCGGGTGGCACTGGCGCGCGCGCTGGCGCCCCGGCCCGCGATCCTGCTGGCGGATGAGCCGACCGGCAATCTGGACGAGGCCAATGGCGCCGCGGTGATGGACCTGCTGTTCGGCCTGCGCGACCGCTCAGGCGCGACCCTGGTGATGGTTACCCATGCGCCGGAACTGGCCGCCCGCTGCGACCGGGTGATCCGGCTGCGTGACGGGCGGATCGATGAAGAGGCCGCGCGCGAGGCTGCCGAATGAATACCGGCAGACTTCGTCTCGCCTGGCGGTTTGCCCGGCGTGAACTGCGCGGCGGCCTGAAAGGGTTTCGCATTTTCCTGGCTTGTCTGGCTTTGGGGGTCGGGGTGATTGCCGCCATCGGCTCGATCCGCGCCTCGATCGAAGCCGGCCTGTCGCGCGAGGGCTCTACGATCCTGGGCGGCGATGCCGAGCTGAATTTCACCTATCGGTTTGCCAATGGTGATGAGCGTGCCTGGCTGGATCAGACAGCGCTTCGGTATTCCGAAATCGCCGAGTTCCGCTCGATGGCGACAGTGGGTGAGGATCGCGGGCTGACCCAAGTCAAGGCGGTGGACGGGCTTTATCCCCTGAAGGGGGAGATGAAGCTGACGCCGGAGATGCCGCTGGAGGCTGCACTGGAAGGCGCGGACGGCCTGCCCGGCGGAGTGATGGACCGGGTGCTGGCGGACCGGCTGGGTTTGCGGCCGGGCGGTAGATTCCGCCTGGGAACGCAGGATTTCATACTGACGGCGTTGATCGCGCTGGAACCGGATGCTGCAGCCTCGGGCTTTGAACTGGGGCCGCGCACCATGGTGAGGACCGGGGATCTGGCAGAGTCCGGCCTGCTGGAGCCGGGCACGCTGTTTGACACCAAGTACCGGATGGAGCTGCCTGCGGGCAGCGATCTGAACAGGCTGCAGGCCGAAGCCGAAGGGCTGTTTGAAACCACCGGCATGCGCTGGCGCGATGCCCGGAACGGCGCGCCGGGTATCACCTCATTCGTGGAACGTCTCGGCGGGTTTCTGGTGCTGGTGGGCCTGTCCGGGCTGGCGGTGGGCGGGGTTGGTGTTTCCGCCGCCGTGCGGGCATATCTGGCGACCAAAACCGCCACAATCGCCACCCTGCGCACCTTGGGGGCGGAGCGGCAGACGGTATTCCTGACCTACTTTCTGCAGATCGGCGTGCTGACGCTGGTTGGTGTGGGCATAGGGCTGGTGCTGGGCGGGCTGGGGCCGGTGCTGCTGGGGCCGCTGATTGCGGCGCAGCTGCCATTTCCGGCGGTGTTTGCCCTTTACCCGTCAGCGCTGGCAGAGGCGGCAGTCTATGGTGTGCTGACGGCCTTCATTTTTGCGCTCTGGCCGCTGGCGCGGGCGGAACGCATCCGCGCCGCGTCGTTGTTCCGGGATGCCTTTGCCAGCCGCACCCGGCTGCCGGCACCGCGCTACCTGCTGGCCACTGCGCTGGCGCTGGCAGCGCTGGTGGGGCTGGCCGCCTGGTTCAGCGGCTCGGCGCAGCTGACGCTGTGGACCGCAGGCGGTCTGATGGGCGCGCTGATGGTGCTGCTGGTTGCGGCGCTGGGGATCGGGGTCCTGGCACGCCGCGGCACCGCTGCCTCGCGCGGGCGCCCTGCCCTTCGCTGGGCGCTGTCCTCGATCGGAAGCACGCGGGATGGCGCGGTGCCTGCGGTGCTGGCGCTGGGGCTTGGGCTGACGGTTCTGGCCGCCATCGGCCAGATCGATGGCAACATGCGCCGGGCGATTGCCGGCAACCTGCCGGAGGTGGCACCGAGCTATTTCTTCGTCGACATCCAGCGCAGCCAGATGCCCGGCTTTCTGGAGCGGGTCGGGAAAGATCCGGCCGTGACCCGGGTAGAGAACGCGCCAATGCTGCGCGGAGTGCTGACCCGCATCAATGGCCAGTCCGCTGCCGAGGTTGCGGGCGATCACTGGGTGGTGCGCGGCGACCGCGGCATCACCTATGCCGCGGCCCAGCCGGAGGCAACCGAAGTGACTGCCGGCACATGGTGGCCAGCGGACTACACCGGCGAACCGCAAATCAGTTTTGCCGCGGAAGAGGCTGAAGAACTGGGGCTGTCCTTGGGCGACACGCTGACCCTGAACATCCTGAGCCGGGACATCACCGGCACCATCACCAGCTTCCGCAATGTGGATTTCTCCACTGCGGGCATGGGATTTGTGATGGTGCTGAACGAGGCCGCCCTGGCCGGTGCGCCGCATAGTTTCATTGCCACAGTCTATGCCGAAGAACAGGCCGAGGCCGCGATCCTGCGCGATCTGGCGCGCGCGATGCCGAATATCACCGCGATCCGGATGCGCGACGCCATTGACCGGGTCTCTGACATTCTGCGGCAGCTCGCGGCCGCTACAGCCTATGGCGCTGCGGCGACACTGCTGACGGGTTTCCTGGTGCTGCTGGGGACTGCGGCAGCCGGAGAGCCTGCCCGCCGTTACGAGGCCGCGCTGCTGAAAACGCTGGGGGCGCCGCGCAAGCAGATCCTGCTGAGCTTTGCGCTGCGGTCCGCCCTGCTGGGAGCGGCAGCCGGGCTGGTTGCGCTGGCGGCCGGCATTGCCGGGGCCTGGTCGATCAATGCCTATGTGTTTGAGACCAGCTATGCAGTGATCTGGCCCAATGCGCTGATGGTGATTTCAGGCGGCATTCTGACAACCCTTCTGGCCGGGCTGGTCTTTGCCATGCGCCCGCTGGCGGCAAAGCCTGCCCGCATCCTGCGCGCCAGGGAGTAACCTGACCTGCGGCGGCGGCTTCAGCGGACGCCGCAGGACACCGGCTGCAGGATGCGCATCAGGTCGTGGTTGCCGCACACCAATGCTTCCAGGGTGATGGCATCCAGTGAGGTGTAAAACGCCTGCGCGGCATCGGCCAGTGCCACCTTGAGACGGCAGGCATCGGTCAGCGGGCAGGTGTTGTCCGCGTCGGCAAAGCATTCTACCATCGGCAGGCTGCCTTCGACATCGCGGAACACATCGCCGATCCGGATCTCGACCGCGGGCTTGCCGAGGTTTATACCGCCGTTGCGTCCCCGCAGGGTCGTCAGATAGCCAAGCTGGCTCAGCTGGTTGATCACCTGCGCCAGGTGATTTTCCGAGACGTTGCAGCATTCGGCAATCTCGGCCTTGGTGACCAGGCGGTCCTCATGCGCGGCACAATACATCAGCAGCCGCACGGCAATGTTGGTCCTTTTGGTAATGCGCATGGGTCGCTCCCGCAGCTATGGTGCATCGCTTATTGCACACGGCGGGAAAAAGCGGTTTGACATACATCAATAACCGGAAGCACTGCAGAAAGGCGGAGAAGATGACAGCCCCCTATTTCTTTGGCTACGGCAGCCTGGTGAACACGGCAACGCATAACTATGGCGGCGCCCGGCCTGCGCAGCTGCGGGGCTGGCGCCGCGCCTGGGTGCATACGGACCTGCGTGAAGTGGCGTTTCTGTCGGCTGTCCCTTGCCGGGACAGCGTGATTGACGGGCTGATCGCAGAGGTGCCAGCGGCAGACTGGGCTGCGCTGGACGAACGGGAATTTGCCTACGAACGGCTGCCCGCCTCAGACAGGGTTCAGCATGGGCTGGCGGGAACGCCGGAAGTATCCGTTTATGCCGTGGCACCGGGACAGCAGAAAGGCGTTACGGACCGGCATCCCATCCTGCTCAGTTATCTGGATGTGGTGCTGCAGGGCTATCTGCGGGTCTTTGGCGAGGCTGGATTGCAGGGCTTTGTCGCAACCACCGATGGTTGGGACGCCCCTGTGCTGAACGACCGCGCCGCGCCGCGCTATCCGCGGCACCAGGTGGTGACGGCGGCTGAACGCAAATTGTTTGATGAACTGATCGACAGCACAGGCGCCCGCCGGGTAGTCTCGGGGGCATGTTAGAAAAGGCGCTATTGCACCTCGGCCGGATTGCACGGCAGCTCTGGTTCAGGGTTGTACTGATTTCCCTTTTTTCCTTGCTGCTTCTGCTGCTGGCACCGCTGGCAAAACCGCTGCTTCCGAATGGCCTGAGCGAAGATTTCGGGCGTGAGGCAGTGCTGCCGGTGCTGACGATCCTTGCCTCCGGCATGCTGGCAGTCACGACATTTTCGCTTAACGTCATGGTCAGCGCCTACCGTACTGCGGCCTCGATGGCGACACCGCGGGTTTACCGGCTGCTGCTGGAAGACACCATCACCCACCGGGTTCTGGCCACGTTTGTGGGCGGGTTCATCTATTCGCTGAGTGCCGTGATCCTGTTCCGGGCGCGCTATTATTCGCCTGAGGGCGCGCTGGTGGTCTTCGGGCTGACAATCATCGTGGTGATCCTGATTGTTGGCGCCATCGTGCGCTGGATTGATCACTTGTCGAGCCTTGGCAGCATGGACCATACCCTGCGGCTGATTGAGGACCGCACCCGCGCCAGCCTGCGCGCCCGGATAAAAAAGCCCTGCCTGGGCGGGGTATGCGCGCTTGAAGATTCCAAACCCGAAGACGCAGTGGATATTCCCGCCGCCAAAAGCGGCTTTGTGCGCTTTGCCGGGCTCGCCCAGCTGGATGAGCTGGCCGCCGAGGCCGGCACGCAGATCACCCTGGCGCTGGCACCGGGCGAATACATCCTGCGCGGCCAGCCGGTCGCCTGGGCCACCGCCGGCGACAACAAGTTCTGCAAGGCGGCCTCTGCCGCGATCGACATCGGCGATGTGCGCAGCTTTGATCAGGACCCGTCCTTTGGGCTGTCGCTGCTGGCCGAAACCGCGCAAAAGGCGCTGTCACCCGGTGTCAATGATCCCGGAACAGCGGTTGAGGTCATGGGCCGCTTGGAACGGCTGCTGTGGGAAAACACACCCGCGGATAAGGTCAGTGACGCCCGCGAGGCCACCTATCCCAATGTCAATGTGCCGCCGGTGACCGCGCCGCAATTGCTGGCCTGCGCCTTTCCGCCGATTGCCCGCTGCGGCAGCGATGCCCCTTCGGTGATGCGCTGGATGGAGAAATCCCTCGTTGCGCTTGGCGAACATCCCAACCCTGAGATGGCCGAGGCCGCCAAGGGCCTGCGCCAGGAACTGCAGGACGGGCGCTGGGATTGAACGTTCCGTTTCCAGCAAAAAGATATTCTCCCGCTTGTTCCGGCGCATGAAACAGGCAGTTTTCCCAGACGGGCATGGGATCGCATCCGGCGGGAGCGTTCCACAGCTTAGGGGCGGTGCTCTGCAGCACCGCCCTGTTCCACTTTCAGAAGCAACCGGTCAGCCGCGGGCGCGCACTTTTTCCATCAGCGCCAGCAGCGCCGACATGTCGGGGCCGCGCTCCATACCGGTTACGGCCTTGCGCAGCGGCATAAACAGGCCTTTGCCCTTGCGGCCCGTCGCCTCTTTCACGGCAGCGGTCCACTTGCCCCAGCTTTCGCTGTCGTACGGGCCTTCCGGCAGCAACGCCATCGCCTCGGCGATGAAATCCTTGTCCTCATCCGCCACCAGCGGCGCGGCACCATCGCGGCACAGCTCCCACCAGCCGCCCAGATCCTTGAGCGTGGTGATGTTTTCCTTGGCCATGTCCCAGAACGCCGCCTGTTTCGCGGCAGGCACACCCAGCGCGTCCACTTCTGCCTGTACCGCGTCCAGCGGCAGCGACTGCAGGTGGCGGGCAGTCAGCGGATAGAGGTCCTCAACATCAAACTTGGTCGGCGCGGCGCCGAAGCGATTGATATCGAAGCCGTCGATCAGTTCCGCCAGTTCGCTGCGCAGCTCGACCGGGTCGGAGGAGCCCAGGCGGGCCATCAATGACAGCAGGGCCATCGGCTGCACACCCGCTTCACGCAGGTCGCGCAGGGCAAGCGTACCAAGGCGTTTGGACAGAGCCTCGCCCTGGGGGCCTGTCAGCAGCGAATGGTGCGCGAACGACGGCACCGTGCCGCCCAGCGCTTCGATGATCTGGATCTGGGTCGCGGTGTTGGTCACATGGTCGGAGCCGCGCACCACATGGGTCACGCCCATCTCGGTGTCATCCACCACCGACGCCAGCGTATAGAGAAACTGCCCGTCGCCGCGGATCAGCACCGGGTCGGAGACCGAGGCCGCGTCGATGGAAATATCGCCAAGGATGCCATCCGTCCACTCGATGCGCTGGTGATCCAGCTTGAAGCGCCAGACACCATCGCCGCGCTCCGCGCGCAGGGCAGCTTTCTCCTCGTCCGGCAGAGCCAGCGCAGCGCGGTCATAGACCGGCGGCTTGCCCATGTTCAGCTGCTTCTTGCGCTTCAGGTCCAGCTCGACCGGAGTCTCGAATGCCTCGTAAAAGCGGCCGATCCCGCGCAGCTTATCCGCCGCGGCAACATAACGGTCGAGCCGTTCCGACTGGCGCTCCACCTTGTCCCAGGTCAGACCCAGCCATTCCAGGTCCTGCTTGATGGCATCGACATATTCTTCCTTCGACCGCTCCGGGTCGGTGTCGTCGATGCGCAGAATGAAGGTGCCGCCGGCCTTGCGGGCGATCAGATAGTTCATCAGCGCGGTGCGCAGGTTGCCCACATGGATGTAACCGGTGGGCGACGGGGCAAAACGGGTGGTGGTCATCACGGTTCTCCTGTTGCCCTGCCCCTTGTCACATAGGCCGCGGTTTGTCCAGTTTCAGCAAAATTAACGCACCCTTGGCGCTTGCCTCCCCTCCCGGCAGCAAAGCCGCCTGCCCTGCAGCGGGCGCGGGTATCTTTCCAAAGAAGGAACTGCCCTCGTCAGAATGGCTGCACCGGCCAGATCGCGTCCAGATCCTTGAGGCCCGCGTGGATTAGTTCTGCCAGAACGTTCAGGTCAATATCGGCGAGCTTGTTCACGTAAAGACAGCTTCTGCCCAGCTTGTGCTTGCCCAGACGCGCCAGCAGAGCACCGTAGTTCTGATAGCCCGGCAAGATGTAAATCGAATGCCGCGCCTTGCGTGGAGAAAAACCGGTGGCGAGGAAATCGCCTTCGCGTCCGGTGGCATAACGGTAGTGGTAGCGCCCATAGCCAATGATCGACGGCCCCCACATCTGCGGCTCATACCCCGTAACCTCGCGGAACAGGCTGTCCAGCTGCTGCGCCTCCTCTGCTTTGCGCTCCGGCTCAACACCGGAAAGGAATTCCGCAACGCTGGCACCGGTGGGGACTGTCTTGTTCTGGCTCATATGCAGCCCTCCTCGGGCTGATACTGCCTTATTACGGCCCTTCTGACAGCCCCCTGCTCTTCCTTGCTGGGGTCCACTGCTGCCGGTCTTGGACCGGCACCCGCGATCTGATGCACCATACATTGGCGGCAGTCTTTGCCGGCATCAGCCGGCGCGCTGTCAGCCGAATTAATACGGCGGCGCCTTTTCAATAGCCGGTTTGCGGCCCGAACCTGCTGCCGTCCGCAAACCGGGACAGGCGGAAGTCATGCGGGTCCACCACCGGCTTGTCGCCGGTGACCAGATCGGCCGCGAGCCTGCCCGCGCCGGGGCCGATGCCAAAGCCGTGGCCGGAGAACCCGGTGGCGATGACCAGACCCGGCAGCCCATCAGCCTGGGAAATCACTGGAATCGCATCCGGGGTCACGTCGATCAGCCCGCCCCAGCTTTGCACAACATCGGCACCCTGCAGCACCGGAAACGCATTTTGCGCCGATGCCCAGCCGCTTTTCAGCGCCTTTTGCGACGGCGCAGGGTCCAGCACCCGGCACAACTCAAACGGGGTGGTCTGGTTCGGCTGCCAGCGGCGGTCCTGGGCCGCCTCTTCGCGCCAGCGGTCGGACAGGCGGAACTGCAGCGCCCGCCATTCCTGCCGGTAGCTGGGCAGAAACTTCCAGCCCAGGCGAAAGCTGTCCGGCACGATGTCAACGATGTTTTCATGGGCATCCGCCACCGTGTAACCGCCGTCGGCGCGTTTGCGCAGGCCCAGATTGGCACTGCGGATGGCGGTCTCCGGCCCGCCCTGCACAGGTGACGTGCGCAGGACAGAGTTCAGAACTTTCAGCTGCGGCAGGTTCACACCTGCGTTGCCCAGGAACAGCCGCGACCAGGCCCCGCCCGCCACGACTACAGCAGTGCAGGCTACCCGGCCGCGCTCGGTCATCACGCCGCTGATGCGGCCGGCCGCCGTCTCGACGCTGCGCACTGCGCATTCGGTCATGACTTTTGCACCCGCTGCCTGTGCGGCACTAGCAATGGCGTGCGTCGCCATCTGCGGTTCAGCCCGTCCGTCCATCGGCGTCAGCAGCCCGCTGCGGGTTTTGGTCTGATGACCCGGCATCAGCAGCTCCAGCTGATCGCCGCGGACCATGCGGACGCCCTGGTCATAGCCGTCAAGATTACGCAGCCAGCGTTCCAGCTGCGCCTCGCGCTTGCCGGTTTCTGCCGTGTAGAGGATGCCTGAGCGGGTAAAGCCGGTCTGCCGGCCCGTGCGTGTGTTCAGCCCCTCCCAGAGCCGCAGCGCTAGGGCCATCAGCGGGATTTCCCGCGGGTCGCGGCAGGACATCCGCACCCACCCCCAGTTGCGCGAGCTTTGCTCACCCGCGATCTGGCCCTTTTCACACAAGAGCACGGAATGTCCGCGTTCCGCCAGCTCCAATGCAGTGGTCGCGCCAATGATACCGCCGCCGATCACCACGGCGTCAACGGCCCTTGGCAGGGCCAAATCGGATTGGAAATGGGGCAGTCTTGGTCCAGGCATGAAGGCATCTATGCCTGCAGTGGAAACCCCGGTCCAGCATCCATGCGACGCGCTATGCCCCGCATACCGCCATTGTGTTTTTTCCGCCGCATGACAGAGCATTACTGCCGCCGGAGCGGTTTGATTTACGTAACCTAGCGCGCAGAAATTCACGCCGTTTCAAAGGGTTAAAGCGAAACTCAGGACGGATCTCGCCAGCGGTTCACAATCGGATAGCGACGGTCCAGCCAGAACGCGCTTGGGGTCAGGCGGGCGCCGGGTGCGGACTGGAAGCGTTTGTATTCGCTGATATAAACCAGATGTTCGACCCGTTTGGCCACATCGCGGTCAAACCCGGCCGCAACACAATCAGAGATTGAACCATCGTTATCGACGAGGATTTCCAGGATCGCGTCCAGCTCCGGGTAGTCCGGCAGGCTGTCGCTGTCCTTCTGATCCTCGCGCAGCTCGGCACTGGGCGGCTTGTCGATCACATTGGGGCGGATGACCTCCCCCGCCGGGCCCTTCATCCAGGGGCGGTGGTTGGCGTTGCGCCAGCGGCAGGTCTCGAACACGCGGGTCTTGTAGAGATCCTTGATCGGGTTGTAGCCGCCGTTCATGTCGCCATAGATGGTGGCATAGCCCACCGCGACTTCGGATTTATTGCCGGTGGTCAGCAGCATTTCCCCGAACTTGTTGGACATCGCCATCAGCAGGAGCCCGCGCAGTCGGGACTGGATATTTTCTTCGGTGAGGCCCGGCTCCATGCCCGCAAACAGCGGCGCCAGCGTGTTGGTGATTGCGTTGCGGCCTTCGGAAATCGGCACATAGTCGTAGTGCACGCCCAGCGCCTTGGCGACAGCCTCGGCATCCTCCAGCGACTCGTCAGAGGTGTATTCCGAAGGCAGCATCACGCAGCGGACGTTTTCGGCGCCCAGCGCATCCACCGCAATCGCCGCGACAATGGCCGAATCGACACCGCCCGAGAGTCCCAGCAGCACCTTCTTGAAGCCGGTCTTGCCCATGTAGTCGCGCAATGACTCGACCATCACCCGGTAGTCCTGCTCCCATGCGTCCGGCAGATGCGCCTTTTCGCCCTCGACCGCGTGCCAGCCGTCTTCGGTCCGCTCCAGATCAAGATGGGCATAGGCTTCGTCAAACACCGGCATCTGCAGCGCCAGGGCGCCGCCCGGATTCAGCACAAAGGATCCGCCGTCAAACACCTGATCGTCCTGGCCGCCGACCATGTTGAGGTAGATCACCGGCAAGTGGGTTTCGACGGCGCGCGCCACCATGTGGTTGAAGCGCACTTCCATCTTGTCGCGGAAATAGGGCGAACCGTTGGGGATCAGCAGGAATTCGGCGCCGGTTTCGGCCAGGGTCTCGGCCACATCCTGGTGCCAGCCATCCTCGCAGATCGGTGAGCCGATGCGGGTATTGCCAACCGCATAAGGGCCGCCCAAGGGACCGGCGTCATAGACGCGGACCTCGTCAAAGACGGTCTCATTCGGCAAGTGATGCTTGAGGCTGCGCGAGGCAATCCTACCGCCCTTCAGGATCAGGTAAGCGTTGTAGAGCCGCCCGCCCTCGATCCACGGGGCGCCGATTGCCAGCGCCGGGCCATCGGCACAGTCCGCCGCCAGCTTTTCCACCTCGGCAATGGCGGCCTGATGAAAGACCGGCTTCATCACCAGGTCCTGGGTGTTGTAGCCGGTGATGAACATTTCCGGCAGCGCCACCAGATCGGCGCCGGCCTTGCAGCCCTCTTGCCAGGCATCCCTGGCCTTGACGGCATTGCCCGCCAGGTCGCCCACCGTGGGGTTCAGCTGCGCCAGTGTCACGCGGAAACGGTCTGCCATGCTGCTTTGGCCCTTTGCAAAACTCACTGAGAGTCGTTTACCAGATTGAACGCTAAGTAAAAGAGCAAGGCGCGGAGGCCGGGTAAAAGACATTGCGGCCCCGCCTGCGGTAGCTTAGTTTCCGGGCGAGCAACCCAATATGGCAGCAGCACCGTAATTCCTGGGCAGGCAGAGGCTTCAATGACCCGTTTCGGCACCGCATTCGCGCTTTCCACACTTCTGGCACTGGCCGCACCGGCGCTGGCCCAGGAGGGTGACGTCATTACCACTCAGGACGAAATCGGCGGGGTCTACGAGGGCACCTTCCGCAACGGGCTGCAACATGGCACCGGCACCTACAAACTGCCCAACGGATATGAGTACACCGGCGACTGGGTTGATGGCGAGGTCCGTGGCCATGGCGTCGCGCGGTTCCCCGACGGCTCAGTCTACGAGGGCGGGTTTGCGCAAGGCAAGCCGCATGGTCTGGGTAAACTCACCCGCGCCGACGGCAGCACCTATGAGGGCGGCTGGCAGAATGGGCAAATTCACGGCGACGGCACTTCGGTCTATGCCAGCGGTGTGCGCTATCAGGGCAGTTTCGCTGAAGGCGAACGCCACGGCAAAGGTGTGATGTCGTCGCCTGACGGGTATACTTATGACGGTGACTGGGTTGCGGGACGCCAGCAGGGGCAGGCTAGGATCACCTATGCCGAGGGCACTGTCTATGAAGGCGCCGTGGCTGATGGCCAATTGCAGGGTCAAGGCAAGCTGGAGACCTCGGACGGGCTGGTCTACGAGGGCGAATGGGCCGCCAGCCAGATGCACGGCACCGGCAAACTGATGCAGCCCAATGGTGATATCTATGAGGGCGAGCTGAAAAAAGGCCGCCGTCATGGCACCGGCACGCAGAGATATGCCAACGGCGATATCTATACCGGCGACTTCCAGAACGATCAGCGCCACGGCACCGGCACCTTCACCGAGAAGGACGGCTACAGCTATACCGGTGAATGGGTAAAGGGGCAGATCGAAGGCAAGGGCAAGGCGGTCTATCCCGACGGCTCAGTCTATGAAGGGGATTTCCGCGATGATCTGGCCGAGGGTCAGGGCAAGATCACCTATCCCGACGGCTCCACCTATGAAGGCGCCTGGGTGGCCGGCGTGATTGAAGGCACCGGCACTGCCACCTACCCCAATGGCATCACCTACACCGGTGAATTCCAGAATGCCAAAAACCATGGCCAAGGCGTGATGACCTATGCCGACGGCTATCGGTATGAGGGCGGCTGGCAGGACGGGCAGCGCCACGGCGAGGCCAAGGTGACCTACGCCGATGGCTCGGTCTATACCGGTGCGTTCGCGGACAGCCAGCGGCACGGTCAGGGCAAGATCGTCATGCCCGACGGCTTCTCCTACGAAGGAGAATGGCGCGAAGGCAAGATTTTCGGTGAAGGCGTGGCCACTTATGCCAATGGCGACATTTACGAGGGCAGCTTTGTCAACGGCAAGCGCCAGGGGCCGGGCACGATGAAATATGCCAGCGGCCAGCAGGCGGAAGGCACCTGGGAAAATGGTGCATTGGTCAGCAAAGACGGCGGGTAAGGCGGAAATGGATCGGGGCGCTGTGCAGCGCCCCTCCTTTTATCCGGTCAGCCGATGCGGATGCGGCTGAGATGATCCGGCATCGCCACGCCTTCCAGATTGGCCGGATCGGACTGCGGCGGCTTCAGTTCCATTGCCATCGGCACCACGCCCGCCCAGATCGGCAGCGCATAGTCTTCCTCGTCATCCTTGGGCGGGCCGCTGCGGATCTTGGCGGCGCCTTCCTCAATCGGCATCCGCAGCAGGGCCGTTGCCTTCAGCTCCTGACGGGTCATGGGGCGCAGCGCGTCCCAGCGGCCGGGGAAGATGTGGTCCACCATGGTCTTGAGGCTGGCAGCCTTGGCGTCTTCATCGGTCACCTTCTCAGCCGTTCCGAACAGCATGACGGAACGGAAATTGACCGAA
This sequence comes from Leisingera methylohalidivorans DSM 14336, assembly GCF_000511355.1. Lineage (NCBI taxonomy): Bacteria > Pseudomonadati > Pseudomonadota > Alphaproteobacteria > Rhodobacterales > Roseobacteraceae > Leisingera > Leisingera methylohalidivorans. The sequence goes on along the minus strand of NC_023135.1, from coordinate 328,467 downwards.
TGGTGAAAGGCTGACCGCGCCAGCACATAGCCATCCATGCAGGTGACGGTCAGGCAGACCTCCGCCCCTTCCATCGCCCGGATCGCGCGGCTGGCTGCGGAGCCGTGCCAATAGACGTGATCGCCCTCGCGCCATTGCAGCGTCGGCAGCACGGACGTGGCCCCATCGAGCTGATAACCGATATGGGCAAGCGGCAGGGCGTCGAGAACCTGATAGACAGCGCCGCGGTCATAAAGGCCGCGCTCGTGCGCGCGCCGCAGGCGGCTGCGTTCGGATTTCAGGGCGTTTTCCGGTTCGGACTGGCTCATAGGCTGACCTCTTGTTCCTGATTGTCTTTCCAGGACAGCTATGCGCAAACTGGACTACAATTAACGTCCAGTTTCAGACAAAAAGAACAGTCCACTATGATTGACCTCTCCGGCATGGTGTCAGGGAACAACGCTGAGCCGCTATACCTGCAAATCGTCACCGCGCTGCGCCGCCGGATCAGCGATGGCAGCCTGGGTATCGGCACCCGCCTGCCCTCGTCCCGGGCGCTGGCGCAGGATCTGGGCGTGGCACGGTCCACTGTAGTGACAGCCTATGACCAATTGGTGGCCGAGGGGTTCGCCGGAACCCGGCGCGGAGCGGGGATCTTTGTTTGCGATATCGCACCGATCCGCCCGCCCGAGGCCCCGTCCCGGTCTTTGCCCGCCGTGACACCGCCTGCCCCGGGAATGCTGCTGCCCGGCGCACCGGACCCGGAGGTGTTTCCTGCCCGCCCCTGGGCGCGTTGTGTTTCACGTGTGGCAAGGATGGATCCGCTGAGCCTCAGCCACCAGGAAGATGCCTTTGGCGATCCTGAGCTGCGCCGCGAGATCGCTGCATATGCGGCCCGCTGGCGGGGGATCGAATGCAGCGCCGGCCAGGTTCTGGTCACCAGCGGCGCCCGCGAGGCGCTGGAACTGACGATGGATTTCCTGGTTGGCGGTGAGGACATCGCCCTGGAGGCGCCAGGGTTCACTCCGACCCAGCGGTTTGCCCTGGCGCGCGGCTGGGACGTGCGCTGGCTGCGCGCGGGAGCGCGCGGGGCCGAGGTTCCAAGGCAGATGGCCAAGGTCACGCTGCTGACCCCGTCGCATCAGTTCCCCCTTGGCGGCACCCTGCCGGTTCCGCAGCGGCAGGCCTTTTTGCAAGCGGCCAAGAACCGGGGCGGCTGGATCATCGAAGATGATTTCGACAGCGAGTTCCGCTATGCCGGGCAGCCGGTCCCTGCCATGGCCGCGCTCGACCGGGAGGGCCGTTGCATCTATGTGGGCACGTTCTCCAAGACATTTTCCCACGCATTGCGGCTGGGATATGCGATCCTGCCGCCCGCACTGGTGCCGCAGTTCCGCGCCCTGTTCATCCACCCAAGTGCAGGCGCAGCCATCACCGCGCAGCGGCCCTTGGCGGACTTCATGGCTTCAGGGCAATATGACCGCCACATCCGCCGCGCCCGCAGGCTGTATGCGGAACGCTATGCTGCAGCCGCGGAGGCCCTGGAAGCATGGCCGGATTGGCTGGGATATTTCCAGCGCCACAATGCCGGGATGCAGATTGCCTTTCATCTGGCCGGCGAACAAAGCGACACGCAGATCTGCCGCCGCGCGGTTGACGCGGGCTATGCCGTCAGGCCTCTGTCCCCGCATGATCCGGCCAAGCAGTCCCAAGGGCTGCTTATCGGATTTTGCCAAGGCTCCCCGGATGCGCTGCCCGACCAGATTGCCGGGCTGCGGCGGATCGTGGAGCAAAGCTGAAATTCTCTGCCTATGGGCTTTTCATTTACAATTGCCTCTGTATAAATCCTCTGCATGAGCATTTGCGCAGATATCCCCCTTGCCGCCGCCGCGTCCCGCGGTGCCGCTCTGCGCGCCCTACTGATCCTAGCCCGCCTCTGAGCGTGCCCTTCCGGCGCGCCCGCTCAGAGGATTGCCGCACGCGCGCCATCGAAGGCTTATGATGCCCCAAAGGGCCTAGGACAGAGACAAGAGACACCAGCATGACCAACACTTCCCCGATTACCGGCCCGAACTCCGGCGACAAATCCCGTGTCGTGATTTTCGACACCACCCTGCGCGACGGCGAGCAGAGCCCCGGTGCCACCATGACCCATGACGAGAAGCTGGAGATTGCCGGCCTTCTGGACGAGATGGGCGTGGACATCATCGAGGCCGGCTTCCCGATTGCCTCCGAAGGCGACTTCCGCGCGGTGTCCGAAATTGCCGAACGCTCGAAAAATTCCGTGATCTGCGGCCTGGCGCGCGCCAGCTTCAAGGATATCGACCGCTGCGCCGAAGCGGTGCGCAAGGCCGCGCAGCCGCGGATCCATACCTTCATCGGCACCTCGGCGCTGCACCGCGCCATCCCGAACCTGACCATGGACGAGATGGCCGACAAGATCCACGAAACGGTCACCCATGCCCGCAATCTGGTGGACAACGTGCAGTGGTCGCCGATGGATGCGACCCGGACCGAGTGGGACTATCTGTGCCGGGTGATTGAGATCGCCATCAAGGCCGGCGCCACCACCATCAATATCCCCGACACCGTGGGCTACACCGCGCCGATGGAAAGCGCCGACCTGATCAGGCGCCTGATCGAAACCGTACCGGGCGCGGATGAAGTGGTCTTTGCCACCCATTGCCACAACGATCTGGGCATGGCGACCGCCAACGCGCTGGCGGCAGTTGCCGGCGGTGCGCGGCAGATCGAATGCACCATCAACGGCCTTGGCGAACGGGCCGGCAACACCGCGCTGGAAGAGGTGGTGATGGCGCTTAAAACGCGCAATGACATCATGCCCTGGCACACTGGTATCGACACCACCAAGATCATGCATATCTCGCGCCGCGTTTCGACCGTGTCCGGCTTTGTGGTGCAGCCGAACAAGGCCATTGTCGGAAAAAACGCCTTTGCCCACGAAAGCGGTATCCACCAGGACGGGATGCTGAAGAACCGCGAAAACTTTGAAATCATGCGGCCCGAGGACGTGGGCCTCTCCGGCACTTCCCTGCCGCTTGGCAAACATTCAGGCCGCGCTGCGCTGCGCGACAAGCTGGAGCACCTTGGATATGAAGTCGGTGACAACCAGCTGAAGGATGTTTTTGTCCGTTTCAAAGAACTGGCCGACCGCAAGAAAGAGGTGTTTGACGACGACCTTATCGCGCTGATGCGCACCGGTGTGGACGCCGAGAACGACTACCTCAAGATCGTTTCCATGAAAGTGGTCTGCGGCACCGGCGGCCCGGCAGAATCTACAGTCGAGATGGAGATCGACGGCAAGGACGTCACCGAGACCGCCGAGGGCGACGGCCCGGTTGATGCCACCTTCAAGGCGATCCGCATGATCTATCCGAACACCGCCCGGCTGCAGCTGTATCAGGTGCACGCGGTGACCGAGGGCACCGACGCACAGGCAACTGTTTCAGTACGGCTGGAGGAAGACGGCATCATCGCCACAGGCGAAAGCGCGAACACCGATACGGTGGTGGCTTCGGCCAAGGCCTATGTGAACGCGCTGAACCGCCTGATCGTACGCCGCGGCCGGGTTGGCGAAGGCGCCGATACACGCGAGATTTCCTACAAGGATCTGGCTTGATCCCTTTCTTCCAAGCCAAACCGGAAAAGGGTGCCTGTGCGGCGCCCTTTTTTCGTTTTCCCGGCAGGCAGCCTAATCAAACCCGGCCTTGCGAAGCCCTTCGCTGAAATGTTCGGCGTCCTCGCTGCGGCCATAATGCAGTCCGGCCAGCAAGGCGGGAATGTCCGCCGCCGGATCCTGCTCGCGGACGTGGCCTGCGTATGCTGCGGCCTGTTCCAGATTGCCAAGCCAGCCATGGCTGGCGGCCACCAGTGCCGATTGAACGGCATCCAGCGCCGGCAGCCGCATGAAATCGGACAACGCCTGCTCATAGAGCCGGGCGGTGAAATGCGCCTTGCCCAGATGGCTCCAGAAGCGGGCCGGAAAATGCGGATTTAGACGCATCGCCTTTTCGATCCACTCAGCGCCCTCTTCCGGCCGGCCGGTCCAGGTCAGCAGTTCGCCCATCTGGACCACCGACAGGTCGTAATTCGGGTTCAGCGCCAGGGCCCGTTCCTGGTGGTAGCGCGCCCGCTCCAAATCGTTGCGGACAATCCCGAGCGCCGCCATCAGACGGTGCACATCCGCGTCGTTGTCATCCATTGCCGCGGCCTTTTCGATCGACTCGCTGGCCAGCGCCAGCATCGCGTCGCGATCGTCGCACCAGCCATAGCCCCAAGCCTGGCCGCGGATACAGCCGCGCCAAGCGTGCGCATGCGCGTATTCCGGATCCAGCTCAATCGCCCGGCCGATCAGCTTCATTGCCTCGGCATTGTCCTCGCGGGTGCTGCGGTGATGCAGCACCTTGGCGGCCAGAACGCAGTCATAAGCCGCAAGGCTTGAAGGTTTCTTGCGCGCCACTTCATCCTGCTGCGAGGCTTCGATCCGCCCTGGCAAGGTCGCCACGATGGAGGAGGTCACCTCATCCTGTATCGCAAAGATATCATCCAGGCCGCGGTCGTATTTCTCCGCCCAGATATGGGAGTCGTTGCGGCTGTCGATCAGCTGCACGGTAACCCGCAGGCGGTTGCCCGCCTTGCGCACACTGCCTTCGACGATGTAGCGGGCACCAAGTTTCTCCGCCGCCTCGCGCACATTCACCGCCTGCCCCTTGTAGACAAAGGTCGAGTTGCGCGAGATCACGAACAGCTCATGGCGGCGGCTGAGTTCGGTCAGGATGTCCTCTGTCAGCCCGTCGGCAAAGAATTCCTGATCGGGATCTCCGCTCATATTGGCGAAGGGCAGCACCGCAATCGAAGGCTTCACCACCGACGCCGGCCTGCCGGCGCCCTCCGGTGACGCGGCGGACACCTCCTCGCCCAGCAGCAAACGGTAAATCCGCACAGGCTCGGAAATGTTTTTCAGGGTCTGCTCGCCCAGATCCTCAAACAGCAACCCGGACGTGTTGCGCACTTGCCCGTAGACCGCGGCGGACACGCAGATCTCCCCCGCGCCAGCCGTCTGTTCCAGCCTGGCCGCCACATTGACGCCGCTGCCGTAGATGTCGCCGTCCTCAAAGATAATGTCACCAAGGTTGATTCCGACCCGAAACTGAATGCGCTGGTCCGGCGCCACGTCCGCATTGCGCTTGCGCATCCGGCCCTGCACCTCGGCGGCACAGCCCACTGCATCCGACACGCTGGCGAATTCCACCAGCATCCCGTCGCCGGTCGTCTTGATGATGGAGCCGCGGTTTTTGGCGATCGAAGGGTCGATCAGCTCGATCCTGTGGGTCCGCAAACGGGCAAGCGTGCCTTGCTCATCCGCGTCCATCAGGCGGCTGTAGCCAACCATATCCGCCGCCAGCACGGCGGCCAGCCTGCGTTCCATTCGGCACTCCTTCTGCCAGAATTCTAGCCTGCGGAGATCCGAAATCCACTTAAATACCGCAGTCGGCCTTCAATGGAGAGGCGGGCGGTGCGCGGTTACTTGCGGGAAATCCCTTCGAACAGCGCCGACAGCCGGGCGGCCTCTTCTTCGATGCCATAGGGGGCGTTGACCACAAACATGCCGCTGCCAATCATCCGGTGCCCGTCACGGACCGGCGGAAAGGAGACCTCGTGGCGCAACGCGCCAGGCAGGCCTTGCGCCTCCAGCGCCGTCAGCATCTGTGTATGGGCGCCGTCCTTGAGGATCGGATACCACAAAGCGATGATCCCCACATTCCACTTCTTGTGCAGCTGGCCGATGATACCGGGAATACGGGCATAGTCGGTTTTAATTTCGTAGCTGGGGTCAATCAGAATGAGGCCGCGGCGGGGGGTTGGCGGCGCCAGAGACATGGCCAGCTCAAACCCGTCCTGCTGATGCACTTTGGCCTTCCAGGGTCTCAGCGCGGCACGCAGGGCTGCGTTTTCCTGCGGGTGCAGCTCGGCAAAATGCAGCGCGTCGCCCGGGCGCAGCAAAGAGGCGGCGACCAGCGGCGAGCCTGGATAGGCCGCCCCGCCATGCTGATTGCGGGTTTCCGTCAGGGCGTGGTGCAGCGGGTGATCCGCTGCCAGGCCATGGTCCGCCAGAACCCGTGTGATGCCTTGTTCGGCTTCGCCGGTCTTGACCGCCTCTGCCGCGTCCAGCTGATAGAGGCCCCGGCCGGCATGAGTCTCGATATAGCTGAGCGGTTTGTCCTTGCGGGTGAGGTAGGCCAGTGTCCAGGCAAGCAGCGCGTGCTTCTGAACGTCAGCCAGATTCCCGGCGTGGTATATGTGCTGATAGGAGAGCATAGGCCCCCTCTAGCGGCAATTCCCGCAGGGCGGAAGGGGCTGCGGCCGCAGGATAAACGGAATCTCAACCTCGACACGGCAGACTGCAGCCTGTCGAGATACCGCAGAATGCAGGTTCCTATGCCCTTCAGAACGAGCGCCGTTGCCCTCTTCCTTACATTTCTTGCCATGCTGCTGTGCGCAGCGGCAGCGGTCAGCGCGCAAGGCTATTCGCTGGTCGGCAACCAGTTCTTCCTGCACAAAGCCTCTGCCCCGCAACCGGGTTCCGCGCCGGGCCCGGCACCGCAGGCAATCGCCAGCCTGCTGCCCGATACCCTGCCCGGAGCGGCCACCGGCCGGGGTGCGGTGTCGCTTGATCCCGGTGCCGCCAGCCTGTTCCGCGGCCGCAGCGGCGGCAGCCTGTTTGCGCCGGCCCTCAGAACGCCGCCAAGCGCAAGCCAGCTGCTGTCTTTGATCGCCAGCGCCGAAGCAGGCAAGGCGAATTATGATGCCGTGCAGCTTGGCGCCAAACGAAAACCGCCGAAGAAACCTACCCAGATGACTGTTGCCGAGATCAACGCCTGGATCAATGCAACGCCAGGACAGCCCCATGCCATCGGGCGCTACCAGCTGATCCCCGCAACATTCCGGCGGCTGGTCAAACATCAGGGCGTGAAGCCGCAGGCGCGGTTTTCGCCCGAGCTGCAGGACCGTCTGGCGCATCAGCTGATCGAAGAAGCCGGTTACAGCGCATTCCTGAAGGCAGAAATGCCGCGCAAGACCTTCATGCTGAACCTGGCCAAGATCTGGGCCGGGCTGCCGACGTCCAACGGAAAGTCGTATTATGAGGGCTATGCCGGCAACAGCGCCAGCCTGACCTGGTCGCATTTTGATACTGAAATGAAGCGGATTTTCTCCAGTTGACCTGGCCCCGCTGCTGCCGGCCCAGGCAAGGCCCTGTGCCAGTCCCGGCCTTGCCGCCAGGACAAAGCCGGTATTGACACCGTGGACTTGGCGGAAAGGCGCTGTTTCACCATAATACGCCCTTTCGCGGTCCTGCACTGCCGCTTATAAGGTTGGTGCAGGCGGCTCCTCCGGGAGTCGCCTAAGGTATAATGGCAGCACTCACAGGATCCCTTTTATATGGCGTTTTTCGGAAACTTGGGCGGTCTGTTCACTTCGGACATGGCCATCGATCTCGGTACTGCCAATACGCTGGTCTATGTAAAGGGCCGCGGCGTGATCCTGTCCGAGCCTTCAGTGGTGGCCTACCACGTCAAGGATGGCGTCAAAAAGGTGCTGGCGGTGGGCGAAGACGCCAAGCTGATGCTGGGCCGCACCCCCGGCTCGATCGAGGCGATCCGGCCGATGCGCGAAGGCGTGATTGCCGACTTCGACACCGCCGAAGAAATGATCAAGCACTTCATCCGCAAGGTGCATAAGCGCTCGACCTTCTCCAAGCCCAAGATCATTGTCTGCGTGCCGCATGGCGCCACCCCGGTTGAAAAACGCGCGATCCGCCAGTCGGTGCTGTCCGCAGGTGCGCGCCGCGCCGGGCTGATTGCCGAGCCGATTGCTGCGGCCATCGGCGCCGGCATGCCGATCACCGACCCGACCGGCAACATGGTTGTCGACATCGGCGGCGGCACCACCGAAGTGGCGGTTCTGTCGCTGGGGGATATCGTTTATGCCCGTTCGGTCCGCGTTGGCGGCGACCGTATGGATGAGGCGATCATTTCCTACCTGCGCCGCCAGCAGAACCTGCTGGTGGGCGAAGCCACGGCGGAACGCATCAAGACCTCCATCGGCACCGCCCGGATGCCGGACGACGGCCGCGGCCAGTCGATGCAGATCCGCGGCCGCGACCTGCTGAATGGCGTGCCGAAGGAAATCGAGATCTCTCAGGCGCAGGTGGCCGAAGCGCTGGCCGAGCCGGTCCAGCAGATCTGCGAAGCAGTGATGACCGCGCTGGAGACCACACCGCCGGATCTGGCCGCCGACATCGTCGACCGCGGCGTGATGCTGACCGGCGGCGGCGCGCTGCTGGGGGATCTGGATCTGGCCCTGCGCGAACAGACCGGCCTGGCCGTGTCGATTGCGGATGAAAGCCTCAACTGCGTGGCACTGGGCACCGGCAAGGCGCTGGAATACGAAAAGCAGCTGGCCCACGCCATCGACTACGACAGCTAACAGCCCCTGCCCGCCAAAACGGCATCGGCTGACTGCGGGCTGGAGGGGCGGCTGGAAGGAGAGACGTGGCCAAAGACAAGTCACAGCGCGACGATTATGCAACCCCGCTGCGGCGTCTGCTGACAGCGGTGCTGTGCCTGTGCCTGGCTGCAGTTTTTATTGTCTGGCGGATCGACAGCCCGCGGGTGGAGCGTTTCCGCGCCCAGGTGGCGGACCGGGTGGTGCCCAGCATGGATTGGGCCATGGTGCCAGTCACCGCCGCTATTAACCTGGTGCGCGATTTCCAAAGCTATCAGCGGCTTGCCGAGCAGAACCGCGAGCTGCGCAGCGAGCTGCGCCAGATGCGGGCCTGGAAAGAGGCGGCGCTGCAGCTGGAGCAGGAAAATGCCCGGCTGCTGGACTTCAACAATGTGCGGCTGGACCCGCAGCTGACCTATATCACCGGGGTTGTGATGGCCGACAGCGGTTCCCCCTTCCGGCAGTCGGTACTGCTGAATGTGGGCAGCCGCGACGGGGTGCATGACGGCTGGGCCGCGATGGACGGGATCGGGCTGGTGGGCCGGATTTCCGGTACCGGGCGCGACACAGCGCGTGTTATTCTGCTGACCGACGCCGCCAGCGCTGTTCCGGCTGCCATCCAGCCCTCCGGCCAGACCGCGCTGGTCACCGGCGACAACAGCGCCGCGCCAGTCCTGAGCTTTCTGGAAAACCCCGATCTCGTGCGGCCCGGCGACCGGGTGATTTCCTCCGGCGACGGCTCGGTGTTTCCGGCAGGCCTGCTGATCGGCCAGGTGGCCAAGGACCGCTCGGGGCGGATGCGGGTGCGGCTGTCCGCCGATTACAGCCGGCTGGAGTTTCTGCGGGTGCTGCGCCATCACGGAACCGAAGTGATCCAGGATCCCGGCGGGCTGGTCGGTGCAGCCCCGGGTGATCCGATTCCGCAGCCGCGGCCTGAAGGGCTGGGAGACGGCAGCGCTGAAGGAACGGCTGAGGCGGGCAATGGCTAACACTTCGCCTGCCCGGATCTGGACCATGCGCCTGACCTTTCCAGGGCTGGCGCTGATGATCATGTTTTTTCACCTGCTGCCGCTCAACACCGAGCCTCGGTTTTGGGCGCCGCCGGATTTCCTGCTGCTGCTGGCCATGACCTGGTCGCTGCGGCGGCCCGACTTTGTGCCCGCGCTGTCGATTGCCCTGGTCATGCTGCTTGCGGATTTTCTGTTCCAGCGCCCGCCCGGATTGCTGGCGCTGCTGGCGGTGCTGGCCTGCGAATACCTGAAAGGGCGCGCGGCGCCGCAACGGGAAAGCACATTCGCCAGCGAATGGCTGGCGGCTGGCGTGACCCTGACCGGGGTTTTCACATTGAACCGGCTGGTTCTTGTGGTGTTTGGCGTGGAACAGGCGCCGCTGAGCCTGACCGTGATCCAGATTGTGATGACCATCCTCGCCTATCCGCTGGCAGTTTGGGTCAGCCAGACTATTCTGGGCGTCCGTAAACTCTCCCCGTCCGAAGCCGAAACCCTGATGAGCCGCCGATGAAACGCAACTCCAAGGATCTGGACGTCTCGCACGGCAAGATGACCCGGCGCGCGTTGCTGCTGGGCGGGCTGCAGCTGGCCTTTGCAGGCGGGCTGGCGGCAAGAATGCGTTTTCTGCAAGTGGATCAAGCGGATGAGTTCCGCCTGCTGGCCGAGGAAAACCGGATCAACATCCGCCTGCTGCCGCCTGCCCGCGGGCAGATCTTCGACCGCAACGGGCTGATCATCGCGCAAAACTCCCCGTCCTACCGGATTACAGTGGTGCCCGAGGATGCCGGCGACGTGGAGGCGGTGATTGATAAATTGTCGCGCCTGCTGCCGCTGGATCCCGAAGACCTGGAGCGCGCCCGCACCGAGATGCGCCGGTCGCCGCCCTTCCTGCCGATCACCCTGGCCGACCGGATCGGCTGGGAGGATATATCCAAGGTGGCAGTGAACGCCCCGGCCCTGCCAGGTGTGACGCCCGAGGTCGGCCTGACCCGGGTCTATCCGCAGCTTGGCGACTTTGCCCATGTGGTGGGCTATGTCGGGCCGGTCTCGGATTATGACCTGAGCAAGATGGAAGACCCCGAGCCGGTGCTTCTGATCCCGCGCTTTCAGATCGGCAAGGTAGGTTTCGAGGCCAAGCGCGAGGACGTGCTGCGCGGCAAGGCCGGTGCCAAGCGGGTGGAAGTGAACGCCACCGGCCGGGTGATGCGTGAGCTGGACCGGCGCGAGGGCATATCCGGCTCAGACATGCAGCTGACCACTGACGCAGAGCTGCAAAACTATGTGCAGGCCCGGCTGGGCCGGGAAAGCGCGGCGGCGGTGGTGATCGATTGCGAAGACGGCGATATCCGCGCGATCTGCTCTTCACCCAGTTTCGACCCCAATCTGTTCGTGCGCGGCATTTCGGTGGCCGATTACCGGATGCTGACCGAAGACGAATACCGCCCGCTCTCCAACAAGACCGTGCAGGGCACCTACCCGCCTGGCTCTACTTTTAAGATGATCACCGCGCTGGCGGCGCTGGAACAGGGTGTGATCGGACCTGAGGAAACCGTCTGGTGCCCGGGCCATCTGAAAGTTGCCGGCCGCCGCTTCCATTGCTGGAAACGGGCGGGCCACGGGCATGTGGACCTCAATACTTCACTGAAACGGTCCTGCGATGTTTATTACTATGACGTGGCAATCAAGACCGGGATCGACAACATCTCTGCCATGGCCAACAAATTCGGGCTGGGCATCAGGCACGATCTGCCGATGTCGGCTGTGGCACAGGGGATCACGCCGACTAAGGAATGGAAAGCCCGCTCTTACGGCAAGGACTGGCTGATCGGCGACACAGCGAACTCCTCAATCGGCCAAGGCTTCACGCTCGCCTCGCCGTTGCAGCTGGCGGTGATGACCGCACGGATCGCCACCGGGCGCAGCGTGACGCCGCGGCTGCTCAAATCGCTTGACGGGGTGGAACAGCCCAGCGGCGCGGGCGCTCCCCTGGATGTCAGCGAAAACAACCTGCGCATGGTGCGGCGCGGCATGTACTCGGTCAGCAACGACCGCCGGGGCACCGGCTACCGCTCCCGCATCATCGCTGACAACATACGGATGGCCGGCAAAAGCGGCACCAGCCAGGTCCGAAACATCACCGCCGCCGAACGGGCCGCAGGGGTGATCCGCAACAAGGATCTGCCCTGGGACCGGCGCGACCATGCTCTGTACGTCTGTTTTGCCCCCTACGATAACCCGAAATATGCCGTGGCCGTGGTGGTCGAGCATGGCGGCGGCGGCTCCAGAGCGGCGGCGCCGATTGCCCGCGACGTGTTGCTGCAAGCACTCTACGATGGCACTCCGCCGCTGGAAGCCTACCCCAAAGGGGACCGCAGCCGCATCAAGGCACAGCAGGAGCGGCTGGAACGCGAGCGTGTCAAGCGCCCCCTGGGCAGCAGGAGCAGCAAGGCATGAGCTATCTTGAGTATCACGCCAAATCGACACCCTCCGGCCTGCGCAAGATCCTGTATCTGAATTGGGGGCTGACGCTGCTGCTGATCACGGTGTCCAGCGTCGGCTTTCTGATGCTTTATTCGGTGGCGGGCGGCTCCTTCAGCCCCTGGGTGGAGCCGCAGGTCAAACGTTTTGCCCTCGGTCTCGGCGTCATGTTTGTGGTGGCGATGATCCCGATCTGGTTCTGGCGCAACGTGTCGGTGCTGGCCTATCTGGGGTCCCTGGCGCTGCTGGTCGCGGTGGAACTGTTCGGCACCGTCGGCATGGGTGCACAGCGCTGGATCGATATCGGCTTCATGCGGCTGCAGCCATCCGAGGTGACCAAGATCGCCTTGGTGATGCTGCTGGCGGCCTACTACGATTGGCTGCCGCCTGATAAAACCTCGCGCCCCTTGTGGGTGCTGCTGCCGGTGGCGCTGATCCTGCTGCCGACGGCGCTGGTGCTGAAGCAGCCGGACCTTGGCACCTCGATCCTTTTGTTGGCGGCCGGCGGCGGGGTGATGTTCCTGGCCGGTGTCCATTGGGCCTATTTCGCCGCCGTGATTGCTGCTGGCGTCGGGCTGGTCAGCGCCGTGTTTCAAAGCCGCGGAACCGATTGGCAGCTTCTGAAAGACTATCAGTTCCGCCGCATCGACACATTTATGGACCCCTCGCAGGACCCTCTGGGTGCAGGCTACCACATCACCCAATCCAAGATCGCGCTTGGCTCCGGCGGCTGGTCCGGGCGCGGTTTCATGCAGGGTACGCAGTCGCGGCTGAACTTTCTGCCCGAGAAGCACACCGACTTCATCTTTACCACCCTGGCAGAGGAGTTCGGCTTTATAGGCGGTGTGACCCTATTGTCCATTTACATGCTGATCATCCTGTTCTGCATCGCTTCGGCGATTGCCGCCAAGGACCGGTTCTCGTCACTGGTGATCATGGGCATCGCCATCACTTTCTTTCTGTTTTTTGCCGTCAACATGTCGATGGTTATGGGGCTGGCACCAGTGGTCGGCGTGCCGCTGCCGATGGTCTCTTACGGCGGCTCGGCCATGCTGGTGCTGCTCGGGGCTTTCGGCATTGTGCAAAGCGCTCACATCCACCGGCCGCGGCAATCCTCACGCTAGATATTGACGGAGTTCCTATGACTGCAAATGTTCTGTTCGCCGGCCGCGCGGATGCCTGGCCCGCCTATGAACCGCTGTTAAAGGCAGAACTTTCCCGGTTGGGCACCGATGCCGATCTGCGCAATGAATTTGCACCTGAAGACGTGGACTATATCGTTTTTGCCCCCAGCGGGCCGGTCAGCGACTTTGCCCCTTTTACCCGGTTGAAAGCGGTGCTGAGCCTGTGGGCGGGTGTTGAAAAGATCGTGCCCGTCGTGCCTGTCGGCGTGCCCCTCACGCGGATGGTGGATAGCGGGCTGGCGCAGGGTATGACCGAATGGGTGGTTGGGCACACGCTGCGCTATCACTTGGGGATGGATGCCCATCTTCGCGGCCAGAACGGCATTTGGGAGCCTCAGGCACCGCCGCTGGCGAAGGACCGCCGGGTGACAGTGCTTGGCCTGGGCGCCCTCGGCACCGCGTCCGCCCAAGCGCTGGCCACCCTGGGATTTCAGGTGTCCGGCTGGAGCCGGTCGCAAAAGGAGATCGAAGGCATTACCTGCCACACCGGGCCTGAGGGCCTGAAGGCCGCGCTGGCGCAAGCGGAAATCGTGATCCTGCTGCTGCCTGATACGCCCGCCACCGAAAACACGCTGAATGCAGAGACGCTGGCCATGCTGCCCAAGGGCGCGAGGATCATCAATCCGGGCCGCGGACCGCTGATTGACGACAGCGCCCTGCTGGCAGCGCTCGGCAGCGGCCAGATCGCGCACGCAACGCTGGATGTGTTCCGCGTTGAACCGCTGCCGCCGGAGCATCCCTATTGGGCGCACCCCAATGTGACGGTAACCCCCCATATCGCCTCGGAAACCCGTGAAAGCACCGCTGCCGAAGTGATTGCCGAAAACATTCGCCGCGGCGAGGCTGGAGAACCGCTGCTGCATTTGGTTGACCGGAGTTTCGGTTATTAGGACGGGGCTTTGCCCCCTGCGCCTGACGGCGCATTCCCCCAGAGTATTTTCAACCAGAAAGAAAGCCGGGGCCTATCGCTTCTTTCTGGTCTTAAATACTCTTTTCCGGGGCATCGCCCTGCGCAACGCCAGCTATGCTGCGGTTAGGCCGCGGCCCTTCAACAGCGCTTCCACCCCCGGCAATCGTCCGCGGAAAGCCATGTAGAGCGCGGCCGGGTCAACCGACCCGCCAGTGGAAAGAATATGCGTCTCCAACGCTTTGGCGCGTTCGGCATCAAAGGCACCGCCAGCCTCCTCAAAGGCTGCAAAAGCGTCGGCATCCATCACCTCGGACCACATGTAGCTGTAGTAGCCCGAAGAATAGCCGTCGCCGGCAAAGACATGGGCAAAATGCGGCGTGGCATGGCGCATGGTGATGGCACGCGGCATGCCGATTTCCTCCAGCACTTCGGCTTGCTTCGCCATCGGATCGGACACAGCAGGACCGTCGTGAAAGGCCAGATCCACCAGTGCGGAGGCGACATACTCCACAGTCTGGAACCCCATGTCGAAGTTGGCGGCACCCAGCACTTTCTCCAGCATGTCCTTTGGCATCGGTTCGCCGGTTTCCGCATGGGTTGCGAATTCCTGCAGGACCTCCGGCACTTCCAGCCAGTGTTCATAGAGCTGGCTCGGCAGCTCCACAAAGTCGCGCGCCACCGAAGTGCCCGAAATGCTTTCATAGGTCACGCTCGACAGCATCTGATGCAGTGCGTGGCCGAATTCGTGAAACAGGGTACGGGCATCATCCCAGGACAACAGTGCCGGATCGCCTTTGGCGAAGTTACAGACATTGATGACAACCGGGGTCTGGGTTTTCGGGAACTTGGCCTGCTGGCGCATCGCCGAGCACCAGGCGCCTGAGCGTTTAGAGCCGCGGGCAAAGTAATCGCCGATGAAGACCGCCACATGAGCGCCGTTCCGTGTCACTTCCCAGGCGCGGCAATCCGGGTGGTAGAGAGGCACGTCCAGCGGTGCAAACTCCAGCCCGAACAGGCGGTTTGCGCAGGTAAAGCTGGCTTCGATCATCCGGTCAAGCTGCAGATAGGGTTTCAGCGCCGCCTCATCCAGATCATGCTCAGCCTTGCGGCGCTTGGCGGCGTAGTAGCGCCAGTCCCAGGGCTCCAGGCTGCCATTGATACCGTCCGCCTGCATCATCGCGGTCAGCACTTTTGCGTCAGCCTCCGCACGGGATTTGGCCGGGCCCCAGACATCCATCAGCAGGCCGCGGACCGCCGCCGGCGTTTTGGCCATTTCAGTTTCCAGCTTGTAGGCGGCAAAGTTTTCATAGCCCAGAAGTTTCGCCCTCTCCTCGCGCAGTTGCAGGATTTCTGCGGCGATGGCGCGATTGTCGGTGTCTCCGCCATTGGCTCCCCGGGCAGCCCAGGCATTGAAGGCTTTCTCGCGCAGGTCGCGGCGCGGCGAGAATTGCAGGAAAGGTGTGATCAGCGAGCGCGAAAGGGTAACCACCGGACCATCCTTGCCCTTTTCCTCGCCGGCCGCACGGGCAGCGCTGACCACAAACTCCGGAAGCCCTTCCAGATCGTCTTCGGAGAGTTCCATGAACCAGCCCCGCTCATCCGCCAGCAGGTTCTGGGTGAACTCTGTGCCGAGGGTCGCCAGCCGCCCCTTGATCTCCTGCATCCGCCTGTCGGCATCGCCTTCCAGCGCTGCGCCGCCACGCACAAAGCCGCGGTGGGTCAGCATCAGAACGCGTTGCTGCTCCTGGTTCAGATCCAGCGCATCGCGCTTGTCCCAGACCGCCTTGACCCTTGCATACAGGACCTTGTTTGCGGTGACTGCGGAAAAATGCGCGGCAAGCCTGGGTGAAAACGCCCGCTGCAGTTCTTCCCGCTTGGAGTTGCTGTCGGCTCCGGCCACGGTGAAAAACACGCCTAAAACCTGTTCTAATTCGCGGCACGGGGTCTCCAGCGCCTCGATCACATTGGCAAAACCGGGTGCCTCGCTGCTGTTTGCGATGGCGTCGATCTGTGCGGAGTGCGCCTGCAAGGCCTGCTCCAGCGCGGGGGCGAAATCGTCATCAGAGATGCTGCCGAACGGGGCAATTTCAAACGGCGTGTCCCAGCGGGACAGAAGCGGATTGGGCATAAACGGGTCTCCTTTGCTGGGGACGCTAACGGGAAACCAATAGGGCTGCAATTGGGCTTCCAATGCCTGGGCACTGCTGCCCGGAACTTTAGGGATGTCAGGGGGTTTCGATGGCCAATGGCAATATCCGCAAAGGCAATCAAACCACTGCGACCGGCGCTGAAGAGACGGCGTTGCCGGCGACAGGTGCTTCGGCGCCGCCGCTGCATATATCTTCCACCCTGGTAACCGGCGCCACCGCAGGGGTCCCGGCACCTGTTCATGGCTAAGATACTTCCAGCATCACGCCTGCCGCCCCCCCCTGTTCGCTGGTGTTCTGGATGGAGACGGCAGGGCTGATGAAGGCACTCTTCCGCCTGGCCCCGGCGCAGGCAGCTGAATACTGCGCCGTTTTATACTACCTGCCCGTCGGGTTGTTGCGGCCCGAAGACTTGATCGCTGATCTGTGCCGGGTGCTGTGTGTCAGTGGCGCGGACCGGTCAGCCGCCCGCGCCATCGCCTACGGCAAGCGCCGCCGGCACGATGCGGACCGGGACATCCGCGATATTGGCTGCCCGGGCGATCCGCCACTCGAAGCGGCCCATTCTGCCATCGGTATCAATCAGAACCACCACCGGCTCCTTGCCGGTGACTTCTGCTGCGAACAACACCTGCTGGATGCTGTCCAGGCTGCTGCGCTTGTCGAGGCCGAACTCGATGACCCGGTTTTCATTTTCGCAGTCCGTTCTGATCGACGCCGCACCACCGGGATAGGTGAACGCATGCACTGTCTCCGGTTGGCCGCCGAACAGGGCGCCGCAAAGCAGCGTAATGAAATAAGCTTCGTTCACAGGGCGGTCTCGTTAGGCGTTTCAAGCGTTGCCGCAGACCGGGCAACCTTGCCGCCTGGCCATGCGGATCTTGCGGGTTTCGCCATAGAGCCCGTCATAGATCAGCATCTCACCTTGCAGAACCGCACCGGCCCCGGTGATCAGCTTGACCGCCTCAACTGCCATCATAGACCCGACGACACCGGGCAGCGGGCCGGCCACCCCGGCCTCTGAACAGCTGGGGGCGAGGCCGGGCGCCGGCGCCTCGGGAAAAATGCACTGGTAGCAGGGCCCGCCTTTGGCCGGGTGAAAAACGCTCAACTGGCCTTCCCATTGCGACAGCGCGCCAGAGATCAGCGGCTTGCCCAGCGCCACCGCGGTACGGTTGGCGAGATAACGGGTCTCGAAATTGTCGGTGCCGTCGAGAATCAGGTCATAGTCCGCAAACAGCTCTGCCGCCGTTTCTTCTGTCAGGCGGCGGTTGTAGGGGCGCACGTCGACAAAAGGGTTTTGCGCCTGCATCGCGGCCTGGGCCGAAAACACCTTTGGCTTGCCGATGTCTGCGTCGCGATGGATCACCTGACGCTGCAGGTTGGCATTGTCGACCACGTCATCGTCGATCACCCCGACGGTCCCCGCTCCGGCGGCAGCCAGATACTGCAACACAGGGGCGCCAAGGCCGCCGGCACCGATCACCAGCACCCTGGCCTGCTTCAGCCTCTTCTGCCCCGAACCGCCCAGCTCCCGCAGGACGATATGGCGGGCGTAGCGGTCAAGTTCGCTTTCAGTGAAGGTGCTTGCCGGCTGGCTCATCTGTGTATCCTGAGGCTGGGCGCGGGTCTTAAGGCCGGCAACGATACGCGCATAAAACCCGGCCACAAGGGCAAAGCCGCCCAAGAGCAGCCAGGGCGCCGCCGCGCCGCCGGTGCCTTCGCGCAAGGGGTGCCCATCCGGCAGGGTCAGCTGCACCGCCAGCACGGCTGCAAACAGAATTGCCAGCAAACCGAAACGCAGGTTGCGCGGCAGGCCAAGGAATCGCCCGCCCCACCAGATCAGCGCTGCCAGAAACAGAATGCGAAGCATCAGCCGCGCCCAGTGGAGCCAAAGCCGCCATCGCCGCGGCTGGTGCCTGAAAGCGTCTCCGCAAGCTCAAACCGGGCTTGCAGCACCGGTGCGACCACCATTTGCGCGATGCGTTCGCCATGGCGGACCTCAAAGGGCTCCTGCCCTGCATTCAGGAGGATCACGCCCAGCGGGCCACGGTAGTCACTGTCGATTGTTCCGGGCGTGTTCGGCAGAGTGATCCCGTGCTTCAGCGCCAGCCCGGAGCGCGGGCGGATCTGCACCTCGTAGCCTGCGGGAATTTCCAGGCGCAACCCGGTTGGCACCAGCGCCCTGGCACCGGGTTCAAGCGTCAGTGCGCCCCGGTCCGGCAAATTGGCACGGATGTCCGCCCCGGCGGCGCCCGCCGTTTCATAGGCCGGCAGCGGCACATTCCGGTCCGCGTCTTCGTCGTGGATTACACGGATGGCAACCATTGCTGCTCCCCTGCTTCATCTTTGTTCAAATACTCAAATTCACCCGGCCAGCGCCGCAGCGATCCGCGCTGCCAGTTTGCGGGCCACCTCATCCTTGCCCATACGCGGCCAGTCCTCGGCGCCATCATCAGAGATCAGCACCACCGCGTTTTCGCTGCCGCCCATGATGCCGGTAGCGGGAGAGACATCATTTGCAACGATCCAATCACAGCCCTTGCGCTTGCGCTTGGCGGTGGCGTTATCCACCACATCGTTTGTCTCAGCGGCAAAGCCGACCACCAGCTTGGGACGTCCCGTTGTCATCCGTGCAACTGTTTTCAGAATGTCGGGGTTTTCCGCAAATTCCAGCACCGGCAGCCCGTCCTTGGACTTCTTCAGCTTGCGGTCCGAGGCGCTGGCAACCCGCCAGTCTGCCACCGCGGCGGCAAAGACCCCGGCATCAGCGGGCAATGCCGCTTGCACGGCCGCCTCCATTTCGCGCGCACTTTCCACCTCGATCACCTGCACCCCCTCAGGAGGGCGCACCGTTGCCGGGCCCGTGACAAACACCACTTCCGCGCCCAGATCGCGCAGCGCACGGGCCACAGCTGCCCCCTGCGCCCCCGAGGAGCGGTTGGCGATGTAGCGTACCGGGTCGATCGGCTCATGCGTCGGGCCAGAGGTCACCAGAATACGCCTGCCATTCAATGGCCCATCCGAAAGCTTGGCGGTGATAGCAGCCAGAATCTCATCTGGTTCCGCCATCCGGCCCGGGCCGAATTCACCGCAGGCCATACTGCCGTCATTCGGAC
The DNA here is from genome assembly GCF_000511355.1 of Leisingera methylohalidivorans DSM 14336. Classification (NCBI taxonomy): domain Bacteria; kingdom Pseudomonadati; phylum Pseudomonadota; class Alphaproteobacteria; order Rhodobacterales; family Roseobacteraceae; genus Leisingera; species Leisingera methylohalidivorans. Next base: position 309,114 of record NC_023135.1, on the reverse strand, counting down.
CCACGAAAGACACCCCATCCTCCTTCAGAACCGCGATGTTGCGATGTGTCGCCGGATGCTCCCACATGCGCACATTCATCGCAGGCGCCAGCAGCACCGGGGTGTCGGTGGCCAGCAGCAGGGTTGAGGCAAGATCATTGGAGTGGCCGTGCGCCATCTTGGCCATCAGGTCCGCCGTGGCCGGCGCCACCACCAAGAGATCGGCGCTGCGCGATAGCTGGATATGGCCCATCTCGGCCTCAGACGTCAGGTCGAACAGCTCCTGATGCACAGCGGTTCCGGCAAGGGCCGAGACCGACAGAGGTGTTACAAATTCAGCGCCGGACTTGGTCAGAACCGGGGTCACGCGCCCCCCCTTGTCCTGCAGGCGGCGGATCAGCTCCAGCGACTTATAGGCCGCGATGCCGCCGCTGATTATCAAAAGAATATGTCTGCCAGCCAGCATCTGTCCGCCCTTACCCCGTTTCCCGCGACCTTACTGCGCCGCGGCAAAAGTGTGAAACGGTTTTCCCGGCGGGAGACCTCCAAGGCCAATGTCTCCCGCCCCCGCGCGGCACGGGCCTGTGGGCCCCCGCCCCCCCCGGCGGCGTTGGGCCGGGCGCCGTGCTGCGCACGGCGCGGTGCCGTTTTCAAGCAGCCCGGCCCCTCGCTGCCCGGTGTCTGTCAGCCTCCGTTCCGGAAGGTCAGGCACGGATCCGGGCGGCTGACCGCAGCACCCGCGTCGAGCAGAAGATCGAATTTCCCGCTGATCTGTCCGCCCTCGGACTGGCCCAGGCTGCGGATCTGCACCGCTGGACGGGCCCTGGCCAAGTAGACCGCCAGCCCGCGGTCGGTGCGGGCATGGCCATTGCCGGTGATCACAGCCACTGGACCGCCGGTTTCCGCAAGTGCCCTATCCGCGGCCTCTGCCAGGGCAGCGTCCCGCAGGCGTTGGAAGTCCACCAGGACAGGCAGCATCTCAACCGGCATCGCATTGCAATGATTGGCCTGCTGGTCCGCCTCTCGCGCGGCCTGCTCTGCCTCCGGCAGCGGCCGGTCAAGGCCAAAGCGGGCCGCGTCTTCAGCCCCGAAATAGGCAGCTACGCCGTTTTTCAAAGCCTCCGAAGCCTCGGCCCGCGGCACCTGTGCGCCATACTGGCGGGCACTGGCAGCAGCTGCAAATACCGGGGCATAAAGGCTGAAGTCCGGCCAACCGGAATTCACCCAATCCAGCTGCCGGGCCGTCCGCTTTGCATTCGTCAGCGTTTCAGGATCCAATGCAGCTGCCTGTTTTGCTGTGATCATCTCCCAGACCACAGCCTTGGGCTGCAGCTGTGCCAGCAGCATTGCCTGCCGCTGGTGATGCACAGGATTGTCATGCACTTCGCCGAGAATCACAACATCTGCGCCGCCCAGCAGCCGGGCTGCCGCGGACACCTCATCCGCCCGGACGCCAGACATGCTGAGCGCCGCCAGAAAGGCGGCGCTCAGCACGATTGTCAGGAAATTAATCTGCTCTCTCATGAAAGCAGTCTGTGCACCTCGCGCGACTGGCCCTCAAGGCATTTGCGCATTTTCTGGAACGCCCCGGCCTCGAGCTGGCGGACCCGTTCCTTGGAGAGCCCCAGTTCGGTTCCCAAGCTTTCCAATGTGCGCGGGCGTTCGCGCAGCTTGCGTTCCGTGATGATGAAGCGCTCACGGTCATTCAGCGCCTGCAGCGCAGAAACCAGCCATTTGCGCAGCTGGCGGCGGTCGTGCCGCTCCTGGACCAGCTCATCAGCCTGAGACGTGTCATCTTCCAGTGCGTCTATCCATTCGCGGCCTTCTTCATCGCTGGACTGCACCGCATTGAGCGAAAAGTCGGCACCGGACAAGCGCCCCTCCATCATCTCAACATCGCGCAGCGGCACCCCGATTTCAGTCGCAATCTTCTGATGCAGCTGATGCCGGTCCAGCCGCGCGCCCGACGCACGCGCCTCGCGCTCCAGCTGCGCCTGCACCCGGCGCATGTTGAAAAACAGCGATTTCTGTGACGACGTGGAACCGGTGCGCACCATCGACCAGTTGCGCATGACGTAGTCCTGAATCGACGCTTTGATCCACCAGACCGCATAGGTCGAAAACCGGACTCCCCGGTCCGGATCAAATTTGTCGGCGGCTTTCATCAGGCCCAGGCCCGCCTCCTGTATCAGATCGTTCATCGGCGCCCCGTAGCGCTTGAACTTGGCCGCCATGGAAATTGCCAGGCGCATGTAAGCATTGATGAGCCGGTGCAGCGACTTTACATCGCGGTCATCACGCCACGCGTAAGCCAGACGCCGCTCGGTTTCAGCATCCAAAAGTTCTGCCTTCATCGCCTGCCGCGGCAATGGGTTTTCGAATGTGGAATCTAGTGCCATTTTATTTCCCCCCGGAAACTAATTAACAAACTACCGATGCCTTGGGGCACACATGGAACAAAGTTGAACCCGGGTCTTCTATAGGCCGGCAGCATCAGCGCACTGGATACGAGTCTTGCCATATCCACAGGCCAAAAAATGGAAAAGCAAAATGGTTTTTTGGCCCCTGTGCAGACTGTCCCGGCCTTAATAAGTGGAACCCCGGGATACTGCGGTCTCTTGTCTTAACCGGGCCCTGCGTTTACCCACAGGAACGGCTTCGTTCTTACAGGTTAGCAAAAAATGCCTGCAAATGTAACTTTTATTCTAGGGGGGGCGGCCTCTGGAAAGTCGGCCTTTGCCGAACAGATCTGTATAAACACTGAAAAAGACAGGTTTTACTGGGCCACCGCACAAATTTTTGACAGTGAAATGCGCGAGAAAGTGTCCCGCCACCTCGAGCAAAGGGGTTCGGGGTGGACAACTGTCGAAGAACCGGAAACAGCCAGCCGGGTTCTGGATGCGCTGACCGCCAAACAAGTCTGTCTGATGGACTGCGCCACCATGTGGCTGACCAACCATCTGCTGGCCGGGAATGACCTGTCTCTTGCACAGGAAGACCTGCTGGCGGCAATCGGGCGCTGCCGCGCAGATCTGGTAGTGGTGTCCAACGAAACCGGCCTAGGCATTGTGCCCGAGAATAAATTGGCCCGCCGTTTCCGCGAAGCGCAGGGGCGGCTCAATATCGCATTGGCAACGCGTGCAGATACTGTTGTGCAAGTGACCGCCGGGCTGCCGCTGGTGCTGAAGGGGGCGTTATGACCACCCGGCTGTTCCTGGTGCGGCACGGGCCGACACACGCTAAATGCATGGTGGGCTGGTCGGATCTGCCTGCAGATCTGTCCGACACTTCCGCGCTGAAACGCCTGTCGGATTACCTGCCGGCTGACGCATTAATCGTCTCCTCCGACCTGTCGCGCGCAGTTGATACCGCCAGCGCCATTCAGGGCAGCCGTCAGCGCCTGCCCCATGTCGAGGCGCTGCGCGAAATCCATTTCGGCGCTTGGGAGCTGAGAACCTGGGCCGAGGTGGACGCCGAGGACCCGGACCGGATCCGGGCCTATTGGGAAACGCCGGGCGACGTGACCCCGCCGGGCGGCGAAAGCTGGCATCAGGTCTGTGCCCGGGTGAATGCGGCGGTTGACGGGCTGATCAACGCGAATCAGGGCCGCGACTTGATCGTCGTGGGGCATTTCGGGCAAATTCTGACCCAGATACAGCGGGCGAAGTTACTGACTTCCGAAGAGGCCTTCAGCCATCGGATCGACAACCTGTCGGTCACCGAGGCCACTGTGGGCCGTAATGGCTGGCAGACAGGCGCCATAAATCACCTTCCGTGATGAAATGCATCACAAACATTCCATTTTAGAATGTAAGTTCACGCGGTAGCCTTGCCTCATGTCTTATGAAATCTATATCGGCGACCGCATGTTCTCCAGCTGGTCATTGCGCGGCTGGCTCATGCTCGAAAAATTTACGCTTCCCCATACAGTGCATCTGGTGGGGTTGTTCACAGGAACCATGGCGGAAGAGATGGCGCATCTGGCCCCGGCCCGGCTGGTGCCCGCACTGCGCACGCCAGAGGGCACAGTTGTTGGCGAAAGCCTGGCGATAGCCGAGACGCTGGCCGAACAGAACCCGGACGCAGGGCTTTGGCCCGTGGACCCGTCACAGCGTGCCGCCGCTCGCTGGCTGGCGGCTGAAATGGTCGCGGGCTTTGGCGCGCTGCGCGGCGAATGCCCGATGCAGCTGGCACATATCTACGAAGGGTTTGAGACCTCCGGCGCAGTTCAGGCGGACCTGGACCGGATCGAAACGCTGTTTGCTTTTGCGCGCAACGTTTCCGGCCTGGCAGACGGCTATCTGTTCGGAGATTATTCGCTGGCGGAGGTGTTCTATACCCCTGTTGCCGCGCGCATAATCGGCTACGGGCTGCCGGTCTCTGCCGCAACCCGCACCTATTGCAAGCTGCTGCTGTCCGACCCGGCCGTTCTGCGCTGGCAAGAACAGGCACATGAGGTCAACTACGATCCGGAACCCTATGCGCGGGATCTGCCGCGGCGGCCTTGGACTCTGGATTGAACCGGCCGCCAGCGCGAATTCTGCGTGAATTCGCCCGTCAGCACCCCAAACGTTAACGACTCGGAAACCACGAACGCCAAGCATTTCTCCCTGAACCAGAAGGGGCGGGGAGAAATGACAGCACGGTCCTACACAGTTGCCTTTCAGGGGGTTGAGGCCCGCCTGGTCGAGGTGCAATGCGCCGTCGCTCCCGGCCTGCCGGCGTTTTCCGTCGTCGGATTGCCGGACAAAGCGGTATCCGAAGCCCGGGAACGGGTGCGTGCCGCCTTTGCGGCGATGTCCATCGCCCTTCCCTCCCGCCGGATCACCGTCAACCTGTCACCCGCAGACCTGCCCAAGGAAGGCAGCCATTTCGACCTGCCGATTGGGCTGGCTCTGCTGGCGGCAATTGGCATCATACCAGCGGAAAAGGCCGAGGAGACCATCGCCCTGGGCGAACTGTCGCTGGACGGCCAGCTGATGCCTGTCGCAGGCGCCCTGCCCGCGGCCGTCACCGCAGCAGAGGAAGGGCGGATGCTGCTCTGCCCGAAACCATCCGGCCCCGAGGCTGCCTGGGTCGATGCAGCACAGGTGATCGGTGCCGCCACGCTGACCGAAGTGGTACAGCACTTCACCGGCCAGCGCCGCATTGAACCCTCCGCCCCGGGCGAGGCCGTCAGCGGGCTGGGCGGCAAGGACCTGCGCGACGTCAAGGGCCAGGAACAAGCCAAAAGAGCGCTGGAGATTGCTGCCGCGGGACGTCACCACATGCTGATGATCGGGCCGCCCGGGTCCGGCAAATCGATGCTGGCGGCGCGGCTGCCTTCGATTCTGCCGCCGCTGTCACCGGCCGAGGCATTGGAAACCTCGATGATCCATTCCTTGTGCGGCCTGATTGATGCAGGCGGCATCAGCCGCGCCCGCCCTTTCCGCGAACCGCATCACACCGCCTCCATGGCCGCTATTGCCGGTGGCGGACGGCGGGCGCAGCCGGGGGAAATCAGTTTGGCGCATAATGGGGTGCTGTTTCTGGATGAGCTGCCTGAGTTCGGCCGTCCCGTGCTGGAAACGCTGCGCCAGCCGCTGGAATCCGGAGAGGTGATGGTGGCGCGCGCCAACGCACACGTGAAATACCCCAGCCGTTTCATGCTGGCCGCTGCGGCCAATCCCTGCAAATGCGGTTATCTGGCTGACGCCAACCGCGCCTGTTCGCGGGCACCAATGTGCGGTGCAGACTATCTGGGGCGGATTTCCGGCCCTCTGCTGGACCGGTTCGATCTGCATTTGGACGTGCCGCCGGTGGATGTGTCCGACCTGGAATTACCGCCCAGCGCCGAGGGCTCGGCCCAGGTGGCGCAAAGGGTCGCGGTTGCCCGGGAAACGCAGACAGAGCGGTTCCGCGGCTTCCCTGGATTGCGCCAGAACGCGGATGCCGAAGGCGCTGTGCTGGAGGATATTGCAGCGCCGGATGCCGAAAGCCGTGATCTTTTGCTCCGTGCCGCCGAACGGTTTGGCCTCAGCGCCCGCGGATACCACCGGGTTCTGCGCGTTGCGCGCACCATTGCCGACCTGGCCTGCGAAGACCGGGTGCAACGCCAGCATTTCGCCGAAGCGCTAAGTTTCAGGCTGCCCCCATCCCGGTAAGCCGCCGTCGAAAGCGGATATGGCAAAGGCAGCAGCTTCATCCAATGCAGCCTGCCCCTCCGGCAGATGCCCAGCCATGAATTGCCAGACGTGCGGCACATCCGGCCACAGGCTGAGCCGCACCGCGCCGCCTGTCTCCTCCAGACGCCGCGCCATACGCTGCGCATCCGACAGCAACACCTCGGTATCCCCGGCCTGAATCAGCACCGGCGGCGGGTTTGCGAACTCTGCGAACAAAGGCGAGGCCCGGACATCTGCCGGATCTGCACCTGCCAGATACTGATCAACGGCTTCCTTCATCCGCCCGGCAGGAATGATCACATCCCTGAAGCGGTTGACCTTGATGCTTGCCCCGCTCAGCGTCAGATCGCACCACGGCGACAGCGCAATAAGCCCCGCGGGCCGTTCCCCCTCGGCGAGAAGGCCGGCAAGCAGCGCCAGCGCCAGCCCGCCCCCGGCGCTGTCGCCTGCGAGCAGGATACCGTCAGCCCCATACCCCGTGCAGCGCAAATACCGCCAGGCCGCCCGCGCATCCTCGAAAGCAGCCGGAAACGGTGCCTCTTGCAGCAGCCGGTAATCGGGCACCGCAATCTCCACGCCTGCGGCAAAAGACAGACGCGACAGCATGCCCTGATAAGCGCGGGCGCTGCCCGCCAGATAGGCGCCGCCGTGCAGGAAAAGGATAATCTGCCGGTTCCGCGTCCTGCCAGCGGACAGCAGGTACAACGGCACTGGCGCTGGCCGCCGCAGCAGCCGTGTAAAGGGCAGCGCCGGGCAGAACAGCGGCGCCGCAAGCTCAAAACTCTTGCGCGCCAACTCCGGACTGCTGGTGCACTGCAGCACCGGTTTCATGCCATAACGCATCCATGCGTTTACGGCCCGGCGCTGCCAGCTCATCCGCTGATCTTGGCTTCAATCGCCTGCCAGACCTTTTCAGCGATATTCACGCCGTCAAACCGCTCCAGCTCCTGAATGCCGGTGGGAGAGGTCACGTTGATCTCGGTCAGGTAGTCGCCGATCACGTCAATGCCGACAAAGATCTGGCCCTTTTTGCGCAGCAGAGGTCCGATGGCAGCGCAGATTTCCAGATCCCGCTCGCTCAGCCCGGTTTTCTCGGGCCGTCCGCCCACATGCATGTTGGAGCGCGTCTCGCCCGCGGCCGGCACGCGATTGATGGCGCCGACAGGTTCGCCGTCAACCAGAATCACCCGTTTGTCGCCGTTGCTGACATCCGGCAGGAACTTCTGCACAATCAGCGGCTCGCGGCTGAAACCGGTGAACAGCTCGTGCAGCGAAGTGAGGTTGCGGTCATTGGCATCCAGCCGGAACACGCCGGCACCGCCGTTGCCATAGAGCGGCTTCAGGATCACATCGCCATGCTTTTCCTTGAACGCCTTGATGGTTTGCAGATCGCGGGCAATGGTGGTCGGCGGTGTCAGGTCCGGGAAGGTCAGAACCAGCAGTTTTTCCGGACAATTGCGCACCCAGAACGGATCATTCACCACCAGCGCCTGGTCCTTCAGCATGTCCAGCAAGTGGGTCGAGGTGATGTAGTGCATATCGAAAGGCGGGTCCTGCCGCAGCCAGACCACATCAAACTCCGCCAGATCCACCTCGCGCTCCGGACCGAGAACTGCCGGGGCATCTGCCACCCGCTGCACCGTCATATCGTGGCCGCGCGCGGTGATGCGGCCTTCCTGATAGGCCAGCTGATCGGGGGCATAGTAGAACAGCTCATGCCCGCGCGCCTGCGCTTCTTCAGCCAGGCGGAAGCTGCTGTCCGCGTTGATGTCCACGCCCATGACCGGGTCCATCTGAAAGGCGATTTTCATGGCAGTATCCCTTGTAAACTGGCCGAATACATGGCCCACCCCGCCCCGGGGTTCAATGGGGCAGCTGCGGATCAGTCAAAGCCGAAAGCGTTTTCGATAATCTCCACCGCACCCGTGCCGTTGACCAGCGCCGCGTCGAACCGCACCGGCGTCAGCTGGCCCTGCGGCTCGTTCTCCAGGTATTGCCCGGCGCTGGCATAAATGCGTTCTGCCTGCCGGGGCGTGATGCGCAGGGCGGCAGCGGCACTGGTTGAGCTGTGTTTCACCTCCACAAATACCAGCCCGTCCGGACCGCGCAGAATCAGGTCTATTTCGCCGCCTGCCCCGCGCCAGCGGCGTTCCGCAACGGTGTAGCCACGGTTCTCATAGTGGCGTGCGACAATCTCTTCCGCCGCCTCTCCGGCCAGATGGGCGCGGGCACCGCGATGCTGGCGGGCGCGGGACATGTCTCAGCTGCCCTTGGCCAGCTGCAGCGCCAGCTGGTAGATCTTGCGCCGCGGCAGCCCGTGCATTTCGGCAACAATGCCGGCGGCATCCTTGACTGAATTGCCCTGAAGTGCCGCAAGCAGGTCGCTTTCCAGATCGCCCTCGCTCACCTCGGTCTCTTGCGCCCGGTCAACCAGCAGCACGATCTCGCCCTTGACTGGTTTTTCCTCCAGCCCCGCGGCCAACTCGGCAAGCGGGGCGCGGCGCACTTCTTCAAACTTCTTGGTCAGCTCGCGGCACAGTGCAGCGGAGCGGTTGCCCAGCACCGCGGCCATGTCGGCAACCGAGGCGGCAATACGTTTCGGTGATTCATAAAAGATCAGCGTGCCGGGGATGTCCCGCAGCTCCTCCAGCCGCTTGCGCCGCGCGCCGGAGGCATTGGGCAGGAAACCTGCAAAGAAAAACGCATCCGTAGGCAGCCCTGCCAGCGTCAGCGCGGTTGCCGCCGCCGAGGCGCCGGGGGCGCAGGTGACCGTATGCCCGGCCTCCGCCGCAGCACGGCTTAGGTCAAAACCCGGATCGGCAATCAGCGGCATCCCGGCCTCTGACGCATAGGCAACAGACTTCCCCTCCGCGACCGCCTCCAGCAGTTTGGCGCGGGCGCCTGCGCCGCTGTGGTCGTGGTAAGCAATGATCCGCCGCCCGCTTAAGGGAACACCGTGAATCTCCATCAGTTTGCGCAGCGAGCGTGTATCCTCAGCTGCAAGCACATCGGCCGAGGCCAGCACATCCAGCGCACGCAGGGTAATGTCGCGGGCAGTGCCAATGGGCGTGGCAACAAAGTAAAGCCCCGGGGACAATATGACATTCTGGTGATTCAACGCTGGACCCGCCTTTTTGGTCGTTTATGATCCGCCCTTAAACCCACACGGTGCAGCCGCGCCGGGAGAACGGAGTTTCAAGCCATTATGTTTGCTGTTTTCAAACGCGCCCGCAAGGCGGCACTGACAGCCGCTGCGGCACTTTCCGCACTTGCCCTGACTGCCTGTGACCCGGTTTCCCTCAGCACTGGTCCGACAATCAACACATCAAAACCGGTGCCGGTGGCGCTGCTGGTACCGCGCGGATCAGCCCAGCAGGGCGACAGAGTGCTAGCCCAAAGCCTGGAAAACGCTGCCCGCATGGCGATTGCCGATCTGCAAGGCGTGCAGATTGATCTCCGGGTCTATGACACAGCGGGCGGACCCGAAGTGGCTTCGGGTGCTGCGCAGCAGGCGCTGCAGGACGGCGCCCGTGTCATTCTGGGTCCGGTGTACGCCGAAGCCGCAAATGCGGCGGGCATCGCGGCCCGCCAGCGCGGCGTCAACGTGCTGGCCTTCTCAAACAACCCAGCAATTGCCGGCGGCAACGTCTTTATCCTGGGGCCTACCTTTGACAATACCGCACGGCGGCTGACCCGCTTTGCCGCCCGCAACGGCAAGCAGAACATTCTGATTGTCGGCAGCAATGATGCTGCCGGCCTGGCTGGCCGCACTGCCATTCAGCGCGCGGCCAGCCAGACCGGTGCCAATATTGCAGGCAGCGTCGGCTATGAGCTGTCCCAGCAGGGCGTGATCAACGCCATTCCGGCGATCCGCAATCAATCCCGCCAGGCAGATGCGGTGTTTCTGACTTCGACCACAGCAGGCGCCTTGCCGCTGCTGGCCCAACTGCTGCCCGAAGCCGGTGTGGACCCGGCAGAAAAGCAGTACATCGGGCTGACCCGCTGGGATATTCCGGCCCAGACCCTGGCTCTGCCCGGCGTGCAGGGCGGCTGGTTCGCAATGCCCGATCAGGGCAAGGTTCAGCAGTTCAGCGCCCGCTACCAGGCGAACTATGGCGGATCGCCGCATTCGATCGGCAGCCTGGCCTATGACGGGATTGCTGCAATCGGCGCGCTGGTGGCTGCAGGAAAATCCGACGCTTTGACCGGTGCGGCTCTGACACAAGGCGCCGGTTTTCAGGGTGCCGGCGGCATTTTCCGCCTGCGCCCTGACGGCACCAATGAACGCGGCCTGGCGGTTGCTACCATCCAAGAACAGAAGGTCGTGATCATTGACCCTGCCCCAAGCAGCTTCACCGGCGCCGGGTTCTGAACCCGCTGCCGGCCTCGCGCAGTACGCCGCCGACGGCTTTCCCCAACCGCAAGGGCCGTTGATCTGCGATCCCGCGGACATCTTTGATGCCGCGGCTGTCCGGGCCCGGATCAGAACCTTGGCGGAAGACAGCACCGCTGCGGATCTGCGCGGGGAAACGGTGAAGATCCTGAAGGCGGCAAACAAAGCCGGCCGTGCAGTGATTGCCGAAGCCTTCGCCGCGACCCCCTTTGCGGCGCGGGACCTGACCCGATCCTACACATTCCTGACCGACGGTCTGGTGACCACGGCACTGTATGTCGCGGGCGAATTGCTTCACCCGCTGGCCAACCCGACCCGGGGCGAGCGCATCGCGGTAATCGCGGTTGGCGGTTATGGCCGGGGGGAAATGGCCCCTGCCTCGGACGTCGATCTGCTGTTTCTGACACCCTACAAGATCACCGCCTGGGCCGAGAGCGTGATCGAATCCATGCTCTACATCCTGTGGGACCTGCGGCTGAAGGTCGGCCATTCCAGCCGAACCATCAAGGACTGCATCCGGCTGGGCGGCGAGGATTACACGATCCGCACCGCAATGCTGGAGCACCGGTTCCTGGCCGGCCACGTGCCGCTGGCAAGGGAGCTGGAAAAGCGGTTGAAGGCAGAGCTGTTTTCGCAGGACGCGTCTGACTTCATTGAAGCCAAACTGGCCGAGCGCGACGCCCGCCATCTGAAGCAGGGCCAGCGGTATATGGTTGAACCCAATGTGAAGGAAGGCAAAGGGGGCTTGCGCGATCTGCAATCGCTGTTCTGGATCGCCAAGTACCTTTACCAGGTGCAGGATGCGGAAGACCTGGTGCCGCTGGGCCTGTTCCGCCCCGCTGAGCTGGAGCGGTTTGCCAAAGCCGCGACATTTCTTTGGGCCGTGCGCTCGCATCTGCATCTTGCCACCGGCCGCGCCACTGAGCAGCTGACCTTCGACTTGCAGGTCGAGGTGGCCAGCCGCATGGGATACAAGGACAAGGCCGGCCGCCGCGGGGTGGAGATCTTCATGCAGGAGTATTTCCGCCATGCGACACGGGTCGGCGACCTGACCCGGATTTTCCTGACCAAGCTGGAGGCCAGTCAGCAAAAAGGCGCGCCGCTGCTGGAACGCATCTTCCGCCGGCGCCCGCGGATCAAGCCCGGCTACAAAGTGGTGCACAACCGGCTGGATGTGCTGGATCCGGAAGCATTTCTGACCGACCGGGTGAATTTGCTGCGGATTTTCGAGGAAGCCCTGCGCACCGGTATGCTGATCCACCCCGATGCCATGCGGCTGGTCACGGCCAATCTGCGTCTGATTGATGACGGCATGCGCAACAACAAGGAAGCCCGGCGCATCTTCCTCGACCTGCTGCTCAAGCACGGCAATCCGGAGCGCGCGCTGCGGCGGATGAACGAACTGGGGGTGCTGTCTGCCTTCCTGCCCGAGTTCGAGCCGATCGTGGCAATGATGCAGTTCAACATGTACCACTCCTACACGGTGGACGAACACACAATCCAGGTGATCGCCAATTTCGCCGCCATCGAACGCGGCGAGCTGGAAGACGAGCTGCCGCTGTCCTCGGGTGTGCTGCGCAAGGGGCTGAACCGCAAGGTGCTGATGGTGGCGATGCTGCTGCATGATATCGGCAAGGGCCGGGAACAGGATCACTCGATCCTCGGCGCCCAGATCGCCCGCAAAGTGGCGCCCAGGCTGGGGCTGAAACCGTCTGAATGCGAAACCGTGGAATGGCTGGTGCGCTATCACCTGCTGATGTCCGACATGGCACAGAAACGCGACATTGCCGATCCGCGCACCGTGCGCGATTTCGCCAAGGCTGTGCAAACAGTCAAACGGTTGGACCTGCTGCTGCTGCTGACCGTTTGTGACATCCGCGGCGTCGGCCCGAACACCTGGAACAATTGGAAAGCCGCCCTGCTGCGGGCGCTTTACGGTCAGACCCGCGCGGCGCTTGAAGGCGGCATGGAGGCGCTGAACCGCGAACACCGTGGCGCCTCGGCCAAGAAGGCCCTGCGCGAGGCGCTGAAGGAGTGGTCCAAAGCCGAACTTAAAACCGAAACGGCACGGCATTACCCGCCCTACTGGCACGGGCTGCACGTCACCGCGCATGTGGATTTTGCCGAGATGCTGCGCGACTACACCACCACGGGAGATCCTGGCGAAGTGATGATCCGGCTTTACCCGGATGTGGACCGCGACGCGACCCGCGCCTGTTTCGTGATGGAGGATCACCCAGGCATTTTTGCCCGTATTGCCGGTGCGCTGGCGCTGGTCGGGGCCAATGTGGTGGATGCGCGCTCTTACACGACCAAGGACGGATACGTGACCGACGCCTTCTGGATTCAGGACAGCGAAGGCCACCCCTTCGATCCGATGCGCCTGCACCGGCTTAAGCAGATGCTGGAGAAGACCCTGAAGGGCGAAGTGATCACCCGCGACGCTCTGAAATCCCGCGACAAGATCAAGAAACGGGAGCGCGCCTTCAAGGTGCCGACCCATATCACCTTCGATAACGACGGCTCGGAGATCTACACCATCATCGAGGTGGATACGCGCGACCGCCCCGGGCTGCTGTATGATCTGGCCCGGGCGCTGGCGTCGGCCAATGTCTATATCGCCAATGCGGTGATTGCGACCTACGGCGAGCAGGTGGTGGATGCCTTTTATGTCAAGGACATGTTCGGCTTGAAATATTACGCCGACTCCAAGCAGCGGACGCTGGAAAAGAAACTGCGCGAGGCTATCGCCGCTGGTGCAAAACGGGCGGATACATGAAGCCGATCAAACTGCTATCTGGGTTCCTGACCGTCGGGTTCTGGACATTGGCCAGCCGTGTGCTGGGCTTTGCGCGCGAGATCCTGATTGCCGCCTTTATCGGCCCCGGTCCGGTGCTGGACGCCTTCATCGTGGCCTTCCGCCTGCCCAACATGTTCCGCCGTTTCTTTGCAGAAGGCGCTTTCAACGCGGCCTTTGTGCCTGCCTTTTCCAAGCGGTACGAGGCCGGTGAGGATGCCAGGCACTACGCACAGCAGGCGTTCAATCTATTGGCCGCTGCGGTGCTGGCCCTGGTGGGGCTGGGCATGGTGTTCATGCCGGGGCTGGTCTGGCTTACGGCAGGCGGGTTTGTGGGCGATGCCCGTTTCGGCATGGCGGTGGGCTACGGCTACATCGTCTTTCCCTACATTCTGTTCATGTCGCTGGCGGCATTGTTTTCCGGGGTTCTGAATGCCACCGGCCGCTTTGCCGCCGCCGCCGCCGCACCTGTCCTCCTCAACATATTTGCCTGTGCGGCCATGGCTGCCGGCGCCCTGCTGGGCGGCGAAGTCGTCCTGTGGCTGGTCTGGACAATCCCGGTTGCGGGTGTCGCTCAGCTGGCCCTGGTTTGGGCGGCCGCGGCGCGTGCAGGCATTGTCCTGCGCCCCGGCCTGCCCCGCTGGAACTCCGAGATGCGCAACCTCGTCCGCGTCGCCGTGCCGGCTGCGCTGGCCATGGGGGTCACTCAGATCAACCTGGTGGTCGGGCAATACGTGGCCTCTGACATCGAAAAAGCGGCCAGCTGGCTGTTCATCGCCGACCGGCTGTACCAGCTGCCATTGGGCGTTGTCGGTATTGCTGTCGGCATCGTGCTGCTGCCTGCTCTGTCGCGCCGTCTTCGGGCCGGGGACAGCACCGGTTCGCAAGACGCCCTGTCGCGCGCAGGAGAATTCTCGCTGCTGCTGGCAGTGCCCTCTGCCGTCGCCTTTATTACCGTGCCCGTGCCGCTGGTCTCGGTCCTGTATGAGCGCGGCGCGACCGGCCCCGAAGATGTAGCGGCTATTGCCATTGCGGTCGCCATATATGGCGCAGGCCTGCCGGCCTTCATGCTGCAAAAGGTGCTGCAGCCGCTTTACTTTGCCCGCGAGGATACCAAGACCCCGTTCCGCTATGCGCTGGTGGCGATGGCAGTGAACGCCGCGCTGGCCTTTGGCCTGAAGCCTGTGCTGGGCTGGATTGCCCCCGCGATTGCCGCCTCTGCCGCAGGCTGGATGATGGTGGCGCTTTTGGCGATCGGTGCCCGCCGCATGGGGGAAGAGGCCCGTTTTGATGCCCGCTTCCATACCCGCGCCTGGCGCATCGTTGTTGCCTCAGCCGCAATGGGCGCGGTTCTATACACCGTCACCTCGGCAGCGGGCTGGCTGTTTACGCTGGATTACTGGCGCTACTTGTCCCTGCTGGGCCTGGTGGCACTGGGCGGCACGGTCTATTTTGCCGCCGGCCAGGCCCTTGGCGCCTTCCGGCTGTCCGAATTCCGGACTGCTTTCAGCCGCCGGAAGCAGGTCTGACCCCTCGCACCCGCTCCGGCGAACCCCGCAGCGCGCACATGCGCTCTGCCCGGCCCAACGGCTGGAATTGCCCCGCCAGAGGCTGTGACAGCCGGCGGGAGCGCCCCCGGGTTCAATCGTGGCGAATACGGTTGCGGATACGCGCCCAGCCCCCGGGTGCCAGGAAAAACGACAGCCCGAACCCGGTGGCAAAGCCTGCCAGATCCGCGACCCAGTCCTTTTGCCCGCCAAACAGCAATCCAAACAGCAGCTGTGCCCCCATCAGGAAAGCTATCAGCGAAAATGCCCGGCTCTGCTGAGCACCGACCGAGGCCAGCGAGCGCCACAGCAGGAAGGTAAATGCCCCGATAAGCCCGTAAACCGCCGGGAAACCGCCGATCAATGGCTGGCCTCCGCTGACCAGAAGCGCATAGCCCAGCGCACCGCCTGCACCGGACAGCATAAAGATGATCACCATCGCCAGATCGCCCATCACCTCGCCCACCATTTTGCCCATTGCCAGCACAAATACACAGACAAACAGCGCGTGGGAGAAGGCGCCGTGCACAAAGGGATACGATACAAAACGCAGCAGATGCTCCGGCAGCCAGCGCCCGCTTTCCTGCATCCACCAGAAGATCTCGCTGGAAAACGCATAGGACTGGATTGCCTCCAGCCGCCAGCCGATCGCCTCCGGCCCGCCCAGGATCCCGCGGGCGCCGAGCGAGAACACCGCTTCGATCGCGATGATGATCAGCACCAGCGCCACCACGGCGGCGGGCAGCGGGTTGACGGGGGCCCGGTTGACTGGGGTATTGGGGGGCTGGCTGCTCATCCGGGCTCCTTGCGGCGCGGAATCCCCCGCGCCTGTTGACCTATCCAAGCCCCATGGGTAAGCCACCGGGGTTGCTATTTCCAGACGGGAGTTACGCCTAGATGAGCGAAACCACATTCACCCCGCGCGTCTTTTCGGGGATTCAGCCCTCCGGCAACCTGCACCTGGGCAATTATCTCGGTGCCTTGAAGCGGTTCGTCGACTGGCAGGCCAATGATGTGGAGACCATCTATTGCATGGTCGACCTGCATGCGATCACCGTCTGGCAGGATCCTGCCGATCTGCGGAAATCCACCCGTGAACTCTGTGCAGGCTTCCTGGCTTCTGGCCTGGATCCGGAGAAATCCATCCTGATAAACCAGTCCCAGGTACCCGAGCACGCGCAGCTGGCCTGGATCTTCAACTGCGTCGCCCGCATGGGCTGGATGCAGCGGATGACCCAGTTCAAGGACAAGGCCGGCAAGAACGCGCAAAACGCCTCGCTTGGGCTGCTGGCCTATCCGTCGCTGATGGCGGCGGACATTCTGGTCTACCATGCCACCCATGTGCCTGTGGGCGAGGATCAGAAACAGCATTTGGAACTGACCCGCGACATCGCCGCCAAGTTCAATCATGACTATGGCGTCGATTTCTTCCCGATGACCGAACCGGTGATCGAGGGCGCCGCCACCCGGGTGATGAGTTTCCGCGATGGCTCCAAGAAAATGTCAAAGTCCGACCCGTCGGACGCCAGCCGCATCAACATGACTGATGATGCCGACACCATCGCCAAGAAGATCCGCAAGGCGAAGACTGATCCGGAAGGGTTGCCGTCCGAAGCCGAGGGCCTGGAAGACCGCCCCGAAGCGCGCAACCTGGTTAATATCTACGCCGCCCTGAACGAGCAGACCGTAGATCAGGTGCTGGCGGATGTCGGCGGCAAGCAGTTCTCGGAATTCAAGCCGATGCTGGCGGATCTGGCCGTGTCGAAACTGGCACCGATCTCGACCGAAATGGCCCGGCTGATGCAGAACCAGGATGAGATCGACAAGATCCTGTCCCGCGGCTCGGAGCGCGCGCGCGAAATCACCGCGCCGATCCTGCGTAAGACCTATGACATCGTCGGCATGGTTCCGCCCGTAAGCCTCTGAAACGGCCTGCTGCTGGCGGAAACCAGCCAGACCACAGCCGCCCCTGCCGGGGCGGCTTCTTTTTTGCCGGGATGCGCGGAAACTTTTCCTGCTCTCAGCGGTTACCTCCGTACGGCCCCGTGCCGGAGCAAGGAAGGAACCGCAATGAAACCGGGAATTTTCAAATCGACCACGGCGCTGGCAGTGATGGTCTCGCTGGCAGCCCCGCTGCCCGCCCTGTCGCAGGACAAGGGCAACAAGCGTATTGACCTCACCGAGATGACCAACGCCGAGATCGGCGAACTGGTCGAGCGCTGCCGGAACCGCGCCGAGCGGCGGCAGAAGGAACTGGCCGCAGGCGAAGAAGTCCAAGATAAAAAGGGCCGGATTGCCAAGTTCTGCAAGGCCTATGCCACCGGCGCCTTTGACGCCGGCCTGCCGGGTGAACTGCAATCCGCCAGCGTTCTGGCCAGCGCCGCAGAGATAACTGCCGGAACTGAGGCTGAAGCCGGGGCAGAGGCCTCCGGTTCTGAAGCAGGTGTCGAGGCCGGTTCTGAGGCCGGTGCCGAAACGGAGGCGGCCACCGAAGCAGAGCCTGCCGCAGACTCTGCGACCGCCCAGGAATCGGATGAGGCCGCGGCTCTGGCAGAGGCACTGGAACAGCAGACCGAAGCGCAGGCCGGCGCACAGAACGGGCAGGCCGAAGCAGACCAGCCCGCCGAGGCAACCGCTGCTGACCCGGCCCCGTCGCAGAGCGAAGCCAGCGAGCAAACTGACAACCCCGAACTGGTTGAACTGGACAGCCAGGCCCAGGCGGACGCTCAGGCCGCAGCTGAGACGGACACCGCAGCAGCTGCCGCAGCCGCGGCGGAAAACACCGGCGGCAAGGCCGAGGTGATCGAGGAAACGGTGACCGAAGACACCGTGCGCAGTTCGGACGAGGAGTTTGAAACCGAAGCCGGCGAAAACGCCCGGGCTGCGGCTGAAGCCCCCGCCCCGCAGGCCAATAGCGCCCCGGAACAGGATGACGGCGGCCTGTCCGATCAGCAGCGCAACGCGCTGCTTGGCCTTGGCGCCCTGGCCATCGGCACGCTGCTCAACAATGGCGGCAAGGTTGTCTCCAACACCGGCGACCGCGCCATCGTGGAACAGGACGGCCAGTACCGCGTCCTGAAGGACGACGACGCGCTGCTGCGCCAGCCGGGCTCCAACGTGACCACCTACCGGTTCCAGGACGGCTCCACCCGCACTGTGGTCACCCGCGATAACGGGGTTGAGGTGGAAACCATCCGCTCCGCCGAAGGCCGGGTGCTGCGCCGCACCCGTATCCTGCCTGATGGCCGCAGCGTAGTTCTGTTCGACGACACCCAGAAGGCCGAAAAGGTCGTCGTCAACGAGCTGCCGCAGGTTCAGGACAACCGCCGCGCCTTCTCCAGCACCGGCACAGTCTCAGCAGAAGACCTGGCCGCAGCGCTGGCCGCGCAGCAGGCACCGGAAGTGGGCCGCAGCTTCTCGCTGGCGCAGATCCGCAATATTGACGCCGTGCGCCGGCTGGTGCCGGTGATCAACGTGGATTCGGTGAATTTCGACACCGGCTCTGCGGTGATCCGTACCCACGAGGCCGAAGAACTGGCGGCCCTGGGCAACGCGCTGCGTGAATTGGTCGACCGCAACCCGGGCGAAGTGTTCCTGATCGAGGGGCACACCGATGCGGTGGGTGCAGCCACCTACAATCTGGCGCTGTCCGACCGGCGCGCTGAAACCGTGGCGCTGGCTCTGACGGAGTATTTCGACGTGCCGCCGGAAAACATGGTGGTGCAGGGCTATGGCGAAAGTGATCTGACCGTGAGGACACTGGCCGCTGAACGCGCCAACCGCCGCGTCGCCGTGCGCCGCATCACGCCGCTGCTGGGCAGCGAAGGCTGATCGTTTAGCAAGATCAGTTGCGCCCGGGGGGCTGCCCCTCCGGGTGCTTCCCGGTCTCTACTCCACCGGTGTCCTGCGCCGGGACATGAGCCCGTACTTCAAGGCAAAAGACCTGATCGAGAACCGGCGGCCAAAGGATTTCAGTTGCGGCCGGCCCGACTGGCGGTCGAATTCATGGATGTCTATCACCCGTTCGGCGCAGCCGCAGCCCTCGCCCAGCCCGACCTTTTTGTAGTAGAACTTTTCGAAACTGTCAGAGTTTGCCATGCCGCCCTCCTTGAGGTCCGCAAGTCTAGTGCAGGCCGACGCAAACGCAAAAGAAACTCTGCGGCGTTTTCGGGTCACGCTTCCGTGCTGAACATCAAGGGCGTCAAAGGCCCTTGATTCCATTCAGAACCAGATCTGCCGCCAGCCGCGCATAGTCCTCGCGCGCCTTGGAGCCCGCACCGGAATTCCACATGTAATACCAGTTCAACATGCCGAAGACCGACATGGTTGCGCCGCGCAACTTGGCATTTTCGCCCTCGAACACCTCCGGAGCCACCGCCGCCAGCGCGCTGCTGACAACCTGCACCATCTCGCGCTGGTAAGCGCGCAGCAGCTTCTTCTGATCCTCCGGCAACGCCCCCATGGCGCTGATCTGCACCTGATGCTCGTGGTCCGCGCCCTGATAGGCCAGCATGATCTCCGACACAATACGGCGCAGCCTGTCCTCCGGGCCGCAGACCTCCGCCTCCACCCCGCAAACCCGGTCGCGCAGGTCGCAAAGATAGGTATCAAGAAGGCCGAAAAGCACGGCATCCTTGCTGTCGTAATAGTGGTAGATGTTCGCCTTGGAGATCCCGCATTCCCGCGCCAGCTGTGTCATCGACGCGCGGTCATAGCCCGCTTCCGCAAACACCTTGGCTGCGGATTTCAGGATCTGGGTGCGTTTCTGATCATGGTCTTTTGCGATGGTGCGGGCCAAAACTCACTCCCTCATTCAGGACTTGCCACGGTTGTCGACGACGCGTTTGGCCTTGCCCTGGCTGCGCTCAACCGATCCAGGGTCGCCTACAATGATCTCGGTGGAAACGCCAATCATATCCTTGATCCGCTTGGTCAGCATCCGTGCCGCGGCGGTTCTGCTCAGCTCATCCGTGGCATCCGGATTTGCCTCCACATAAACCCGCATCGCATCCATCCGCCCGGACTTGTAAAGCTCGATCTGGTAATGCGGCGCCAGCCCGCCGGTAGCCATCAGCTGTTCTTCCACCTGACTGGGGAAGACATTGACGCCGCGCAGGATGATCATGTCGTCGCTGCGGCCAGTGATCTTTTCCATCCGCCGCATCGAGCGCGCGGTGCCCGGCAGCAACCGCGTCAGATCGCGGGTGCGGTAGCGTATCATCGGCAGGCCTTCCTTGGTCAGCGTGGTGAACACCAGCTCGCCCATCTCGCCATCCGGCAGTACTTCGCCGCTCTGCGGGTCAATGATTTCCGGAAGGAAGTGGTCTTCCCAGATCACCGGGCCGTCCTTGGTTTCAACGCATTCATTGGCCACACCCGGCCCCATAATTTCGCTGAGGCCGTAGATGTCGACCGCGTGCATATCGAAGGCCTGTTCAACCTCCTTGCGCATCGCATCGGTCCAGGGTTCGGCGCCAAAGATGCCGACCTTCAGCGAGCTTTCACGCGGGTCCAAGCCAACCTTGTGAAACTGCTCCAGAATGTTGAGCATATAGGAGGGCGTCACCATGATCCCGTCGGGCTTGAAATCGGTGATCAGGCCGACCTGCTTTTCGGTCTGCCCGCCGGACATCGGCACGACGGTGGCACCCAGCCGTTCGATCCCGTAGTGGGCGCCCAGCCCGCCGGTGAACAGCCCGTAGCCATAGGCGTTGTGCACCATATCGCCCTTGCGCAGGCCTGCCGCACGCAAGGACCGCGCCACCAGATCCGCCCAGTTGCTGATGTCATTCGCCGTGTAGCCCACAACTGTCGGCTTGCCGGTAGTGCCGGAGGACGCATGCAAGCGGATGATCTCACTGCGCGGGACGGCGAACAGGCCAAAGGGATAATTGTCCCGCAGGTCATTCTTGTAGGTGAAGGGAAACTTGGCGAGGTCCTTCAGTTCCTGCAGGTCGTCCGGATGCACGCCTGCCTCATCGAACCGCTGCTTGTACATCGGCACGTTGTCATAGGCATGGCGCACCGACCACTTCAGCCGCTCGAGCTGCAGGCTGCGGATTTCGTCGATCGAGGCGATCTCAATCGGGTCCAGTTCACCCTTCTTGGGGCTCAGGTCTTCCATAGCGTCCTCCACACCTTATGCGTCAAACAACTGGCCTTTGACCGCCCGGGAGAATCCCCGGAATTCGGCGATCTGCTGGCCGTTCTGATTGATTACAGTCACGTCATAAATACCGCTGCGCCCCGTCAGGGAAATCTCGCGGGCCTTGGCGGTCAGCCTGTCGCCAAGCCGACCCGGCGCGGTGAAGCTGATCACGTTGTGCTGCGCCACGGTGGCCTGGTTGCGGCTGTTGCAGGCAAAGGCAAAGGCGCTGTCGGCCAGCATGAAGGTCACACCGCCATGGCAGATGCCGTGGCCGTTGCAGTGGTGCCGGGCGATGGTCAGCTCCAGCGTCGCCTCGCCCTCATCCACATGGGTGATCTCCATCCCCGCCCATTTCGAAGCGTGGTCATCCGCCCACATGGCGGCAGCAGATTTTTCAGCGCGTTCTTTCGGGGTCATGGTCACCTGCCCTTGAACGCTGGTGCGCGTTTTTCCAGGAAACTGGCCACGCCTTCAGCATAATCCGAACTTTCGCCGCAGGTTTTCATCGCGTCGGCTTCGATATCCAGCTGATCGGACAGCGTGTTGACCGCCGCCGCCTGAAGGCACTGCTTGGTCAGTCCCAGGCCCAGAGTGGGGCCGTTTGCGAATTTCTCTGCCAGCGCGCGGGCCTCAGCCATCAGCTCGTCATCGGGCAGCGCCTTCCAGATAAGCCCCCAGTCTTCGGCCTTTTTCGCAGGCAGCGGTTCGGCGGTCAGCGCCAGCCCCTTGGCCCGCGCTTCGCCCAGCAGCCGCGGCAGATGCCAGCTGCCGCCGGTGTCGGGAATCAGGCCAACCTTGGAGAACGACTGGATGAATTTGGCGCTCTCACCCGCCAGCACCATGTCGCAGGCTAACGCCAAATTGGCCCCGGCCCCGGCGGCCACGCCATTGACCGCACAGATCACCGGAAAGTTCAGCGACCGGATCAACCGCACCAGCGGCGCATAGAATGTGCGCACGGTCTTGCTCAGGTCCGGCGGCCCGTCCATCTTGCGCGGATCGCGGTCGCCCAAATCCTGGCCCGCGCAAAAGCCGCGGCCCGTCCCGGTCAGAAGCACTGCACGGGCACCCCCATCACGCGCCGCTTCCAGCGCGCCACGCAAGGCGTTGTGCATCTCCTCGTTGAAACTGTTCAGCCGGTCCGGGCGGTTCAGGGCAATCTCCACCCAGGTCCCGTGATCCTCTACCAGAATCGTATCGCTCATCGTTCCCTCACCCTGTCAGCGACGCATTTGACAAACACCTTGCATAAACCGACCGGACGGTCAATATATCTCAGCATCGGATTCCAGCCAGCCGGTTCCCACCGGCGTGACGAAAAGGACAGCATCATGAGCCTTCTTGAGATTTCCAGCTTTGCAGCGGGCCGATGGGTCGCACCGGGTGCAGGCGCCCGCAACATCGCCAGCGCCATCACCGGCAAGGTGATCGCCAGCGCCGGCAATGACGCGCTCGATGTGCAGGCGATGCTCGACTACGCCCGTACGGTCGGCGGGGCCAACCTGCGCAAACTGACCTTCCACGACCGAGCCCGGATGCTGAAGGCGCTCGCAGGCCACCTGAACAAGCACAAGCAGGCGCTGTATGACCTCAGCTTCGACACCGGCGCCACCCAGTCCGATCACATGATCGACATCGACGGCGGCATCGGCACCATGTTTGTGTTCGCCTCCAAAGGCCGGCGCGAGATGCCCGACGGTCATGTCTACCTCGACGGCGATGTGGAGCAGCTGAGCCGCAACGGCACCTTCCTGGGCCAGCACATCTGCACCCCGCTGCGCGGTGTCGCGGTACATATCAACGCCTTCAACTTCCCGGTCTGGGGCATGCTGGAGAAGCTGGCCCCCACACTTCTGGCAGGTGTTCCGGCCATCGTGAAACCCGCCACCAACAGCTGCTACGTCACTGAACTGGCGGTGAAGCTGATGCTCGACAGCGGCATCCTGCCCGAAGGCGCACTGCAGCTAGTGTCGGGGGGCTTGGGCGACATGCTGGACCACCTGACCATGCAGGACGTTGTCAGCTTTACCGGCTCGGCGCAAACCGCGCTGAAGCTGCGCGCCAACCCGGTGATTCTGGAAAACTCGGTCCGCTTCGTCGCCGAGCAGGACAGCCTCAACGCCTCGATCCTTGGCCCCGATGCGCAGCCCGGCACGCCGGAGTTCGACCTGTTCGTCAAGGAAGTCAGCCGCGAGATGACCACCAAGGCGGGCCAGAAATGCACCGCCATCCGCCGCATCATCGCGCCGCAGGCGCAGGTGGATGCGGTGATCGAGGCACTGTCGGCCCGCCTCTCCAAAACAACAATCGGCGACCCCCGTCTGGAAACCACCCGCATGGGTGCGCTGGTCTCCAACGGCCAGAAACGCGACGTGCTGGAAAAGGCCGCGATCATCGGCCGGGAAGCGGAACGCGTCTTTGGCAATCCGGACAGCTTTACCGTCGACGGCGCTGACGCCGACAAAGGCGCCTTTGTCCCGCCGATGCTGTTCCACTGCGCCGAGCCGGACAAGGCGCAGCGCGTGCACGACACCGAGGCCTTTGGCCCCGTCTCCACCATCATGGGCTACCGAGATCTGGACCACGCCATCGATCTGGCCAACCGCGGCCAGGGCTCGCTGGTGGCCTCGGTCATCACCCACGACCCGGCCGTCGCGCGCAAGGTTGCCATTGGCGCCGGCGCATATCACGGCCGCCTCTACTTCAACAACCGCGACTCGATGAAGGAAAGCACCGGCCACGGCTCCCCCCTGCCCCATATGGTGCATGGCGGCCCCGGCCGCGCCGGCGGCGGCGAGGAACTGGGCGGCGTGCGCGGCGTCAAACACTACATGCAGCGCACCGCCATTCAGGGCTCGCCCGACATCCTGTCGGCGATCGGCGAAAAATGGGTGCCCGGCGGCACCGAGGTCAAAGGCCCGGCGCACCCCTTCACCCGCAAGTTCGGCGAGCTGGCGATTGGCGAGACCCTGCTCACCGCGCCCCGTACCGTGACGCTGGAGGATATCGAAACCTTCGCCCATTTCACCGGCGACACCTTCTATGCCCATATGGACGACGCGGCCGCCAAGCGGAACCCGTTCTTCCCGGGCCGGGTTGCGCATGGCTACCTGCTGTTGTCCTTTGCCGCCGGCATGTTCGTGCAGCCGGACGAAGGCCCGGTTCTGGCCAACACCGGCCTGGATAATCTGCGCTTCATGAAACCCATTTCCGCGGGCGAAAGCATCAAGGTCCGCCTGACGGTCAAGAAAAAGACCCCGCGCAATGAGGAATACGGCGAAGTCCGCTGGCACGTCACCCTCACCAATCAAGACGACGAGATTGCAGCGGAATATGAGCTGCTGACCATGAACGCCTTTTGAACCAATGTTAAAGCAGCAGGCAGCGGTAACGCGGCTCCCGCCCGGACTGGTCTAACCCGTCCGGGCGGACTATGTTTATCGCTATGAACGAACAGCTAAACCCCTGGTTTGACGCCACCGTCCAGCAACTGAATGACCCCCAGAACCAGCGGGTCTGGTCGGTGATTGTGTCGCTGTTCGGCGATCTGGCCCAGGAAAAAGGCGCCCGGATCAGCGGCGGCGCCCTGACACGCATCATTACCCCGATGGGAATCAAGCCCGAGGCAATCCGGGTAGCCCTGCACCGGCTGCGCAAGGACGGCTGGATCGAAAGCGCCCGCGCTGGCCGTGCGTCAATCCACTATCTGACCGAATACGGCCGCAACCAATCTGCCGCCGTGACGCCCCGGATTTACGGCCGCAGTGCCGCGGCGCCGGGCGACTGGCATGTGCTTATCGCCGAGGACGGCACCGGCCAAAGCACTCTGGACGACGTTCTGCTGCTGCCTAACTATGTAAGCGTGAACCGGACCACTGCCCTGGGGCATGGACCGGTACCGCACACTCTGGATGACCTGATGGCCGCAGAGGTCAGCAGCATCGCCGTGCCAGGCTGGCTGAAGGCACGCTTGTTCCCTCTGCAACTGTGTAAAGCCTGCAAGGAATTGCAGCAGGACCTGGAACAAATCACACCGCCGCCATCCCGGCTGACCCCGGCTCAAACCGGCACTCTGCGCACCTTGATCGTACACCGCTGGCGCCGCGTCGTTCTGCGCCATCCGGATTTACCGCCCGGCTTTCATCCTGCGGACTGGGCAGGTGAAACTTGCCGCGCACTGGTGTTTGGCCTGCTGGACCAGCTGCCCCTGCCCGAACTGGCTGCCCTTGACGCTCCGATTGACTAAGGGCCCGCCAGACTTGGCTTACCGCCGCCTCCCGCGGCTTGCCTTGCTGGCCTATGACGCGCACCTCCTCCGGCATAAGCACTTATTTTAGATCAACATAATTTACAGCCTGAACAAAACTCCGGGAAATCCGGAATTCTTCCGCTTTTCTGCTTGACCCGACCGGCAGCATTCCGTAAATCGCGTCCACACAGCGAGCGGCGGAGTAGCTCAGTTGGTTAGAGCAGCGGAATCATAATCCGCGTGTCGGGGGTTCAAGTCCCTCCTCCGCTACCACAACTCACTGTTTTCAAACGATTATTCAGGATCGTTTGCCTGCGAATGACTCCCCAGATAAGTTACACACGATCAGGACGTGACGCGTGTCTGGAAATTCAAATAACAAAATCTCTAAGCTGAAGCAGGTCCGAACCGGACTGGCGATCTATCAGACAGGCCGTAGCCCGTTCTGGTCCGTGCGCCTCTGGGATCCGGTCGCGAAGAAGTACGTCCGAAAATCTACCAAAGAAGTCAGCAGGATAGAGGCGGCAGAAGCCGCAATCGAGTTTGCGGATCCGTACAAAAAGAACGTCGACCCATCCCTGGCAGCCATGAAGGACCGAAGATTCTAGTCGTATGCCCGCAAGCTAGACGCATTCAACAAGGCCAAGCGCGGGAATGAACGAAGCTATTCCGACGGCCACAAGATTCTGTTTCGCAAAGGTGACGGCCTGATCTCATATTTCGGCAAGTTCGAAGTCGCCAAAATCACTTCAGGCGATATGCTGGACTAGCCCGTTCATCTCGATTCCCGACGCCCTGCCCCGCCAGCGAACTCGACCAAGGCGGCGGAATGCATGATGGTGCGGCAGGTTCTGGTGGCCGCGGCGGGCCCGGATCCGGACAAAGAAGGCGTGGAGCGGAGCCAGTGCCTTTGCCACGGCCCGGGCTGCCCCGGCCAGCATCGCGCGGGCATGGCTGCGCCCGGCCTTGCTGATCCGGCTATGTTGGGCGGGCTATGTTGGGCGGGCTCCAAACCGGGTTGGCGCCCCCGCGGGTTCAGCCCGAAATAGCTCACCAGTTTCCGGGGAGAGGCGAACCGGGCGATGCTGATGATCGCCGCCATCAGCCCGGAAGCCACCGTCGGATTGACGCCGGTGATAGCCAGAAACCTCCGGAACGGTTCGTCCTCCAGCGCGTCCTGGGCGATGTCGCGGCCGAGTTGGGCGAGATCTGCCCCGAGCCGGGCCGGCTCCCGGATATGACGCGCAATCGCTGCCCGTTCGTCCTCCGGCACCGGCTGGCCGTTCAGCCAGTCGCGGCCGCGCTTGTTGAAGAGATCGGCATGCGGGCATTTGGGGATCAGATGCGCGGGGCAGGATGGCATGCACCTCGCTCTTGATCCGGGTCCGGTGCCGGACAACCTGATAGCGGCGCGCGACAAGCCTGCGCATCCCTTCTGTGGCTGCATCCGGGGGCCGGATTTCCGGCAGGCAACCGGCCGCATACAGGCTGGCCAATGTGCCTGCACCGACCTTGCCGGTCTTCACATGGGCATGGGCATGGGCATGGGCGATTGCCTCGACCTGAAGCGGCTTGGCAATCACCACCAGATTCACATGGGGCGACAGGATCCGGGACACTGCCATGCAGTTTCCGGTCGCCTTGATCACGCGTCGCATGCGCTCCTCCCTTGCCAGTGACAAAAGCGGGAGCGGCGGGCGGCACGGCACCTGCGGATTCGCGCGCTCGGCGCAACCCGACGCGCCGCAGAAGCGGCCGGCTATTACCACGCGCTCGCGGCTCATCGTATACATCGGCCTGCCCGCATCTTCGTGCTCCCGGTGCCTCTGCCGCGGATGCTCGCAGCATACAGCCCGGACCGAGAACCGGGGCCGAACTTTGGCACCAGGATCTGCATACCGGTTACAAATCCAATAGAGAGCACATTCGCCACCGTGCGTCGTTGCACCGGCAATACCAAAGGCTGCCTCAGCCGCAAGACCGGGCTGGCCATGGCGTTCAAGCTGATGATGTCAGCACAGGGAAAATGGCAATAGCTGAACGGGGCAAACCGGATACCCGAGATCATTCAGGGCATTGCCTTCATCGACGGGATCAAACAAATTCTAACCGCCGCCTGATCACGCCGTTACCAACTTTCTGGCATAGCTCGACCCCGGTCTACGAAACGGTGACTGGCGATGGCCGTCTGATGCCAATGGGGGGCCTGCGCACCTTGCAGAGCCAACATGGCGGCCGCGTGACGACCGTTCTTGTGCAGCAGGGTTCGGAGGTTCGGGCCGGGGATCCGCTGGTCACCTTCGACCGGTCACGCGGCCTGCTGCAGCTGGAACAGCTGAGAGTGCGCGAAGCGGCGCTGCGCCTGGAACTGGAAATGGAACTGGAAATGAACTAGCAGTCTGCGATCCTGAATGGCACGGGGTTTACGCCCTACAGCAGCTGGAAGGCCGTCCTGAGCCAAAACCAACAGGTTTCCTTTCTGGCCGAAGCCGCCGCGACCAAGACCAGGCCGAATTGAGCCTGATTGAGGTGCGCGAACAGATTGATGTTGTGACGGCCAGGAAGCGGACTGCGGAAAGCCCGGCGCGAAAAGCCGAATACCATTCCGGCCGAAAAGGTTCGGCAGCCCGTACCGTGGTCGTCACCGAAGCCAAGCTGGCCGAACGCGGCGAGGAAATCGCCCGCTACCGGCTGCGCGCCGGCTGCGGTGTTCTGATCACCCCGGTTGACTGCGTGGTCCAGGCTGTCGAGGTCGACACCAAAGGGAAGGTCATCGGACCGGGCGGAACCGTGGCTGAAATTGTCCCTGACGGGGTGGAATTATTTGCCGAAGCCCAGATCCCGGCCAGCCGGATCGGCGGTATCGTACCCGGCTTTGAAGGCGCGTTGACACTGCTGACCTTCGACGCCTCACAGTTCGGGCCCCTTGCAGACACAGTTGTATCCGTTTCCTCCAGTTCAGATATCCCGGACAGCCGCGAAGCTGTGTAAATGGCGCGGATGCGCATCACGCCGGAACCGGGGACTGGACTGCAGGAACTGAAACTGCGGGCCGTCTTGTCGGTTTCCGCGGACATCAGCCTCGGCAGCAAGACGGTGCTCGAATACTTCCTCAAACCTTTGCGGGCGATCCGCATTGCCGCTTTCTCGGAACAATGACCCGGCGTGGCACCGCACCCGTGCGGACCACAGCAAGGCCGAGGCAATGGGATGAACCGACCCGGCGTTGTCCGCTTGTTTAAGCCTGATTGAGGAAAGCCGATGGTTTCCCGGCCGACCGAAGATACGTCCAATCGGCGAAAGATATGATTTCGCCGGGAACCCGAAGCCTTTGCAGCGCGGCTCAACGGCGGGGACCTTCATGCTCCGCGCCTCATTCACAGAAGGCCGGATACTCTCCCAAAGATCGCCGGCTGAAAAACTCCATCACTCATCAGCCACCTCCGGCCTCCTGCTAGGTTCAAACGCTTGGCACACCGCACCGGCCCGCCGCTGCATGCTGACTTATTTTTGGTAGCGCGCGGCTGTGAGGCCCTCCAGTGAGATTTCGGGCGTCCTGCCCAGCACTGTGTCCGCGACCGCACGCCCTGAACCGCAGGCCATCGTCCAACCCAATGTTCCATGACCGGTGTTCAGGAACAGGTTTTCATACCGTGTCGGCCCCAAGACCGGTGTTCCATCCGGCGTCATGGGCCGCAGACCTGTCCAGCCTTCCGCGCGCGAGATATCCCCGCCCTTAGGGAACAAATCGCCGATCACATGTTTGACCGTATTGGTGGCATGTGGCCCTAAACGGTTGGAATAGCCCGCAATCTCGGCCTGGCCTGCAACACGGATGCGGTCGCCCAGCCGTGTGATTGCAACCTTGTGGGTCTCGTCCATAATCGTGGACTGCGGCGCGCAGGCATCGTTTGTCACCGGCAAAGTGACGGAATAACCTTTTACGGGATAAACCGGCAGTTTGATCCCGATAGGATTCAGCACGCCCGTGGCATAGCTGCCCATGGCGCAAACATAGGCATCGCCCGAGATGCGCCCGGCAATCTCGGTATCAACGCCCGCGATCTTGCCGTTCTCGACCGCGATGGATCTGATCGACTGGCCGCATTGAAACTCGACCCCCATCCCGATGCACTTTTCGGTCAGCGCGATGGTGAACATCCGGCAGTCCCCGGTGCGGTCCGCAGTCAGCCGCAGACCGCCGACGAATTTACTCCGCACTTCGGCCAGCGCCGGCTCAACGGCGATACAGCCATCGCGGTCCAGCACTTCGTAGGGAGAGCCGTATTCCGCCAGAATGTCCTGATCGGCCTTCGACGCTTTCAACTGTTTCGCCGTGCGGAACAGCTGCAAGGTGCCCTGCTGCCGCCCGTCGTATTCGATGCCCGTTTCAGCGATCAGATCCGGCATGACGTCGCGCGAATAGCTGGACACACGCACCATGCGCCCCTTGTTGACGCGGTAGCTTTCCTCGTTGCAGTTGCGCAGCATCTGCGCACACCATTTCCACATCACCGGGCTGATCAACGGCCAGATAAACAGCGGGCGGCGTTTCATAAACATCCATTTGACGGCCTTCACCGGAATGCCGGGGGCGGCCCAAGGCGAGGTCATCCCATAGCTGAGCTGCCCCGCGTTGGCATAACTCGTTTCCTGCCCCGGCCCCATCTGGCGGTCAATCACCACGACTTCCGCGCCTTGCTTGGCCAGGTAGTAAGCGGTTGTGATGCCGATGACGCCTGCGCCCATAACGACGATTTTCATAGCAATTTCCCTTATTGCGCAGGGCCGGGCACCATTGGCACCACACCTGCAGTGAATGTTACTGCTGCCCCTTTTCCCTCCGGAATACGGGGCCCAAGTGTTATCGGGATCGTGGCACCCTGCACTCCCCGCGCAGGGTTGACGGATCCGAGATGGAAACCGTCATATGCCATTGATCTCCAGGTTGCTTCTGACTGGTCATCGCCGGCATCCGCCGGTGATTTCCACCTGCCCCCCCATGAAAGCCCTCCCCTTCGCACAGGCGGTCCGGCAGGACCGGCTGAAATCTCAGCATGCCATCCGCAAGCCCCGCAAAATGTGGAAAATCATCCACGCTGATCACGGTCTTCGGGATGCCGTTGGCGGGACTTCCGATGCGGGGTGGAGATGGACATGGGGCGTCTCCTCTTGCGGACTTGCGTGGCGTTCGCAGGGCCTAGATCGAAAGCTCGACTCCGCTCACAATCAGTTTGCTGATGGACCCGTTCTCGCACAACAGCGGTGCACGTTGGCCGACCCGCATTCCTATCAACGTCGCTCCAAGCAACGAGGCAACGGGGATAACGCCGCGGATTGGCTCCGGCCCCGCGCGATGAAGCAGCAAACCGGTCTGTGGAGCTTCGCCGTCAACGGCATAAGTTACATGGCTTCCACCCACCGCCAAATCACTGCAATGCACCTCGGCAATCAGCCGGGCGTTCATCAGTTTGTTTGCCAGCACATAGGACAGCAGGGCCGTCTGCGGCAGCACTGCGGCCGCGCAATCGCCGAGATGCTCCTGCAGTTTCCGGTGATCCGCCTCGGGCAATGTGATCGGCGTGTTGCGCATTCCCCTGAAAACGGCCTGGTCAGGACCTGTAGTTTGCGTGGTTGGAAATGGATCGAACATGGCTTCTCCTCGGGTGAAGGCGCCCCGCTTGCGTATCAGAGTAATGAGAAGGCCCCGGGAGATATGGCAGGCGCCGTCGCGCCTAGTCCGCCCGGGGAAGCGGGCGGTTCAGCAGTAGAAATCGCAACAGATCTGCATGTTCCATCATGGTTGGGAGCCTATGACCGAGGAACGCATTCGTCAATCAGTCCCGGTATTATACGCGCCGCGTCTGATCTCGTGAACCAGGCGGTGCTGGCTGAAGAAGCCCATTTCGGGTGGCAGGCATAATGCAATCTGGCATCTGCGATGGGGACGAGCCGGGCATGAGACTAGATGTGGAACGAGGAAAAGAAGTCCTTTGCACATTCCAAACTGACAGCACGCGCCAGTATTTAATGTGCAAAGAAGGCACGACGAACTTAATCCGGCAAACCTCCAGCCCGGGCGGAAACTGCTGGCACTCTGGCTGCCAGAGCTTCGCCGCGTTCTGCCAGGCGAATGAACTGCGACATCAACCCTCCAATCTCTCCCTTGGATTATTCCCCTGAATGATTGCCATAACCACGGGGACTTCCGGCAGTGCAAAGTGCCGTCGGCAATCAGCCAGCGCCTCCCCGCCGGTGCTGCCGCGAGAACCGAAGCACTGCGCGCCTTAAAAGACCCCGGTGGGGCGCAGTGGTGAAGGTGGAGCGGATCCCTCGATCCGGAACATCAGTTTTTTGCAAGAAGCGCTTCCGGGTTCAGGCCACGCTGTTCGGCACTCGCGCGCACAGCCTCCTGCAAGGCGGCGCTTCTTTTCAACAGAGACCGGAACCGTGCAACGTCCAGCACAAGAAGCGTCGTCGGAGCGATCGCGCGGGCTTCGGCACTGCGGGCGTTCTTCGACAGGATGGCCACCTGCCCGAACATTTCGCCCCTGCCCAGCCGCCAGGTCTGACCGGCTGTTTCCAGCTCCACAGCACCGGAGGCAATGAAGAACACACTTTTCACAGTGCCGTCCTTGCGCAAGACGATGCTGCCGGCATTGGCATAGCGGGTTTTCAATGCGCGTCCCAGTTGCCGGATTGTCCTGTCGTCCATATCCGCAAACAGGGGGAACTGCCGCACAAGTTCAAGGCGCTGCACGGCGATGTCGAGCTGCGGGCGATCCTCTTCCTGGGCGCGGCGCGCCATCAGGTCCTGCATCAGGGTTGTGTGGACTTCCGCACCGATCAAGCCGTCCTCGCGCATGGCAGTGTATTCCCGCTCCTCAAGCCGAAGTGCGGTGCGCCGGATGAAGCGCCGTTCCAGTTTCTCGGCATAGCCGGGGTATTGCAGCCGCAGGCCATCCAGCGCCGTTTCCACCATTTCGATCCGCCGCGTGAGCATTTCGAGCAGAAGGTCTGCAACCCGCCGCCTATGAATACGGCGGATGCGGCCTTCGATGAAGGCATCGAGATCGCGCAGGGTCAGCCGTTGCGACAGCAGAAGCTCGAACCGGTCTGCCGTCAGCCGCACAAGCGGGGCCGACAGCCCCAGCCTGCCGTGAAGCAGCCCTGCCAGCCTGAAGGCGCGGCCATAGGCGACCGACCTGCGCGCAGCCTGCTGATAGCCGTTGCGCCCCTTTGCGCGCGCGCCTTCGATCAGCCTGTCAGCATCCAGCAAGGTCTTTTCCGCCATGCGGGCCGAAATCGTGCGTTCGCGGACGCGCTGGATAATCGTGTCCCGTTCAAAACCGGCAAGCGCGATCAGCCCCAGGGTGATCCGGTCGCGATCCAGGATTTCCTCGCTGTCTTCGGTGGCTTTCACAGCTTTGTCCAGCCGTTCGCCGAACAGCTTTGCCTCGGAGCGCACGACATCGCGGGGCAGAGCGTAATCTTCGGTTGTCCGCGCCACATCCTCGCGGACGGTCTGCAAGGCAACGGCGACCACTTGCCGCGACATCACCTCGTCAATTGGTGACAGGCGGTCAAGCCCCAGCCTGCGGATGACGGTCCGCAGCGTCGTTCCCTGCACCAGCAGCGTGAACAGGGTGAATCCTGTTGCAAGGATACCGACCAGACGCTTGACCTCGTCAGGGACAAGCAGGCTTTCGGTGACGGCAAGCGCCAGTGCAAGGGTGACAGCACCACGCAACCCGCCCCACAGGATCGCAGTCCGGTAGGCCGGTTCGACAGCGGGCGACACCTTGATCAGGGTAAGCAGGGGCAGCAGCCCGAACAGGATGACCGCACGCGCCGCAATCGCCGCGAGGATTACAACACCGATCAGGACAAAATCGTAAAGCTGAACCGCTTCCAGCAGCCGGGGGATCAGCAATGCCGTAAGGATGAAGATCAGTGCACCGGCCCAATGAGCCAGCAAATCCCAAACCTCGCCCAGGCTGGTCCACGCCTGGGGCGGCAGGCGCCCCGGCCCGGCCAGGTTGAGTGTCAATCCCGCGGCAACGACAGCGATCACCCCAGACGCGCCGACAATTTGTTCCGACCCGATATAGGCAAGGTAGGGCAGCGCAGCGGAGACCGAGATCAATGCCAGCTCATGCGCGCCGAACAGCGCCATCATCCAGATCGCGATGCGCGCTGCCAGCCAGCCGGTCAGCGCACCGCCCAGGATCAGAATAGGAAACTGTGCCAGGGCCTCGCCCAGGTCCGGGTCCGGCACCCCCAGCATCACAAAGCCCATGAACAGTCCGAACAGTGCGATGGCTGCGGCGTCGTTCAACAGGCTTTCACCTTCGATGATCCGGGACAGGCGGCGGGGGGCCGAGATCGACCGGAAGATCGAAACCACTGCCGAGGGGTCGGTTGTCGAAACAATCGCACCGACCAACAGGCAGGCGGCCAAGGGCAGCGCACTTGTCCAGGACAGCGCATATCCAACGCCGAGGGTCGCAGCAACAACTGCCACGACCGCCAGAACCATGATCGGAACCCAATCGTCCAGCATCCGGCGCAGGTTCATCCCCAGCGTTGCCTGAAACAGCAGCGTCGGCAGGAAGATGTAGAGAAAGACGTTCGAGCTGATCGGCAGGCCAAGTATAGCCTCTGCCACCGGATTGAGCGCATCGGTCAGTTCGGTGCGCAGGAAAAAGATCGCGCCCGATCCGATGAGGATACCCAACACCGCAAGGATTACGCTGTAGGGCAGACGCAGGCGCGCCGCCAGCGGCTCTGCGGCACCGATCACAAGAAAGAGCGATGCAATCACCGCAGAAATAATAACGATATCCATGAGATAGGATTATCTGAAAACTGCGGAAGCAGAAACCGCTCTTAGAGGCTAAGCACGCCGATTTCATCAGGGAAAACGGTGCCGCATTGCACCGGCACGAAGCCCCCCTGCGCTCAGGCGACGGTTGCGGTTTGCCGATCGAGGCCTTTCCGGCCAAGCAGGATGCTGCCGGGAATCATCGCGTCACACTGCCGGCTGCCGAGCAGGGCGGCGGCAGCCTCGGGGTTTGGGCTTCATCCGCCTGCGGCGGGCAGCGTCTTGCAAATGTTGCGGCAATTCTACAGCCACGCTTCGCCGGATACGGCCGGCGGAGCGGGCCGCACCGAAGGCCGCGGGAAAAACGCTCCCGAATGACCCGCCGGGCAAGCTATCCATCAGCGCGCGCGCGCACCGTGTGCAATGCCGTTTGCACCAGCGGGTCCAAATCCGTTTCTCCCTTTGCGGCATAGCTGATCAGCTGGCTGCGCATCCGCGGCTCCCAGAAGTCATTGATGTGGGCCGCCACATTTTCGGCCTGGCCGCCGCCAGGCTGGGTTTTGAAGAAGGTGGCAATCTGGTTGGCCATCATCACCATTTTCTCAGGCGACATGTTTCTCTCCGTTTTTGATCCGCTCAGGGCAGGAATAAAGGTCAAAGCCGCCGCCGCGGGCAAAAGCGGCGAGTGTAAGGTTTGCGCCCTGGGCCAGGCGCAGCGCATGGGCGGTGGGGGCGGAAACAGCAATCAGGCTGCGGGCGCCGGCCATCACGGTTTTCTGCACCATTTCGACCGACACCCGGCTGGTCAGCACCATCGCGCCGGATGCCGGATCCATACCGGCGCGGGCAAGCGCACCGATCAGCTTGTCCAATGCATTGTGGCGCCCGACATCCTCCCGGGCGAGGACAATACCCTGCCCCGGCAGCAGGAAGCCGGCCGCATGGGTGGCATGGGTCTGGTCGTGGAGGGGCTGGTGGCTGCGCAGCGCATCAGCCGCTTGGGCAACTTCGGCGGCTGCAAATACCGGACCGCCCGAAGCCAGCACCGGCAGCGGGCGCAGCGCCTGGTCCAGGCTGTCGATACCGCAGAGCCCGCAGCCCACCGGACCCATCATCGCCCGGCGCCGTGCCGTCAGCGCTGCAGCGCGCTCCGGCGGCAGCCAGAAACGGGCCTCGATGCCGCCGCCATGCTCGGCGGTTTCGAACTCGGAAATTTCACCCAAATGCCGGACATAGCCCTCGCTGAGGGCAAATCCCACGGCAAAATCCTCGATATCCTGGGGGGTCGCCATCATCACACCCTGGGTGCTGCCTTCGAATACCATGGCAACCGGCAGCTCCTCAGGCAGGCTGCGCAGCACCGGGCGCTGCCCGTCACAGCGGACGGACAGGCCGGGCAGGCTTTGGCTTGGGCAGAAGAGCGTCATCACGCTACTCCGCTGCGGGCAGGATGCGGCGCGACCGCTGGGCCTGGGCGGTGTAATCCTCCTGCCAGCCCGTCGGCCCGTTCGACAGGCTCACCTGCACCGCCGTCACCTTGTATTCCGGGCAATTGGTGGCCCAGTCCGAGAAGTCGGTGGTGATCACATTGGCCTGCGTGTCCGGATGGTGGAAGGTGGTGTAGACCACGCCGGGGCTGACGCGGTCGGTCAGCTCGGCCCGCAGCGTGGTCTCGCCCGAACGCGAGGCCAGTTTGATCCAGCCGCCCTGTTTCACCCCCCGCACCTCGGCATCGTGCGGATGGATTTCCAGCACGTCCTGATCGTGCCACACCACGTTTTCGGTGCGCCGGGTCTGGGCGCCCACGTTGTATTGGCTGAGGATCCGGCCGGTGGTCAGCAGCAGCGGGAAGCGGGGACCGGATTTTTCATCCGTTGCCACATATTCAGTGACGATGAACCGGCCCTTGCCACGGACGAAGCCATCCACATGCATCAGCGGCGTGCCTTCCGGATGCGCCTCATTGCAGGGCCATTGGATCGAGCCCTTCTCCTCCAGCAGCGCGTAATCGACCCCAGCGAAGGAGGGCGTGGTTGCGGCGATCTCATCCATGATCTGCGCCGGGTGCGTGTAGGTCCAGCCCGCGCCCATCGCATTGGCCAGCAGCTGGGTCACTTCCCAGTCCGCGTAGCCGTTCAGCGGCGCCATCACCTTGCGCACGCGGTTGATGCGGCGCTCGGCGTTGGTGAAGGTGCCGTCCTTTTCCAGGAAAGTGGAGCCGGGCAGGAACACATGCGCGTAATTCGCGGTCTCATTCAGGAACAGGTCATGCACGATGACGCATTCCATCGCCGCAAGCCCCGCCGCCACATGTTTGGTGTCCGGGTCGGATTGCAGGATATCCTCGCCCTGGCAGTAAAGCCCCTTGAAGCTGCCCTCGACGGCGGCATCCAGCATATTGGGGATGCGCAGACCGGGTTCGGGGTCGATCTCGACGCCCCAGGCTTCCTCGAAAACCGCGCGCACCTCGGGGCCTTTCACATGGCGGTAGCCCGGCAGCTCGTGCGGGAACGATCCCATGTCGCAGGAGCCCTGCACGTTGTTCTGGCCGCGCAGCGGGTTCACCCCGACGCCCTTGCGGCCGATGTTGCCGGTCAGCATCGCGAGGTTGGCGATGCCCATTACTGTGGTCGACCCCTGGCTGTGCTCGGTGACGCCCAGGCCATAGTAGATCGCGCCATTGCCGCCGGTGGCAAACAGCCGGGCCGCGGCGCGCAGATCTGCCGCCGGAACGCCGGTCAGCAATTCTGTTGCCTCCGGGCTGTGACGCGGCTCGGAGACGAACTCGGCATAGACCTGGAATTCATCCCAGTCGCAGCGCTCCCGGATGAAGGTCTCGTCCATCAGCCCTTCGGTCACGATCACATGCGCCAATGCTGTCACCACGGCAACATTGGTGCCGGGGCGCAGGGCAAGGTGCTGTGCCGCCTGGATATGCGGCGATTTCACCAGGTTGGTGCGGCGCGGGTCGATCACGATCAGTTCGGCACCGGCGCGCAGGCGCTTTTTCAGGCGGCTGGCAAAGACCGGGTGGCCGTCGGTCGGGTTGGCGCCGATCACGATCACCACATCGGTATGCTCGACCGAGTCGAAATCCTGGGTGCCGGCCGAGGTGCCGAAGGTCTGGCCCAGGCCGTAACCGGTGGGCGAGTGGCAGACCCTGGCGCAGGTGTCGGTGTTGTTGTTGCCGAACACTCCGCGGGCCAGTTTCTGCACCAGGAAGGTTTCCTCGTTGGTGCAGCGGCTGGAAGTGATCACACCGATCGACTTCTTGCCGTGCTTTTCCTGCAGCCCCCGCATCCGGGCGGCAGCGAAGCCCAGCGCCTGCTCCCAGGAGACCTGGCGCCAGGGCTCGTCGATGCTGTCGCGGATCATCGGGTTCAGAATGCGGTCCTTGTGCTTAGCATAGCCATAGGCGAACCGTCCCTTGACGCAGGAATGGCCGCGGTTGGCCTTGCCGTGCTTGTAGGGCACCATGCGGACCAGCTCATCGCCGTTCAGTTCCGCCTTGAAGGAGCAGCCGACGCCGCAATAGGCGCAGGTGGTGATCACCGAGCGCTCGGGCGTGCCCAGTTCGATCACCGATTTCTCCTGCAATGTCGCGGTCGGGCAGGCCTGCACACAGGCGCCGCAGCTGACGCAGTCGGAGGCCAGAAAATCATCCGCCGCGGTGCCGGCGCTGACCCGGCTGTCGAACCCGCGGCCTTCGATGGTCAGGGCAAAGGTGCCCTGCACCTCTTCGCAGGCGCGCACACAGCGGTTGCAGACGATGCATTTCGCCGGGTCGTAGCTGAAGTAAGGGTTGCTGTCGTCCTTGGGGATGTACTGCGGGTTGGCCTCGCCGTTCTGGCGCGCCTCGAAATGATTGGCCAG
Source organism: Leisingera methylohalidivorans DSM 14336 (assembly GCF_000511355.1). Taxonomy (NCBI): domain Bacteria; kingdom Pseudomonadati; phylum Pseudomonadota; class Alphaproteobacteria; order Rhodobacterales; family Roseobacteraceae; genus Leisingera; species Leisingera methylohalidivorans. Next base: position 271,140 of record NC_023135.1, on the reverse strand, counting down.
ACCGCTGCCCGCAGGGGCCTGATAGCGCACATCGCGCAGGCCGGTGACGCCGGCCATGTCCTGCAGCTCGCAATCGCCGTTGGCGGCACAGGTCAGGCAGTCCAGCGGATGATCGGAGATGTACAGCTCCATCACCCCCTTGCGGATCTTCTTCACTTTCTCCGACTGAGTGCGCACCACCATGCCCGGCGCAACCGGCGTGGTGCAGGAGGCAGGCGTGCCGCGGCGGCCGTCGATCTCGACCACGCAGAGGCGGCAGGATCCGAAGGCCTCAAGACTGTCTGTGGCGCACAGTTTGGGGATCTGGAACCCCGCCTCGGCGGCGGCCCACATGACCGAGGTTCCCTCGGGCACGGTGATATCAAAGCCGTCAATGGTCAGGGAGACCGGGGCGCCCTCGCGCGCCGGGGTGCCCATGTCGCGGTCACTGTCCCAGGGGATGATCAGGTCTTTCATTCTGCAGCCTCCTTGGCGGTGGCGAAATCTTCGGGGAAATGGGTGAGTGCGGACATCACCGGGTAAGGGGTGAACCCGCCCAGAGCGCAGAGCGAACCGTCCGTCATCGTCTCGCAAAGATCGGTCAGCAGCGGGATGGCGCCGGGGTCGCCAGCGGCGATGCGGTCGATGGTTTCCACACCGCGCACCGCGCCGATCCGGCAGGGGGTGCATTTGCCGCAGCTTTCCACGGCGCAGAATTCCATCGCAAAACGCGCCATCTGAAGCATGTCTGCGCTGTCGTCGAACACCACCATGCCGGCATGGCCGATCAGCCCGCCTGCGCCGTCGAACTCCTCATAACCGAAGGGTGTATCGAATCTTTCGAGAGGCATGTAGGCGCCCAGCGGCCCGCCGACCTGCACCGCCTTCACCGGCCGGCCGGAGGCAGTGCCGCCGGCGATGTCCAGCACCAGCTCGCCCAGCGGCATCCCAAAGGCAGTCTCGAACAGCCCGCCGTGCTTCACGTTGCCGGCAATCTGCACCGGAATGGTGCCGCGGGACCGGCCCAGGCCGAAGTCCGCATAATGCTGCGCGCCCTTCTCAAGGATCACCGGCACGGTGGCGAGGCTGATGACGTTGTTGACCACGGTGGGCTTGCCCAGAAAGCCTTGCAACGCGGGCAGCGGCGGTTTGGCCCGCACCACGCCGCGCTTGCCCTCGAGACTGTTCAGCAGCGAGGTTTCCTCGCCGCAGACATAGGCGCCAGCGCCCACGCGGATTTCCATGTCAAAGGCCCGGCCCGCCCCCAGAACATCGGCGCCCAGGACGCCGTTTGCACGGGCGATGCGGACTGCCTCCTGCATCACGCGGATGGCATCGGGGTATTCCGACCGCAGGTAGATATAGCCCTTGGTGGCACCCACGCCGAGGCCGGCAATCGCCATCCCCTCGATCAGGCAGAAGGGGTCGCCTTCCATGATCACGCGGTCGGCAAAAGTGCCGCTGTCGCCCTCGTCGGCGTTGCAGACGATGTATTTCTGATCCGCTTCGGCCTGCCGCACCGTGTTCCACTTGATCCCGGTCGGAAACCCCGCCCCGCCGCGGCCGCGCAGACCGGATTGGGTGACCTCTTCCACGATCTCCGTGCTGCTCAGGCCCGCCGCCCGGCGCAGCCCGGCCAGACCGCCATGGGCCTGGTAATCGTCCAGGTTCAGCGGATCAGTCACGCCGCAGCGGGCAAAGGTGAGCCGGGTCTGCCTGGCGAAAAACGGGATCTGCTCAACCCGCCCGAGGCCCTTCAGGGTGCCGTCCAGCAGCGCGGGCACATCGGCGGGCAACACCGGGCCATAGCCCACGCGGCCTGCGCCGCGGTCGATCTCCACCAGAGGCTCCAGCCAGATCATGCCGCGGGTGCCGTTGCGGATCAGTTCAATTTCCAGCCCGCGGCTGGCGGCCTCGGCGATGATCGCTGCGGCCACGTCATCAGCGCCCAGCGCCTTGGCGGCGCTGTCCATGGGAACGTAGATCTTCATGCCCCGGCCTCCGCCAGCAATTTCGCCATCCGGACCTCATCCACGCGGCCGTGAACCTTGCCATCCACCATGGCGGCCGGGCCGCAGGCGCACAGCCCCAGGCAATAGACCGGCTCCAGGGTGACCGCGCCATTTCCGGTTGTGCCGTGCCATTCGACACCCAAGCGGGCGAGCGCGGCCTCAGCCAGCGCATTGCCCCCCACCGCCTGGCAGGCCTCAGCACGGCAGATCTTCACCACATGGCGGCCTGCAGGCACCTCACGAAAATCGTGGTAAAAGCTAATAACGCCATGTACTTCCGCCTTGGAAATATTCAGCGCATCCGCAATCAGCGGCGTGGCCTCCTGGGGAATGCGGCCACACGCATTCTGCAATGCATGCAGAATGGGCAACAGCGCCCCTTCAAGGTGCAGATGGTCCGAGATGATTGCGCGCATGTCCTGATCGGACGGCGCTGGCGTTTCTGGTTGCATAGCTGGCCTCCGGCAATTTGCCTGAGAAAAACCAGAACGTGTATAGCCATATCAATATCGCTATTTCGTTGAGCGATAGGGAGTTTCTATCAACCAGCCTTCGACATCCGCCGCGCTTCGGTCAGAAGTGCCTTTAATACAGGGGTATGAGGCTCCCGGTACGGGGCAACCAGTCCGACCGAGTGAACGACTTCGGCCACCTCCATGGGAATGATTTTCAGCGGCTTTCCCGCTGCCAGAGACCGTGCCATATCCGCCGGAAGCACGGTCATCCAGCCGCCATCCTCCACATTCACGGTAAGAACAATGGTCGAATTCGACTCGATCCAGGCTTCCGGGCTCACTCCTGATTCGCGAAAATTCTTGTCGATGATCCGGCGGTTCTGCATATCCGGCGTCAGCAGGCAAAGCTTCTGCCCGTTCAGTTCCGCCCAGCCAACCGTCCTGCGTTCCGCGAAAGGTGAATCGCGATGGCACACCAGCATGTAATGCTCCCGGTACAAAGGCACCGAGCTGACCTTGCCCATCGGCTCATTGTCGAGATAGGAAATACCTGCGTCGACCGAGAAATTCTCGATCATCGAGAGGATCTCCGCCGAGGTGCGGGAAAGAATCGTGAAGCGCACCTTCGGGTGTTTTTCGCTGAAGCGGGCTGTCAGTTTCGCCGCCCAGGTCAGCGCTGTCGGGATCACGGCGATGCGCAGCTGGCCGGTCAGGCCGTGCCGGGAAAAGCGCATCTCCTCTTTCAGCTGCCGCGAATCCCCGACGATTTTCCTGGCCCAGGAGAGAGCGCTTTGCCCTTCCGGCGTCAGCCCGCCATAGCGTGATCCGCGGAAAATCAGCTGCACGCCCAGCTGCTCTTCCAATTGTTTGACACCCGCAGACAGCGTTGGCTGGGTAATGCCAAGCGCCGCTGCAGCGCGCCCGAAATGCTCTTCCCTGGCGACCGCGATGTACATCTCAAGTTTATCGAGCATGATGGAATTCTTCTATCGATGTTGGGTGCTTCACCATGACTACCGGAATGGTTGCAGTTTGACTGCACTGGAAACCGGCTTGCACGGCTGCTTTTGCGGCGCGTGGCTGGCTTGGCACAGGTTTCCCGGGAGTAGCGGTGTTTTGCGGCATTGGCTGGCGCCGAAGAACCGCCCAAGCGGGAAACCGCGGGGTTGGACTTGGGCGGTTCCGCTGGGTCTATCGGGATTTCAAGCGGTTGATTGGCCTGGCTCCCGCCGGACAGACCGGGCGGGCTTCCCTCCTGCCGGCAGCTTGGGCTTCCTTGACAGCTGCAATGGGCCAGTCAGCGCAAACAACCGCAAAAGTACGTTCCGTCAGCGCTGCAGCCAGTCGCAACCAGCGCAATACTGCCAGGAACAAATCCGGGGCGCATAACCAGACCGAACTTGCGCCGCCGGTGCTCAGGCTGGTCAGCCCGCCAGTCCGGGTGCGTCTCGAACACGATCCAACTGTCCACGGTGGTCGTATGCAAGGGGATCAAAACCCGGCCAGCCATCCTGCGCCACTTCACCCGCAGGTGGTCAACCCGACCCTGTTTTGGCGAACCTTTCGCCAGCTTCGGTGAGAATGGAATCCAAAGGAATGTCATGCGGCTGCGGGAATATTGTCGGAAGCCGCGCGCTATCCAGGCCGATGCCGATAGCAAAGGGGCGCGGCGATATTGCCGCGAGGGTCCGGTCAAAATATCCGCCGCCATAGCCCAGCCTGAAACCGCCAGGGGCCCAGCCCACCAGCGGCGCAAGGGTAATTTCCGGAGACAGCACGGGGGATCCGGGCGGTGGAACCGGAATGTTCCAATCGCCCCGCACCAGCTGCGTTTCCGGCGTCCACAGCCGGAACACCAGCGGCGCCGCCTTGGTTTCGACAATGGGCAGGGCAATCGTGGCGCCCTCGGCGTGCAGCTCCGCCATCAGCGGGCGCAGGTCGGGTTCGCCCTTGATCGGCCAGTAAAAGGAGATGACATGCCCGCCTGCGCCGCCGAACCGGGTCCGGAGCAGCTGCCGCAAATGACCGGACAGCGCAGCGCCCGCCGCCTGGCGGGCCGCAACCGTCCTGGCGAGCCGGTCTGCCCGCAGCCGGCTCCGTTCGGACTTCCGCCAGCGGGCAACTTCCGCGGCCCCCTGCGGGGCGGAGGGCTGCGAGCCGTAAAGGCCGGTTTCCGCCGCCATGCAGGGCGATGAGGCATAGCCTTTCTGTTCGCGCGGGGTATCGGAATTGCTGCTCATTGGCCTGCTCTCCGGTGGGACAGAAGCGGCCGGCCCAGGACGCGTTCAGCCCCGGCAACGATGTCCGCGATACGGTCGGCTGCCGGCACGACCCCGCGGATGGCGCCCGCGCCCTGGCCTGCAAACAGAGCCATTGCCTCAAGGTCGCCGGTGGTGGTCCGCAGGGGGGAATCCGTGCTGAACCGCAGGCGCGGCTGGGAGCCGTCCCAGGCGATTGCCTCCCGCGGGAGGGCGTCCGGATCGTGGCCCAGATAGGTGCCGCCGAGCGCCTTGGTCACGCTGTTCTCCAGCACCCGCACCGCCGCGCCTGCCGGCCAGTTCAGCACGAAGACATCGGTCAGCACGGTGTCCGCGCCGGTGGCGGCCGCAACACGTTCCTTGTGGTAAGGGTGGGCAAAGGCTTCTTCGGTTGCAAGGAAGGCAGTGCCGCACTGGATCCCGGCGGCGCCCATCGACAGAAACCGGGCCAGGTCCTCGCCGGTGGAGAGGCCCCCTGAGGCAACAACCGGTACGGACACCGTTTCCAGGATTGCTTCGGTAAGGCCGCGGACCGGGCGGCGGCCATGGACGTGCCCGCCCGCCTCGATGCCCTGTGCGATGATCACATCCGCGCCGGCGGCTTCGGCGGCGCGGGCAGCCTCAACCGTGCCAACCTGATGCAGGACAAGGCGGCCTGCCGCCTTCACCCGGGCAACGGCATCGGGCACGACGTCCCAGAAGAAAGTGAAGGCAGGAACCCCAAGGTCCAGGCAGCAGCCGAGTTGCGCGTCGAGCAGGGCGGGCTCGGTCGCCGCAGGGATGACATTCACCGCAAAGGGGCGGTCTGTGGCAGCCCTGAGGCGGGTGACCTCTTCGGTGATCAGCGCCGGGCTTTCGCGCACCATCCCCAGCATGCCAAAGCCGCCGGCGTTGGCGACGGCTGCGGCCAGTTCCCAGCGGGACACGCCGCCCATGCCCGCTAAAAGCACCGGATAATCGCATCCCAGCAGACCGCAAAGAGGGGCGAGCTGGAGGTTGTCACCATTTTGGCCGCTCATTTCAACTCCACTCCCCCTGTTGTCATACTGTGAAAATGGCACCCGGAATAAGCCGTTTCACTCCATTTTTTCCCTTCGCAGCAGTCAGCTCCGCAGGGTCGCCGGCAAGACCCGCTGCATGTGGGTGCACAGCATTTGCGAATGCTGTGACTGCACCGGCCTGACCGGCTTGCTTTGACTTTGAAGCTACGTGCCCGAATTGGTACAGTAAATACCTATTTGTGCGGAAAGGGAGCTGCATGCGTCTTACATCTTTCACCGATTACGGCCTTCGAATGCTGATGAGGATGGCAAGCCAGCCGGGACAAGGCTTCTCGACAGCCGAACTGGCCACGGAGTTCCGCCTGTCCCGGAATCATCTGACGAAGATCATGCAGCGGCTGGCGAGCGCCGGAATCGTTGAGACCCGGCGTGGCGCCGGTGGCGGTGCCTTTTTGCGGATGCCTGCGGAAAATATCCGCCTTGGTGATGTCGTGACATTGCTGGAGCAAGGACAGGCGCTGGTCGAATGCTTTGGCGACGGCGGGGGCGATTGCACGATTGATGGCCGCTGCCGTCTCAAGGCCCGCCTGCGTCAGGCAGAGGCGGTTTTCCTGGACGATCTGAACCGGACGACACTTGCGGATATCGCACTACCTGCTCAAACCGCTGCGTGAGACTGCTCCGGCTCGCGCCGTAAATGCGCGCCCTTGGCCTGAACGGCCTGCAGGCCGCCGGTGTCAGAAGCGGTGGAAATGCATTCCCCCTCAGGCCACCATTGTTCGGGATAGCGCAAGATCCATGCACGGCCTGAAGAACTTGTCGAAGCTGATGCTCAAACCCATGGCGGCGCCAAACGGGTTGGCGCCTTCATGGCAGCAATCGCGGTTCTGACCGCTGTCCAGGCCAAATGGCGGCCGAACACGGGCCGGGAACACAAGCCGCACAAAGCGACCTGGTTCATACTGGTAATTGAACCGGCAGCTTTGCGGAAACAGCTTTCCCAAGGCGAGAGGCAACGAACAGCACGCGACCAGCCAAAGGCCGGCCAGATAAGCAAACCCGGACGAGGCTGCCAGTTCCGCGAGCCGTTACCGGACTTCAACCTCAGGCAGCCAACCGGTTTTGCGCGCCGCGCAGAAGCAGGCCGATAATGTCACTGCGCGTGAGAATGCCTGCCAGGCCGCCATCATTGGTTACCGGCACGGTTTGCACCCCATGCTGCGCAAGCCGGTTCAGGAGGGTGCCGACCGGAAGGTCATGCGGGACACTGCCGGCAGGCGGCTGCATCACATGCTTCGCGGTCAGTTTGCCTTGGCGTACGGGGCGGAACTTTCGGCTGCCGTCCCGCATCAGCGCATCGATCAGATCGCTTTGCAGGATGAGACCCACGAATTTTTTGTTGCCGTCCACAACCGGAAGGCTCTTGACGGAATGGCGGCGGAACAACTGTGCAATCTGCGCCACTGGTACATCGGGCGTCACAGTGATCAGGTTCTGCGTCATGATGCTGCCGCAGGTTACACCTTCAAACCGGTGCTGCGCGGCTTCCTCCTCCGCGGCGGCAAGCAGCCGCCCCAGATCTGCTACGCCGATGTTGGTGGATTGATGGAAACGCTCCAGCAACTCTTCCAGCTCCTCATTGCTGAGCCCCAGGCGGATCTCTTCCGGCTGCACAGGCGTCTCCACGGATTGGCGGAACGGGTACTTACGGCCTGTGGCCCGGTTATACAGCACACCTGTCAGGACCAAAGCAGCCGTCAGAAGGCCAACAGGCACGATCGCAAAGGCAAAACCCGCATCAAGGACCGGCACCGGGTCCAGTGCCGCCAGCAAGGCAATTGCCCCGCCCGGGGGATGCAGGGCCCGCGCGATCATCATTGCAAAGATGGCTGCAGCCACAGCCAATGCTGGTCCCCAGGGCATCGGCACGGTTTGCAGGACGGCAACCGCTGCCACGGCGGAAATAACATTGCCGCAGATTGCCGACCAGGGCTGCGCCAGCGGCGAGTTCGGAACGGCATAGATCAGAACTGCCGAGGCGCCCAGAGGGGCGAGCAGGCGCATTGGAACCCCTGCAATCTCCGGCCAGGCAAGCGCGAACATCGCGCAAACACTCATCCCGGCCGCGGCGCCCGCCGACGTGCGCAGGGTTTCCCGCATCTGTGCTGGCGGCAGAGCCGGAGAAAGATGACGCAAGAGATTTGACTTCAGCTGCATGGTCCCGCCTGCCCGGAAATGAATCACCCGGCGGCAACCTGCACATAAAACAGTCATTTTGAAAACATTTTATCGCCCGGCAACGCTGCAGCGGCGGGCGGTGCGGCACACAGATGTTCTACCAGCGATGCCGCATCCCTGATGCCATTGCCGGCAGCCGCGGTAATCCGGAACCCTAGCCAGGAAGACGGCATGCTAAGCCGCGTTTCGTCCTTGTTTGCCAGTCAAAGACCCGATGCGGCTTTCGGTTGGCGGACCGAACGGGACCGGCAACGCAATTTTCAGGCTGTTTCCCGTAGAGCATAAGCAGGGCCTTGCAAGCGCGCCTGGCTGTGGCAAATCCAAAGAGCACATTGCCAAGACCCTGACCGCCACCCATAGCCAGGCTGGGTTCCCCTGCCGGTTCACCAGGCAGATTACGGATGTTCCGGCGCCTCAGGCAATGTCAGCAATGGAACCAGGTCTTCCTTGTTGCTGATCAGATCGGCGACGGTGCTGCGGTCGAGGACGCAGAGAAACGCATTGACCGCGTCGGCAAAGACCCCTCGGAGCCCGCATTGAGGCTGGATCAGGCATTCTCCGCAATTGGCAACTTCAAAGCTTTCTTCCATAACCCGCACGACCTGCCCCACATTGATTTCGCTGGCCGCCCGTCCAAGTTTGATGCCGCCGTACCGGCCGCGGATGCTCGTGACGTAGCCTTGCCGGACCAGCTCGCTGACGATCTTCATCAGGGAGCTGTGCGGCAGACGGTAGATGCGGCTCAATGTCTCAATCGAGTGCAGCTCTTCGGGTTTGGACGCCAGGAAAATAAGAATTCTCAAGGCGTAATCCGTTGTCAGGTTCAGCTTCATCCGGGGCTCCGATCGCGGCCTTAATATTCATTTGGGTTGCATATTTCAATTCCTCAATCATACATGCAGACAGAATGAATGATTCAGGCGGAAAACCCGCGATGCAGGCCGCGGGTCTGCCAACGGACAAATCAGGAGCGTGCAATGGCACAGCCACTCAGCCAAACCACCATCGACACCGTAAAGGCGACTGTTCCGGCACTGGCGCAGCATGGGCGCGAAATTGTAGCCGAGATGTACGACAGGCTGCTGGCCGATCCGGAAATCCGCACATTGTTCAACCAGTCGCATCAGGGCGGCGACTCCCCGCAGCACGCAGCTTTGACCAACGCCATCCTGGCCTACGCCCAGAACATCGAAAACCTCCCGGTGATGGCCGCAGCGGTGGAACGTATTGCAAACAAGCATGTCGGCCTGCAAATCGAACCCCGTCATTATGGTCATGTCGCCAGCGCCCTGCTGGCCGCAATCAAAGCGGTTCTCAAGGATGCGGCGACCGGGGAGGTGATCCGCGCCTGGGGCGAAGCATATTGGTTCCTGGCGAATATCCTGATCGGCCGCGAAGAGCAGCTGTACCAGGAGACCGCAGCCACCGGAGGCGGCTGGCGCGGCTGGCGGGAATTCCGGATCGGCAAACGGATCCAGGAGAGTGCTGACGTCATGTCATTCATCCTGAAACCCGCCGATGGCCAGCCCGTGCTGAAGCACAAGCCGGGTCAGTATCTTTCCTTCGATCTTGATGTGCCCGGAACCGGCAAGCTGCGCCGCAACTATTCGATTTCCTCCGGTCCATCGAATGACTTCTACCGGATCACGGTAAAGCGCGAGCAAGGCGGTCTGGCAAGCACCTGGCTGCATGAACAGGCGGCCGAAGGCACTGTGCTCAACGCGGCGGCTCCGGCCGGCGAGTTTTTCCTGAAAAGCGGGCAGGAGACCGAGGTTGTGCTGCTGTCGGCCGGCGTCGGCCTGACGCCGATGATTTCCATGCTCGAGGTCATGGCTGCAAACAACCGCGCTGCGACCTACCTCCATGCCACGCACAATGGCAGGCATCACGTCATGCCGGATATCGCCCGGTCCCTGTCCCGCCGGTGCGTCACCTTTTTCGAGGACCCCAGTTCCGAAGACCGGGCAGCAGCGAACTTCGACGTGGAGGGCCGTGTCACGCCGGAGTGGCTTGCCCGCAACACCAACACTGATCAGGCTGACTACTACATATGCGGACCCAAGGGGTTTATGGCGATGGCCGTGAATGGCCTCAGATCAGCAGGTGTTGACGAGGATCGCATCTTTTACGAATTCTTCGGACCGGCACAGGAACTGGACGCTGCGCAGCAGCAACGGAACCGCGCCTGAACGGCGGTCCTCCGGACCGGGCAGCCGTCTAGGGTAAAACACGATTGCCGCAATCCCTGCGAGGGCGGGGCCGGCCGCATCAGCCTTGCGGCCGGCAGCGGCCCAAGCGGCGGGTGGCTGCCAACCGGAAAAATCGCAGCACGCGACACCAGCCCATTGAAAATGGTTGGAAAATCTTAGGCCTGTGCGAAGATTAGTGGCGGACCGAGGAGGATTCGAACCCCCGACCCCTTGATTCGTAGTCAAGTACTCTATCCAGCTGAGCTATCGGTCCACTGCGGCGGGGTTTAATCATAGCACCGCACGGGCGCAACCCCAAAAGCCAAATTTGTTTCACCCGGCCGGAATATTCCCGCCCGCCGGTCTGCAAGTGTCAGATCGTGCCGTCACCCTTGGGCAGGCAGATCTCGAACACCGTGCCTTCGGGGCAGGTTTCCTTCAGCACAACCGATCCGCCATGGCCGCGGGCCAGTTCGCCCGCAATGGCCAGGCCCAGCCCCGTGCCGCCCTTGCGGGCGCCGCCCTGGAACGGGGTGAACAGATTGTCCTGCGCCCTTTTGGGCAATCCCGGTCCGGTGTCGGCAACGGTGATGTACCAGGCGTCCTCTTCCTCGCGCGCATCAACCGTGATCTGCCCCGGCTTGCCAGTGGCGATGATCGCCTGCCGGGCGTTGCGCACCAGGTTCATCACGATCCGGAACAGCTGTTCGGAATCGGCGCGCAGCATCATTGGCTTGGGCACGGCGTTGACGATCCCGACCAGTTCGCTGCCTGCCGCCAGCAGCTCGCTTTCGGCAATATCCGCAGTGATCTCATGCAAGCTGACCACTGCAAAAGTGGGCGACGGCTCCTCGGCGCGCCCGAACGCCAGGGTGCCCTCGCACAGGGACACCGCGCGGGTGATCGAATTCACCAGCTTCGGCGCCAGGCGGCGCACCAGAGGATCCTCGCTCATCTCGATCCGGTCGGTGAACAGCTGCGCCGAGGTCAGGATGTTGCGCAGATCATGGCTCACCTTGGCCACAGCACCGCCCAGCTGCGCCAGCCGTTCGCGCTGTTTCAGCGCGTGAGTCAGCTCGGTTTGCAGCTGCATCAGCGCCTCTTCCGCCTCGCGCAGCTCCACCACGCTGGAACTCGGGTGGATGATGCCGCGCGCATCTTCCGGCGCCGCCGCATAGCGCTGCATATAGCCAACCACCGCCTTGATCGGCTTCACCAGCACAATCCGCACCGCGACAAACAGCAACAGCGCCGTGAAAACCGAAATCACCGCCGACAAAGCCAGGATCCGCACCCCGTAATCGATCATCGCCGCGCGCAGCGGCGCGGTTTCCATGGTGATCTCGATCAGGATCCCCGCATCGCGCACCGGCGCACCGATCACCCGGATGATTTCATTTCCGGGGCGGGCCATGCGCAGCATTGCATCGCGGATCAAGGTCATCGCCCCCGCCTCACGCAAATCATAAGTCCCGGTGATCGGCTGCGGGATCGGCGAGGCCAGCATCAGCTGGCGGATCTCGTCACGGCGCAGCACCACGTTGAAAACGCCCGCGTTCTCCAGCAGCTCCGCTTCCAGTTCCGTCTCCAGCATATCGTCGGCCAGCAGTGCCAGCGATGCGATCTGCGCCCGCTGCAGCCGGTCGGCCAGATAATCCTCGCGGAACCGCGCAATCGACGGCACAAAAATCAGGATCTCGGCCAGCATCACGAAGACCGTGGTCAGGATCAGAAATCTGCCCGAAAGCGTGTTGAGCATTCCGCTGCCTTTGCCTCAAGGAATCCAGCGCTGGACCAATCGCACTGCGCGTTTCACAAAACTACTCTCAAACAGCCGCGGGGTGAAATAGGCCCCTGCCACCCGTTTGTTAACCTCACTGATGGAGGGGTAAGGCGCAACCATGGCTGCAATCTGGCTCATTTTCAGGCGGTTGGCCAGTGCAAGAGACCACAGGCTGATCAGCTCGCCCGCCTGATGGCCTGCGATGGTGGCCCCCACGGGACGGCCCTTGAAAACCATCACCTTGATGAACCCCTCGGCTTTGCGCTCGGCAATGGCGCGGTCGTTGTGGCTGTAGTCAAACCGGGCGACCTCCAGCTTGACGCCATAAATGTCCCGCGCCTGCGTTTCGGTCAGCCCGGCCTGCGCCAGTTCCGGGTCGGTGTAGGTGGCCCAGGGGATGTGGCTGGTCTTGGCCTTCGACGGCAGGCCGAACAGGGCGGAGCGGATGATAATACTTGCGTGATAGCCCGCCACATGGGTGAACTGCAGCCCGCCGGACACGTCGCCGATGGCATAGACCCGCTTGTTGGTGGTCCGCAGGCTGTCGTCCACCTTGATACCGTTGGCCCGGGTCTCGATCCCGGCCGCCTGCAGGTTCAGCCGCTCCGTATTGGCCTTGCGTCCCACCGCCATCAGCAGATGCGTGCCCCTGAACAGGCTGCCGTCCTTGGTCTCCACCTCAATCGCACCGGCCTGGCCGCCGATGCGCGAGACCATGGCGCCCTCCGCGATCCCGACCCCTTCAGCGCGCAAACGATCCAGCACCAGCGCCGCCGCTTCCGGGTCATCCTTGCCCAGCGCCTTCAGCCCTTCGATCACGGTGACCTTGCAGCCAAGGCGGACATGCGCCTGCGCCATTTCCATGCCGATCGGGCCGCCGCCGATGATCAGCAGGTGTTCCGGCGCCTCGCGCAGCCCGAACAGGGTCTCATTTGTTTCATAGGGCACCTTGTCCAGCCCGGGGATCGGCGGCACCAGCGGCGATGATCCGGTGGCAATCACCACCCGCCGCGCCGTAATCCGGTGCGGGCCTGCTTCGACTTCCCCCGGCGAGACGAACCGGCCGAACTCGCGGATCACCCGCACGCCAAGACCCTCGAACCGTTCCTGGCTGTCGACCGGGGCAATGGTGCCGATCACCGCCTGCACATGATCCTTGACCGCGGCGTAATCCGGCTGCGGGCGCTGATCCGCCACCCCGAAGGCTTGGGTATGCGCCTGCCTGTGCGCCGCCTTGCCGCTGGCCAGCAGCGCCTTGGAAGGCACACAGCCGTAATTCAGGCAGTCGCCGCCCATCTTGTGGCCCTCCAGCAGAACAACCGACGCCCCCATCTGGCTGGCACCGGCGGCCACTGACAGCCCGCCCGACCCGGCGCCGATCACCAGAAGATCACATTCAATGCGGCTCATGTTCAGGTATCCTTGCTGTTTTTGCCGCGCAGGGTGCCGCGGACGGATTTGACCAGGATCGGCATTGCCGCCAGCACGCACAGCCCCAGGATCGGCCCGATCACATGCGGCTCCCACAACAGGCTCAGATCCGGCTCGCCGCCGCGGTCGAACACCGCCCCCACGCCGACCCCGATCCAGGTGAAGACGATGGCGCCCGGAATGATCCCCACCGCCGTGGTCCACAGGAAATTGCGGAACTTCACGCCCACCAGCGCAGGCAGCAGGTTGGCCACGAAGAACGGCACTGCCGGCACCAGACGCAGCAGCAGCAGCACCTCCACCTCATTCTCGCGCAGCGCCTGTTTCAGCATCTGCACCCGGCCTTCTGCCGCTTCCATCTTGGCGGTCAGCACCGCCCCCAGCCCCCAGCGCGCCGCCAGAAAGATGCCCGCAGCACCAATGGTGGCCGAGATCACGTTGACCGCGGTGCCCGCCACCAGCCCGAACAGGAACCCGCCGGTGACCGAGGCCACCGCAGCTCCCGGCAGCGAAAACAGCACGATCACAATATAAAGGCCCATGAACAGCGCCACCAGACCCGGGTAGTTCTGATCCCGGAACGCCATCAGCGCCTCGCGGTTCTCGCGCAGCGTGTCAAAGGTCAGGTGGTCTTTCAGCGTCACCGCCCCGATCAGCGCCACCGCCGCCACGGCAATCAGCGGCAGGTGGCGGGCCAGGCCTGGCTTGGCCCCCGTCTGGTCCTTCGGCTGGGATTCGGTTTTGGGTGTCTCGCTCATGTCGCTCATACGTCCGTCTCTGTAACAATGCCTTTTTGCTACGTGTTAATTGCCCCCGGCGCGAGGCCGGGCAGCCCTGTCTCACGGCGGCTTGATCATCTCCCCCCGGATTCGTGAGGTTTGTGGCAGAATCACCGCCCCGATGTTACATCCGCCCTGCCCGGAGACGGTCCTGGCGCGGTTTTCAGCAGAAATGTTGCACGCCCGGGTCCCGCACCGCCATGCGAACCGGCGTTTTCTTACCCCAAAAGGTGTTTTCTCACCTCGCAGGGTTTGACTTACCCGCCGTTCCCTCCTAAAGACCGGGCTTCGAGATAGACCCCCCGGGAGGCGATTCCGCGCCCTGCCCGAAGATACAATGTGGAGACCGGAGCGATGAAACGCACCTATCAGCCTTCGAACCTGGTTCGCAAACGCCGCCACGGCTTCCGTGCGCGCATGGCCACCAAGGCAGGCCGCAAGATCCTGAACGCCCGCCGCGCCCGCGGCCGGAAAGAACTGAGCGCTTAAGCTCAGTTCCCGTTCTGACGGACATGACACCGCCGGAGGCCCCCAAGGACGGCACAGCTGCCCGCGGGGATACGCCTCCGGCGGTGTCCGTTTGCGCATCCCAAGCGCCCAGGATCGAGGTCATGGCCAAGCGCCGTGATTTCCTCGCCTGTGCCCGCCCGCCTGCCCGCAAGCAGGGCACCAAGGGCATGATGGTCCAGGGCCGGAACCGTGCCGATGACGGCGGGATCCGCATGGGCTTCACCTGTTCCAAAAAGGTCGGCAACGCCGTTGCCCGCAACCGTGCCAAGCGCCGTCTGCGCGAGGCCGCGCGGATGATTCTACCCGCGCATGGCCGTCCGGGATGGGATTACGTGCTGATCGGCCGCGCGGCCGAGACCGCCCAGCGCCCGTTCGAGGAGCTGAAGCGCGACCTGATCTACGCGCTCAAGAAAATCCACGGCCAGTAAATTCACGGCCAGTAAAACTGCGCAAGCCGGCCCGGCGCCTGCCCCTCCCCGCGGGAGGCCGCAGCCCTCATTGCCATATTGCACCGCCCGCCCTATCTAACCGCCATGACCCCGCTGGCCCATATCTTTGCCCTGCCCGTGCGCGCCTACCGGCTGCTGTTCAGCCCCTGGGTCGGCTTCAACTGCCGCTACCAGCCCACCTGCTCGGCCTATGCAATGGAAGCGCTGGAAAGACACGGTGCGATCAAGGGCGCCTGGCTCGCCGCCCGCCGGATCGGACGCTGCCATCCCTTCGGCGGCGACGGCTATGACCCGGTCCCCGGCAGCAAGGACTGACGCCGGAACACCTTTTTTCCTTGGCAAAACGCAATTCCTCGGCTAGGGCGCGCCCATGCTTGATGATGACCTGGACGAAATCCATCCGCTGTTTGCCGGCGCCCCCTCGACCACCGAGTTCAAGAAACTCAGGAAGCGCATCGTGCGCTATGCGCGCGAGGCGATCGACCAATACGGCATGGTGGAGCGCCGCACTGACGGCAGCACCCCGAAATGGCTGGTCTGCCTGTCGGGCGGCAAGGACAGCTACACCCTGCTGGCGGTTCTTTATGAGCTGAAATGGCGCGGCCTTTTGCCAGTGGACCTGCTCGCCTGCAATCTGGACCAGGGCCAGCCCGGTTTTCCAGCCACGGTGCTGCCGGAGTTCCTCGAAAAGATGGGCGTGCCGCACCGGATCGAATATCAGGACACCTATTCCATCGTCGTCGACAAGGTGCCGCAGGGGCGCACCTATTGCGCGCTGTGCTCGCGCCTGCGCCGCGGCAACCTCTACCGTATCGCGCGCGAAGAGGGCTGCTCGGCGGTGGTGCTGGGCCACCACCGCGACGACATCCTGGAAACCTTCTTCATGAACCTGTTTCACGGCGGCCGCCTGGCGACCATGCCGCCGAAACTGGTGAACGAGGAGGGCGACCTGTTCCTGTTCCGCCCGCTCGCCCATGTGGCTGAGGCAGATTGCGAAAAATTCGCCCGTGCGATGAATTACCCGATCATCCCCTGCGACCTCTGCGGCAGCCAGGACGGGTTGCAGCGCCAGCAGGTGAAACAGATCCTGGATCAGTGGGAATCAAACAGCCCGGGCCGCCGTCAGGTGATGTTCCGGGCGCTGATGAATGCCCGGCCCTCGCACTTGCTGGACCCGAAACTGTTCGATTTTGCCGGTTTGGAACTGAACAACCCGGATTCCGGGCCGGAAAAAACGGAAATTCCCGCTTTGCGTTAACTCCCGGGTTAGATCAGCGCCTTAGTCTCATGCCGGAATGACTGGCTGCAGACGAAAGGTCTGAGAATGACAAACACGGGATCAGGTCTCCTGGCACGGCTCCGGCGAATCCTTGCCCCGGCACTTTTCGGGCCTCCTGCGCTCGCTTTCCTGCCAGCCCTGACCCTGGCCACCTTTTGGCTCGGCGGCGAAACCGCGCTGCTATCGATGGCGCTTGGCCTGCCGGTGCTGATTGCCGTTGCCGGCGGGTTCAGCAAACTGGGCGACGGCCTGCCGCACGACAGTGTCACCGGCATGCTGCTGCGCGACGGGTTCGAACATGAGACCGCCCGCGTCTACGAGGAATGCGCGGACACGGATCTGCGCTCCGCCGTCTTCGTCCTGGAGCTGGATGATTACAAGGAACTGGCGGACCGCCACGGCCTTGAGGCCGGCGACCGTATCGTCCGGCACTGCGGCACGCAGATTGCCTCCGTCCTGCGGCAGCACGATACCATTGCCCGGATCGGCGACAGCCGGTTTGCCATCTGCCTGGCCCCGACCCTGCAACTGGACCTGGAACTCTGCATTCAGCTGGCCGGCCGGATGCAGACCGCCGCTGAGGAACCTGTGCCGCTGGACGGCACCAGCATCTACGTCAGCTCCTCCATCGGCTTCTGTCAGCGCAACCGGGCCCCGGGAAAGACCGGTTCCGACTGGACCGGCGCCGCCGTGACCGCCCTGGCCGAGGCGCAAAGCAACGGCCCCGGCGGCATCCGCGCCTTTTCGGTGGATATGTCCAAGCGCATCGGGACCCGCTCCAACCTGCGCGAAGAAGCCGCTTCGGCGCTGGAGTCCGGTCAGATCCAGGCCTGGTTCCAACCGCAGATCTGCACCGACACCGGCCGGGTTTCCGGGTTTGAGGCGCTGGCCCGCTGGTCGCACCCGGTGCAGGGGCTGATCCCGCCGTCGGCCTTCCTGCCGGCGCTGGAAGAGGCCGGGCTGATGGACCGGCTGAGCCAGGTGATGCTTTACAATTCCCTGGTCGCCATCAAGGCCTGGGATGCCGCCGGCGTGCAGGTGCCCCGCGTCGGGGTGAATTTTGCCACCCAGGAGCTGCGCAACCCCGGCCTTGCCGGCCGCATCCAATGGGAGCTTGAACGGTTCGAGCTGCCACCGGAGCGCCTTTGCGTCGAGATTCTGGAAACCGTGATGACCGATCAGCCCGACGGTGTGATCACCCGCAACATTCTCACCCTCAGCGAAATGGGCTGCCACATCGACCTTGATGACTTCGGCACCGGCCATGCCTCCATCGCTGCGGTGCGCCGTTTCAATATTTCCCGCATCAAGATCGACCGCTCCTTTGTGATGAAGTCGGACCAGGATCCTGAGCAGCAGAAACTGATCTCCGCGATTCTCACCATGGCCGAACGGCTGGACCTGGAAACCCTCGCAGAAGGGGTCGAAACCGCAGGCGAACACGCGCTGCTGGCGCAGCTTGGCTGCGGCCATGTGCAGGGCTTCGGTATCGGCCGCCCGATGCCCTTCGACCAGACGCTGGACTGGATCACCGCCCATGAAGCGAAACTGCAGGACACGCCTGTGATCGGCCGCCAGACCCCCTGATTGTTCAATTCCTTCGATTTTCTGCAGCAGCAGGACCCTATGCCGCCCCCGCGCGCCGCGATTCTGCTTGACCTTTGCGGCCCACCTCTGTTGAACCCCACGTGTCCTTCCCTACACGAGGTGGCAGTCCCCAATGGACGATCAGAACAAAAATCTAATTCTCGCAACCGTACTCAGCTTTCTGGTGATCCTGGGGTGGTACACCTTTTTCCCGCCGCCAGAGCCGGAACAGGCGCCTGAAACCGCGATCAGCGGCACCGCGCCCGCCGGCAACACCGCCCTGGCTCCCAGTGCCGCGGCAGACGCTGTGGCAGAGACCGCCGCGGAACAGGCCGAAGCCCCCGATGCTCCGCGTGTGGCCATCGACACCGCGCGCCTGGCCGGCAGCATCTCGCTGCAGGGCGGCCGGATCGACGATCTGTCGCTGAAAGACTACCGCGAAACGCTGGACGGGAACTCCCCGATCGTCAAATTGCTGAAACCGGTGGGCGATGCCGGTGCCTATTACGCGCTGTACGGCTGGGCGCCGGGCGCGGGTCTGTCGCTGGACGACGTGCCGGGGGCCAACACCATCTGGTCCGCCCCGGCAGACGCCGCCCTGACCGCGGACAGCCCCGTCACCCTGACCTGGGACAATGGCAAGGGCCTGACCTTCAACCGCACCATCGCGGTGGATCAGGACTACATGTTCTCGGTCACCCAATCCGTCACCAACGCCTCCGGCGGCCCTGTGTCGCTGGCGCCCTATGGCACCCTGGCCCGCCACGGCCAGCCGGCCGACCTGAAGAATTTCTTCATCCTGCACGAAGGCCTGGTCGGCATGTCGGACGGTGAACTGGCCGAGATCGACTATGACGACATGGCTGATTTCGAGCCCGATCCCCGCGACGGTTCCAAGGCCGAGGTCAAGCAGGTCGCCGAAAACGGCTGGATCGGCTTTACCGACCACTACTGGATGTCGACGCTGATCCCCGAACCGGGCCAGGCCTTCCGCTCGATCGCCAAATTCGACGAGCGCCGCGAGATCTACCAGACCGACATCGTGCTGCCGACCGTGACCGTGGCTGACGGCCAGTCTTCGGACGTTACCACCCAGCTGTTTGCCGGCGCCAAGGAATGGGAAGCCATCCGCGGCTACCAGTCCGCAGGCATCGCGGGTTTCCTGGACGTGATCGACTGGGGCTGGTTCTTCTTCCTGACCAAGCCGATGTTCTGGCTGCTGCACAATCTGAACGTGCTGATCGGCAACATGGGCTGGGCGATCATCGGCCTGACCATCTGCATCAAAATCCTGGTCTTCCCGCTGGCCTATAAATCCTATGCCTCGATGGCCAAGATGAAAGAGCTGCAGCCGGAGATGGAGAAGCTCAAGGAGCGCGCCGGCGACGATCGCCAGAAGATGCAAAAGGAGATGATGGAGCTCTACAAGAAGGAGAAGGTGAACCCCGCCGCGGGCTGCCTGCCGATCCTGATCCAGATCCCGATCTTCTTCTCGCTCTACAAGGTGATCTTCGTCACCCTGGAACTGCGCCACGCGCCTTTCTTCGGCCCCTTCCAGGACCTCAGCGCGCCGGATCCGACTTCGATCATGAACCTGTTCGGCCTGCTGCCTTATGCCCCCCCGGCACCGGAAAGCATTATGGCGCTGGTCTTCATCGGCATCCTGCCGATCCTGCTGGGCATCTCCATGTGGCTGCAGCAGAAACTGAACCCGGCCCCCACCGATCCGACTCAGCAGATGATCTTTGCCTGGATGCCTTGGGTGTTCATGTTCATGCTCGGCGGCTTTGCCTCCGGCTTGGTGGTCTACTGGATTGCGAACAACACAATCACCTTCAGCCAGCAGTACCTGATCATGCGCAGCCACGGCTACAAGCCGGACGTGTTCGGCAACATCAAGTCAGGCTTCAAGAAGAAGCCCAAGGCTGACAGCTGATGACGCACAAAGTTACAAATATCTGGCGCCACCCGCTCAAGTCCCACGGGCGTGAGGCGCTGGAAAACGTAACCCTGACCGCCGGGCAAACCATGCCCGGCGATCGCGTTTGGGCGGTGGCGCATGAGGCCTCCAAGGCGGACGGCTCCGAATGGGTCCCCTGCCAGAACTTCACCCGTGGTTCCAAGGCACCCAAACTGATGGCCATCAACGCCACGCTGGACGACGCAAGCGGCCAGCTGACGCTGACCCACCCGGACCAGCCGGACCTGACCTTCGACCCCGGCAACCCGGCCGATCTGCCGCGGTTTCTGGACTGGGAAACGCCGCTGACGCCCGCGGGCCGTGCCGCCTCTGCCCGGATCATCCGGGTACCGGGCCGCGGCATGACCGACACCGGTTTCCCCTCGGTCACCCTGTGCAACTGGGCCTCGCACCGCGCGGTGGAGCAGGCCATCGGCCATGAGCTCTCGCCCAAGCGCTGGCGCGGCAACATCTGGTTCGATCTGGATGAGGCCTGGGCTGAGAACAGCTGGCTGGGCCGCGAGGTGCAGATCGGCGAGGCCGTATTTGCGGTGCGCGAACGGGTGGCGCGCTGCCTGGCGACCACTGCCAATCCCGAAACCGGCGAACGCGACGCCGATACGCTGAAAACCCTCAAGGAAAACTGGGGCCACCAGGATTTCTCGATTTACGCCGAAGTGGTGCGCAGCGGCGGCATCCGCCTCGGCGACGCGGTAAAGGTGCTGTGATGCAGATGCAATTTTCCCTGGCCGAAGCGCCGGACGATATCTCCGCCGAAAAGGGCCGCAAGCTGTTTGCCGGCGAGACCGAATTCCTGAAAGGCGTGGTCGCGATGAACGGCCTGCCCGACGCCGACCGGCTGGAGGTCTGCTTTGCCGGCCGCTCCAACGTCGGCAAGTCGAGCCTGATCAACGCGCTGACCGGCACCAAGGGCATCGCGCGCGCGTCGAACACGCCGGGCCGCACCCAGGAAATCAACTTCTTCACCCAAGGCCCCGAGCTGTATCTCGTCGACCTGCCCGGCTATGGCTATGCCAATGCGCCGCTGAAGGTGGTGGAGCAATGGCAGAAACTGCTGAAGCGCTACCTCAGCGGCCGCCAGAACCTGCGCCGCGCCTTTGTGCTGATCGACAGCCGCCACGGGGTGAAGGCGGTGGATGCAGAGATCATGAAGCTGCTGGACAGCTCTGCCGTCACCTTCCAATGCGTCATGACCAAGGCCGACAAGGTCAAGGAAAAGGACCGCGCCAAGGTGCTGGAGCAGGTGAAAGACGCACTGTCCAAACACCCGGCCGCCTATCCGGAAATCGTGCTGACGTCCTCGGAAAAGGGCGACGGCATCGCCACCCTGCGCTCGATCATCGCCAATCTCTGACCCGTGTCCGGCCGCCTGCCCTCCTTCCTGATTGTGGTCGCCCTGGCCGTGGCCGGGCTGATTCCATCCGGCTGGATGCCGGGCTCCGGGCAGGACGGCAAGGTGCTGCTGGTGATCTGCACCGGCACCGGCCCGGTGGAAACCTGGGTCGATCTGGACGGCGGGGTCGACCACGCCCCCACCGAGCAGATGGAGGACCGCAGCTGCCCCTTTGCCGCGCTTGGCGCAGTGGCGTTGCTGCCGGACCATCTGATCGATCTGGACTTGAACGCCCCGCTGGAAGACCGCTGGTCGCGCGAGTCTTTCACTCATCACAGCGCCGGCTTCCACTGGCGCTATGACGCCCGCGGCCCGCCCGCGCTCTCCTGATTTTTCTGAACATTTCCTGATTTTCCAGCCGGCGCCCCGCGCGCCCGGCCCTGTTCCGATATGGAGAGACAACAATGGCAACAAGCCAACCGAACCCCGCGCCCTCCGCGCACCCGCTGTCCGAGAAATTCTACTTCGCCGCCTGGCGCTGGCACTTCTATGCCGGCCTGTTTGTGGTGCCGTTCCTGATCATGCTGGCGGTGACCGGACTGATGATGATGTTCATCACCCAGTTCGATGGCCGCGACGGCGAGACAATCACCGTTACCCAAGGCACTGCCGAGCTGAGCATCGCAGACCAATCCGCCGCCGTTCTGGCCGCCCAGCCCGGCACCATCGCCGAATGGATCGGCCCCAAGGCGCCGGATCTGGCCGCGGTGTTCCGGGTGAAAACCGAGGACGGCCAGCGTCTGGTGGCACTGGACCAATACACCGGCGAGGTGATCGAGGTCTGGGACCGCCGCGCAGGCTGGTATGATCTGGCCGACAACATTCATTCGTCCCTCCTGATCGGCGACACCGGCGACCGGCTGATCGAGATTGCCGCAGGCCTTGGCATCGTGCTGGTGCTGACCGGCCTCTACCTGTGGTGGCCGCGCGGCAATGCCGCCAGCGCCCTTATCCCGAACTTCCGCGCCAGGGGCCGTGCCCTGTGGAAGAACCTGCACGCGGTGACCGGCTTCTGGATGTCGGCGCTGCTGGTTGTCTTCCTGATCTCCGGCCTGTCGTGGACCGGCATCTGGGGCGGCCGGATGATGCAGGCCTGGAGCACTTTCCCGGCAGCAAAATGGGACAACGTTCCGCTGTCGGACGACATTCACGCCAGCATGAACCACGGGTCCGCCAATGATGTGCCCTGGGCGCTGGAGCAGACCCCGATGCCTGCCTCCGGCTCCGGGGCCGGGATCACCGGCATTCCCGAAGGCCAGGCAGTGGACGCAGGCAGCGTTATCGCCCTGGGCCGCACGCTGGGGATGGAGGGCCGCTTCCGCCTTGCCTATCCCGGCGGCGGAAATGGCGTCTGGACCATCAACCGCGACAGCATGAGCGGCGACGGAGATGACCCGTTCATCGACCGCACCATCCATGTGGACCAGTACAGCGGCAAGATCCTCGCCGATGTGAAATACGAGGACTACTCCCTGGCCGGCAAGGCGATGGCTGTCGGCATTCCCTTCCACATGGGTCTGATGGGCACCTGGAGCTTTGTGCTGAACGCGGTGTTCTGCCTGGCGGTGATCTTTGTCTGCGTCTCCGGACTGGTGATGTGGATGAAGCGCCGCCCGGCCGGGGCCACACGCCTCGCCGCACCGCCGGAACCGGCCGGGATGCCGTTCTGGAAGGGGGCCGCGCTGATCGCCGTTCTGGTCTCGCTGGCCTTTCCGCTGACCGGTCTGGTGCTGCTGGCGGTGCTGACGGTCGACGTGCTGCTGCTGGGCAACCTGCCGGTCCTGAAACGCGCCGTGAGCTGACGAAGACCTAAGGGCAGCGCCCGCCCCGTGGGGGGCGGGCGCTGCCCGGCCTAGCGGCCGGGCGAAAGGTCAGCATCAGACATGCTGTGCGCCGTTCACCTCGATCTCGGTGCCGGAAATGTATGAGCTTTCCTGCGAGCACAGGAAATAGATTGCCGCCGCCACCTCCTCGGGCTGGCCCAGCCGCTGCATTGGCAGCTTCTCAACGATCTTGTCGGTGCCGGGCGACAGAATCGCGGTTTCCACCTCGCCCGGTGCAATCGCATTGACCCGCACCCCCATCGGCCCGAAATCATGCGCCATCTCCCGCGTCAGCGCCGCCAGTGCCGCTTTCGATGTCGCATAGGCCGCCCCTGCAAAAGGATGCACCCGGCTGCCCGCAATCGACGTCACGTTGACGACGGACCCTTTGGCCGCCGCCAGCTCATCCTTCAGCCCGCGCGCCAGCACCACCGAGGCAAAGAAGTTCACATGGAACACCTTGCCCCAGTCCATCAGATCGGTGTTAAGCGTATTGAGCCGCTCCCCCTCCGGCCCTTTCGGCGAAATTCCGGCATTGTTGACCAAAGCGTCCAGGCGGCCCTCCAGCAGGTCCTGGATCTGGCCCACCGCGTTGATCGTGTCCGACGGGTCCGACAGGTCCAGCTGCACATGGTTTTCCTGGCCGCCGCCCCAGGGGCATTCTGCAGGGAACGGATGCCGCGAGCAGGTGATCACCCGCCAGCCTTCGCGGTTGAAACGGCGCACCGTGGCATGGCCGATCCCGCGGCTGGCGCCGGTCAATAGCAGGGTCTTCTGACGCATCTGATGATCCTCACAGGAGATTTTCCGGCTGACCCTACCACCGGCACAGGCAACCGCAATGGCATCCTGCAGGCTGCGCCGCCCGGTTTGCCGAAGGCAATGCTTGGCAGCGGCCCCGGAACCGCCTAAACCCTTCGGTCAAAGGAATGATGACAGCGATGAAAACACAGACCATGAACCGCGACTGGATTGCCACTGCCGAGACCCTCTCAAGCGCCCTGCCCTATCTGCAGCGCTATGACGGGGCCATTGTTGTCATCAAGCTGGGCGGCCACGCCATGGGCAGCGACGAGGCGATGGAGACCTTTGCCCGCGACATCGTGCTGATGCGCCAGGTCGGGGTGAACCCGGTGATCGTCCACGGCGGCGGTCCGATGATCAATGCGATGCTGGAAAAGCTGCAGATCCGGTCCGACTTCGTCAATGGCAAGCGGGTCACCGATGCCGCCACCATGGAAGTGGTGGAAATGGTGCTGTCCGGCGTCGTCAACAAACGCATCGTGCAGGCGATCAACCGCCAGGGCGGCCGTGCCGTCGGCCTGTCGGGCAAGGACGCCAATCTGATCACCTGCGATCAGGCTGATCCGGACCTCGGCTTTGTCGGCGCCCCGGCCGATCTGGACCCCAAGGTGCTGTACGGGTTGTTTGAAAAAGACATGATCCCGGTGATCGCCCCGATCGGCGCTGGCCGGGACGGCGAAACCTTCAACATCAATGGCGACACCGCTGCCGGTGCGGTCGCCAAGGCGCTGCAGGCGGACCGGCTGCTGCTGCTGACCGATGTTGCGGGTGTCAAAAACGGCGACGGCGACGTGGTGACCGAGCTGAAGGCCGCGGATGTCGAGGCTATGACCGCCAGCGGCGTGAT
The DNA here is from genome assembly GCF_000511355.1 of Leisingera methylohalidivorans DSM 14336. Classification (NCBI taxonomy): domain Bacteria; kingdom Pseudomonadati; phylum Pseudomonadota; class Alphaproteobacteria; order Rhodobacterales; family Roseobacteraceae; genus Leisingera; species Leisingera methylohalidivorans. The sequence goes on along the minus strand of NC_023135.1, from coordinate 246,342 downwards.
TGCCGGCGGAATGATCCCGAAAACCGAAACCGCGCTGGATGCGGTGCGCAACGGCGTGCGCGCCTGTACCATCGTCGACGGGCGGGTGCAGAATTCGGTGCTGCTGGAGCTGTTCACCGACCACGGTGCAGGGTCGATGATCCGCGCCTGACGCGGGCTCAACAGGGTTTGAGGGGCGCTGCCCAGCCGTCATTTGCACATAGCAAGAGCCGCTGCAGCAACTGACGGCTTGTATGGAACCCGGGCAGCAAACCGCAAACCCGCAGGCTTATGTCATGAACGCAGGACCGTCCCGGGGGCCGGTCAATGCCGGAAACGGCGATGCAGTGATCCAGCCCGGATGCTTGGACCGCCGTCTTCCAGCCTCATCGGACCGCTTGCGCGTTTCTGCTGCGTCAGGAAAAGATGTGGCCCAATGTGCAATGCCGGAATAGGTTATAATCTTGTAGCGGCGTAAGCCACGGAGGTCTGAATAGCCACGAACAGCGCCCATGCGATAATCTGTTGAACGCGGGAAGATGTGAAGGATCAGCGCGCTTCACTTGTTCTGCACCATCGCAACACGGGCCATTTCCAGCACAGCGCAGCAAGAATGGAACTGAGATGACCAGATCAAGCAATGACATCCCGATGGCAGAAATTGACCTTGACCGTGATGGTTTCATGCGCACGCTCATTCGCGAACTGTCCGGGACGCTCGAAGACGTCGTCGGTCTCGAAGACGCTTCGGGGTTTATCAGTATCGTTGGCACGAAGATCGGCGAAAGCATCGGTCAATCTTATCGCAATGCGCTGTCTGTCGAAAAACTGTCACGAGGTCAGGTGGCCGCGGTCCTGGTCGATTTGAAACGCCGGATCGAGGGCGAGTTCTACATCATTGAGGAAAGCGACGACCGCATTGTGCTGGGCAATAAGGCCTGTCCCTTCGGCGACAAGGTACTTGGCCGGCCTTCCATGTGCATGATGACGTCAAATGTCTTCGGAAGCATTGCCGCGGAAAATCTGGGATATGCAAAAGTCGAACTCGAGCGCACGATTGCGGCGGGGCATCAGGAGTGCCGGGTGGTGGTGCATCTGAAACACGACGAGGCGGCCAGAGAGGAGGACGGGCGTGAGTATTTTGGATCCCAAGGATAGGATAGAGAGCGCGTTCGAGATGCTCCTGGCATCCGACACGCGCGCATGTCTGCTCGTCACTTCCACAGGTATTGTCCGCGCGACGAACCCACCCTTCAAACGGGCCCACCCCGATTTGGCACCCGGCAACGATCTGGGAAAACATAGCACCTCACCGGAAGCGGTAGCGAAATTTCTGTCCATGTGCGCACGGACGCGGGGGCCTTTGCCGGGCAAAATCACCCTGAAGACCGAGGGCGGAGGATCCTTGACCTGGAGCTGTAATGGCGGGGCCGCCGGTCCGGGAGCAGATGGCGGGGCGCTTGTCATCCTGCGGCTTCAGCCTGCTGAACTGGGAAAAGCCGCTTTCGAGCAGCTCAACCTGAAAATCAGGACGCTGAAATCGGAAATCGAATGGCGGAACCGCGCCGAACAGGCCCGCGCCCATCTCGCGGCAATCGTGTCCTCCTCGACGGATGCGATCTACAGCAAGGATATGGCCGACAATGTGACCAGCTGGAACGACGGCGCTGAAAACATGTTCGGTTACAGCGCCCAAGAGATCGTCGGCCAGACTGCGCTGTGCCTGGTGCCGGAAGAAAAGCGCGACGAAGAGGCGATGTTCGTGCGCCGGGTCGGATCAGGGGAAACCTTGCGCGCCGTCGAAACCTTGCGGCGGTGCAAGGATGGACGCCTGCTGCAAGTGTCGGTCACGCCGTCGCCAATCAGGAACGAGGCGGGCGAAATCATCGGAATTTCCAAGATCGTGCGCGATATTTCGGTCCGCAAGAAGGTGGAGCGGTCCTTGCTGGCTGCAAATGCCAGTCTGGCGCAATTGGTCAACGAGTCGCCTTTCGGCATCTACGCTGTCGATGCGGATTTTCGAATCGCTCAGGTCAGCGTCGGTGCCCAGAAAGTCTTCGAGAACGTCCGCCCCCTGATCGGGCGCGATTTCGCCGAAGCCCTGCGGATTATCTGGCCCGAACCCGCGGCCAGCGAATTCATCGCCCATTTCCGCCACACGCTTGCGACAGGCGAAGCGTATCATGCGCCGGACACGGTGGGGAACCGGCATGATATCGATCAAGTGGAGGCCTATGACTGGAAGATCGAACGCTTGACATTGCCCGACGGCCGCCCCGGTGTCGTCTGTCATTTCTACGACCTGTCGGAACGTCAGAACTTCGAGGCCGCGCTGCGCGAAAGCGAGCAGCGGTTTCGCGGCACCTTTGACAACGCGTCGGTCGGAATTGCCCACATTGGATTGGACGGCACCTGGTTGGAGTTCAATGACCGCCTGTGTGAAATGTCGGGATACAGCCGCACCGATCTGCCGCACCGCAGGCTGGATCAGCTGCTGCACCCCGAGGATCGCCCGGTGGACCCCGGGAAAGTCGACCGCCTCCTGTCCGGGACCATTGCCAACCTGCAGTACGAAGCGCGGCATCTCTGCGCAGACGGCAGCGACGTGTGGTGGGATGTAAGCGTTGCATTGCAACGCAACGGCGAAAGCGAACCGGCATATCTGATTTACGTGATCCGGGATGTCAGCGATCGCAAGGCGGCGCAGGAACACCAGAACATCCTGATGCACGAATTGTCGCATCGCTCCAAGAACCAGCTTGCTGTGGTCGGTGCTATCGCGCGGCAGACGGCGAGAACAGCCGGATCAATGCAGGATTTCCGGGCCTTGCTCGAGCAACGCCTGAACGGTCTTGCGGTCTCCATCGATTTGCTGGTCAAACAGAGTTGGACCGGCGCCTCTCTCAGAGATCTGATCGACAAGCAGCTGGAAGCCTTCGCTGGCGGCGGCGAACGGCTTGAACGTGACGGCCCTGAGGTTGTGCTCAACAGCAACGAGGCGGAAGTGATCGGCCTTGCGATGCACGAGTTATCGACGAACTGCGTCAAATACGGGGCCTGGTCGACCCCGGAAGGCAAGGTCCATGTTGAATGGGGATTTGAAACGCATGACGAGAAGAAGGTCCTTCGCCTGAGCTGGACCGAGCGCGGCGGACCGCCTGTCAGCGCGCCGGAAAAAACAGGCTTTGGTCAGACGGTGATCAAAAGCTTCGTGTCACAAAAACTTGGCGCAAATGTTGACTTGGCTTATGCGGCTGACGGTTTGCAGTGGACGGTGATGCTACCGTTTGATCGCTGACCGCGTGTCAGCCTCACGGAGTATTTCAATCGATGGTGGAGTTTATGCGGAACCAACTGACCGGGTAAACAGTTGATACCTCACTGTCTATGCTACACTAGGGGTCGCCGGACAAATGGATCTTGAGAATCAACTCGTCTTGATCGTGGAGGATGAATTTCTGATCGCGATGGATTTGGCAGAAACGGTCCGTGAGGCTGGCGCAGACGTTGTTGGACCGGCGGCATCGGTGAACGAAGCGTTGGATCTTCTGAGCAGCCACCGGATTACAGTTGCAGTTCTTGACGTCAACTTGGGTAAGGAGCAGTCGCTCGCCGTTGCAGAAAGACTGACCGGTGATCAGATTCCTTTTGTATATCACACCGGCCAGAAAGCCCTGTTGGGCACCTCCAGTTGGCCAGAAGCACCGGTCATCAGCAAGCCCGCAATCCCATCAGTATTTGTTGCAATGATCGCCGACGCAGCGGCAAAGCGATCAGATCAGCTATGAAATTCCCGGCCTTGATTGACGGATTTACACTGTCCGACAGCCAGGGAGTAAACAGATGGACAGGAAGGCCGGATCATTGCCAGGACCAGCGGCGCAACGGCCCATAGGAAACCGGAGAAACCGAATGCCGCGTTGGGCAGACCGCAAATTGTCCTGCGAGGCTGAAACCGCATGCCGCAATCATCTCAGGACAGGCCGGGCAACAGGCGGGCAACCAGGGCCGAGGCACCGAACAGCACCAATGTTAGCCCGCCGGTCCGCATCACCTTTGCGCCCCCCACAGTGGCAAGGCTGCGCAGCGAGGTTTTGGCGCCCAGCGCGGAAATAGCCACGATCAGCAGCCACTTGGACACCGTTGCGGCAACGGACGCTGCCGCTTCCTCGATCACTCCGGTGTTCGCCAGGACCGCCAGCGCAATGAACACCACGAGGAAACCCGGCACAGGGATTTTCCCTCCCCTGCCCTGATGGCCGGTTGCGGAGCCGAACAGGACCAGCGTGCACAACACAAGCGGCAGCAGGCTGACCCGGACCATCTTCACCAAGGTGGCAAGCTGCGCCGTATCCTCGGAAATTGTGAGCCCTGCCCCGACGACCTGCGCGACGTCGTGTATGGAAGCGCCGAGTACAAAGGCGGTTTGCGCCTCGTTGAAGCCAAGCTGCACAAGCGCAACCGGGTAGAAGATCATCGCCAGCGTCGACAGGGCGGTGACGGCAACAACCGTGAACAAAGTCTCCTTCTCCAGCGCCTTGCCCTTGGGCAGGCAGGCCGATATCGCCAGCGCCGCCGAAGCACCGCAGATCGCAACCGCGCCGCCGGTGAGAATGCCCGACCGCCAATCCCGGCGCGACAGCAGAAGGCCAAGCAGGATCGTGCCGGTCAGAAGCCCTGCTATCGCAGCAAAGCCGGCGATCCCGAGAGAGGCGATGCCGCTCAGGCTGACCCGCACGCCAAGCAGCGCCACCCCGGCGCGCAGCAGCGCCTTGGAGGTGAAGTTGATCCCCGCCGCCGCGGAGGTCTCCTCGGCCAGGGGATTGAAGGCCATGCCGATCATCAGCGCCATCAGCATGACGGGCGCCCGGTAATGTTCCGACAGGAACAGCGCCGCCAGCGCGATCACCACGGCCAGCGCGATCCCGGGGTAAAGCGCGCGGGTATTCGACATCAGGGGAGAGGGCTGCCCGAAGGCGGCAAGGGTCAGCCGTGCCAGCATTGCAGTCTCAGTTCAGTAGTCGTTTTCAAAGGAAGACATCGCGACATAGACAGATTTCAGCTGACTGAAATGCTCGATCGCCGCGCGGGCGTTCTCGCGCCCGATGCCGGATTGCCCCACCCCGCCAAAGGGCATTTCAACCGGGGTCAGATTATAGGCGTTGATCCAGCAGGTGCCCGCCCTCAGCTGCGACACCACCCGGTGGCCGCGGGCCAGGTCACGGGTGAAAACACCGGCGGCAAGGCCGAACTCGGTGCTGTTGGCACGGGCGACGGCCTCTTCCTCAGTGTCGAATTCCAGCACCGACATCACCGGGCCGAAAATCTCTTCACGGGCAATGGTCATGCCGTCGGTGACACCGGCAAACACCACCGGGCTGACCCAGGCCGGGCCTTCCGGCAGCGGCAGCGGCGGGGTGACGCGGGTGGCGCCTTCGCTTTCGGCGGCAGCGATGTAACGGTTCACCCTATCGGCTTGCGCCGCGCTCACCAGCGGGCCGATCTGGGTCTCCGGGTCCATCGGGTCGCCGACCCTGATCTTTGCGGTGCGCTCTGCCAGCCGGGCCAGGAAGGCTTCCTTGATGCCTTTCTGCACAAACACCCTTGTGGCGTTGGAGCAGATCTGGCCGGTAGAGTAGAAATTCCCGAGAATGGCGCCCGAGACTGCGCTGTCGATGGCGGCATCGTCAAACACCAGCAGCGGGGATTTGCCGCCCAGCTCCATGGTGATGTGTTTCATCTGCCCGGCAGCCGCCGCAGCCACCGCGCGCCCGGTGGGCACCGAGCCGGTCAGCGACACTTTGGCAATGCCGGGATGGCTGGTCAGGGCGGCGCCGGTGTCGCGCAGGCCCTGCACCACGTTGAACAGGCCCGGCGGGGCGCCGGCCTCGGTCAGGATCTCCGCCAGTTTCAGCGCTGTCAGCGGCGTCAGCTCGGAAGGCTTGAAGATCATCGCATTGCCGCAGGCCAGCGCCGGAGCAGCCTTCCAGCAGGCGATCTGGATCGGATAGTTCCAGGCGCCGATGCCAAGGCAGACGCCCAGCGGCTCACGCATGGTATAGGCCCAGTCGCCGCCCAGCGGGATGTGATCGGCGGTCAGCGTGGCGGCCTGGCAGCCGAAATATTCCAAGCAGTCGGCTCCGCTGGCAGCATCGGCCACCCGGGTTTCCGAGACCGGCTTGCCGGTGTTCAGGCTTTCCAGAACCGACAGCTCCTCGTTGCGGCCCCGGATGAGATCCGCCGCCCGGCGCAGCACGCGGCCGCGTTCCGCGGGGGATCTGGCGGCCCAGATGGCCTGCGCATCGCCTGCGCAGGCCACTGCCCGTTCGATGATGGACGGGGAGGCGCCATTCAAACGGGCGATCACATCACCCGTTGCCGGGTTGATGCAGTCGAACGGGGCGCCAGCGGCGTCTCCCAGGTAGCCGCCGCCGATATAATGCGAGGCTACGGGCTGGCATGGGAATTGCGTCATGCTGGCGCTCCTTGGGGTCAAATATGGACGTAGAGGTCGCCGCCTTCGACGGAAATGTCGAAGCGGCGGGTCTTCACGGCGGGATCAACCAGAAACTCGCCCGAGCGGATGTCGAATTCCCAGCCGTGCCAGGCGCAGCGGACGATCTCGCCAGCGCGGTCATAGACAAACTCGGTTGCGCCGGTCTGCTTGGTGGTGCCGCAGACCGGCCCCTCGCAAAGCGCCGCCCCCTTGTGCGGGCAGATGTTCAGCAGCGCATGAAACCCGTCCTCCAGCCGGAACACGCCGATCGGCATGTTGGAGACGGTGACGATCTTGGCCATGTCCTGCGGAACCTCGTCTGCCTTGCAGGCGAAATGCTTGGTGGTCATCGGGGATCCTCCTTATTCAGCGGCCTGCGCGGCTGCGCGCGGCAGGCGGGTGTAGACGTCCAGTGCGTTGAGGCCGAAGATCTTCTCGCGCCAGGCCGGCGGCACATGCAGTTTGTTGACGTCGTCGTAATCCCAATGCGGGTAATCCGAGGCGAACATCAGGGTGTTCTCGCCGTCCATCGCTTCCAGCGCCGCCCATAGGTGCTGGATATTCTCCGGTTGCTCCAGCGGCTGGGTCGAGAAGCGGAAGTGGTCCTTGAAATATTCCGAAGGCAAACGCTTGAGCCAGGGGGTTTCCTTGCGCAGCGCCTTGTAGTTGGCGTCCAGGCGCCACAGAACCGATGGGACCCAAGCCACGCCGCATTCGATCACAACCACCTTCAGAGACGGCCATTTCTCGAACACGCCATTGGCGATCAGGCTCGCCATATGGGTCATCGCGGTCTGCGGCAGAATCGCATGGGTCTCCCAGAAAAAGGTCGACGGGCCAGCACCGATCGGGGTGGAATTGATGCCGCCCTGGCCGCCCAGGTGCATCGCAAACGGCAGGCCCATTTCGGCGCAGGCCTCGTAGATCGGATGGTAGAACGGATCGCCGTAGGGGCGCGAGGCACCGTGGCTGACCAGCACCTGAACAACGCGCGGGTGGCCGCCCGCACGGCGGATTTCGGCAGCCGCCAGATGCGGATCCTGCGGCGCCACCACGATGGAACCCCAGAAGCGGTCGTCCTTGGGCAGCCAGTAGTCGATCATGTAGTCGTTGTAGGCCTTGCACAGCGCATTGGCGTAATAGGGGTTGGCCAGGGTCGAGGCTTCGATCGGCTCGTCGCCGGTCAGGATCGCCACGTCGATATTGTATTTATCGAGGTGTTTTTCCTTCATGATCAGATAGTTGTCACCTTCCTCCACCGGGTTGACGTCATGGCGGGCGAATCCTTCGGGGTGAAACCAGGGGCGGTGGCCGTGCGGGAAGGCGCCGCGCGGGCCGGTGCGCTCTCCGCGGATGAACATGTCCTTGAAAAGGCCTTCCATATACGGTTCCAGGACCGTGGCGCTGCACCAGTAGTTGTGGCAGTCGCAATCAACAATAAACATGCGCTTCTCCTCTCGCTTGTCCAAGCCGGACGGGCTGTGGGCAATGTCTGCGCGGCCTTGATAAGAACCGAGGGTCGGCGAATAAATGCAATTGATATGCCATTTTCAATCGATAATACTGATTGAATGAATCGCCAGCTGCTACTCACCTACATGGACGTTCTGGAAACCCGGAATTTCAACCGCACCGCCGAGAGGCTGAATGTCACCCAGTCGACCATCAGCGCCCGGATCCGGCAGCTGGAGGACGAACTGGGCACCCGGCTGTTCGAACGCGGCCGCGGCGGCGCCGATCCCACGGCGGCCGGGCGGCGGTTCGAAACCCATTGCCGGTCCTTGCTGGCGGCGTGGAGCCTGGCCAAGCGCGATGTCTCGGCCGGACCAGGGCTCAGCCGCCCGCGGCTGCGGGTGTCAGTCCAGTTCAGCCTGGCGCAGTCCGTGCTGGTGGATTGGGCCAAGCAGATCCGCGCCCAGGTGCCAAAGCTAGACCTTTATCTTGAGGCCAATTTCTCGCAGCAGATTCAACGGGACATCCTGACAGGGGAAACCGATATCGGCATCGTGTTTGCCCCGCAGCAGTATCCCGACGTGCATGTGGCCGAGTTCGGCTCGGAAAACTACGTGATGCTGTCGACCGATTGCGGCCGGTTCCTCGAGGTGAACTGGGCCCGCTATATCAAGGTCGCCTACACCTCCTATTTTGAGCGCCAGCATGATGAGCTTTTTCCGAATCTGGTGCATGTCCAGACGGTGGTTGGCAGTGATGATCTGGCGGCTGGGTTCCTGAAGGCGGGTGGCGGCACCGCCTATATGCCCAGCCTGTCGGTGCCCGCCTTGATGGACACAATCCCCGGCCTGCAGCTGGTGGAAGAGGCGCCGGTGATTCCGCAGCCGCTCTATTCCATCGTCCACAGCCGCAAGCGGCACGACCCGCTTGCAGCGCAGGCCACTTCACTATTCCAGAAATTGATTCAAGCGCGTTCCATCGATGATTTCGATTAAAGAAACATAACTGGTGCATTTTTCCGCGCCAGCGGCCGGGTATCTTCCCACGAATTCTATCGTGGAGGTTCCCGCACCATGCTCATCGCTACCGAAAGCCCGTTTTCCCTCAGCTCTGCAAACACCCAGCCTTGTTATGCAGGCGGACCTGCTACGCTGATCTGCAAGGCAGTGATCGGCGAAACGCACGACTGCAAAACCTTGGTCTTTGAGGATGCGCAGAGCCGCAGCTTTGATTTCAAGCCGGGGCAGTATGTGACCTTCAGTTTCCGGATCGGCGGCAAGACCCATGTGCGCGCCTATTCGATTTCCTCCACCCCGACCCGGCCGCACAATATCCAGGTGACCGTCAAGCGGGTGCCCGGCGGGCTGGTATCGAACCACTTGAACGACGAAATCCGTCCCGGCGCGGAAATCGAAATTGCCGATATTTCCGGCAGTTTCAACTGGATCGATATCCCCTGCGACAAGCCGCTGCTGCTATCGGGCGGCTCCGGCGTCACCCCGGTGATGTCGATGCTGCAATACATCACGGATGTGACCCTTCCCAAGGATGTGGTCTTTGTGCATTTCGCCCGCTCCCCGGAAGACATCATCTTCCGCGATCAGCTGGAGTTCCTGGCCAAGCGGTTCCGGAATGTGACCGTGCACCTGGTGGCCGATACCGCGGATGACCCCGCCTTTGACGGCGAAACCGGGCAGATTTCGGCGGCGCTGATGCAGCGGCTGGTGCCGGACCATGCCGAGCGCAGCATCTTCATGTGCGGCCCGGAGGGGTTCATGAAAGCGGCCCGCGCGGTTGCCGGAGAGATCCCTTTTGCCGCGGTCCACGAGGAAAGCTTCGGCGAGAAGATCACCATCGAGGAAACCACCGGCACCGGCGGCGAGGTGTTCTTTTCATTAAGCGGCAGGAACGGCCACTGCGCCGAGGGCGAAACGCTGCTGGAGGCGGCGCTGAGCGCCGGGGTCTGGATCGATTCTGCCTGCCAGCAGGGCGTCTGCGGCAACTGCAAGGTGATGCTGACCCAGGGCCAGGTCGAAACGCAGGAGATGGGCGGGCTGCAGCCGGGTGAAGCAGAGGCCGGCTATGTGCTGGCCTGCTGCAGCTGGCCCAAGGGGGCGGTGGCGCTCGACGCCTGAGCGGCCGCAACCCGCTCAGGCGCAGGATCGCCCAAACGGCACGACGTTTATCAAACCACGCACCTGAAACCTTGAGGGAGGAATAAGTATGTCCATTGGAAACAAGGGGATGAGGGAGCCGTTAAGGGATCTCCCGATCAAAACAGCCGAGAGGGGTTTCTACTCCGGCTTCAATGTCGACGTCACGGTGACCGGCAAGCTGGCGGTTGGCGGGCTGGTGCTCTGGGCGGTGGCCTTTCCGGAAAACGCCGGCTCGGTTCTGGCCGGGTTCAACAGTTTCATCCTGACCCACTTCGCGTCCTGGTACATCCTGGTCATGGCGGCTTTTGTGCTGGTCTGCACCGGCCTGGCGCTATGGCCGGCTGCCGGGCGGCTGAAAATCGGCCGCGACGAGGACAGGCCGGAGTTTTCGAATTTTTCCTGGTTCTCAATGATGTTCGGGGCCGGCATCGGGGTCGGCATGCTGACCTGGGCGGTGGCCGAGCCGGTCTATCATTTCAAGAACAATCCGGATGTGATCCAGGGGCTGACCACCGCGGGTGGCGGGGACAATATCCTCAGCGCCTTTAAATGGTCCTACCTGCACTGGGGGTTTTCGGCCTGGGCGGCCTATGCAATTACCGGGCTGGCGCTGGGGTATTTTGCCTACCGCCGGGGGCTGCCGCTGACCATCCGCTCGGCGCTGACACCGCTGTTCGGCAGCCGCCTGTCGGGCTGGACCGGGCATCTGATAGACATCGTGGCGGTGATCGCCACCATCCTCGGGGTAGCGCAAACGCTGGGCTTCGGGGTCGAGCAATTCGTAGCCGGCATGGCGCGGATCGGCATCGGCGGCTGGCTGCTGAACAGCGAAGGCACCGCTTCGGCCACCGGCATCATCGTCGCGCTGCTGATCATCATGGGCGCCTCCACCCTGTCCGCGCTCTCCGGCGTCGGCAAGGGCATCAAATGGCTTTCGAACCTCAACATGGGCCTGTCGATCTTCCTGCTGGCGTTTTTCCTGATCTTCGGCGCCACCGGCTTTGGCATCCGGGCGCTGTTTGTTGGAATGTGGGACTATATGCTGGCGTTGCCGGAACTGCTGTTCACGGTCTACCGCGGTGATGGCAGCGGCGGCGCGGCGGACAAACTGGAAAGCTGGCAAGGCGGCTGGTCGGTGTTCTACTGGGCCTGGTGGGTGGCATTTGCCCCCTTTGTCGGCCTGTTCCTGGCGCGGATCTCGCGCGGGCGCACCATCCGCGAATTCGTCCTCGGTGCGGTGATTGTTCCGGCCATCATGTGCTTTGTCTGGTTTGCCTTTGCCGGCGGCACGGCGATTGATCTGGAGATGACCGGCGGCGCCGGTGGGGTGATCTTTGGCGCATCGGATGGCGGCAAGATCTTTGCCATGACCCACTTCATGCTTGGTGATGTTCTGGGATGGATGATGGCGGTGGTGATCGTGGTGCTGCTGATGACCTATCTGGTCACCACTGCCGACTCGGCGGTGCTGATCGTGAACACCATAAATGCCGCGGGCGATGAAGGCCCCAAGGCGCGGCCGCATATCATTTTCTGGGGCGTGGCGCTAAGCTTGGTGGTGACAGCGCTGCTGCTGGTCGGCGGGTTGAAGGCGATCCAGACCGCGATGGTGATCGGCGCCCTGCCGTTCTCGCTGGTGATGGTGCTGATGTGCATTGCCCTGATCAAGGCGATCCTGCGTGACAGCATCCGCGCGTCTCACGGAGAACAGGCCACGATCCGGGAAAGCGGCTCCTGAAACCTGTTCCGCTGTGCCGGCCGGTATCAGCACAGCGGATTTCACTCTGCACTTGCAGTGGGCCGCCAAGAAAACTGCTGGACCAGCGGCGTCCGCTCAGGTCCCCCAAACAGGCTTTCAACCGGACCGCCGCGAATGTCCGTTTGCCTGAAGGTTTTTCGATGCGGGCCGCGGCGCACCGTCGGCCAAAATACGGTGGCGGCCCGCGTTGACACATCTCGGAAGGAGAAAGCCGCGGGGGACTTGGATCAGGCTATGGGAAAATGCGCGGTCGCTTGGGGCGGCAATTAGGTCTGGGTGCGGCTGATGCCGTGACTGGCGACCGGTCTGCCCCCTGATTGCGCCGGCGGCGCGGAGGAACGAGGTGCAAATGACGGCTGGGCAAGGGGCGCTGCCACTCTTGACCCTTGGGGCAAGTCTGCCCGGAGTGTTTTTGACCGGATAGAAACCGGACGGCAGCGGCCCGCTGCCGCCCCGGTCCCCCGCGGCCGCCTTAGTTACCTGGCGCTTTATAGGACTTGGCGATGCCGCCGGCTTTCTTCTGCATGGCGGTGAACTCGTCCGAAGTGAACGCCCGCACGGTTTTCAGGTTACTGACGGTCCCGCTGGCACCGGTCGCAAGCAGGCCGGCGAGCAGGCTGGACGCATCATCAATTGTCACCTGGATCGCAAAATCACTGTCGCCGGTGGTCAGATAGTAGCTTTCCAATGCACCGCCTGCCGCTTCGACAATTGCCCGGGCCGCCGCTTCGCGGTCACCGGGGCTTTCAATCATCGCTTTCATGGCAGAGGGCGTATAACAGCCGGTCACGATATATCTTGGCATTCTGGCTCTCCCTGGGGCGAAACCTGCAAGCCGCCCATCGGCCCGATGCCGCATAGTCCGGCCCGCATCCCCCCGCGGCCGGATCATAGCACACTCCGGCGTTCCGGCATATCAGCGCGAGGCCGGCAGCAGGGCTTGCTTTTTGTCCGTACATGCGCATCGCTGCATATATGGATCATGAGAGCCTCCTCCGCCTTGCTGTTTTCCTGGGTCTGTTTGGGCTGTTTGCCGCAGCCGAGGCCTGGGCGCCGCGGCGCGTGCGGCGCATGACGCGCGGGCGGCGCTGGCCGGCCAACCTGTCCATGTCCGTGCTGAACATAGTGACCCTGCGGCTGCTGGCCTTTGGCCTGCCCTTGCTGGCAATGGGGGCGGCGCTGGACGCAGCTGAACACGGCTGGGGGCTGCTGAACCATCTGAACTGGCCCGGCTGGCTGGAGGGGCTGCTGGCAGTTCTGGTGCTGGATTTCGCGATCTGGCTGCAGCATCTGATCACCCATAAGGTGCCGCTGCTGTGGCGGCTGCACCGGGTGCATCACGCTGACCGGGACATGGATGTGACCACCGCGGTGCGGTTTCACCCGGTGGAGATCGCGCTGTCGATGCTGCTGAAGATCGGGCTGATCTACCTTCTGGGCCCGTCTGCCCTGGCGGTGCTGCTGTTTGAGGTATTGCTGAACGGCACGGCGCTGTTCAACCATGCCAATCTGGCCCTGCCGGGCTGGCTGGACCGGACCCTGCGGCGGTTGCTGGTAACGCCGGATATGCACCGGGTGCATCATTCGGTCCTGCGCCGCGAGCATGACAGCAACTACGGCTTTGCCCTGTCGATCTGGGACCGCATGTTCGGAACCTATACGGACCAGCCCGGCGGCGGCCATGACGGCATGACCGTGGGGCTGCGCTGGCAGGACGGGCGCCCGGCCCGGCTGGGCTGGAGCCTGCGGCTGCCGTTCCGCCGCTTCTGACCACGGCGGCGGGAAGGCGCCGGCAGGACAGGACGGGACGTTTTTGCGCTCTGGCAAACGAGTTTACGCTGTTAGTCTCGCGCCAAGCCCCCTGACCGGATGCCGCATGTGCCCCTGACCGACCTGCCAGACCACCGCGCCCAAAGCGCGCTGTCTTATCCTGAGATCGACGCCGCCGCCCGGCAGGCCGGGCTCGCGGTCTGCGGCGCCCTGCATCCAGCCCGGCAGCCCGTCAAGGCGCTGGCGGACGGGACATTGGTCCTGCTCGGCACCGCCGGGGCGTTCTGGCCCGCCTTCAAGAACAGCCCGGAACACAAGGACGGCGTCCCGCATCCGGTGGACCGCTGGTCTGAGCGGGTGGTCGGCGCCCTGGCGGAGGATTTGGGCGGCAATGCCCATTTCCCCTTTGGCGGGCCGCCCTACACGCCGTTCGTCAACTGGGCGCTGGCGTCGGGCCGGTTTTTCATATCACCGTCACAGATGATGGTGCATGATCGTGCCGGAATGCTGATATCCTTGCGGGGAGCCCTTCATTTCAAACAGGAAATTGACATCCCCCCTCCGCCTTTGGCAGAATCCCCCTGCCGCAGCTGCCCCTCCCGCCCCTGTCTCAGCGCCTGCCCCGCCGGCGCATTGGCAGATGGCGGCCCCTACGATCTGGCGGCCTGCCACGACTATCTCGACACCCCCGCCGGCGGCGGCTGCATGACTGGCGGCTGTCTTGCCCGCCGGGCCTGCCCGCTAAGCCGCAACGCCGGCCGCGACCCGCAACAAACCGCGCACCACATGAGGCATTTTCACCCCCGATGACCTGCACCCTGATCCTGACCCGCCATGCCAAATCCGCCTGGGACACCAATGTTCCCAGCGACCACGCCCGTCCGCTGAACAAACGCGGACGCCGGTCTGCCCCGGCCATAGCCGCCTGGCTGCGCGATAACGGGTATGTGCCGGATCAGGTGATCTCATCCTCCGCGCAGCGCACCCGCGAGACCTGCGAGCTGATGGATCTGGGGGTGCCTGCGCGGTTTACAGAACGCCTGTATCAAGCCAACTCGGAAATCATGTTCAGGGTGCTGAGCGAGGCCGACCAGCCGCGCATCATGCTGATCGGCCACAATCCCGGCATCGCCGCCTTTGCCCATTCCATCGTGTCCAGCCCGCCGGACCATTCGCGGTTTGACGACTACCCGACCGGCGCGACACTGGTGGCGGAGTTTGCGATCAGCAGCTGGCGCGACCTGGCCTGGAGCAGCGGCAAACCGATCGATTTTTCGGTGCCGCGGGAACTGCTGGGGGAGTGACCTTGAAGGGTCTGTGCCCGCAGGCTATTCTGCCCGCACGGAACCAGGAGATTTTATGTCCCGTTAAACTGCAGCGCCGCGGCGCCCTGTGCACTGACCTAAACGCGGACGCCAGCCCCTTCCGGCCGGCGGCGTGATGGCTTTGCTTGACAAACTGGACACATGCTGCCGAAAGCGCAACGCAACCTGGGACCCCCCTGACAATGATCAGACCCTATGAGGCTTTCGACAAGGAAGCCGTTCTTTCCATCTGGCGGGAGGCCAATGCCCTGGCCCATCCGTTTCTGAGCCCGGAACGGGTGGTTCAGGCCGAGACCATGATCCGCGACACGCTTCTGGACATGGCAGAGACCTGGATCAGCGCGCCGGCAGGCACGCCCGCGGGATTCATCTCGCTGCTCGGCGAGGAGGTCGGCGGCCTGTTCGTCCTGCCCCTCTGGCAGGGCCGCGGCCTTGGCCGTGTGCTGCTGGACAAGGCCTGCGCCTCACGCCCGCGGCTGGAACTTGACGTCTTTGCGGAAAACATCCGCGCGCAGCGGTTCTACCGCCGGTATGGCTTCACAGAAGCCCGCCACCAGGTGAACCCGTTTTTCGGTCATGCCGAAATCCGCATGACCCTGGACCCGGGCTAGGCAATGCAGGCGGCCGCATCCCGCGCGGGAGGGGGCTGGAATGTCCGCCGCCGCGGGCCTAGATTTTGCAGCGGACCAAAGTTTTTCAGGATTGGAAACCTCCATGCACCGCCGTTCCCTGCTGCTCGCCGCAGCCGCCCTGCCCCTTGCCAATCTGCCTGCCTTAGCAGCGGCACAGGAGACCATCCGGATCATGAAATCGCCCAGCTGCGGCTGCTGCACCGCCTGGGCGGACCGCCTGGCCGCCGCCGGGATGGAAACCGAGGTCCGGGAGGTTGCCGATGACCAGCTCTGGCAGATGAAGGAGCATCTGGGCATCACCGGCGACCTGGCCTCCTGCCACACCGCGCTGGCCGGTGCCTATGTGATCGAGGGGCATGTGCCTGCGGAAGACATCCAACGGCTGCTGGCGGAGCGGCCTGATGCGCTGGGGCTGACAGTGCCGGGAATGCCGCTCGGCTCTCCGGGAATGGAAATGGGCGACGCGCGCGAAGCCTTCGACACGCTGCTGATCAAGGCGGATGGCAGCACTGAAGTCTTTGCCAGCCATTCCTGAAAAAGAGGGCCTGAACAGGGCCATCTGACCAAAAAAGGCCGGGCGCTTTGCCCGGCCTTTTCCATTCGCGATGATGAAGGCTCAGTGGCCCAGGATCTGGCTGAGGAACAGTTTGGTCCGCTCGCTTTTGGGGTTGTTGAAGAACTCCTCCGGCTCGTTCTGCTCCACGATCTGCCCCGCATCCATGAAGATCACCCGGTTCGCCACCTGCCGGGCAAAGCCCATCTCGTGGGTGACGCAGAGCATGGTCATGCCTTCCTCGGCAAGCTCGATCATGGTGTCGAGCACCTCCTTGATCATCTCCGGGTCCAGCGCCGAGGTCGGCTCGTCGAACAGCATGATGCGCGGCATCATGCACAGGCTGCGCGCGATCGCCACACGCTGCTGCTGGCCGCCCGACAGCTGGCCGGGGTATTTATGCGCCTGGTCCGGGATCTTGACCTTTTCCAGGAAATGCATCGCCCGCTCGATCGCCTCTTTCTTGGGCGTCTTGCGGACCCAGATCGGCGCCAGCGTGCAGTTCTCCAGGATCGACAGATGCGGGAACAGGTTGAAGTGCTGGAACACCATGCCAACCTCGGAGCGGATCTTGTCGATGTTCTTGAGGTCGTTGGACAGGACGGTGCCATCCACCTCGATCCTGCCCTGCTGATGCTCTTCCAGGGCATTCAGGCAGCGGATCAGGGTGGATTTCCCCGAACCGGACGGGCCGGCAATGACGATGCGCTCGCCCTGGTTCACCGTCAGGTTGATATCGCGCAGCACGTGGAAAGATCCGTACCACTTGTTCATGTTGGAGATTTCGATGGCGACCTCGTCGCTCACCTGCATCTTGGAACGGTCGATTTGACGGTCGGTCATAAGTTCAGACATATGTTGAACTCCTTAACGGTGGCCAGTCTGAAGCTTGCGCTCCAGATACATGGAATAGCGGGACATGGAGAAGCAGAAGACGAAGAACAACAGGGCGATGAAGCCGTAAAGTTCCCAGACAATGCCGTTCCAATTGGCGTCCGCGCGAATGGCGTTCGACAGGCCCAGAGGGTCCAGAAGCCCGATGATCGAGACCAGCGTGGTGTCCTTGAAGACGCCGATGAAGGTCGAAACGATGCCGGGGATCGAGATCTTCAGCGCTTGCGGCATGATGATCAGCCGCTGCGCCTGCCAGTAGTCGAGGCCGAGTGAATCGGCGCCCTCGTACTGGCCGCGGGGCAGCGCCGCCAGGCCGCCGCGGATCACTTCGGCCATATAGGCCGAGGCAAACAGCGTCACCATGATCAGCACCCGCAGGATGATGTCGAAGTTGGTGCCGGGCGGCATGAAGATGTTCAACAGCGTCGACGCCACGAACAGCAGCGTGATCAGCGGCACCCCCCGGATGAACTCAATAAAGCCGACGCAGATGTATTTGACGATCATCAGGTCCGACTGGCGGCCCAGCGCCAGCACGATGCCGATCGGCAGCGAGCAGGCAATCGCCACAACGCCGATGGTCACCGACAGCATGAAGCCGCCGAACTTGCGGCTTTCGACCGCTTCGATGCCGATGGGCAGGATCGACTCCAGCGCGCCCGATACCGGCGCCGCCAGCACCATCCACCAGATCACAGCCGCCGCCGCCCCGAGGATCACGCCCAGAAGTGTGCTCAGCGCTTGCGAGGCGAACTTGTAGACCAGCCCGCCGATGACGAACCCCGCCATTGCGGCGATCGGCATCCAGATGGTGCCGCCCCACAACAGCCAGGGGAAGATGAACGGGTAAAGCAGCGAAAAGATCAGCAGTTTCGACGGCACCCGGTCCGAGAACAGCACCGGCGCCAGCGCCACGCCCAAAAGGACAAATGCGGCAATCGGGCGCCAGTACAGATGGCTCGGGTAAAAGCCGAAGATCAGCTGGATCCAGCGCTCCTTGATCACGCCCCAGCAGGCGCCATGGGCATCGCCATGGCCCGCTGCCGCCAGCGTTTCACGGCAGTTGGACAGCGAGGTGCCGTCCCAGGTCGGCGACAGGATCCACGGCACGATGGCGGCCAGCACAAAGTAGATCGCCGCCAGCGAGGCAATGGTCAGAATCGCGTTGAACCAGCTGGAGAACAGATTATGGCGCGCCCAGCCGATGGCCCCGACCTCAGAGGCCGGCGGCGCCTGTTCCGGAAGCATGGTGTCGCGGACAAAGGCGACGGTATGGGAATGGGTACCGCTCATCTCAGCGCTCCTTCAGCTTCACGGCTTCGTTGTACCAGTTCATGACCCCGGAAATGGTCAGCGAGATCGCCAGGTACACCAGCATCAGCAAGAGAACGCATTCCAGCTCGCGGCCGGTCTGGTTCATGGTGATGCCGCCCAGGGTGCCGGTGATGTCCATATAGCCCACCGCAATCGCCAGCGACGAGTTCTTGGTCAGGTTCAGATAGTTGGAGATCAGCGGCGGGATGATCACCCGCAGTGCTTGCGGCAGAACCACCAGCGACATAATCCTGTTGGAGCGCAAGCCCAATGCCTCGGCAGCTTCGGTCTGGCCCTTGGAGATCGCCATGATCCCGGCGCGCACGATTTCCGCGATAAAGGCGGCCGTGTACAGCGACAGCGCCAGCCACAGCGCGATCAGCGAGTTGCGCAGATGGGTGCCGCCCTGGAAGTTGAAGCCCTTCAGCGCCGGGTACCCCAGGTGGAAACCCAGGCCGATCAGCAGCACCAGCATCGGCAGCACGATGATGCCGGTGCGGACATGCCAGGTTTTCGGCCGTACGCCGGTGGCTTCCTGAATGCGGTTGGCGCGCAGCGTCACCCGGTGGGCGCCCCACAGGCTGAGCCCCAGCACCGCCAGAATGGCAATCAGGTCCAGGCTGACGTCAAACCGCAGCGCGGCCTCGCCGAACACATGAACGTCGCCCAGCGTGCGCGAGAACAGCGGCTCGGGGATGTAGACACCGCGGTTGGTTACCGCCACGCTGTCAGCCAGGCTCATCGTGGCTTCGGGATTTTCGCCCCGGAACGCCCGCGGCGCCGGCAGGGTTTCGATCAGGATCGCCATCACAAAAACGATCCACAGCAGCACCGGCACGTTGCGGAACAGCTCGACGTA
Organism: Leisingera methylohalidivorans DSM 14336; assembly: GCF_000511355.1. Taxonomy (NCBI): domain Bacteria; kingdom Pseudomonadati; phylum Pseudomonadota; class Alphaproteobacteria; order Rhodobacterales; family Roseobacteraceae; genus Leisingera; species Leisingera methylohalidivorans. The sequence continues at coordinate 227,153 of NC_023135.1, read as the reverse complement.
GATCGTCATAAGACGCGCCACCAGCCAGTTCGAGGACAGCCGCAGAACACCGATGATCACACCCAGTATGGTGGCGGTGATGCAGCCGAGGACGGCAACCACCAGCGTGTTCAGAAGCCCCATCAGCGCGGCCCGCAGATGGCTGTCGCGCGAGGTGTACTCCAGCAGGCGCTGGTTGATGTCATAGCCGGCCGACTCGGTGAAGAAACCAAAGTCGATGGCCTTGTCCTGCGCAGCCAGGTTGCTCAGCGTGTTGTCGATCAGCCAGGCTGCCAGCAGCATGAACCCGAGCATCGCGATAACCTGGATGGTCGCCGACCGGTAGCGGGTGTCGTAAAGGAGCATAGACAGCCGGAACTGCTCCTTTGGAGGGTCAGTTAACGTTGACATATATTGTGATCCCCTGCCTCCGGTGGTCTGTCCTGGCGGGGTTGTCCCCGCTCCGCAGCGGCCCGGAGGTTGTTATTTGATAAGAAAAGGGCGCAGGAAATTCCTGCGCCCCTCCCGGTGGTGTGGTTAGCGGAACGGCGGTGCGTACAGCAGGCCGCCTTCGGTCCACTGTGCGTTCAGGCCGCGGGCCAGGCCGACCGGAGTGTCTTCGCCGATGTTCTTGGCAAAGATTTCACCGTAGTTACCCTGCGAGGCGATCGCATTCTGGGCCCAGGCGGCGTCCAGGCCAAGCATCTCGCCCAGGGTCCCTTCGCTGCCCAGCAGACGGTTGATTTCCGGGTTCTCGGTGCCGGCGGACATTTCGCTCAGATTGGCCGAGGTGATGCCCAGCTCTTCAGCCGCGACCAGTGCGTTCAGGGTCCAGCGGACCACATCGCCCCATTCGTTGTCGCCATGGCGGACCAGCGGGCCCAGCGGCTCCTTGGAGATGATTTCCGGCAGCAGCACATGCGCGCCCGGATCATCAAAGGTGGCGCGGGTGGCCGCCAGGCCGGAAGCGTCGGTGGTGTAAACGTCGCAGGCACCGGCCAGGTACTGCTGCTGCGCTTCGGCATTGGTTTCGATCGGAACCGGCTCGTAGGAGATGTTGTTGGACCGGAAGAAGTCCGCCAGGTTCAGCTCGGTGGTGGTGCCGGTCTGGATGCAGACGGTGGCGCCGTCCAGTTCCTTGGCCGAGGAGACGCCCAGTTCCTTCGGAACCATGAAGCCCTGGCCGTCATAGTAGTTGACGCCGGCGAATTCGAACTTCAGGTCGACATCGCGGCTGAAGGTCCAGGTGGTGTTGCGGGCCAGCATGTCGATCTCGCCCGACGCCAGCGCGGTAAAGCGGGTCTTGCCGGTGGTCGGCACGAATTCCACCGCGGTGGAGTCGCCCAGAACGGCTGCAGCCACAGCCCGGCACACGGCAACGTCGAAACCTTCCCATTCCCCGTTCGCATTCGGAGCCGCAAAGCCGACCAGGCCGACGGTGACGCCGCAGTTCAGCTTGCCGCGCGCCTTCACATCGTCCAGCGTTCCGGCAGATGCTGCACCCGCCGCAAGACCGGCAAAAGCCATTGCGCCCAAAATTACGGATTTTTTCATATTTACCTCTTCCTGATAGCCCGCCATTCAGCGGCATAGTCCGCCATTCAGCGGTTCTTATTGACCAGCGATCCCCCGCCGGAATTGAGACTGAAGAAGGGTTTACCCCTTTTTCGCGCTTAAGTGTGGGCGCATTCATCAACAAACGTCAAGGGTGGGATCAGGAAATTCGATATGCGGCATCCGCACAGATTGCCCGTGAGTAAATTTATTTACGTCACACGGGTCAATCCGGTAATTTCTGTTCTTTCAGGAGAAATCGTAGAACCGCTTGGCGTGCAGGAATTCCTGCCGCTTCACTTCCGCCGCGGCCTGGGCATCCTCGTCGACGCCCCACTGCTCTTCCTGCCAGCGCTCGTCCAGGCGCGACAGCAGCCACAGCTCATCAGCGCTGCGCCAGCCCTGCGCGGCGGCAAAGCCCAGGATCAAAGAGCCGGAAATCCCTACCAAATCATGGAAAGCCGCCAGCTGGAACGGTGTCATCGCATGCACCTGTTCCGCCAGCGCGGCCAGCGCCGCGGCCTCCTGCGGCTGATGCAGAATGCCGGTGCGCGGCTGCAGCCGCACGCCCAGCGCCTCTGCCGCCCAGTCCAGCGCCGGGTCCCATTCCTGCGCTTGACGCAACGTCAGCTCTGCCGGCGCGTCGGCGCGGTAGCACAACAGGTCGGAATCGCCGTATTCGGCCAGCATGGCGGCCACTTCGCTGTGCTGATGTGTCACCTTGTCAATCGCGGCGTTGGCAGACCGGGTGCAGGGCATGGTTCCGGGATCAACTGATTCGGTCTGCGCGTCCCATTCTGCAGCGATCGCCTCGGCCATGGCCCGGGTCGGCACCGCCAGCGGCGCCTTGGCCGGGGTCTTCACCCGGCGTCCGTCCAGCTCCACCGCAAACCCGTCTTCGGTCTGCACAACCGAAACCTCTTTCCAGAACCGCTTCTGTGCCCAGCCGCTCATCTCTTACGCCTTCCAAATCTCTGCCAGCAGCGGGCGCAGCTCCGCGAAATCGCGGATCAGGTAATCGGCGCCCAATGTCTCTGCCGGGTGGTATCCCCAGGGCACGGCAATGGTGGTGACCCCGGCTGCCTTGCCCATCTCAATGTCAAACCGCGTGTCGCCGATCATCACGGTGCTGCCGCGCTCCACCCCGGTTTCCGCCATCGCCGCCAGCACCATCGAGGGATGCGGCTTGGAGGGATGGTGATCGGCCACCTGCCGGGTCACGAAACATTCCAGCCCATGCGCCGCAATCAGCGCCTCGACGCCGCGCTGCGATTTGCCGGTGGCCACGCCAAGCAGGTATTCCGGCACCGCGTTCAGTTCCGCCAGAGCCTCCCTGGCACCGGGGTAAAGCGGCGAATGCCCCGCCCCTGCGGCCTCGCGGGCCAGCATATAGGAGGATTTGTATCCTTCCACCAGCGCGTCAACCGTGGCGGCATCCTGATCCGGCGCCAGCTCCTGCATCGCCAGCGGCAGCGACAGGCCGACAATCGACAGGATCGCCTCGCGCGGCGGCACCGGCAGGGCGGCACCGTCAAAGGCTTCCGCCATGGCGCCGGTGATCGCGCCCTGGCTGTCGGCCAGGGTGCCATCCACGTCAAACAGGATCAGCCGCAGCGGTGAACTCACTTCAGGTCCTCAAACGGGTCATCCGCCGCCAGATCCTCGGTCCAGCCGAAGGTGTCCCAGCTCTCTTTCATATGGTCCGGCAAAGGCGCCACAACCGAGACATTCTTATGGGTCACCGGGTGTTCAAACACCATCCGGCGGGCGTGCAGATGCAGCTTCTTCGAGATCACCCCGCCGAACTGCGCGCCCCAGCCGTCGCCCAGGTTCTCCTGCCCCGAGCCGCCGTATTTGCCATCGCCCGCAATCGGATGGCCCATGCCTGACATATGCGCCCGCAGCTGGTGGGTGCGGCCGGTGACCGGCTCCATCGCCACCCAGGCAGCGCGGGAGGCCACCCGGTACAGCGTGGCATAAAGCGTATGCGCCCGCTTGGCGCCCGGCGTGTCATCAATGTCCTGCGGATGCACGTTGATCATCTTCTCGCCTTCGCCGCTCTTGCCGTGGCCCGGCGCCTTCACCAGCCCGTTCTTGATCTCGCCAAGATAGGGCGTCGGCACGCCGGCAACCAAAGCCCAGTAGATCTTGCGGGTGTTCTTGTGGCGGAACGCGGCGGTCAGCCCCTGCGCCGCCTTGCGGTTGCGCGCCAGCACCAGCACGCCCGAGGTATCCTTGTCGATCCGGTGCACCAGCTTGGGCTTGTCCTCCAGCCCGAACTTCAGCGCCTCGGCCAGACCGTCCACATGTTTGGTGGTGCCGGAGCCGCCCTGCACCGCCAGGCCTGCGGGCTTGTTCAGCACGATGACGTCGTCGTCGCGGTAGATCACGCAATCGCGGATCATCCTGGCATCCGCTTCCGAGATCCGCATCTCCCGCGGTGCGGCAGGTTTCAGGTCGCTGTCCGCCAGCGGCGGCACCCGCACCACCTGCCCCGCCTCGACGCGGCTGTTGGCCTTCACCCGGCCGCCGTCAAGGCGCAGCTCGCCCTTGCGGCACATCTTCTCGATGCGGCCCTGGTTCACATGCGGAAACAGCCGCCGCAGCCAGCGGTCGATACGCTGGCCGCCATCGTCTTCGCTGACGGTAATCATCTGAACGCCGCTCATGCGAACACTCCTCTTGCGGCCATCAGGCCCAGAAACAAACCGCCCACGGACAATCCAACGGACAGAACAACATAAAGCGCCGCCTGCCCGAAGGCGCCGCGCTCGATCAGGTTGGCGGTCTCCAGCGAGAACGCCGAAAAGGTGGTGAACCCGCCCAAAAGCCCGGTCATCACCAAGGGGCTCAGGTGGGTCAGACCGCGCATCGCCGCTGCCACCACAAACATCCCCATCAGAAACGAGCCGATCACATTGACCGTTATCACCGCCACCGGGAAATCGTGATGGCCGAAAAGGCGGATCACCCCTAAACCGGTCAGGTAGCGGCACACCGCCCCAACAGCGCCGCCGATCGCGACCATGGAAACCGAAGACATCATCCCCGTCCTGTCGCGCGGGGGCGCCGGGATGTCAAGTTTTGCCCGCATTGCACTGCGCGCAGGGCCGCCTGCCCTTTCATCTTTCCCCAGGGCTCCGCCCGTTCGTGACTGAAACCGTCCCCCGGACGGTTTCCGGAGTGTCACTCCCCCCCCGCCGGAGGCAGCGGCTTTGCCTGCAAAGCCGCTTTACTTGTTCCGTTTCAGGCGCAGGTTCGCGAAATAATCCGTGCGCCGCTTCAACTCGCGCTCGAATCCGCGCTCCACCGGCTGATACAGCACCGGGCGTTTGACCCCGTCGGGGAAGTAGTTCTGGCCGGAAAACCCGTCCTCGGCGTCGTGGTCATAGGCATAGCCGTCGCCGTAGCCCTGCTCGGACATCAGCTTGGTCGGCGCATTCAGGATATGCTTGGGCGGCGGCGCGCTGCCGGTGGTCTTGGCCAGCCGCCGCGCCGCCTTGATGCCGACATAGACCGCGTTGGATTTCGGCGCCAGCGCCAGGTAGACGGCGGCATTGGCCAGCGCCAGTTCGCCCTCCGGGCTGCCAAGGCGCTCATAGGTCTGCCAGGCATTCAGGCAGACGGTATTGGCCTGCGGATCGGCCATGCCGATATCCTCGGTCGACATCATCGTCAGCCGCCGCGCCAGGAACCGCGGATCCTCGCCGCCCTCCAGCATCCGCGCCAGCCAGTAAAGCGCCGCATCCGGGTCGGAGCCGCGGATCGATTTGTGCAGCGCCGAGATCAGGTTGTAATGCTCGTCGCCGGACTTGTCGAACTTGGCGGCGCGCCGCATCAGCCGGCTGGCCAGCGCCTCGCGCCCCAAGGGCGCCGCCGCCTTCCAGGCCGCCACCTGTTCGATCAGGTTCAAGAGCGCCCGGCCGTCGCCATCCGCCATCTCATGCAGCGCATCGCGGGCATCCCCGGACAGCGGCAGCGCCCGGCCCAGCTCTTTCTCAGCGCGCTGGGTCAGATGCTCAAGGTCCGCCAGCGACAACCGCTCCAGCACCAGCACCTGGCTGCGCGACAGCACCGCGGCATTCAGCTCGAACGAGGGATTCTCGGTTGTCGCACCGACCAAGAGGATGGTGCCATCCTCCATATGCGGCAGGAAGCCGTCCTGCTGGGCCTTGTTGAAGCGGTGGATCTCGTCGACGAACAGCAGCGTTCCCTGGCCGTTCTGGCGGCGGATCTTTGCAGACTCGAAAACCTTGCGCAGCTCCGGCACCCCGGTGAAGATCGCCGAGATCTGCACAAAATGCAGGTCGGTCTCCTGTGCCAGCAGCCGCGCGATGGTGGTCTTGCCCACCCCCGGCGGCCCCCAGAAGATCAGCGACGACAGCGACCCGGACGCCAGCATCACCCCCAGCGGCGCCTCCGGCCCCAGCACCTGTTGCTGGCCGATCACCTCCGCCAGCGACTGCGGCCGCAGCCGGTCGGCCAGCGGCCGGTTCACACTGGGCTGCTGCGGATCGCCGTCCGCGGATGCAGGGCTGCCGAACAGATCCGCCATCAGAGCCGGAACCGCAAGGAGACGTGGCGGCCGCGGCGCTGCAGATCCATCTGGATCCAGCGGGTGCTGCCGGCCAGAATGGCATAAACATCACCGGTGCTGGCCACTGCCTGGCCGTTGACTGCCAGCAGCTGGTCCCCGGCCTGAACCCCGCCCCGCCCGGCATAGGGGCCGGGATCGGTGACCACCACCCCCTCGGCCGACAATGGCAGCCCGAGCCGGCTGATCACTTGCGGGTTGATCCGGGCCACGGTCAGCCCCGGCAGCGCGGTGTTTTCATCCAGCTGCACCGGGTTGGCGGGCGGCTGGTCGGGGGCTGTGATCATCGCCACCTCGATCTCCTCCCGTTCGCCGCCGCGCAGGCGGGTGATGGCGGACATATCGCCAAGCCCCGCAACCGACATCCGGAACACCATTTCCGAGGGCGAGTTCACCACCTCGCCATCGACATGGGTGATCACGTCGCCGACCCGGAATCCCGCCTTGGCAAAGGGGCTTTCACGATGCAGGTCGGAGATCACCATGCCCTCGGGCAGCTCCATCGCCAAGGAGGCCGCCAGATCCGCATCCACCGGCTGCCCTGCCATGCCGGCCCAGGGGCGCTGGAACTCTTCGGCGCCGCCGCGGGCCTGATTGACGAACTCCCGCACCAGGTTGGCAGGGATGGCAAAGCCGATGCCGTTGGAGCCGCCGGAGCGGGACAGGATACGGGTGTTGATGCCGATCAGGTCGCCATTCGCGTCGATCAGCGCGCCGCCCGAGTTGCCCGGGTTGATCGGCGCGTCGGTCTGGATGTAATAGCCAAAGCCGTCGCCCGCCCCCATGCCGGTGCGCGCCAGGCCGGAGATGATGCCGCTGCTGACAGTCTGGCCGACCCCGAACGGGTTGCCGATCGCCAGCACCAGCTCGCCGACTTCGACCTGGTCGCTGTTGCGCAGCTCCAGATGCGGCAGATCCTCGGCGTCTTCCAGCTGCAGGATCGCCAGGTCGCTGGCCTTGTCGCCCAGGATCACCCGCGCATTGTATTCGCGCCGGTCAGAGGCCACCACGCGGATTTCGGTGGCCATGCCCACAACATGGTAGTTGGAAACCACGATGCCGTCGCCCGACAGGATCACGCCCGAGCCCAGCGAGTTTTCCACCCGCGGCTGCGGCGTGGCAAAGCCGCGGAACAGGTCGTCAAAGAACGGATCGTTCATGAACGTTGAACGGCGGCGCTGCTGCACCTGGCGCACCACCTTGGCGTAGATGTTGACCACCGCCGGCGCGGCCTCTTTGACCAGCGGCGCAAAGCCCAGGCTGATCTCGGCCTGGGTCTGCGGCACCCGGGTTTCGGCCGCGGCCGGCAGAGCAAGAACAATGGCAAGGGCGGTCAAGACTGGGCGGATCATGCGGGCTCCAACAGTTGCTGTGCGAAGGATATGCGGAGAGAACGCCCGGATTGCAAGACGGGAGCGGTCAAGGACGGCAAAGGGGCGCCGGCCCGCAGTTCTAAAGGCAAGAGGGCGCTGCCCCGCAGGGCCAAAAGGAAGAGGGGCGCTGCCCCTCCTGGCCTGACGGCCAATTCACCCCGGAGTATTTCCTGCCAGAAAGACGCCCGGCATTCCCCCTTGCGCCTCCCGTCCCGTCAGGCTTCGGCCAGGCTGGGTTCTGCCGCCCGTGCCGCCCGGTCCGCCTGCGCACGCCGCGCGGTGACGGCCTCTGCCAGCGCCTCCAGCTCTGCGACGGTGTCTTCCCAGCCCAGGCAGCCGTCGGTGATCGACTGGCCATAGGTGAGGCCGCCCTGGCCCAGTTCCTGGCGGCCTGCCACCAGATGGCTTTCGATCATCACCCCGGTGATGCGGCTGTCGCCGCCCGCAATCTGCCCCGCCACATCGCGCAGCACTGCGGGCTGCTGCATCGGGTCCTTGCCGCTGTTTGCGTGGCTGGCGTCGATCATCACATGGCCGCTGATGCCGTCCTTTTCCGCCAGCTTGCAGGCCGCATCGACCGAAGCCGCGTCATAATTGGTGCCGCCGCCGCCGCGCAGGATCAGGTGGCAGTCCGGGTTGCCGCTGGTGGCCGCAATTGCCGCCCGGCCCGATTTGGCCAGCGCCATGAAATGATGCGGATGGGCGGCCGAGCGCACCGCGTCCGCCGCGATCTGCACATTGCCGCGGGTGCCGTTCTTGAAGCCGACCGGGCAGCTGAGCCCCGACGCCATCTCGCGGTGGATCTGGCTTTCGGTGGTGCGGGCGCCGATCGCGGCCCAGGCCACCAGGTCGGAGATGTACTGCGGCACCGCCGTATCCAGGAATTCTGTCCCGACCGGCAGGCCCAGGGCGTTGATGTCCAGGCACAGGCGGCGGGCCAGCCCCAGGCCCTCGTTGATGCGGAAGGAGCCGTCGAGGCCCGGGTCGTTGATCAGCCCCTTCCAGCCGCTGATGGTGCGGGGTTTCTCGAAGTAGACCCGCATCACGATTTCCAGCTGGCCGGCAAGCCGCGCGCGCAGCGGCGCCAGCCGTCCGGCATAGTCCATCGCCGCCTTGGGATCGTGGATCGAACAGGGGCCGACCACCGCAATCACCCGGTCGTCACGGCCGTGCAGCACGTCCTGGATGGCGGTGCGGCCGGCCAGCACGGTACCGGTTGCCGCCGCCGTGCCGGGCAGCTGCGACGCAAGGTCTTCGGGCGAGATCAGTTCCTGCATGCCGGTGATGCGGAGGTTTTCGGTCTGGGGTGTCATCGGTCTGTGTCCTTGGCGGGGGCCCTAGGCGCAGCGGCGGATACAAAAAAACCGCCGGCGGCTGCGGGCGGTTGGTGGTATCCTGGTGCGTTCCGGTATCCTAACTCAGAATGCGCTGACCCCTCCGTCCGCCATGTGGCGCGGATAAAAGAAATACCAGAATGCGGCATAGCTACGGGTCATGGACCGGACGCTAGCGGAGATTCGGGCAGCTGTCACCCCGAAAATGCGCCCGGAGAACACCTCCGGAACATGGCAGCAGGCCCTCCCCCGGGGAGAGCCTGCGCGGGGTATGTGAGGCGGATCAGAAATCCTGCCAAAGATCGCGGGCCGCATTGCCGTCCGCCGCATGCGCCGCTGCGGCCGGGGCCGGGACCGGGCTGGCCTCAAGGTCCCAGTCATCGCTGCCATGGGCTGAGGGCGCCATGGCTGCCGGTGCCGGGGCGGAGGGGGCTGCAAGGGCAGCGCCGCTGCCGCCGGCCACCTGGAACCGGGCAACCAGATCAGACAGCTTGCCCGCATCGGTGTTCAGCAAGTGGCCCGCCGCTGTGGCTTCTTCGACCATGGCCGCGTTCTGCTGGGTCACCTTGTCCAGCTGGGTCACGCCGGTGTTGATTTCCAGCAGGCCGGTGGATTGCTGCTCGGCGCCTTCGGCGATCTCCGACACCAGCTCCGAGATCCGGCTGACCTGGCCGACGATCGACTGCAGCGCGCCGCCGGCGCGGCCGACCAGATCCACGCCTTCGCCGACCTGGCGCGAGCTGTCGCTGATCAGGGCCTTGATCTCCATCGCCGCATCCGAGGACCGCTGCGCCAGCGCCCGCACCTCGGAAGCGACCACCGCAAAGCCGCGGCCGGCTTCGCCTGCGCGGGCGGCTTCCACCCCGGCGTTCAGCGCCAGCAGGTTGGTCTGGAAGGCGATGTCGTCGATCACCGAGATGATCTGGGAAATCTTGTTCGAGCTTTCCTCGATCCCGCTCATCGCTGCGACAGCGCTTTGCACCACCTCGCCGCTGTTTTCGGCCTCCTGGCGGGCGTCGCGCACGGTTGCTTCGACGTTGCGGGCGCCTTCGGCTGCGGATTTCACCGAGGCTGTCAGCTCATCAATGGCGGCGGCGGTTTCCTCCAGCGTGGCGGCCTGGCTTTCGGTGCGGTGGGACAGATCGTCAGAGGCCTGGCTGATCTCGGCCGCGCCGCTGCGGATGCTGGAGGCGGCGTCGATCACCTGCTGCACGGTGGCGTTGAGGTTGTCGATGGAGCCGTTGAAATCGGCGCGCAGCTGTTCGTATTCCTCCGGGAATTCCTCGGCGATGCGGATTGTCAGGTCGCCATGCGACAGGCGCGCCAAACGCTCGCTCAGCTGCTGCACCACATTGCCCAGCTCGGCATCCTTGCTTTCCGCCTTCTGCTGTTCTGCCGCCTGCATCCGAACCAGCTCATCGCGGAATTTATCCAGTGCGCGGGCCATGTCGCCGACCTCGTCGCCGCGGTTCTGGCCCTTGATCTCGACGGCATTGTTGCCCTCGGCCAACCCGCGCATCGACACCACGATACGCCGCAGGCCCGAAGCGATGCCGGAGCCGGTGATCAGCGCCATCACCGCGCCGATCAGAATCGCCGCAGCAATCGCGCCGGGGATCATGATCCGGGTCTGGGCGGCAAGCGCCTCATTGACGGCGCGGCGCGCAGCCATGGTCTCGGCGCCTTTGGCCTCGATGGAGGCCATGGTGGCACGGAAGCTGTCGAAATAGGCCTTGCCCTGGCCCTGGGCGACAAGATCGGCCATGTCATCCATAGTGGCCGCGCTGCCGATCACCCGGCGCAGCTGCAGCATCGGAACGACCACGCTGTTGCGCCATTCGTCAACGATCCTGGCCACGTTATTCAGGCGGTTTGCCTGCATCAGGTTGTCAGACAGCGCCAGGCGGAGGTCGGCCAGTACCTCGTTGAAGCGCCCGTTGCCCTCCATATAGGGACCGAGAAATTCCCGGTCGCCCGCCAGAAGGAAGCCGCGCATCCCGGTTTCCATATCGACCGCAGCCGACAGCAGATCCTTGGCGCTGCTGATTACGTTATGGGTCTGCTCCACCGCCTGCAGCGAGGTGTTCAGGTAATCCGGATCGGCGATCCCGGCATTCACCAGTGAAGAAAAGGTGTTGCGCCGGTTGTTCAGCTCGACTTCCTCTTCCTCGATGACCCTGGCAATCTCGGCGCGGAAGTCCTCGAAGTAGACCCGGCCCTTGGATTTTTTCACCTCTGCCGCCATGTCGTTCATGGTCTGGGCGTCGCCGATTTCGCGGCGCAAGGCAATGGCGCCAGCCGCGACATTCTCCTGCCAGCCGGCCAATGTCTGCTCGGCCGTATCGAGGTCCGCCAGCAAATCCGCATCGTCCGCTGCCAGGCTGCGCAAACTGTCCAGGGAGCCGGCAACTTTGGCGCGGCCGTCCTCAAACGGCACCAGATACGCCTCCTGCCCGGCCAGCAAATACCCCCTCAGCCCGGCCTCCATTCCAGCGGCGGCCTGCGCCAGCGCCTGCGCTTCGGTCAAAATCTTCTGGGTGTGGTCAACAGCCTGCGCAGTCTGCGCCATGCGGCCCAGGTTAACCACCGCCAGCACGCCGACCCCGAGCACCAGCAGCAGCGGAAATACCGCCACCGAAACGATTTTTACCTTGGTACTGAGATTTGCCAGTGAGAACCGCCTGGCCGCGGGTGTCTTCTTTACTGCCATTGCCTTCGTCCCGGAGCTGTCTTGAATGCCGCAGTAAAATCAGAAGAAAATTACGATTCCCTTTCGCGCAGAATGTCAATTTTAGACACCCTTGGGGTGACACAGGAAAAAGAAAAACCCCCGCTCCGGGCGGAGCGGGGGCCAGACAGTTGAACCCTGGGGTTCAGCGCGTCTTATTCTTCAGCTTCAGCTGCGGCTTCTGCTGCTTCCAGGCGGGCCTTGTCGGCGGCGCCCTTCGCGGCGGTGTCGCGGTCGACAAACTCGATGATCGCCATCGGAGCCATGTCGCCGTAACGGAAACCGGCCTTCAGGATACGGACATAGCCGCCCTGACGGTCCTTGTAGCGCGGGCCCAGAACCTCGAACAGTTTCGCGACGTCCTTGTCCTGTTTCAGCTTGGAAGCTGCCTGACGGCGGGCGTGCAGGTCGCCGCGCTTTGCCAGGGTGATCATCTTTTCGATGATCGGGCGCAGTTCTTTTGCTTTCGGCAGGGTCGTCTTGATCTGCTCGTGCTCGATCAGCGAGCCGCACATGTTGGAGAACAGCGCTTTGCGGTGCTCATGAGTACGGTTCAGGCGGCGGTAACCACGTGCGTGACGCATTTTGATAGTCCTTTGATCTGCGTTTTTGCTTTGTCAGGCAGCTGATGCGTGTCAGCCACTCACCTTGGGGCGGATGCCCATTCAAGCTCGAAACGCTCCGCAGGAGCCTTTCTCACTCTTTTTCCCCGGCAGGCCCGGGCATTGAAGAGGAGGGCCGGAGCCCCCCTCTGAAGTCTTAGAAGCTGTCTTCGAACTTCTTCGCCAGATCTTCGATGTTGTCCGGCGGCCAGTCCTCGACATCCATGCCAAGATGCAGGCCCATGCCAGACAGCACTTCCTTGATCTCGTTCAAGGACTTGCGGCCGAAGTTGGGGGTGCGCAGCATCTCCGCTTCGGTCTTCTGGATCAGGTCGCCGATATAGACGATGTTGTCGTTCTTCAGGCAGTTTGCAGACCGCACCGACAGTTCCAGCTCGTCCACTTTCTTCAGCAGAAGCGGGTTGAACTCGAGACCGTCGTCCTCGTCCTGGCGGCCAGCCGATTCCGGCTCGTCGAAGTTGACGAAGATCGACAGCTGGTCCTGCAGGATGCGCGCGGCATAGGCCACGGCATCGTCAGGGGTGATGGAGCCGTCGGTTTCCACCTTCATGGTCAGCTTGTCATAGTCCAGCACCTGGCCCTCACGGGTCGGCTGAACGTCATAGGAGACCTTCTTGACCGGCGAGTAGATCGCGTCGATCGGAATCAGGCCGATCGGTGCGTCTTCCGGCTTGTTCTTGTCTGCCGAGACATAGCCTTTGCCGGTGTTCACGGTCAGTTCCATGAACAGGTCGGCGCCGTCGTCCAGGTGGCAGATGACGTGATCGCGGTTCAGAACCTCGATGCCGGCGGTTTCGGCGATGTCGCCGGCGGTGACGACAGCCGGACCCTTGGCATTGACCGACAGCCGCTTGGGGCCTTCGACTTCCATGCGCAGGGACACGCCCTTGAGGTTCAGGATGATGTCGGTGACGTCTTCACGCACACCGGCAACAGACGAAAACTCGTGCAGCACGTTGTCAATCTGCACGCTGGTGATGGCAGCACCCTGCAGCGAGCTCATCAGCACGCGGCGCAGCGCGTTGCCCAGGGTCAGGCCGAAACCGCGTTCCAGCGGTTCTGCAACAACAGTTGCCTGGCGTGCGGGATCATTGCCCGGCTTCACTTCCAGCTGTGCCGGCTTGATCAGCTCTGCCCAGTTCTTATGGATCATGCGTTCCCTCCATTCCTGTCCTTGCCCCATGTCCGAAAGGCCAAGGACGCCCGAGGTTTAAATGACGCACTGGGGCCCTGCGAATCAAGCGGGGCCCCAGCAAAAATTCAAGATTAGACGCGGCGGCGCTTCGGCGGGCGGCAGCCGTTGTGCGCGATCGGGGTCACATCACGGATCGAAGTGATGTTGAAACCGACGGCAGCCAGTGCGCGCAGTGCCGATTCACGGCCCGAACCGGGACCCTGAACTTCGACTTCCAGCGTCTTCACACCGTGATCCTGTGCCTTCTTGCCTGCATCTTCTGCAGCCATCTGTGCGGCATAGGGGGTGGATTTCCGCGAACCCTTGAAACCCATGGTGCCGGCGGACGACCAAGCGATCGCATTGCCCTGCACGTCGGAGATCAGGATTTTGGTGTTGTTGAACGACGAGTTCACATGCGCAACGCCGGTTGCGATGTTCTTGCGCTCTTTACGCTTAACGCGTGTCTTATCACGTGCCATTGATCGAACCCTCCCTTACTTCTTCTTACCGGCAATGGCCTTTGCGGGGCCTTTGCGGGTGCGAGCGTTGGTGTGGGTACGCTGACCGCGAACGGGCAGGTTACGGCGGTGACGCAGGCCGCGGTAGCAACCGAGGTCCATCAGGCGCTTGATGTTCATCTGAACTTCGCGGCGCAGGTCGCCTTCAACGGTGAAGTTGGCGTCGATGTGCTCGCGCACGGCCAGAACTTCGGCGTCGCTGAGTTCGTTCACACGGCGGGCCGGATCAATGCCAACGGCTTCGCAGATCGCTTTGGCCGAGGTGTTACCGATACCGGTGATATAGGTGAGGGCGATGGGAACCCGCTTTGCAGTCGGGATGTTAACGCCGGCAATACGTGCCACGTGTCACTTTCCTTTTGGTTGCGGTTCCGTAACGCCGGAACCTTTTTTCACAACACTTGACCGTGGCAGTGTGGCCAGAGGGTCCAGCATTTCGAGGTAGTTAAGCAGGCAAACGAATCTGCCTGCCGGGAATCGTTCCCAGAAGGGATGTCGGTAACTAGGGGCTGGGAAATGGGCCGTCAAGCCCTAAAGGAAAAGCCCCGCCGGACTGGCGGGGCTTGGATATTCCGGCACAGGGGGGCGCTGCCGCCCCGGAGCCTGCGGCAGGCCTTATTCGCCCATGATCCACGCCATGTTCTGGCGCACTTCCGCGATCGAGGCCAGGCCGTCCAGACGCTGCAGATTGCCCTTGGCGTAGTAGTAGCCGATCAGCGGCGAGGTCTTCTTGTAATACTCCATCAGACGGGTCTTGAGGCTGTCCTCATTGTCGTCTGCACGGCGCTGCACATCGTCGCTGCCGCAGTTGGCGCATTTGCCGTCAGCAGGCCAGGGCTTGGTCTGGTCATGATAGACCTCGCCGCAGCCGCCGCAGGTCGAGCGGCCGGTGATGCGGGCGACCAGCGCCGCGTCATCGACCTGCATCTCGATCACCGCATCCAGCTTGAGATCCATCTCTTCCAGCAGTTTGCTGAGCGCATCCGCCTGCGCCAGGGTGCGCGGGAACCCGTCGAAGATGAACCCGCCCTCGGCGCCCTCGCGCAGTTTTTCGCGGATCAGGCCAATGACGATCTGGTCGGTGACCAGCTTGCCCTCGGCCATGATGGCAGCGACCTTCTTGCCCATTTCGGTTCCGGAGGTCTGGGCATCGCGCAGCATGTCGCCGGTGCTGAGCTGCACCATGCCGCGGGTTTCAACCAGGTAGCGCGCCTGCGTACCTTTACCCGCCCCCGGCGGGCCAAGAAGAATAATGTTGGTCATCGGCGAGAGGGTCCCCGTTTTGTCCGTTTCTTGTTGCGCCCGCGCAGCTGGCTTTTCTCGATAAGCCCCTCATACTGATGCGCGAGGAGGTGGCTTTGCACCTGCTGAATGGTGTCCATGGTGACGGATACCACAATCAGAACGGACGTACCGCCAAAATAGACCGGGATGGCGAATTGGCCGCGGAGCACCTCAGGCAGAAGACAGACCAGCGCCAGATAGCCGGAGCCCAGAACCAGGATGCGGTTCACCACATATTCGATGTATTCCGCAGTCTTCTTGCCGGGACGGATGCCGGGGACAAAGCCGTTCTGGTTCTTCAGGTTGTTCGCCACGTCGTCCGGTTTGAAGGAGACGTTGAAGGTGTAGAAATAGGCAAAGAACACGATCATCGCGACGAAGAACAGCAGGTACAGCGGCTGGCCGGGGCCGAAGTTCGCCAGCAGCCAGGACATCACCGGACCGGTCGCAGCGCCCGAGGAGAACGCCGAAATGGTGGTCGGCAGCAGCAGCAGCGAGGAGGCGAAGATCGCCGGGATCACGCCCGCCGGGTTGACCTTGACCGGCAGATGCGAGGAGCCGCCGTCATAGACCTTCATGCCGACCTGGCGGCGCGGGTACTGGATGTGGATCTTGCGCAGGGCGCGTTCCATGAACACCACGAACATGATCACTGCGATCACCATCAGGATCACACCGATGATCACCGCGGGGCTGATCGCGCCGGAGCGGCCGGAAGCGAAGAACTGGGCGATGGCGGCGGGAACCTCGGCGATGATGCCGACAAAGATGATCAGCGAAATGCCGTTGCCGATGCCGCGCTGGGTGATCTGCTCGCCCAGCCACATCAGGAACATGGTGCCGCCGACCAGGGTGATCATGCAGGCCATGCGGAAATACATGCCCGGATCGGTCGCCAGATCGCCCTGCTCCAGCGACACGGCGAGGCCGTAGGCCTGCGCGGTCGCCAGCGCCACGGTGCCGTAGCGGGTGTACTGGTTGATCTTCTTGCGGCCCTGCTCGCCCTCTTTCTTGAGCTGCTCAAGCGCGGGCACCATCGAGGTCAGAAGCTGAACGATAATGGAGGCGGAAATATAAGGCATGATGCCGAGGGCGAAAATCCCCATCCGGCCAAGCGCGCCGCCGGTGAACATCGACACCATGCCGCCGATGCCCTGCCCTGCCTGCTCCATGAACTGACGCAGGGCTGCCGCATCGATTCCCGGAACCGGAATGAACGTGCCCAGGCGGTAGACAATCAAAAGGCCGATCGTGAACAGGATCCGGTTGCGCAGATCCGTGGCCTTGCCCAGGGCAGCCCAGCTGGTGTTCGCCGCCATTTGTTCTGCTGCTGATACCATGAAAAGGTCTCTTCTTTAGCGAAACGCCGCCCGGAACCGTTTTCCGGCTCGGGCGGCGTTCTAGGAAAACTCGAAGACTATGTAAGCGGCATTGGCGCCGCTCACAAGCCGTTACTCTGCGGCGGCTGCAGTTGCCACAGTCAGAGCGCCGCCAGCTTTTGCAACGGCGTCAACAGCAGCAGCCGATGCACCGGTCACAGTGATGGTGGCTTTGGCGGTGATTTCGCCCTTCGCGAGGATGCGGACACCGTCCAGCTTGCGGCGCACCAGGCCCGATGCGATCAGCGAATCTTCGGTGATCGAGGCGGCGTCCAGCTTGCCTGCGTCGATGAATTTCTGGATCAGGCCCAGGTTCACAACGGCGTATGCCTTGCGGTTCGGCTTGTTGAAGCCGCGCTTGGGCAGACGCTGGTACAAGGGCATCTGACCGCCTTCGTAACCGTTGATCGAGACACCCGAACGGGATTTCTGGCCTTTGATACCACGGCCGCCCATTTTGCCTTTGCCGGAGCCGGGGCCGCGGGCAACGCGCATGCGTTTTTTGGTTGCGCCAGGATTGTCGCTGAGTTCGTGAAGTTTCATGTCGCTTCTCCTTGCCGGATGTGGCCCCCGAAGCGGAATGGGCCAACCGCGGCGTTTCTTGATTTGTGATTCCGTGGCGCAGAACGCCACCGGGTGCCTATAGACGGGTTGGGGGATGGGATCAAGCCCCGCGGCCGCGCCAAACGGGCGGCGCAGGCGGATCCGGCCGCCAAGGCCCCAGCCCTGCCGGTTGCGAATTCTGCTGCCTGTCTCTCATGTCCGTTCCGCTGCTGGCCGTCCGGTAAAGGGTGGCGGCGCCGCCGGGGTGGAGATGGGATGGGGTTTCCCCCATGCGAATACGCGTATCGCGCGCTCCGGGTGCCATGCCGGAGCCCTGTTCCAGGTGCCGGGGGTGTCAGGCCCGGCGGGTGATCATGACCGGGGAACAGTATGGCGCAGCCGGGTTAAATCCGCGTGGGCAGTGCGCACGGCCGCTGCGCAACACCTCTGCAAACAAAAACGCCCCCGCCGGGATGGCGGGGGCGTTTTCGGGCCGGTCCTTCGGAGAGGGAGGAGAATCCGGGGCCGGCCGGGGAGATTACTTGCCGTAGACGTGCTCGCGGGCAACGCCGGGGATGGCGCAGCGGCTAAGGCCGATATCGGCCAGGTCGCGGGCGGACATCGCTTGCAGGGAGGTCACAGTCGCTTTGTAGTCACGGCGCAGTTTCCAGATCCGGATCAGCCCGGCGGCAAAGCCAGCAAAACGGGCGGAGATCCCGGCGGAGGGCGCGGAGAGAGTTGAATATGCCATTGTTCTTGGTCCTTCACATCGGTGCCGGGACGTGCTCCCGGCGCGGTGCATGATCTGTTCGCTTCGAGTGAACGGGAGATAAGGACGGCCCGGGACAGGCGCAATGGATGCTTTGGTCTGGCCGCTATGCAGCATCCGCATGGCACGATCGCATCAGCCATCCTGAGGGGGGCGCAAAAGAAAACGCCCCTGCCGGGAGAGGGCAGGGGCGTTTTGGCCCGGACACGAAAGAGGAGGAGGAGGAGAGAAGCGCCCGGGAAGGGAGGAATTCTTAGCCGTAGACGTGTCGGCGCGACAGGTCGGCGATATCGTCCCGGCGCACGCCGATGTCGGAAAGCTCATGATCGCTCAACGCGTCAAGCTCGTTGTAGGTGCGCTGGAATTCGCGGGCTTTGCCCCAGGAATCGGCCAGGCTTGCCACGGCTGCACGGATGCGTGCGGTGAGGCTTTGGGTGCTGTGTGCGGTGCTGATAACATGTGCCATCGTAACGATCCTTATCTCTGAGACCGGGCCTATTCCCGGTGGTCTGTGTTTGGTCATTTGCTGTGACACCGAGATAGGGGGGCGCTGCGATTCCAACAACTGACGGAACCGGCAAGCCGCTATGCAAGCCGCGCAAGGGGCTGAATGGCCGGTAAGCCGCCCTGCCCTTGCCCGGACCTCTGCACAACGGAAAACGCCCCCGGTTTCCCGGAGGCGTTTTCATTAGTCAGGGATCGAAAAGGGCTTAGCCGCGCTCTTCGATGATCTGAACCAGATGCGGGATCGAGTCGACCATGCCGCGCACCGAAGGGGTATCCTCCAGCTCACGGGTCTTGTGCATCTTGTTCAGGCCCAGGCCAACCAGGGTTGCGCGCTGTTTGGCGGGGCGGCGGATCGGCGAGCCGATCTGCTTGACGACGATGGTTTTTGCCATGTCTCTCTACTCCTTACGCTTCAGCTTCGGCGGCTGCCGGTGCTTCGTCCCGCTTGGGCAGGATGTCAGCGACCTTTTTGCCGCGGCGCTGAGCCACCGCACGCGGGCTCTGCTCTTTCTGCAGGCCGTTCAGGGTGGCGCGGATCATGTTGTAGGGGTTCTGCGAGCCGATCGACTTGGACACAACGTCCTTGATGCCGAGCATTTCGAAGACGGCACGCATCGGACCACCTGCGATGATACCGGTACCTTCCGGTGCGGTACGCATCACAACTTTGCCTGCGCCGTGACGGCCGGCCATGTCGTGGTGCAGGGTGCGGCCCTCTTTCAGCGGCACGCGGACCATCTGGCGCTTGGCCTGCTCGGTCGCCTTGCGGATCGCCTCGGGCACTTCTTTCGCCTTGCCCTTGCCAAAGCCGACGCGGCCCTTCTGGTCGCCAACGACAACCAGGGCGGCAAAGCCAAAGCGCTTACCGCCTTTTACGGTTTTGGACACGCGGTTGATCGCGACCAGGCGATCTGCGAATTCCGGTGTCTCGTCACGGTCGCGGCGGTTGCCGCGGCGGTTATCACGTTCTGCCATCAGGCATTCCTTTTAAGAGAGGCGCACTGCACAAAGCACGGGGCGCCTGTTGTTCCAATCCTGGTGAGGTCCGGCGCATGGCCGGCCTCCCGGATCATCGGGGCGGCCCCTGAAGGCCGCCCGCATGGGATTTAGATCTTCAGGCCGCCTTCACGCGCAGCGTCGGCCAGAGCCTTCACTTTGCCGTGAAACAGGAAGCCGCCGCGGTCGAAGTAGGCTTCGCTCACACCGGCCGCTTTTGCGCGTTCGGCGATCGCTGCACCAACTTTGGTCGCTGCTTCGACGTTGTTCTTGCCAACTACGCCGAGATCTTTTTCCAGGGTCGAAGCGGAGGCCACGGTCACGCCACGCAGATCGTCGATCAACTGAACAGAGATGTTCTTGTTCGAACGGTGCACGGAGAGACGCGGACGGCCTGCGTTCACTTTGCGAAGCTTGTTCCGGACGCGCAGCCGGCGCTTCAGAAACAGGGTACGTTTGCTGTTTGCCATTTTGCTGGTCCTTACTTCTTCTTGCCTTCCTTGCGGAAGATGAACTCGCCCTTATAGCGGATGCCCTTGCCTTTGTACGGCTCGGGACGGCGCCATTCGCGGATTTTTGCCGCGACTTCGCCCACCTGCTGCTGGTCGATACCTTCCACAACGATTTCGGTCTGCTTCGGTGCGGTGATGGTGACGCCATCAGGTGCAGTGAAGTCGACATCGTGGCTGTAGCCCAGGTTCAGCTTCAGGGTGTTGCCCTGCATCTGAGCCCGGTAACCCACACCCTGGATTTCCAGTTCTTTCTTGAAGCCCTGGGTCACGCCGGTGACGAGGTTGGCCACCTGAGTGCGGGACATCCCCCACTGCTGACGGGCACGCTTGGACTTGCCGCGCGGCTCGATGGTGACAACGTTGTCGTTGACCGACAGGGTGACATCGTCGGTGGCAGTGAAGGTGCGGGCGCCTTTCGGGCCTTTCACTTCGATGGTCTGGCCGGACACGGCAGCGGTTACGCCGCTGGGCAGTTCGACCGGTTTTTTACCAATACGGGACATCTGCGAGGCCTCCTTAGAAGACGGTGCAGAGCACTTCGCCGCCAACGTTGGCTGCGCGTGCGCTTGCGTCCGACATCACACCCTGGGGGGTGGAGACAATCGACACGCCCAGGCCCTGACGGACCGACGGGATGTCATTGACGCCCATGTAAACGCGGCGGCCGGGCTTGGAGACCCGCTTAAGCTCGCGAATGACAGGTTCGCCGTCGAAGTATTTCAGGCTGATTTCGATGGCCGGGTGGCCATTGGCACCAGTCATCTTCTCATAACCGCGGATGTAGCCCTCGTCCGCCAGCACGTCCAGCACCCAGGCCCGCAGCTTGGAAGCCGGGGTCAGGACAGTGGATTTGCCGCGCATCTGAGAGTTACGGATACGGGTGAGCATATCGCCGATAGGATCGTTCATATCTGTCTCTCCCTTACCAGCTCGATTTCACCATGCCGGGGATCTGACCAGCAGACCCCAGCTCGCGCAGCGCAATACGGCTGACCTTCAGCTTACGGTAGTAAGCGTGCGGACGGCCGGTGAGCTGGCAGCGGTTGTGAAGACGGGTTGCCGACGAGTTGCGCGGCAGTTTCGCCAGTTTCAGACGCGCTTTGAAACGCTCTTCCATCGGGCGGCTTTCGTCAGTCGCGATCTCTTTCAGCTCGGCACGCTTTGCGGCATATTTTGCCACCAGGCGTTCGCGCTTCTTCTCGCGTTCGATCATGCTTTTCTTAGCCATGGTCTCTATCCTTCCCGCGCTTAGCTGTTGAAGGGCATGTTGAAAGCTTTCAACAGCGCCTTTGCTTCCGCGTCGGTTTTCGCGGTGGTGGCGATCACGATGTCCATGCCCCAGGGCTCATCGATTTTATCAAAATCGATTTCCGGGAACACGATGTGCTCTTTCAGGCCCATGGCATAGTTGCCGCGGCCGTCGAAAGAGGTGCCCGAAACGCCGCGGAAGTCGCGGATACGGGGCATCGCAATGGTGATCAGACGGTCGAGGAATTCGTACATCCGGTCACCGCGCAGGGTCACCTTGGCGCCCATCGGCATGCCTTCGCGAACGCGGAAGCCGGCGATGGAGTTCTTTGCCACGGTGGTCAGAGCTTTCTGGCCCGCGATGAGAGTCAGATCCGCCTGGGCGGATTTGGCTTTCTTGCTGTCTTTGACAGCAGCGCGGCCGCAGCCGATGTTCAGAACGATTTTCTCCAGCTTGGGGAGCATCATCTCGTTCTTGTAGCCGAACTCTTCTTTCAGGGCGCCGCGGATGGTGTCCTTGTAAAGAGTTTTCAGGCGCGGGGTGTAGGTTGCAGCGTCAAGCATCAGACAGTCTCCCCGGTGGTCTTGGCGAAGCGCACCTTCTTGCCGTCTTCCTCGCGGAAGCCGACGCGGGTTGCTTTGCCGTTGCTGTCCAGCAGCGCCAGGTTCGACAGGTCGATCGGCAGTGCTTTGGGCAGACGGCCGCCCTGTTCGTTTTGCGACTGGCGGGTATGGCGGATCGCCATGTTCACGCCCTCGACGATGGCTTTGCCGGCTTTCGGGTCAACGGAGGCGATAGCGCCTTCTTTGCCTTTGTCTTTGCCGGACAGCACGACGACCTTGTCGCCTTTGCGGAGTTTAGCAGCCATGATTACAGCACCTCCGGAGCAAGCGAGATGATCTTCATGAAATTCTTCGCGCGCAGTTCACGAACAACCGGGCCAAAGATACGGGTACCAACCGGCTCGTTGTTGTTGTTCAGGATAACGGCTGCGTTCCGGTCGAACCGGATTGCAGTGCCGTCTTCGCGGCGGACTTCTTTGGCGGTGCGCACGACAACGGCCTTACGGACGTCGCCTTTTTTCACGCGGCCGCGCGGGATGGCTTCCTTGACCGAAACGACAATGATGTCGCCTACGGATGCGTATTTACGCTTGGAGCCACCCAGAACCTTGATGCACTGAACTCGGCGGGCGCCGGAGTTGTCAGCAACATCCAGATTTGTTTGCATCTGGATCATGTGGTTTCTCCCGACCTATGGGGCGCCGATGCGTGGCGTGATCCCCCAGGGTTTCGACTTTGCTTTTCAGCCCAGTCGCCAGGAGTCTCGAAATGAGACTCTTAGGCTTCCAGAACTTCCCAGCGTTTCGTTTTCGATTTCGGCGCGCATTCGATGATGCGTACGGAGTCGCCGACCTTGAAAGCGTTCTTTTCATCGTGAGCCCGGTACTTCTTGGACTTACGGATGGTTTTCTTCAGAACCGGATGCGTGAAGCGGCGTTCAACCGAAACAGTCACGGTCTGGGCGTTGGCATCGCTGGTCACGGTGCCAGTGAGAATACGTTTGGGCATCGTGTCGCTCCTTATTCAGCTGCTGCAGCAGCTTTTTCGTTCAGGATGGTCTTCACTTTGGCAGCGTTGCGGCGGGCCGCTTTGATGCCTGCAGTGTTTTCCAGCTGACCGGTCGCCTGCTGAAAACGCAGGTTGAAGCTCTCTTTTTTCAGGGATGCGAGGGCATCGCGGAGTTCATCCACGGTTTTGTCGCGCAGATCATTGGCGTTCATCGCCTTTGTTCCTTGTCCAAAGCACCAGAAGGCCCCTGAGGCGGGTAACCTTTGACCTGGTGGGTTATGTCAACCGCGCCGGAAAGCGCGGCAAAAAAGAATCACCCGGCCCGGATCCGACGCGGAAAGGGGACAGGCGATGGGTCCCTATAGAGGAGACGGGGTGCAGGGGCAAGGGAAAGATAGGGATGCGCCGCGCCGCCGCCTGCCCTGCGGCGGCGCCGGTTCAGATGATCTCATCCTCGTCGAACATCGCCGCGTCCTCCAGCTGCGCGTGCAGGCTCTCGATGCGGCTTTCGGCCTCCGCCGTGTTCACCCTGGCGATGTGGAACAGGGCATCGCCCTCATTCACCACCGGCATATTGGCGCGGCCGATGATAAGCCCCGCCTGGCCTGCCTGCAGCTCTTCTTCGTTTTCGCCGAAGGGATCGGAAACAACCCCCAGCACGTCGCCCTCCTCGACCATCTCGCCGGTGGTCTTGTAGGTCCGCAGCAAACCGCCTGCGGGGGCGCGCTCCCAGCTGCTGCTGCCCGCACGGACCGGCACCACCTCGGCCAGCGGCACCCCGTCCTCGGGGATCATGTCCAGCGCGTGCATCACCCGCAGGATGCCGGCCACCCCGACCCGGGCGGATTGCTCGTCGAACCTGAGCCCCTCGCCGGCCTCATACAGCAGGACGTCGACCCCGCGCACCTGCGCCTCCTTGCGCAGCGAGCCGTCGCGCAGGCCGGAGCGGATCACCACCGGCGCACCAAAGGCATCGGCATAGTCCAGGGTCTCCTGAGCCTTCGGCGACACCCGGATCTGCGGCATGTTGGTGCGGTGGATGGCGGCGGAATGCAGGTCGATGCCAAGATCGCAGCGGTCCACCACTTCGGTCATGAACAGTTGCGCCAGGCGGCTGGCCAGCGACCCGCCGCCGCTGCCCGGAAAACAGCGGTTGAGGTCGCGCCGGTCCGGCAGGTAGCGGGAATGGTTCAGAAACCCGAAGGTGTTGACGATCGGCACCACGATCAATGTGCCCTTGAGGCGGGAGAACTTGCGGCTGCGCAGCAGGCGGCGGGCGATTTCCACCCCGATCACCTCGTCGCCGTGAATGGCGGCGGAGACAAACAGCGCCGGCCCCTCCTCCGCGCCGTGGATCACATGGGCGGACATGGTGACCGGCGTGTGATCCGACAGCACGCTCACTGGCAGGTCCACCGTGCGGCGGGTGCCCGGCGGGATGCGGAAGCCGCCGATTTCAAAGTCAGGACGGGTCGCCATGGCAAAGCCTTTCGAAGACATACCCCGACAGGCTTAGCAAGTTTTCCGCATTACGCAATCGCGCCGGGGCGGCCCGGCGCGCCGCCGGTTCTTGCCTGAAACGATCCCCCGGAGCCTTTCCCGGACGGCGCTCACTCCCAGCGGTAGTTGAAACTGACGGAAATCCGCTCGTCCTCGGCCATGTTCAGCGGCACCTCATGCCGGATAAAGCTTTCCCACAGCAGCACGTCGCCCACGCTGGGCGACTGGTAGACAAAGGTCCGCAGCTCCTGGCGGCAATCCTTGGTGCGCGGCGGATGCGCCATCATCATCGCGTGGCGCGGGTCTTCCAGCTTCAGCGCCGAGGCGCCTTCGGGCATCGACACATAGGTGGTGCCGGAAATCACCGAATGCGGGTGGATGTGGCTGGCATGGGTGCCGCCCTCGGGCAGGATGTTGATCCACAGATCCTCCAGCACCAGCTTGCGCCCGTCCAGATCCAGCTCCAGATCCTTGGCAAACGCCGCCACATGGCCGTCCAGCGATGTCACCAGATCGGCAAAGATGGGAAACCGCCAGGGCAGATCGGTCAGCGAGGCATAGGAGGTATAGCCGGGATAGCCGTTCTCCTCGCACCAGTCCTGGCCGGCATCGTCGTCACCGGCGATCACAAGACAGGAGTTCTCCAGTTCCCGCGCGTCAATCGATGGTCCGTGTTCGGACAGCTGCGCGCGGTAGAGGCGGGTCACAAAGAGCGATTCAATCTGGGCCATGAGCGTGTCTTAGCGCAGCTCAGCACGAGAACCAATGCAGCAAATACCGGGGCGCTTGCAGCAAAAGAGGCCGCCCGCTACCCTCACCTTTTGTTGCAAGGCTTTTTCGCATGGAAAGACCGCCATTCTCTTATCCTGACCAAGACGAAACTCCCTACAAGCAGTGGTTCGCCGGGAGGTTCGACTCCGTGTTCATCGCATTGAACCCCTTTTTGAGACTTTCTGGCCACCCGCCATGGCAGACTGGTGACTGGACGCCGGAGAGCGCGGCACGTGCGGCCAAGGAACAAGGGCCATCCTGCGGGGTTTCCTGGCAGGAAATTGCTGACCTGTGCGGCCTCCCCTCAGTGCGCCATGTCAATCGTGCGCTCCGCCTCACAGGGTCCAAGCAAATTTCGTCTGAGTTTGCCTGCCCCGAAGACACTGAAAAAATGTTGAGCGTTTGCGCTTCCCATAGCGTCCACCCACCCGACGAAGGCTGTTCTTCCCCGCTGCTCGAACTCTCCATGGGTGCTTTCGCCCGGGATCTGGGGCTTGAATGCCTCATTGGCGCCGGTCACTTTGGTGTTTGCCAGTCCCCCCTGCACACCAAGGACCTGCTGAACAAACAGCAAGATTGCGATTGGGTGGAGCTGTGGCCTGAGGACCTTTCCCTTTTCTGCACGATTTACACCGACTATCACTACTACCTGATTTGCCAAACCAGCAAAAGCTTGCAGAAAGCCAGGCCTGAAAACTACTTCGAAGGCTTTTATGCCGGCGAGGAAACCAGTGATTTCTGGGGGGTCGGGAATCTCGCCATCTTCTGACAGAGAAACAAAAAACCCCCGCTGATTTCTCAACGGGGGTCTTTATTTTTTTCAAAGCTGGCAGGTTTTACCAGTCTTCGCGAACCACGACGCGGGTCTTGACCGGCAGTTTCATCGCTGCCAGGCGCAGGGCCTCGCGGGCGACTTCATCGGTGACGCCGTCGATCTCGAACATCACGCGGCCAGGCTTAACCTTGGCTGCCCAGTAGTCCACGGAACCTTTACCTTTACCCATACGGACTTCGGTCGGCTTCGAGGTCACCGGAGTGTCCGGGAAGATACGGATCCAAACACGGCCCTGGCGTTTCATGTGCCGGGTCATGGCGCGGCGGGCAGCCTCAATCTGGCGTGCAGTCACACGCTCAGGAGTGGTTGCCTTCAGGCCATAGGTGCCGAAGTTCAGGTCGGAACCGCCTTTTGCCAGGCCGTGAATCCGGCCCTTGTGCATTTTGCGGAATTTAGTGCGCTTTGGCTGAAGCATCTCAAATCCTCCTTAGCGACGGCCGCCACCGGCACCGCGAGGTGCTGGGCCGTCCTGGATTTCTTGTGCTTTACGGTCACGCGCCGAAGGATCGTGCTCCATGATCTCGCCTTTGAAGATCCAGACCTTGATCCCGATGATCCCGTAGGGGGTCACCGCTTCGGTGGGTGCGTAATCGATGTCGGCACGCAGGGTGTGCAGCGGCACGCGGCCTTCGCGGTACCATTCGGTACGGGCGATTTCGGCACCGCCCAGACGGCCCGCGACGTTCACCCGGATACCCAGGGCGCCCATGCGCATGGCGTTCTGCACGGCACGTTTCATCGCGCGGCGGAAGGACACACGGCGTTCCAGCTGCTGGGCGATGGACTCGCCGACCAGAGCAGCGTCCAGTTCCGGCTTGCGCACTTCAACGATGTTGAGGTGCAGCTCGCTGTCGGTCATGCTGGCCAGTTTTTTACGCAGGACTTCGATGTCCGCGCCTTTCTTGCCGATGATGACGCCCGGACGGGCCGTGTGAATGGTGACGCGGCATTTCTTGTGCGGGCGCTCAATGATCACCCGCGCAATACCTGCCTGCTTGCACTCGGTTTTGATGAACTCGCGGATTTTCAGGTCCTCGAGCAGCAGATCACCGTAGTCTTTGGTGTCAGCATACCAGCGGCTGTCCCAGGTGCGGTTCACCTGCAGGCGCATGCCGATCGGATTGACTTTATGACCCATTAGGCTTGCTCCTCAACTTGACGCACCTTGATGGTGATCTCCGCAAACGGCTTCAGGATTTTGCCGAACCGGCCACGGGCACGCGGACGGCCGCGCTTCATGGTCAGGTTCTTGCCGACCCACGCCTCGGCGACGACCAGTTCATCGACGTCCAGGTTGTGGTTGTTTTCCGCGTTTGCGATGGCGGACTGAAGGCATTTCTTCACGTCCTGAGCAATCCGCTTGTTGGAGAATGTCAGGTCGGTCAGCGCCTTCTCGACTTTCTTGCCACGGATCATCTGAGCCACCAGGTTCAGTTTCTGCGGGCTGGTGCGAAGCATGCGCAGTTTTGCCATTGCTTCGTTGTCGGCCACGCGGCGGGGATTCTTTTCCTTACCCATGACTTACTTCCGCTTCGCTTTTTTGTCAGCGGCATGGCCATAATAGGTGCGGGTCGGCGAATATTCACCGAACTTCTGACCGATCATGTCTTCCGAGACGTTGACTGGGATGTGCTTTTTGCCGTTGTAGACACCAAAGGTCAGGCCGACGAACTGCGGCAGGATGGTGGAACGGCGCGACCAGATCTTGATCACTTCATTGCGGCCCGACTCACGCGCTGCTTCGGCCTTTTTCAAGACATAAGCATCAACGAAGGGGCCTTTCCATACGGAACGTGCCATGGATTAGCGGCCTTTCTTCTTGGCGTGGCGCGAGCGGACGATAAGCTTCTGCGACGCCTTGTTTTTGTTGCGGGTCCGTTTGCCCTTGGTCGGTTTGCCCCAGGGGGTCACCGGGTGGCGGCCACCGGAGGTCCGGCCTTCACCACCGCCGTGGGGGTGGTCGATCGGGTTCATTACGACACCACGCACCGAAGGACGCTTGCCCTTGTGGCGCATACGGCCGGCTTTACCGAAGTTCTGGTTCGAGTTGTCGGGGTTCGACACGGCACCGACGGTGGCCATGCATTCCTGACGCACCAGACGCAGCTCGCCCGAGGACAGGCGGATCTGGGCGTAACCGCCGTCACGGCCAACGAACTGAGCGTAAGTACCGGCTGCACGGGCGATCTGGCCGCCTTTGCCGGGCTTCATTTCGATGTTGTGAACGATGGTACCGATCGGCATGCCCGAGAACGGCATTGCGTTGCCCGGCTTGATGTCAGCCTTCGCCGAAGCGATGACCTTGTCGCCGACAGCCAGACGCTGCGGCGCCAGGATGTAGGCTTGTTCGCCGTCTTCGTATTTGATCAGCGCGATGAATGCGGTCCGGTTCGGGTCGTATTCGATCCGCTCAACGGTGGCCGCTACATCAAATTTGTTCCGTTTGAAGTCAACGATCCGGTAGAGGCGCTTTGCGCCGCCGCCACGGCGGCGTGCAGTAATCCGTCCGGTGTTGTTCCGGCCGCCCGATTTGGTCAGACCCTCAGTGAGAGATTTGACCGGACGCCCTTTCCAAAGCTCCGAACGGTCGATCAGAACCAGCCCACGCTGGCCCGGCGTCGTCGGCTTATACGACTTGAGTGCCATGCTTTCTGTCTTCCGTTTAGCGTGCAGGCCCTTAGGTTATTGTCTTTGGACCCGCTATGTTGAAAGCCCCCCGCCCGCAGGTTCCGTTTGGAACAAGCTACTAAGGTGGCCGATTTATAGGGCCCCGAAGGTCCCAAAGTTCGAACATCCTGACAAACGTAACGACCCCGGAACGAATCCGGGGTCTTCAGGATTGGTGCGAGGTAGCAGAGTTGGCGGAGGCTGTCTAGGGGCAAGCCCCGCTGCGCTGCATCCGGCGGCCCGGCGGGTGCCCCGCACAGGCGGGCGCCGGGCGGCGGCGGCCCTCAGTCCTTCTTTTCCGGCAGGCCGTCATGATCGGTCGCGGCGTAGTCTTCGAGCTCTTCCTCGGTCATGGTGTCATACATTTCCCGGGCCGCGCCGTACAGGTCCGACTTACTGGTCTCGCCCCGCTTGGCGGCAAGAGCGGCACCGGCGGCGCGCTGCTGGGCTTTGGATTTTGCGGGCATGGCAAACCTCCGTCTTCTGGGTGTGTACCGGTGCTGGCAAAACGCCTGATACCGCTCCCCGGTTCCAGACGGCATCCGGCCCCGGCGCCTGCCCGGCGCAAAAAGAAACCCGCCGGATGGCGGGTTTCTCCATAGGTCTCGGCGCGGGCCTGTCAGCTGTCGTAATCCGGCAGCGACTTCATCTCGTCTTCGGTCATGGAGATGTAGACACGCAGATCGGAACCGTCGTCGGCGCGCAGGATGTCAATCTTCTGCATTTCGAGCTCAACCGGCTTTTCGCCGATGCCCAGGAAGCCGCCAACATCGACGACGACGGATTTAACCTTGCCGTCGTCAGTCAGCAGAAGTTCGGAAACTTCGCCGATCCATTCGTCGTTGGCGTCATAGGCAGGCGTGCCGGTCAGACGTTCAGCGGTGAGTTCGGTTTCGTCGGCGACAGCATAGCCGTCGCGTGCAATCGGCGCCCGGGTCATGACATCGCCGTCAACCGCCTCGCCGGCCTCGGCCAGGGTTTCGCTGGTTTCAGCCACGGCTTCCTCGGCGCCCTGTTCGACGGCTTCCGCGGCTTCAGCGGCTTCTTCGGTGATCTCCGCTTCTGCCTCCGCCGCTTCAGCATTCACCTCGGCTTCCGCTTCGGCGGCGGCTGCGGGGCGCTCGTCCGGCATCTTATAGGCAGGGGCCTCTTCCAGACGTTCGCGCGGTGCGTTCAGCACGAGGAAGAAGTCGGAATCGTCATCCGCGGTCGCGCCATCGGAAACGAAGCGGATCGAGTCCATTTCGACCGCTACCTGGTTTTCGCCCATGCCAAGGAAACCGCCAATGTCGACCAGCACAGCACCGACCGAGCCGTCGCGGGTCAGAATGACGTCATTGATTTCGCCAATGTCGTCCCAGCTGTCCTGCACGCCTTCATATTCTGCGGCGTCAGCCTTATCGGCGCGGTAGACCCGCATGCCGATAAAGTCCGACGCGTGGATTTCCTGCGGGTCGGCTTCTGCACGGAACATGCCCTCGGTGCTTTCGGCAAACGCGGGGATGGATGTCACAGCAACAAGTGCCGTAGAAAGCATCAGCTTTTTCATGGCCTTCTCTCCTGAACTACTACAATTCTCGAGCGTGTGTACTCGGCCAGTCAACGCGCTGGTATGATTTCGGTTCCACGCCGGTTGCCGATCATGCTGAGAATTTTCCGGCCGCGCCGGTCACGCAGCGCGCAGCCATCAGTGCCGTCAGGCCTTGAGCGACGCGTAAAGGGGCAGGAACAGTGCGGACAGATTCCTGGCGCCGCCAACCGCATCCGCGCCGCGCTGGCGGCGGGCTTCCGCCAAATCGGTTTCCGGCGGGAACCTCTTCCGGCACCGGACGTTTCCGGATCAGGCTGTCAAACCGCAAGGAAAGGAAACCGCCATGAATTGGGATCAAGTGAAAGGCAAATGGAAAGAGATGAAGGGTTCGGCCCAGCAGACCTGGGGCGAGATCACCGATGATGATTGGGATCAGATGGACGGCCGCCGCGAGGAACTGGCCGGGAAGATCCAGCAGCGCTACGGGCGTGAAAAGCAAGAGGCCGAGCGCGAAATCGACCAGTGGCTCGCCCGGCAGTAAGGGCAGAGCCGGCGCCGCGCGGCCATCCGGGACGGGGAAGGCATACAGCCCCCGCGCCGGTTCCGGCATCGGCATAGCCTGGTCCACCCGCCGGCCGCACCGTTTACAGCCAAGGTGCGGTTTCTTGCGGCAGGGTGTTTACAGGACCGGGCAGCGCCGTTGCCACGTCCCCTCCACCGGGAAAGTCCCGATGGCCGCGAAAAAGGCCCCTGCGGATGCAGGGGCCTTCTTTACTTGTCAGAGAGGCAAATCTCAGAGTCCGGTGGACACGTCGATGGTGTTGCCCTCTTCCAGGGTCACATAGGCTTTCTTCACGTCTTTCCGGCGGCCCATCTGGCCGCGGAAGCGCTTAACCTTGCCCTTGGTGATGGTGGTGTTGACCGCTTTCACCTTGACGCCAAAGAGAGCCTCGACGGCTTCTTTGATCATCGGCTTGTTCGAGTCGATCGCCACTTCGAAAACCACTGCGCCGTTTTCGGACGCCATGGTGGTTTTCTCGGTGATGATCGGCTTGCGGACCACATCGTAGTGTTCTGCTTTAGCGCTCATTTCAGGCGAGCCTCCAGTGCTTCGACACCTGCTTTGGTGATCACCAGGGTGTCACGCTTCAGGATGTCATAGACGTTTGCACCCATCGTCGGCAGGATATCCAGGCCTTCGATGTTGCGCGACGCTTTCAGGAAGTCTTCGTTGACCGAAGAACCGTCGATGACCAGCGCGCGTTTCCAGCCCAGGTTCTTCACCTGTTTGGCCAGAGCGGCGGTTTTGCCTTCGGAGGCTGCATCCTCGATGATGACCAGCTCGCCCGCTTTGGCTTTGGCGGACAGCGCGTGGCGCAGGCCCAGCTTGCGGAACTTCTTGGTCAGCTCGTGGCCGTGCGAACGGACAACCGGGCCCTTGTAGATACCGCCCTTGCGGAAGATCGGCGCGTTGCGGTCACCGTGGCGTGCGCCGCCGGTGCCCTTCTGGCGATAGATCTTCTTGGTCGAGTAGGAGGTCTCCGAGCGGGTCTTCACCTTGTGGGTGCCCTGCTGCGCGTTGTTGCGCTGCCAGCGGACCACACGGTGCAGGATGTCCGCACGCGGCTCCAGGCCGAACAGGTCTTCCGACAGTTCGATGTCGCCGGACTTGCCGCCGTCGAGTTTGATCACGTCAAGTTTCATGCTTCACCACCTTCCGCGGGAGCTTCCGCAGTTTTCAGAGCGGCCGGGAAAGGCAGACCCTCGGGGGCTTTCTTCTTCACGGCGTCCTTGACGGTAACCCAGCCGGATTTCGGGCCGGGAACGGCGCCCTTGATGAAGACCAGGCCGCGGTCGGCGTCGGTTTTCACCACTTCCAGGTTCTGGGTGGTCACGCGGGCTGCGCCCATGTGGCCGGCCATCTTTTTGCCTTTGAAGACTTTGCCCGGATCCTGACACTGACCGGTGGAGCCGTGCGAACGGTGCGAGATCGACACACCGTGTGTCGCACGCAGGCCGCCGAAGTTGTGCCGCTTCATGGCACCGGCGAAACCTTTACCGATCGAGGTGCCGGTGACGTCCACTTTCTGGCCAGCCAGGAAGTGTTCGGCCGAAATCTCGGCGCCGACTTCGATCAGGGCGTCTGCGGGCACACGGAATTCCACGAGCTTCCGCTTCGGCGCAACCTTGGCAGCGGCGAAGTGGCCGCGCATGGCTTGCGACGTGCGCTTTGCCTTGGCGGAACCAGCACCGAGCTGAACGGCGGTGTAGCCGTCTTTGTCATCGGTGCGCTGCGCAACAACCTGCAGGCCGTCCAGCGACAGAACGGTCACAGGGATCTGCTTGCCGTCTTCCAGGAACAGCCGGGTCATGCCGACTTTCTTTGCGATAATACCAGAGCGCATATTCATTACCCTCCGATCTTACGACTGCAGCTTGATTTCGACGTCCACACCAGCGGCGAGGTCGAGCTTCATCAGCGCGTCCACGGTCTGGGGGGTCGGATCAACGATGTCGAGCAGGCGCTTGTGGGTCCGGATTTCGAACTGGTCGCGCGATTTCTTGTCAACGTGGGGGCCACGCAGAACAGTGAATTTCTCGATCTTGTTCGGCATCGGGATCGGGCCACGAACCTGAGCGCCGGTGCGCTTGGCTGTGTTGACGATTTCCTGCGTGCTGGCATCCAGAACGCGGTAATCGAATGCCTTCAGCCGAATGCGAATGTTTTGGCTTTGCATTACATCTGCCTTTATTGAGGCGTTGAGGTTGAGAGGAGGGCCAGCGACCATCGCGAACCCTCATCGAACCCAAAAGGCGGGAATCACCCCGCCTCTATCCGCACAGAGCGAACCTGCGCGCTATACGCCTGCTGCGGCAGTCTGGCAAGGGGTTTCGCACCGAAACGGTTGCGTTTGGGGCGAGCGGTGGTTTTGGGGTTTGTTAGGCTTTGGAAGGAAAAAGTTAAAAGGGGGGGATTGCGCGCCCTGCCCCCGAATGTCCTGGCTTCAGGTCAAGGATACCAAAGAAGGGCGGGCGCCTGTCCGCGGGGTGGCGTTGAAACACTCGAGCAGGCCGGTCTATCCCTGCAATGCAGTTCCCCGGTCCAAGTTTGTCACGGCATCCTCCAAAGCGCCAGCCCGGCGGGGCGGGACAGCGAATACCCGCAGTCCCAAACCACCTGAGCACCGCTTGCCTGCGAGGGAGGCGGCGGCTGCAATGCAAAAGGGCCTCCCGAAGGAGGCCCTTTCTATTTTTCAGAACCGCGTGGGTTCCAAAATCATTATTCAGTGATTTTGGAAACGACGCCGGCGCCGACGGTGCGGCCGCCTTCGCGGATGGCGAAACGCAGGCCGTTTTCCATCGCGATCGGGGCGATCAGTTCAACGTCGAACTTCAGGTTGTCGCCCGGCATCACCATCTCGGTACCCTCGGGAAGGGTCACGGTGCCGGTCACGTCGGTGGTGCGGAAGTAGAACTGCGGACGGTAGTTCGCAAAGAACGGCGTGTGACGGCCGCCTTCTTCCTTGGTCAGGATATAGGCTTCGGCTTCGAACTTGGTGTGCGGGTTCACCGACTTCGGTGCGCACAGAACCTGGCCGCGCTCAACGCCGTCACGGTCGATGCCGCGCAGCAGGGCGCCGATGTTGTCGCCGGCTTCACCGCGGTCCAGCAGCTTGCGGAACATTTCAACACCGGTGCAGGTGGTGGTCTGGGTGTCGCGGATACCGACGATTTCGATCGAATCGCCAACGTTGATCACGCCGCGCTCGACACGGCCGGTCACAACGGTGCCGCGGCCGGAGATCGAGAACACGTCTTCAACCGGCATCAGGAACGGCTGGTCAACCGCACGCGCCGGGGTCGGGATGTATTCGTCGACAGCCGCCATCAGCTCTTTGATCTTCTCTTCGCCGATTTCAGGCTTGTTGCCTTCCATTGCGGCCAGAGCCGAACCGGCGATGATCGGGATATCGTCGCCCGGGTAGTCATAGGACGACAGCAGCTCGCGGATTTCCATTTCCACCAGCTCGAGCAGCTCTTCATCGTCGACCTGGTCGACTTTGTTCATGAAGACAACCATGTGCGGGATGCCGACCTGGCGGCCCAGCAGGATGTGCTCGCGGGTCTGCGGCATCGGGCCGTCAGCCGCGTTCACAACCAGGATCGCGCCGTCCATCTGCGCCGCGCCGGTGATCATGTTCTTCACATAGTCAGCGTGGCCGGGGCAGTCGACGTGGGCGTAGTGGCGGGTGTCGGTCTCATACTCGACGTGGGCGGTCGAGATGGTGATGCCGCGGGCTTTTTCTTCCGGTGCGCCGTCGATCTGGTCGTAGGCTTTGAAGTCACCGAAATATTTGGTGATTGCTGCGGTCAGCGTGGTTTTGCCGTGGTCAACGTGGCCGATGGTGCCGATGTTGACGTGCGGTTTTGTGCGTTCAAACTTTTCCTTAGCCATGGTGGCCTCCTATAGTTTCGAGAGGAGCCCGCAGCGGACGCGAACCCCTCAATTTTCATGACGCTTACGCGAATTTCGCCTGGATCTCTTCCGAGATGTTCTGCGGAACCGGTTCGTAATGGTCGAACTGCATGGTGAACTGGGCGCGGCCCGAGCTCATCGAACGCAGCGTGTTGATGTAGCCGAACATGTTCGCCAGCGGCACAAACGCGTCGATCGCGATTGCGTTGCCGCGGTTCTCCTGGCCGGACACCTGGCCGCGGCGCGAGGTCAGATCGCCGATGATACCGCCGGTGTAGTCTTCCGGGGTGATCACTTCGACTTTCATCACCGGCTCGAGCAGTTTCGCACCAGCTTTGCGCATGCCTTCCCGCATGCCCATGCGGGCCGCGATTTCAAAGGCCAGAACCGAGGAGTCCACATCGTGGAACTTACCGTCGATCAGGGCAACCTTGAAGTCGATCACGGGGAAGCCGGCCAGCGGGCCGCTGTCCATGACGGACTTGATGCCTTTTTCGACGCCCGGGATGTATTCCTTCGGAACCGCACCGCCGACGATACGGGATTCGAAGGAGTAGCCTTCGCCCGGCTCTGTCGGCGAGATGATCAGTTTCACCTCGGCGAACTGGCCCGAACCACCCGACTGTTTCTTGTGGGTGTAGGAATGCTCGACCTCTTTGGAGATGGTCTCGCGGTAGGCCACCTGCGGCGCGCCGATGTTGGCTTCGACCTTGAACTCGCGCTTCAGACGGTCAACCAGGATGTCCAGGTGAAGTTCGCCCATGCCCTTCATGATGGTCTGACCGGACTCGATGTCGGTCTCCACGCGGAAGGACGGATCTTCGGCAGCAAGACGCTGCAGACCCTGGGACATTTTCTCCTGGTCGGCCTTGGTCTTGGGCTCAACCGCGATCTCGATCACCGGATCCGGGAAGGTCATGGTTTCCAGAACTACCGGATCGTTGACGGCACAGAGGGTGTCGCCGGTGGTGGTGTCTTTCAGACCTGCCAGCGCGATGATGTCGCCCGCGAACGCTTCCGTGATTTCCTCACGGTTGTTCGAGTGCATCATCATCATCCGGCCTACACGCTCTTTTTTACCCTTGGTCGAGTTCAAGAGCGTGTCGCCCTTGTTCAGGACGCCCGAGTAGATGCGGGTGAAGGTCAGCGAGCCGACGAAGGGGTCGTTCATGATTTTGAACGCCAGGCCGGAGAACGCCATGTCATCGTCCGCACGGCGGGGGATGTCACGGGTCTCGGTCTCGTCACCGGGTTTGAAGCCCATGTAATCAACAACGTCCAGCGGGCTGGGCAGGTAGTCGATCACGGCGTTGAGAAGCGGCTGAACGCCTTTGTTCTTGAACGCGGAGCCGCCCAGAACCGGAACGAAGGACAGCGACAGGCACCCTTTGCGAAGCAGCGAGCGCAGCGTCGCGACGTCAGGCTCTGCGCCATCCATCAGGTAGTTTTCCATCGCCGCGTCGTCCATTTCGACGGCCGCTTCGATCATCTTGGCGCGCCATTCGTCAGCCATGTCTTTCAGGCTGTCGCGGATCGGTGCTTTGATCCACGATGCGCCAAGGTCTTCGCCCTGCCACAGCCATTCTTCCATGTTGACCAGGTCAACCAGGCCTTCCAGCTCGGTCTCGGCGCCGATCGGAATACCAACCGGAACCGCGCGGGCGCCGGTGCGGTCTTCGATCATGTTGACGCAGTTGAAGAAGTCAGCGCCGATTTTGTCCATCTTGTTGACGAACACCATGCGCGGAACCTTGTAGCGGTCAGCCTGACGCCACACGGTTTCGGTCTGCGGCTCAACACCGGCGT
Organism: Leisingera methylohalidivorans DSM 14336; assembly: GCF_000511355.1. Classification (NCBI taxonomy): domain Bacteria; kingdom Pseudomonadati; phylum Pseudomonadota; class Alphaproteobacteria; order Rhodobacterales; family Roseobacteraceae; genus Leisingera; species Leisingera methylohalidivorans. The sequence continues at coordinate 190,876 of NC_023135.1, read as the reverse complement.
TGGCGTCCAGAACACAGACTGCACCGTCGAGAACCGCCAGCGAGCGTTCAACTTCGATGGTGAAGTCAACGTGACCGGGGGTGTCGATGATGTTCAGGCGGTGCTTGGGCGAGTCAGCGGTTTCGCCGTCTTCGGTGCGTTCCCAGAAGGTGGTGGTCGCAGCCGAGGTGATGGTGATACCGCGTTCCTGCTCCTGCTCCATCCAGTCCATGGTGGCTGCACCGTCGTGCACCTCACCGATGTTGTGGGATTTGCCGGTGTAGAACAGGATGCGCTCGGAGCAGGTGGTTTTACCTGCGTCGATGTGCGCCATGATACCGAAGTTACGGTATAGTTCGAGCGGATATTCGCGTGCCATAGGTCTAGGTCCTCCGGCTTACCAGCGGTAATGGCTGAAGGCTTTGTTTGCCTCGGCCATCTTGTGAGTATCTTCGCGCTTCTTCACTGCGGTACCACGGGACTGGACGGCGTCCATCAGCTCGCCTGCAAGGCGCTCTTCCATGGTGTTTTCGTTGCGCTTGCGCGCAGCAGTGATCAGCCAGCGGATTGCCAGCGCTTCACGGCGCTCGGGACGGACTTCAACCGGCACCTGGTAGGTGGCACCGCCCACACGGCGCGAACGGACTTCGACCGAGGGTTTGATGTTGTCGAGAGCTTCGTGGAACACTTCAACCGGAGCGCGCTTGATCTTGGTCTCAACGCGGTCAAAGGCGTTGTAGACAATACGCTCTGCGACCGACTTCTTGCCGTCGATCATCAGGTTGTTCATGAATTTGGTCAGAACGCGGTCGCCGAACTTGGCGTCGGGCAGGACTTCGCGTTTTTCAGCGGCGTGACGACGTGACATATCAGCCTCTCCTTCTTACTTAGGACGCTTCGCGCCGTACTTCGAACGACGCTGCTTACGGTCTTTAACGCCCTGGGTATCCAGAACACCGCGCAGGATGTGGTAACGGACACCCGGAAGGTCTTTTACACGGCCGCCGCGGATCAGAACCACAGAGTGCTCCTGAAGGTTGTGGCTTTCACCGGGGATGTAGGAGATCACTTCGAAACCGTTGGTCAGGCGGACCTTCGCAACTTTCCGCATAGCGGAGTTCGGCTTCTTCGGAGTGGTTGTATACACACGGGTGCAGACGCCGCGTTTCTGCGGGCACTGTTCCAGGTGCATGGACTTCGAGCGTTTAACTTTCGGCTGACGCGGCTTGCGGATCAGCTGCTGGATCGTTGGCATTCCGGTTTATTCCCCGTTTTGCAACACTGTCATGCACGCCGGCGCGTGCGGGTGATTTCGCTGCACTTGTGCGTCCACAAGCGCAAAAACCGCAATCGCTCCCATTCCGAGGTGAGACGACGCGGTGAGGTTACAGAGGGCCCGGGTGGTAAAAGTGCCCAAGCCTTGAGCCACTGCAATTTTGAATTCGGCTTTCGAAGAATACACTCCGGGTGCCGGATAAGCGCGCGTATATGGGGAGTCGCGCAGGTTGTCAACAGCGGCCGGCGCCGGCCTTGGGCGCTCTGCGGCGGCAGATTGCGTTCCGGGCGGCCTGCCCTTCCAGTGCCGGCCCTTTGCAGCCCCTTGCCGGCGGCAAGGCAGGCCGCCATAGTCGCTGCGGCAACCTGTTCATATAAGACGGATTTCAGAATGCAAGTCATCGGATTGTGCCGGTTTTCCTACCCGGCGATCGGCGGGTTTCAGGTGGAGCACGAAACAATCGAAGAGCGCATGGCCTATCTTTATGCCGACGCCCGGATGGAGGAGCGGTTCCGGCTGCTGGAAACCGTCGCCCTGCCCTGCCTTCGCCAACAGACCGATCCGGATTTTGACCTGATCATGGTGATTGGCGACAGCCTGCCCCAGGTCTACCGCGACCGGCTGCACGATCTGATCTCAGACATGCCGCAAGTCCGGCTTTGCGCCGAACCGCCGCGCAAGCATCGCGAGGTGATGAAGGATCTTCTGAACGGTGCGCGGCGAAAACCGGGCCAGCCCTGCCTGCAGTTCAGGTTCGACGATGATGACGCGGTGGCAACGGACTTTGTCGAGCGTCTGCGGGATACCGCAAAGGACTGCGCCAAGCTGTTTGCCAAATCCGCCGCAGCCGCGATTGATTTCAACCGCGGCTACATAGCGGAATTCGGCCCGGACGGAATTTCAGCTGCGCCGGTTGTCCGGCCCTATTTCACGGCGGCCCTCGGCATGTATGTGGCGGCGGGCAGCCGCAAAACGATCATGAACTTTGCCCATCACCGTATTCACCATCACATGCCGTCTGTCACCATAACCGACGCCCCCATGTGGGTCCGCAGCCACAACCAGTTCAACGATTCCCGGCAAGGCGGCGCGGCAGCGGTTGACGTCGCGCCCCTGACCGCCGAGCAGGAGCTTGAATTCGCGGCGGTCTTTGGTCTGCGGGCAGCCAAGGTGCGCGCGGCGTTCAAGCCGCGGTAACCCGCCCGCGGCCCGGCCGGAAGTTACGGCAGCAATGCCTTGAGGCGCGCGGCGGTATAGCCGAAGTGCTCCTTCAGCGCGTTTTCGAGCTGATCTTCGCGCCATTTCCGGGTCAGCCCGATCTGTGCCGGATCAGATTTATTGTCGCCGTGAATGGTCCGCAGGAACGCGGGCACCGAAATGTCGGAAAACGTATTATAGTGCTGCGCGATTTTACGGTGGTTGAACGCATAGGGGTTGGAAGTGTGATCCGCCGGGGCAACCAGCGACAGGCCGGTGGAGAGCGGCGCGCGCTCGCAGGTATCATAGAGCTCTGCGCCATTGGCGGTCTTTTCCAGATACAGGCCGCGGTTATGGGCAATGATAAACGGGGTCTGCCCGTCCCCCTGCAACGGAATCATGCCGCGGGCAAAAGCCTTGGTGCGTTTGACGAAATTCCGGTCCAAAGCATCATCATCGTCGAGCCGGAACAGAACGTGATGGGTGGCGCGCCGCAAATTCACCAGGCTGAAGGCGCCCTTCAGCTGCTGATAGTGCACGTCTGGAGCCGCGCCGTGGCAGAAGATGTTGCTGTAGGGTTCCGTCAGCTCCAAGAGCCGCGCCAGATAGGGATCCGGCAGGTCTTCGGAGGTCAGAACGATCAGCCGGAAACTCGGGTCGCTTTGCTGTGTCAGCGAGCGCAGGCACAAATGCTCAAACAGCCGGAACCGCAGTTCCATCCGCTCCGGCGAAAACAGATGCTCCGCCTTCTCCTCCAGGCTGTTGAACCGGTCCGAGTAGTAATTGGTGCTGAGTACGGAAAACCGCACCAATCCGATCATCCGCAGCCTGATATCCATCCCTGTCCCCTGCCTGCAGGCCGTGTGATCCGGCCTGATCCCTCACCCGGCAAACGATACCCGCGGTTGCGGATATGAAAAAGCCCCCGCATGAAATCATGCGGGGGCTTTTTCTAAAGGTATATGCCGTGGCTTAGTCGCGGCTTTCCGGGGTTTCGACCAGGATATCCAGATCGTCGCCGCCCATCGCATCGTCGTCCATCACCGGTGCGGCCAGGGCTGCAGCGGCTTCGGCTTCTTCGCGGCGGGCTTCCAGAACCACGTTGTCGCGGCCCTGGGCAATGGCGCGCACCGCCTGGGTCGCGCCGCCGGTGCCGGCCGGGATCAGACGGCCCACGATGACGTTCTCCTTGAGACCCACCAGCTTGTCCTTCTTGCCCTGCACCGAAGCCTCGGTGAGGACGCGGGTGGTCTCCTGGAAGGAGGCCGCCGAGATGAACGAGCGGGTCTGCAGCGACGCCTTGGTGATGCCGAGCAGGATCGGTTCGCCCTGCGCCGGACGCTTGCCGCGGGCCAGCGATTTCTCGTTGGCCTGGTCAAACTCCTGCTTGTCCACGTGTTCGCCTTTGAGCAGCGTGGTGTCGCCGGAGTCCGAGATCTCCCACTTCTGCAGCATCTGGCGGACGATCACCTCGATGTGCTTGTCGTTGATCTTCACACCCTGCAGGCGGTAGACGTCCTGAACCTCGTCGATCATGTAGTTGGCCAGAGCCTCGACACCCATGATGGACAGGATGTCATGCGGCGCCGGGTTGCCGTCCATGATGTAGTCGCCCTTCTGGACAAAATCACCTTCCTGAACCGGAATGTGCTTGCCCTTGGGCACCATGTATTCGACGGGGTCCCGTGTCTCGTCCGACGGTTCAATCGCGATGCGGCGCTTGTTCTTGTAGTCGCGGCCGAAGCGCACGTAACCATCGATTTCGGCGATGATCGCGTGGTCTTTCGGACGGCGGGCTTCGAACAGTTCCGCAACGCGAGGCAGACCACCGGTGATGTCCTTGGTCTTGGCGCCTTCACGCGGGATCCGCGCGACAACGTCGCCGGCCACAACCTGCTCGCCGTCTTCGACCGAGAGGATCGCATCCACCGACATCGGGTAAGTCAGCGGATTGCCCAGGTCGTTGCGCATCGGCTCGCCGTTGCTGTCGACCAGGATGATCTCCGGTTTCAGATCCGAGCCTTTCGGAGCCGTGCGCCAGTCGATCACGATCTTCTGGGTCATGCCGGTGGCTTCGTCGGTCTCGTCACGGACCGCCAGGCCCGAGACCAGGTCCACGTATTTGGCGGTACCCGGCTTCTCGGCGATGATCGGCAGGGTATAGGGATCCCATTCGAACAGCTTGTCGCCGCGGGCAACGTTCTGGCCTTCCTTGACGAACAGCTTGGAGCCGTAGCCCAGCTTGTGGCTGGCCCGCTCTTCGCCGTGCTCGTCCTGGATGATCAGCTTCATGTTGCGGCCCACAACCAGGGTCTCGCCGTTGGCGTTCTCCAGGGTCTGCGGCATCTCGAAGACGATCTTGCCTTCCTGGGACGCTTCCAGGAACGACTGCTGGCCGCCCTGTGCAACGCCGCCGATGTGGAAAGTCCGCATGGTCAGCTGGGTGCCCGGTTCACCGATCGACTGCGCCGCGATGATACCCACCGCTTCGCCTTCGTTCACCTTGGTGCCGCGCGCCAGGTCACGGCCGTAGCACATGGCGCAGACGCCCTCTTCCGACTCACAGGTCAGCGGCGAGCGGATACGGGTCGACTGAACGCCGGCCTCTTCCACGGCGTCCGCCATGCGTTCGTCGATCAGCTGGCCGGCTGCGATGATGACTTCCTCGGTGCCCGGACGCAGGATGTCGTCTGCGGCCACACGGCCCAGAAGACGTTCGCCCAGGGTGGCGACAACTTCACCGTCGTTCACAGCCGCTTCGGCAGTGATCGCACGTTCGGTGCCGCAATCATTCTCGCGCACGATGCAGTCCTGCGCCACGTCCACCAGACGGCGGGTCAGGTAACCCGAGTTCGCCGTCTTAAGCGCGGTATCGGACAAACCCTTACGGGCACCGTGGGTCGAGTTGAAGTACTCGAGAACGGTCAGGCCTTCTTTGAAGTTCGAGATGATCGGGGTCTCGATGATGTCGCCGTTCGGCTTGGCCATCAGGCCGCGCATGCCGCCCAGCTGCTTCATCTGGGTAACCGAGCCACGCGCACCGGAGTGGGCCATCATGTAAACCGAGTTCGGTTCCATCACGGCGCCAGCCTCGTCGCGCTTGTCTGCGGAGATGGTGCCCATCATCGCGTCGGTGACCTTGTCGTTACACTTGGACCAGGCATCGACAACTTTGTTGTACTTTTCGCCCTGGGTGATCAGGCCGTCCATGTACTGCTGTTCAAAGTCCTTCACCTGATCGCGGGTCTCGTCGACCAGCGTCCATTTGGTGTCGGGGATCACCATGTCGTCCTTGCCGAACGAAATGCCCGCCTTGAACGCTTCGCGGAAGCCCATGGTCATGATCTGGTCACAGAAGATAACCGACTCTTTCTGGCCGCAGTAGCGGTAGACGGTGTCGATGACCTGCTGCACTTCTTTCTTCCGCAGCAGGCGGTTGACCAGTTCAAACGGCGCTTTGACGTTTTTCGGCAGCAACGCGCCCAGACGGACACGGCCCGGCGTGGTTTCAAACCGCGACTTGACCTCGTTGCCTTCCTCGTCAAACTGGGTGATCCGGGCAGTGATCTTGGTGTGCAGGTGCACAACACCAGCGTCCAGCGCGTGCTGAACTTCCTCGATCGAGCCGAACACCATGCCTTCGCCCGGCATGCCTTCGCGTTCCAGAGTCACATAGTAGAGACCCAGAATCATATCCTGCGAAGGAACAATGATCGGTGCGCCGTTGGCCGGCGACAGAACGTTGTTGGTCGACATCATCAGGACGCGCGCTTCCAGCTGGGCCTCAAGGCTCAGCGGCACGTGCACAGCCATCTGGTCGCCGTCGAAGTCCGCGTTGAACGCCGAGCAGACCAGCGGGTGCAGCTGGATCGCCTTGCCTTCGATCAGCGTGGGTTCGAACGCCTGGATGCCAAGACGGTGCAGCGTCGGTGCGCGGTTCAGCATCACCGGGTGTTCGCGGATCACCTCGTCAAGGATGTCCCAGACTTCGGGGCGCTCTTTCTCGACCAGTTTCTTCGCCTGTTTCACGGTGCTGGACAGACCTTTGGCCTCCAGACGCGAATAGATGAAGGGCTTGAACAGTTCGAGCGCCATCTTCTTGGGCAGGCCGCACTGATGCAGCTTCAGCTCGGGACCGGTCACAATCACCGAACGGCCGGAGAAGTCGACGCGCTTACCCAGAAGGTTCTGACGGAAGCGGCCCTGCTTGCCTTTCAGCATGTCGGAGAGCGACTTCAGCGGACGCTTGTTGGCACCGGTGATGACGCGGCCGCGGCGGCCGTTGTCGAACAGAGCGTCAACGGACTCCTGCAGCATCCGCTTTTCGTTGCGGACGATGATGTCGGGCGCGCGCAGTTCGATCAGACGCTTCAGACGGTTGTTCCGGTTGATCACGCGGCGGTACAAGTCGTTCAGGTCGGAGGTCGCAAAGCGGCCGCCGTCCAGCGGCACCAGCGGACGCAGTTCCGGCGGGATGACCGGGATCACGGTCATGATCATCCATTCCGGACGGTTGCCCGACTCGAGGAAGGATTCCACGACTTTCAGACGCTTGATGATCTTCTTGGGCTTCAGTTCGCCGGTGGCTTCGGCCAGTTCGGCGCGCAGCGTTTCGGCTTCCGATTCCAGGTCGATCTGGGCCAGCATGTCACGGATCGCTTCGGCGCCGATGTTGGCGGTGAAGGCGTCCATGCCATAGGCATCCTGGGCGTCCATATACTCTTCTTCGGTCATCATCTGACCATAGGAGAGGTCGGTCAGGCCCGGCTCGATGACAACGTAGTTTTCAAAATACAGAACCCGTTCCAGATCGCGCAGGGTCATGTCCAGCATCAGGCCGATGCGGGACGGCAGCGACTTCAGGAACCAGATGTGCGCAACCGGTGCGGCCAGTTCGATGTGGCCCATCCGCTCGCGGCGGACTTTCTGCAGGGTGACTTCGACGCCGCATTTTTCGCAGACGACGCCGCGGTATTTCATCCGCTTGTATTTGCCGCAGAGGCATTCGTAGTCTTTGATCGGGCCGAAGATGCGGGCGCAGAACAGGCCGTCGCGCTCGGGCTTGAAGGTCCGATAGTTGATGGTCTCAGGCTTTTTGATTTCGCCATAGGACCACGACAGGATCCGTTCCGGCGACGCCAGCGAGACTTTGATTTCATCAAAGACCTTGGGCGGCGTCAGCGGGTTGAACGGGTTGTTGGTGATTTCCTGGTTCATTTTGATACCTCAAATTCGTGCGGAAGGGAGAGATGGTAAGGGCCGCAGCCCTTACTCTTCTTCCGCATCCAGGAGTTCCATGTTCAGGCCGAGGCCGCGGACTTCTTTAACCAGAACGTTGAACGATTCCGGAACGCCCGCTTCAAAGTTGTCCTCGCCCTTGACGATCGACTCATAGACCTTGGTCCGGCCGGCGACGTCATCCGATTTCACGGTGAGCATCTCCTGCAGGGTGTAGGCGGCGCCGTAAGCTTCCAGAGCCCAGACCTCCATCTCACCGAAGCGCTGACCGCCGAACTGCGCCTTACCGCCCAGCGGTTGCTGGGTGACGAGGCTGTACGGGCCGGTGGAACGCGCGTGGATCTTGTCGTCCACCAGGTGGTGCAGCTTGAGCAGGTACTTGATGCCAACGGTTACGGGACGCGCGAACTGCTCGCCGGTGCGGCCGTCGAACAGGATCGACTGGCCGGACTGGTCAAAGCCCGCACGCACCAGCGCGTCGTTCACGTCGTCTTCCTTGGCGCCGTCGAAGACCGGGGTCGCAATCGGCACACCGCGGGACACGTTGCCTGCGGCCTCGACCAGAGCGGCCTCGGACATAGAGGCGATGCCTTCGTCATAGACGTCGTCGCCATAGGCGTGATGCATCGCGTCACGGACCGGTGTCAGGTCGCCGGAGCGGCGGTATTCCTGAAGCGCGTCGTCCACCTTGATGCCAAGACCGCGCGCGGCCCAGCCCATGTGGGTCTCCAAGATCTGACCGACGTTCATCCGCGACGGAACGCCCAGCGGGTTAAGGCAGAAGTCGACCGGCGTACCGTCGGCGAGGAACGGCATGTCCTCCATCGGCACCACTTTCGAAATCACACCTTTGTTGCCGTGACGGCCGGCCATCTTGTCGCCCGGCTGCAGCTTGCGCTTCACGGCGATGAAGACTTTGACCATCTTCATCACACCCGGCGGCAGGTCGTCGCCGCGGCGGACTTTTTCGACCTTGTCCTCGAAACGGGCGTCCAGGGCGCGCTTCTGCGCCTCGTACTGCTCGTTCAGGGCCTCGACAACCTGGGCATCCTTCTCGTCTTCCAGCGCCAGCATCCACCACTGGCCGCGGGACAGCGAGTCCAGCAGTTCCTCGGTGATCTCGGCACCGGCGCGGACGCCTTTCGGACCTTTGACAGCCACTTTGCCCAGGATCATGCCGCGCAGTCGCGCATAGATGTTGCGGTCCAGGATCGCCAGCTCGTCGTCCCGGTCACGGGCCAGACGTTCGACTTCCTCACGCTCGATCTGAAGCGCACGCTCGTCTTTTTCCACACCGTGGCGGTTGAAGACGCGCACCTCGACGACAGTACCGTAGTCGCCCGGCTTCACGCGCAGCGAGGTGTCGCGCACGTCGGAAGCCTTCTCGCCGAAGATGGCGCGCAAGAGCTTCTCTTCCGGGGTCATCGGGCTTTCGCCCTTGGGCGTGATCTTACCGACCAGAATGTCGCCCGGCTCCACATCGGCACCGATGTAGACGATGCCCGCTTCGTCGAGGTTGCGCAGGGCTTCCTCGCCGACGTTGGGGATGTCGCGGGTGATTTCTTCCGGACCAAGCTTGGTGTCGCGGGCGGCGACTTCGAATTCCTCAATGTGAACCGAGGTGAAGACGTCGTCACGCGCGATGCGCTCGGAGATCAGGATCGAGTCTTCGTAGTTGTAGCCGTTCCACGGCATAAACGCGACGACCACGTTTTTACCCAGAGCCAGTTCGCCCATATCGGTTGACGGACCGTCGGCGATGACTTCGCCCTTGGTCACAGTGTCGCCCACCTTCACCAGCGGACGCTGGTTGATACAGGTGTTCTGGTTGGAACGCTGGAACTTGCGCATCCGGTAGATGTCAACGCCCGCGTCGCCCAGCTCCAGATCGGAGGTGGCCCGGATCACGATACGCTGCGCATCGACCTGGTCGATGATGCCGGCCCGTTTGGCCTGGATCGCCGCGCCGGAGTCGATCGCAACCTTCTCCTCGATGCCGGTGCCGACCAGCGGCGCCTCGGCCCGCAGAAGCGGAACCGCCTGACGCTGCATGTTCGAACCCATCAGAGCGCGGTTGGCGTCGTCGTTTTCCAGGAACGGGATCAGCGAGGCCGCAACCGAGACCAGCTGTTTCGGGCTGACGTCGATCAGGTCCACGCTTTCGCGCGGCGCCAGGGTGTAGTCGCCGGACTGACGGGTCGACACCAGATCGTTGATGAACTTGCCGCCTTCGTCCAGGGTCGCGTTGGCCTGCGCCACGGTGTGGCGCATTTCCTCGGTCGCTGACATGTAGTGCACTTCGTCGGTCACCTGGCCTTCGTTGACAACGCGGTAAGGCGTTTCGATGAAGCCGTATTTGTTGACGCGTGCAAAAGTGGCCAGCGAGTTGATCAGACCGATGTTCGGGCCTTCAGGCGTTTCAATCGGGCACATCCGGCCATAGTGGGTCGGGTGAACGTCGCGGACTTCAAAGCCTGCACGCTCGCGGGTCAGACCGCCGGGGCCAAGCGCCGAAAGGCGGCGTTTGTGGGTGACTTCCGACAGCGGGTTGGTCTGGTCCATGAACTGCGACAGCTGCGAGGAGCCGAAGAATTCACGCACCGCGGCAGCCGCCGGTTTCGCGTTGATCAGATCCTGCGGCATCACGGTGTCGATCTCGACCGAGGACATACGTTCCTTGATCGCGCGCTCCATGCGCAACAGGCCGACACGGTACTGGTTTTCCATCAGCTCGCCGACCGAGCGCACCCGGCGGTTGCCGAGGTGGTCGATGTCGTCGATGTCGCCGCGGCCGTCCCGCAGGTCGACCAGCGCCTTGATACAGGCGACGATGTCTTCCTTGCGCAGGGTGCGCTGGGTGTCCTCGGCGTCCAGCGCCAGGCGCATGTTCATCTTCACACGGCCAACCGCGGACAGGTCGTAACGCTCGCCATCGAAGAACAGGGTGTCGAACAGGGCCGACGCGGCCTCGACGGTGGGCGGCTCGCCCGGGCGCATCACACGGTAGATGTCCATGAGCGCGCTTTCGCGGGTCCGGTTCTTATCCTGCGCCATGGTATTGCGCATGTAGGGGCCGACGTTGACGTTGTCGATGTCCAGCACCGGAATATCGGTGATGCCGGCATCCATCAGCTCCTTCAGAGAGCCGCCGATCAGTTCGCCGTCCTTGTCGTATTCCAGGGTCAGCTCATCACCGGCTTCGACGTAGATTGCGCCGTTTTCTTCGTTGATGATGTCCTGGGAGACATATTTGCCGACGATATGCTCAAAGGGCACCAGAAGCTCGGTGATGGTGCCTTCTTCGATCATCTTCTTGACGGCGCGCGGGGTGACTTTCTTGCCGGCCTCGCAGATGATCTCGCCGGTGGCCGCGTCAACCAGGTCATAGGTCGGGCGGGTGCCGCGCACACGTTCCGGGAAGAACGGGGTGACCCAGCCGCGGGACTTTTCAAGCTTGAACTGAACGGTGTTGTAATAGGCGCCCATGATGGCGTCCTGGTCCAGGCCCAGGGCGTACAGCAGGGTGGTCACCGGCAGTTTCCGGCGGCGGTCGATACGGGCAAAGACGATGTCCTTGGCGTCGAATTCGAAGTCGAGCCAGGAGCCGCGGTACGGGATGATGCGGCAGGCAAACAGCAGCTTGCCCGAGGAGTGGGTCTTGCCTTTGTCGTGGTCGAAGAAGACGCCCGGCGAGCGGTGCATCTGGGACACGATCACGCGCTCGGTGCCGTTGACGACAAAGGTGCCGTTCGGGGTCATCAGGGGCATGTCGCCCATGAAGACATCCTGTTCTTTGATATCCTTGACCGACTTGGCGCCGGTGTCTTCGTCCACATCAAAGACGATCAGGCGCAGGGTGACCTTCAGCGGCGCGCTGTAGGTCATGTCGCGCTGCATGCACTCTTCGACGTCGTACTTCGGCTTTTCAAACGCGTACTTCACGAACTCCAGAACGGAGGTTTCGTTGAAATCCTTAATCGGGAAAACCGACTGGAACACACCTTTGATGCCTTCGCCGTCCAGCGGCTCGGCTTCATCGCCAGAGCGCAGGAAAAGGTCGTAGGAAGATTTCTGCACCTCAATGAGGTTCGGCATCTCCAGCACTTCGCGGATTTTGCCGTAGTATTTGCGTAGACGTTTCTGGCCAAGGAACGATTGAGCCATGTCAGATGTCACCTTTCGAGTTCTCACCGGTCAAGGATGCCGCCGGGCCCCGGCACCTTGCCCATACGAGACAGCGTGTTCGGATCAATTCATGGCCACCGTCCCGAAGGCAGCCTCCCGATCCCTTGAACCTCGCCTGAAAAAACGCCTCTTGCCAGAGGCCCTTTCTAAGACAGGTTCGGCTGGGCCCGGAAAAACTCCGGACCCAGCCAAATTTCCGATGCATCGAAATGCACCAGGCGCAGGGCTTAGGCCAGCTCGACTTCGGCGCCAGCTGCTTCCAGCTTGGCTTTGACGTCTTCGGCTTCGTCCTTGGACACGCCTTCTTTGATCTTGCCGCCGGCTTCGACCAGTTCTTTGGCTTCTTTCAGGCCCAGACCGGTGATGCCGCGAACTTCTTTGATCACGTTGATCTTGGAAGCGCCGGCGTTCTTCAGAACGACGTCGAATTCGGTCTTTTCTTCTTCTGCAGCTGCGCCGCCATCAGCGGCCGCCATGACAACTGCGCCGCCGGCTGCGGGCTCGATGCCATACTCATCCTTCAGGATGGTTTTCAGTTCTTGTGCTTCCAGCAGGGTCAGACCCACGATGCTTTCTGCGAGTGCTTTCAGATCAGCCATTGTATCAGCTCTTTCCGTTTACAGTATGTGTGTTCCAACGTGCGGGCTTTGCCCCACGCCAGTCATTCAGTGCCAACCGCTTACGCAGCTTCCGCCTTCTCTTCGATGGTCGAAAGAATGCTTGCGATGTTGCTTGCAGGTGCGCCAATTGCGCCGGCGATGTTGGAAGCGGGTGCGCCAATGCAGCTTGCGATCTGAGCAATAAGCTCGTCGCGGGACGGCATTTTCGACACGGCTTCGACGCCTGCGCGGTCCAGAGCATTCTCACCCATTGCGCCGCCAAGGATCTCAAACTTTTTGTTTTCCTTGGCGAAACCCTCGGCCACTTTCGCAGCGGACACGGGGTCTTCGGAATAGGTCAGAACAGTCATCCCTGTCAGCAGGTCAGACATGTTTTCACACGGCTTTCCCTCAAGGGCGATTTTGGCGAGCCTGTTTTTGGCAACACGCACGGAGCTGTTCGCGTCGCTTGCACGCGCGCGCAGATCCTGCATCTCGGCAACTGTCAGACCGGCGTAGTGAGCTACCACCACGACGCCAGAGCTTTCGAAGATCTGGCCGAGTTCCTCGACCACTTTCTCTTTCTGGGCTCTATCCACAGTTCTCTCCAAGTTAGGGATGCTTATGCACCCCGGCTCATATTTGCCGGTCCCGAAGGTCCGGCGTTCAGGTCCGTTTTACGGGATGAGCCAAATCCGCCCGAGGGATTGAAAACCCTCGATCTTCTTGGTCTGTACCCGTCTCAGGAGGGAGATTAAGGCCCGATCGAAAGGCCACCCACCATCTTGGACGAAATGAAATAAAGCGCACGACGAATCGCACGCTTTATCTCGTAGCCGTAGTTAGTCGCATTTGAAGGGCTTTCCAAGGGGAAACTGGCAGCCGCAAGCAATTTCAGCGCGCTTCAAGACCGGCGCGCCCGCCACGGGTTTCCAACCAGCCCCTAAGGATACGCGCCTCCCCTGAGGTCAGCGTCATCGCCGCGGTCTGGCCGAACCGGGCACCATCCCGGGCAAGAGACGGAAACAGGGACATCAGCTCACGGCGCTGCGCCCAATCCAGCGCGGCCACCGATCCCGGCGCCAGAAAGAAGCTTTCTGTCAGTACGCCATTGGACCTAACGATGTAGTGCCGGTCAAACATGAAATGGAAATAGCGGATCACGGCCTGCTCCCGGATCCTGACCCCCGGAAGCCCGCAAAGATGTTTTGCCGCCACCAGAACATCCGCCTGACCGAACAGCATCTCTGCAACCGGCAGTTTCACATGAACCCTGTGCTGCTGCGAAAGGATCAGCTCTCCGGCATTCCCAATCGCCCCGGGCGCAAAGACGACAGGTGCGAAACTCCCGCTGCCGCGGACAGATGCAGCCGCCATCCACCGCACCGGCTGCAGACCGGCCTCTTTGGTCCAGACGCGCTGCCCCCTGGTGATGTCCTCGACGGCCACCTGGCCATCGGCGGTATCTATCAGTGTCCCGGCCCCAAAGCAGGTGACATAATCCGAATAGCGCGACGTTCCTGTGTTCTGCCCACCGGTTTTCACATAGGATTTTCCGGCCTCAAGCGGCAGGTCCGTCGCAAAGCCCCAGACATTGGATGCCTGACCGCCCTGCGAAAAGACGAAGATCGTGATCTCCGGGCCGGCAGGGTTTCCGTTTTCGTCAAGCTGGCGCACCAGAATATGCGACTCGGATTCCACCTGCGCACCATCCGCAACGATGCCGCCGCCATCGGTTATGATGTGATCCGAGTCCAGGTCGTCATTGAATTTGTTCCGTCCGCCGCCGGTATCATTCAGCGTGACCTGGGTTCCGGTGCCGCCGGAATAGGCGAAAACTGTCCCGTTGGGCGTGTCGGAATTGTTGATGACCGCATCACCCACAATCGAGCCGTTGGAGCTCGACGTAACAACCAGACTCGAACTGTCCTGAGCGAAGAAACTGCGACGTGACATAGGCTGGAATTATGAGCGCAGCCAGGCAAGCGCAAGAGTAAATGCCTTGCAAAATCAGACCGTTGCCGCCATTTGAGCACTTCACCGCCGACCGGCAAAAGAAAAGGCCCCGGGTGTGTCACCCAGGGCCCCTGTTCTGGCAATTCTGTCCCGATTACTCGGTGACAGCGTTGTCCACGTCAACCGTGACGCCCGGACCCATGGTCGAGGTCAGGTTGATCTTCTTCATGTACGCGCCCTTTGCGCCCGCCGGCTTGGCCTTGGCCACAGCCGAAACAAAGGCACGGACGTTTTCGACCAGCTTGGCTTCGTCAAAGGAGGCTTTGCCGACGCCTGCGTGCACAACGCCGCCTTTTTCCGCCTTGAACTGGACCTCGCCGCCCTTGGCCGCTTCAACAGCTGCCTTGACGTCCATGGTCACGGTGCCGACCTTGGGGTTCGGCATCAGGTTGCGCGGGCCGAGGATCTTACCCAGACGGCCGACGATGGGCATCATGTCCGGGGTTGCGATGCAACGGTCGAAATCGATGCTGCCGCCCTGGATGGCTTCCATCAGGTCTTCGGCGCCGACGATGTCCGCACCGGCCGCCTGAGCTTCTTCTGCCTTGGGGCCGCGGGCGAACACAGCAACGCGCATGGCTTTGCCGGTGCCATTCGGCAGGCCGACAACACCGCGGACCATCTGGTCTGCGTGGCGGGTGTCAACACCCAGGCTCATGGCGATTTCGACGGTTTCGTCGAATTTTGCGGTGGCGTTCGCCTTGATCAGGGAAACAGCCTCTTCGACCGACAGGTTATCTTTGCCAGCCAGAGCTTCGCGCGCGGCGCGGGTACGTTTACCGAGCTTTGCCATCTTACTTCACCTCGATGCCCATGGAGCGGGCAGAGCCCAGGATGATCTGCATTGCCGATTCGATGTCGTTGGCATTCAGATCTTTCATCTTGGCTTCGGCGATCTCTTTCACCTGAGCCGCGGTCACGGTGCCGACGGTCTCACGCGAGGGAGTCTTTGCACCAGATTTAATCTTGGCAGCCTTCTTCAGGTAGTAAGACGCGGGCGGCGTCTTGATGTCCATGGTGAAGGACTTGTCCTGATAGTAGGTGATCACGGTCGGGCACGGCGCGCCGGGCTCCATGTCTGCGGTCTTGGCGTTGAACGCCTTGCAGAATTCCATGATGTTGATGCCGCGCTGACCCAGCGCCGGACCAACCGGCGGGCTTGGGTTTGCCTGACCGGCTTTAACTTGCAGCTTCATCGTGCCGACGAGCTTCTTGGCCATTGGCCTTCTCCTTTTCCAACACCCTCCGGACGCGTCCTTCGGGCTGCTTTGCTGTGTGGTCCGGCTTTGGCACCGCGGTGCCGCTGCCTCCCACGCTCGGGGTGCCGGCCTTACCGGCCGGCGTCACATCAGATCTGTTTGGTGACCTGAGTGAAATCCAGTTCGACCGGGGTTTCCCGGCCGAAGATCGAAACGGTGACCTTGAGCTTCTGGTTGTCCTCGTCGACCTCTTCGACCATGCCGTCGAAGTCCTCGAACGGGCCGTCGTTCACTTTGACCTTCTCGCCGATCTCATAATGGATCAGGGTGCGCGGCGCCTCGACGCCTTCTTCGACGCGGCCCAGGATGCCCTGCACCTCGGCGTCGCGCATCGGCATCGGGCGGCCTTGCGGGCCCAGGAAGCCGGTGACCCGGTTGATCGAGGAGATCAGGTGGTAGCCGCGGTCGGACATTTCCATATGGACCAGCACGTAGCCCGGCATGAAGCGGCGCTCGGTCGAGACTTTCTTGCCGCGGCGGATCTCGATCACCTCTTCGGTGGGGACCAGCACTTCGTCAATCTCGTCCTCAAGGCCCTGTTCAGCGACCGAGGTGCGGATTTGCTCTGCGATTTTCTTTTCGAAATTCGAAAGAACGCTGACCGAATACCACCGTTTCGCCATGAACCGTCGTCCTTGTTTTGCCAGGCGGGCCATTGCCGCGCCGCCGCTTTATCATCCCGATGCAGCCGTTAAAGCTGCGCTCTCCAACAAAAAGCGGCGTGCAAACCGAATCGCCGCACGCCCGCCTCAATAGTTCCCGTCCACGTACCGTCCATTGGCGCCGAGATCAAGGGCAGCGCTGCAACATGAACCCCGAAGCCATCAAACTGCCGCAGGCTTAGCCGAACATCCCCAGAAGGCCCTGCAGCCCATAGCGGATCAGCATGTCGACCAGTGCAAAGAACACCGCCGTAAGCGCCGCCATGATAAACACCATGACCGTGGTCAGCAGAACCTCGCGCCGGGTCGGCCATACGACCTTGGACACTTCGGCACGGACTTGCTGAATAAACTGAACTGGATTGATAGTCGCCATACTGGGGGTGTCTCTCTGCTAGCAGTGGTCGCGATTTAACGCCTGCTGCGGGTAAATTCAAGCCCTGCTCCAGCGGCCGAGCGGCTTGGGCTCCCCGGTCAATCCAATTTTAATCCACTTCCTGCAAAAATGCCTCCGATAGCCCCGGCGCCAAGCATGCGCCGCGCAGGCATATCCCGCGTTTACTGATGAGATTGGATGCCATGACTCCCGCATATTCCCTATCCCAGGCCGAGCAGCTTGAACGTGATTCCAAACTTGAGGATGCTGTGCTTGCCTATTCCGGCATCCTTGCACGCAATCCGAAGAACACCCGCGCCCTGCAGGCGCTGGATTCCCTGCGCGGCCGCCTGCGCGAACAGCGGGAGCCATCACAGGACACCAAAGAAGAACTGGAGGCAGCGCTTGCAACCGGCCGCCACTTTGACGCGGCAGACAGCTGCGGCGCCTTGCTCAAGACCTTCCGCGACTCGCATTTCCTGTGGGATTTCCTGGGCCGCTGCCACCTGTCGGCAGGCCACCTGGACAACGCCGCAACCTGCCTGAACAAAGCCTGCGGGCTGAACCCCCAGGAAGCGGGCACCTATGCCGCGATGGGGCGCGTTCATATGGCGCGCGGTCAGCAAGACAACGCCATGGCCCTGTACCAGAAAGCCTTGAAACTGGATGCCGAATGCCTGCCCGCCCTGCGCAGCATGGCCGAAGCCCTGCCGCTTGAGGGCCGCAGCATTGAGGCCGCCGGCGTTTTGCGCAAAGCGGTTTCGCTGGCTCCGGAAGATGCCTCACTACACTTCACATTGGCCAGCCTGCTCCAGAAACTGGGCGCGGCCGCTGAGGCCAAGGAGCATTACACCCGCGCCGCCAGTCTCGATCCGCAGCTGACCGAAGCGCATTTCCAGCTTGGCCTCCTGCTGAAGGCCGAGGGCAGGTTTGCAGAGGCTCTGCCCTGCTTTGACAAGATCCTGCAGATTTCGCCATCCGATGACCGCAGCCGCACCCAGCGCCTGCATGTTCTGGCCGAGCTTAATGACTGGCAGTGGGTGCAGGAATACGCGGACTACCGGCGCTTGCTGGGTTTGCGTTGCAGCGGCTGCGACCCAAGCGCGCTGATGCTGATGGAAGACAATCCGGATCTCCTGCGGGCACGGGCGCAGGCATATGCCAGCGGGGCGTTCTCGGTATTTGAGCTGCAATCGGCATCACCCCTCCGGCAGCGGCCTGCCCGGCTGCGGATCGGGTACTTCTTTGCCGGCCAGGATGGAGAGGCAGTCGCAAACCAGCACGCGGCAATGCTGGCAGCCCACGACAGCAGCCGGTTTGAAATTTATGCCTATGCCATCGGCTCAGGTCTTGCGTCCGAGGCCGCAGCCAAGCTGAGCCAGTCCGTCTCCAACTTCAGGCAGCTGGAGGGGCTGTCCGGACAAGACGCGGCCGCCGCAGCTAAAGCAGACCGGCTGGATATTGCCGTCGATGTCTCAGGGTATAGAAACGGCAGCCTGAGCCCACTGCTTTCCGCCCGCCTGGCACCGCTGCACGTCGCGTGGCCGGGCTATCCCGGCACCATGGGCACTGCCGCCTTCGATTATCTGGTCAGCGATCACACCGTTTGCCCGGCCGGCAGCGAACGGTATCACAACGAACACCTGCTGCGCCTGCCGGAAACCCATCTGGCTGTGACGCCGGCACCTGCCGCTGCAGCGGAGGCTCCCGCCCGCAGCGATTGCGGCCTGCCGGAGACTGGTTTTGTCTTTTGCAGCTTTGCCGCAGGCAGCCGGATCACGCCGTCTGAGTTCGGCATCTGGATGCGGCTGCTGGCCGGGGCCAAGGATAGCGTTCTGTGGCTGCAGGACAACGGCGCGCATGCCGTGTCCAACCTGCGCCGGGCGGCGGCGGCCCGCGGTGTTGATCCGGACCGGCTCATCTTTGCCCCGCCCGCCCCTGCCGAGGAACACCTGGCCCGCCTGCCGCTGGCAGATTTGTTCCTGGACACGTTCACTGTGAATGCCCGCAGCGCTGCCCAGTCAGCTCTGGCTGCCAGGCTGCCGGTCCTCACCTTGCCGGGGCAGCAATTCGCCGCCCGCACAGTCGCAAGCCTGCTGCAGGCCGCAGGCCTGCCGGAGCTGGTCGCCGCCAGTGCGGAAGATTACGAGGCGAAGGCTGCGGAGCTGGCGCAGGGTCCGGAGGCCGCCAAAACATTGAAAAGCCGGCTCCAGGATGCAGCACTGCCGCAGCCGGCACGCCTGGCACGGCAAATCGAGCAGGCTTATGACGCCGCCTACGGCCGCTATTTGCAAGGTTCGGCGCCGGAACACCTGACGCGGAGCCAGCCATAGCAAAGACGCCCGCAGCGCATGCGGGCGGGCTTTCCCGGAGGTGTTTTGCTTAGGTGCTAATGATCCGGTGAAATGGCAGGGGCATCAGGGTTCGAACCCGAGACCTACGGTTTTGGAGACCGTCGCTCTACCAACTGAGCTATACCCCTACGGTGCGGCATTTCCTAAGGCAGACGTGCTGCGCTGGCAAGAGGAAAAAACGGGTTTTCCAAGTGCCGGGCCGCGGTTTGGCTGTTGCAGGCTTTGCCGCGGCTCACCCATGCAGTAAGACAGGGCGGATACCGGGGCTTTTTGCTCCGGGACACCCGAAAATGCGAGCCGCCAACCGTGAGCCTGAGAAAGAAAATCGCCGACAGCCCCCGGGTCAACCGCGCCATTGAGGGGCTGTTTGCCACCTATGTGCGATTCGCCTTCCGCACCTCGCGCTGGACCCGCAGCGGCTTTGAGGAAATGGACGCCTGCGTGCGCCGCGGCGAGCCGGTGATCTTCGTGCTGTGGCATCAGCGGCTGATCATGGCCCCCTATCTGTTCGACACCTCTCTGGGCCGCATCTGCGCGCTGACATCATCGGCGCGCGCCGGGCGGCTGGCCGGGCAGATCCTGGTGCGGCTGGGTTTTGAGACCATTCCGATGTCGAGCCACAAGCGCCATGTGGCGCTGTCGAGAGAAGTGCTGCGCCGCACCCGGGACGGCTGTTCGATCGGCATCGCCGCCGACGGGCCGCGCGGCCCGGCGCGCATTTCCTCAACCGTTCCTGTAGTCTGGGCCCGGATGACCGGCTGCCGGGTATTCACGGTGGCATTCGCCGAGAAAAAAGTGATCAAACTGCCGACTTGGGACCAGCAGATGCTGCCGTTGCCATTTTCCCGCGGCGTGCTGATGTGCCAGGAGTGGATGGATGAAGTTCCGAAAAAACCGTCTGACGCCGAGGCAGAAAGTTTGCGGATGAGTCTGGAAGCCGCCCTGGATGCCATCACCGATGCGGCCGACAGCGCGGCGGGGCGGGACAGCGAATACCCGCAGTCCCAAACCACCTGAGCACCGCTTGCCTGCGAGGGAGGCGGCGGCTGCAATGCAAAAGGGCCTCCCGAAGGAGGCCCTTTCTATTTTTCAGAACCGCGTGGGTTCCAAAATCATTATTCAGTGATTTTGGAAACGACGCCGGCGCCGACGGTGCGGCCGCCTTCGCGGATGGCGAAACGCAGGCCGTTTTCCATCGCGATCGGGGCGATCAGTTCAACGTCGAACTTCAGGTTGTCGCCCGGCATCACCATCTCGGTACCCTCGGGAAGGGTCACGGTGCCGGTCACGTCGGTGGTGCGGAAGTAGAACTGCGGACGGTAGTTCGCAAAGAACGGCGTGTGACGGCCGCCTTCTTCCTTGGTCAGGATATAGGCTTCGGCTTCGAACTTGGTGTGCGGGTTCACCGACTTCGGTGCGCACAGAACCTGGCCGCGCTCAACGCCGTCACGGTCGATGCCGCGCAGCAGGGCGCCGATGTTGTCGCCGGCTTCACCGCGGTCCAGCAGCTTGCGGAACATTTCAACACCGGTGCAGGTGGTGGTCTGGGTGTCGCGGATACCGACGATTTCGATCGAATCGCCAACGTTGATCACGCCGCGCTCGACACGGCCGGTCACAACGGTGCCGCGGCCGGAGATCGAGAACACGTCTTCAACCGGCATCAGGAACGGCTGGTCAACCGCACGCGCCGGGGTCGGGATGTATTCGTCGACAGCCGCCATCAGCTCTTTGATCTTCTCTTCGCCGATTTCAGGCTTGTTGCCTTCCATTGCGGCCAGAGCCGAACCGGCGATGATCGGGATATCGTCGCCCGGGTAGTCATAGGACGACAGCAGCTCGCGGATTTCCATTTCCACCAGCTCGAGCAGCTCTTCATCGTCGACCTGGTCGACTTTGTTCATGAAGACAACCATGTGCGGGATGCCGACCTGGCGGCCCAGCAGGATGTGCTCGCGGGTCTGCGGCATCGGGCCGTCAGCCGCGTTCACAACCAGGATCGCGCCGTCCATCTGCGCCGCGCCGGTGATCATGTTCTTCACATAGTCAGCGTGGCCGGGGCAGTCGACGTGGGCGTAGTGGCGGGTGTCGGTCTCATACTCGACGTGGGCGGTCGAGATGGTGATGCCGCGGGCTTTTTCTTCCGGTGCGCCGTCGATCTGGTCGTAGGCTTTGAAGTCACCGAAGTATTTGGTGATTGCTGCGGTCAGCGTGGTTTTGCCGTGGTCAACGTGGCCGATGGTGCCGATGTTGACGTGCGGTTTTGTACGCTCAAACTTTTCCTTAGCCATTCCTTAGGCGCCCTTTTGAAACAGGGGTCATGCATTGACCCGGTTACCTCTGCGCGGGCGGATTATTTGGTTTGAGCGGAAAAATCAACCCGTTCCTGCTTGACGGAGACGGAATTCGCAAGGCTAGCCGGCTGTCGCGGGCGCGGCAGTATCCGCAGCGCCGCCGCTGCCGGCCGCCGCCGCCGGGCGCGGTGCGAACCATCCCTCTTCCTTGTGCTGATCAGCCATCCATTCCTCGACCTTGTCGGCAATATTAACCGCCAGCCCCTGGATCTGCTGTTCCTTGGTGCGCGCATGGCCGGACCCCAGCAGCGCGCTTTCGCCCGTGGTGCTCTCAAAGATCTCCATCTGGTGCTTCTTGGCCAGGAATTTCTTTTCCGCCACGTCATAGACAAAGACGTTCACCACCACCGCGCTTTTGGGCGAGAACAGCACCGGCACGCCGGGCGGCGCCAGCATGAACCCTTCCAGCGTTACAGCCACATCATATTCCTGCGCGCCCTGATACCGGCGCAGGCGGGTTTCCAAAGCGTTCTTGATTGCCGCGTCCCATTCGCTGTGATCCGCATTGCGGGACAGCGGCCATTGCAGCGCCTTTTCAGTATAGACATGCGTTACCCGCGCCTGAAAGGCGCCGAGGTCCTCGGGCGCTTCGTCCAGCCGGGTTTCACCGCAGGCTGCGAGCATGCCCAGCGCGGCCAGAATGGAAAGAATGCGGATCATGGACGCCCCCCAAGGAAATTCGATCCCGCCCAGATAGCCGGGTAAAGCGCAGCGGGTAAAGGTCTGGAAACAGCGCCCCCGCGCAGGTGGCGCGGGGGCACAGGCTGCAGCAGGACACTGCCGCCCTATTTGAACTTGTAGTCGCGCGGGAAGCCGTGCGGCGGGCGCTTGCCGATTCCGGCCCGCTTGCCCAGCCATTGGCTGAGATCGGCCTCGTGCCGGGTCTTGCCGCCGCCCATTTCCCACTTGAGGCCGTCATCCCAGTTGAAGGTGGTGATGTCGCTGAGACCGCCGTCCAGTTCCAGCGCCCCCTGCTTGCCGCGGGCCATATTGTATTTCTGCAAACGCACGCCCTTGCCGCGGGTGAGTTCCGGCATCTCCTCGACCGCGAAGACCAGAAACTTGCCGTTTTCCGATACAATGGCGACGTGGTCGCCTTCAACCGGGATACAAATCTTGGCGTGGTCGTCATCCTTGACGTTCAGCACCTGCTTGCCGCTGCGGGTCTGGGCAACGATTTCCTTTTCGGCGCAGATGAAGCCGTTGCCCGCATCCGAGGCGACCAGCAATCGGCCCTCGGGGTTGTGGATCAGAAGGTCGACGATCTCAGCTTCGTTGGGCAGATCGACCATCAGACGCAGCGGTTCGCCCATGCCGCGCCCGCCCGGCAGATTCGAGGCTGACAGGGTGTAGAAACGACCGTTGGAGCCGAACACCAGCAAACGGTCGGTGGTTTCCGCATGGAAAACAAAGCGCGGGCCGTCGCCGTCCTTGAACTTCAGCTCGCGGCTGAGGTCGATATGGCCGGTCATGGCCCGGATCCAGCCCATCTGGCTGCAGACAACGGTGATCGGTTCGCGGTCGATCATCGCTTCTAGCGGGACATCCTCGACCTCGCCCGCTTCGGCAAAGCGGGTGCGGCGGGCGCCGCCGGAGTAGTCCTTGCCGAACTGCTTCTTGGTCTCTTTCAGCTGCTCGGAAATACGGGACCACTGCAGCTCCTCCGAGCCCAGCAGTTCGACCAGCCCGGCGCGTTCCGCACGCAGGGCGTCGCGTTCGCGGACCAGTTCGATCTCTTCCAGTTTGCGCAAAGACCGCAGGCGCATGTTGAGGATCGCCTCGGCCTGCACTTCGGTCAGTTCGCCCGCGCCCTGGGCCGGAGTGATGTAGTCGGCTTCGGTGAAGGCGCGCGGGTGGTCCGCGCTCCAGTCCTCGCGGATCAGGGCGGCCTTGGGATCCTCGTCATAGCGGATGATGTCAATCACCCGGTCGAGGTTCAGGAAGGCGATGATGAAGCCTTCCAGGACCTCCAGCCGGTGGTCGATTTTCTCCATCCGGTGCTGCGAGCGGCGCTGCAGCACGTCGCGGCGGTGGTCGAGAAAGGCGCGCAGCACCTCTTTCATCGAACAGACCTTGGGGGTCACCCCGTCGATCAGCACGTTCATGTTCAGGCTGAAGCGGATTTCCAGGTCCGAGTTGCGGAACATCATGTTCATCAGAACCTCGGGGTCCACGTTCTTGGACTTGGGCTCAAGGATGATGCGGATGTCGTCCGCCGATTCGTCGCGCACATCCGCAAGAATCGGCACCTTCTTGGTCTGGATCAGCTCGGCGATCTTCTCGATCAGTTTGGACTTCTGGACCTGATAGGGAATCTCGGTGACCACGATCTGCCACTGGCCGCGGCCCAGGTCCTCGACCTCATGGGTGCAGCGCAGGCGGAAGGAGCCGCGCCCGGTGCTGTAGGCCTTGGCGATGTTTTCCTTGGGTTCGACTATGACGCCGCCGGTCGGGAAGTCCGGACCGGGCACATAGTTCAGCAAGGTGTCGTCGCGGGCATCCGGAATTTTGATCAGATGGAGGCAGGCGTCGATCAGTTCAGCGATGTTGTGCGGCGGGATATTGGTCGCCATGCCGACGGCAATGCCTGCGGCACCGTTTGCCAGAATGTTCGGAAAGGTCGCGGGCAGCACGGCCGGTTCGGTCAGGCGGCCATCATAATTGTCGCGGAAATCGACGGAATCCTCGTTCAGCCCCTCCAGCATCGCCTCGGCGACAAAGGTCATCCGTGCTTCGGTGTAGCGCGAGGCCGCCGGATTGTCGCCGTCGATGTTGCCGAAGTTGCCCTGGCCGTCCACCAGCGGGTAGCGGACGTTGAAATCCTGCGCCAGACGCGCCATCGCGTCATAGATCGCGGCGTCGCCGTGCGGGTGGAAGTCGCCCATGGTGTCGCCGGAAATCTTGGCCGACTTCAGAAAGCCGCCCGTGGAGCTGAGCCGCAGGCGGTTCATCGCATAGAGAATCCGCCTGTGCACCGGCTTCAGCCCGTCGCGCGCGTCAGGCAGCGCCCGATGCATGATGGTGCTGAGCGCATAGGTCAGATAGCGCTCGCCAATGGCGCGGCGCAGCGGTTCCAGGATTTCGCCTTGTTCGGGGGCGGACGGCATGTCGGGGTCTTCTACCAGGTCGGTCATGGATTGGTGATACTGCCGCCGCCGGAATTGGTAAAGCGGGCGCAGGCGAAATTCGCACAGTCCTGCGCCGCTCCAGCTGCGGCAGATGCGGTTTAGGGGAGAAGCCGGCCGACTCTCCCCTGTTTCCGCGGCCTTAACTTGCCCTAGATAAAAGGGAACCAGGCAGCAGCGCCGCGCGTTTATTTCTCAAACAAATGCAATTCTGTGCAGCTGCCCGCGTGGTGGTACTTGGGGGACTGGTTATGTCGCGATTTATTATTGTCTCTTTCGCTTTTCTGGGCTGGGGCTTTTATGAACTCAGCGGGGGGGCTGACTTCGAGCCGCGCAAGGAGCGGTCGGACGCCTTGGAAATTGCCAAAGCGGCCTTTGCCGCGCCGGATGAGACCGGGCAGGACAGCCGCGGCGGCGAGAATGCTAAATCTCTGGTTCGCAACGTGACTTTCCGCCCGGCCGATAGGGTGCAGGATGCAGCAGAGCCTGTGCGGCCGGCCGCAGACCCGCAATTGCGGTCGCGCGTGGCGCTGCGGCAGATCACACAAGCCCGTCTTGCGATCAGTGACAGCAGCACCGTGTTTCCGGCAGTTGCGGGTCACGCCGGTCAGGGCGGCCCGCTGCAACTGGCATCGCTGGAAGGCGGAATTTCCGGGATACAGACCGCCTCTACAGGACCTGTGGTGCTGAGCGATACTTCAGCGCCGGCAGGAGAGGCGCTGGCTGGACCCGAGCCAGAACCGGAAAAAGACATCCGCCAGATCAGAGCGTCGCGAGTCAACATGCGCCAGGGGCCGGGTACCAATTATCCGGTGATTGCGCGCCTCCTGGGCGGTGACGAGGTAATCGTGTTTGAGGACAGCGGCACCGGATGGCTGCACCTGCGCGCGCCCGGCAAGGGCAAGGTCGGCTGGATTGCCGCTTCCCTGGTGAGCAAGAAACGCCCATAACTGCTGCGGAACATTCCGGGAGCAAGAGGCGGCTGCATGAAAAAATCCATCCTGATTACAGGCTGTTCCTCGGGGATCGGCCTGGATGCCGCCCGCGGCATGCGCGAGCGCGGCTGGCGGGTGTTTGCCTCCTGCCGGCAGCAGCGCGACTGCGACCGGATGCGTGCAGAAGGCTTCGAGAGCCCGCGGATCGATTACACTGATCCGGAGAGCATCACCGCGGGCCTTGGCGAAGTGCTGGAGGCCACCGGCGGCACCCTGGATGCGTTGTTCAACAACGGCGCCCACGGGCTGCCGGGCGCGGTGGAGGACTTGCCGACCGACGCCTTGCGCACCATCTTCGAAGCGAATTTCTTCGGCTGGCACGAGCTGACCCGGCAGGTGATACCGGTGATGCGCCAGCAGGGGCATGGGCGGATCGTGCAAAATTCCTCAATCCTTGGGTTTGTCACCTTCCCCTGGCGGGGCGCCTATGTGGCGACCAAATACGCGCTGGAGGGGCTGACCGACACCTTGCGGGTGGAATTGAAGGGGTCCGGCATCCACATGGTGCTGATCGAGCCCGGTCCGGTCACCTCGAAAATCCGCGAGAAGTCGATCCCGCATTTCGAGCGTTTCGTCGACTGGAAGGCCTCGCCGTTGCGCGATCTTTACGAATCCCGCCTGCTGAAGCGGCTTTATGAAAGCAATGGACCGGACCGGTTCGAGCTGCCTGCGTCTGCGGTTACGGCCAAGCTGGCGCTCGCCTGCGAAGCCCGCCGTCCGCGCGAACGCTATTTCGTCACCACCCCGACCCATATCGCGGGGTTCCTGCGCCGGATCCTCAGCACAAGGGCAATTGACCGCATCCTGGTGAAGCTCGGATAGCGGATTCTCGGTCGCCAACGGACCGGACGCAGGGTAGAGGAAGGCACAGAATTGTGGCGCCTATGGGGGACAATATGAGCGATCCGCTGTACTATCTGGGACTGGCGGCTGTTGCCGCCGTGGTTGTGGCACTGGTCGTCGGCATCGGCGGCTTTGGCAAAGGCGGCGAGTTCAACCGCAAGAACGCAAACAAGATCATGCGCCTGCGCATCCTGTTTCAATTCATTGCGGTGGTGGTTCTGCTGGCCTACGTCTACCTGCGCAGCAAGGGAGGATAACCGGCAATGGTCGTACTGAACAAAATCTACACGCGCACCGGCGACAAGGGTGAAACCGCACTGGGCAACGGCGATCGCGTGGCCAAGCATTCGGCGCGGGTCAATGCCTATGGCACCTCGGATGAACTGAATTCTTTTGTCGGCGTCGCACGGCTGGAGGCCGGGGGCGACATGGATGCCGCATTGGCCCGCATTCAAAACGATCTGTTCGACCTGGGCGCCGATCTGTGCAGGCCGGAAATGGCAAAAGACGCCGAGGCTGAATACCCGCCGCTGCGGGTGGCCGTGACGCAGGTTGAGCGGCTGGAAACAGAGATCGACGGCATGAACAAGGATCTGGATGCACTGCGCAGCTTCATCCTGCCGGGCGGTTCGAAACTGGCGGCGCACCTGCACGTCTGCCGCACCGTTGCCCGCCGCGCCGAACGGCTGGCCACCGACCTTAGCACGTCTGAGGAGGTGAACCCGGCTGCAGTTAAGTATCTGAACCGGCTGTCGGACTGGTTTTTTGTCGCCGCCCGCGCGGCGAACAACGGCGGCAAGGACGACGTCTTGTGGGTTCCGGGCGCCAACCGCTGATTCCCCTGCCAGCGGCCTGATTCGCGATTTCGTGCCGGTTTTCGGCCGATCCCGCGGGCAACGCGTCATTTGCCTGCCCGCGGCGGTGTTAATCCGGCAGGCAAATTTCCCTCCGGAAACATTCTTGCAAAAATGATGTTCCAAATCCGCAAACGCGACGTCGGCGTGCGCTAACGTGACGATTTTGCCCTGTTGCAGGCGCACACCAGCCGGTATCAACGCAGCGAGAGCATGGAGGGGAGTCGCCCAAAGGCGGCTTGCCGTTTGTTAAGGAGAGAACGCAAAATGAAGGTACTTGTGCCTGTCAAACGCGTGATTGACTACAACGTGAAGGTCCGCGTCAAAGCGGACGGCAGCGGTGTCGATCTCGCCAACGTGAAGATGTCGATGAACCCCTTCGACGAAATCGCCGTCGAAGAAGCCATCCGTCTGAAAGAAGCCGGCAAGGCTGACGAGGTGATTGCGGTTTCGATCGGCGTGAAGCAGGCTCAGGAAACCCTGCGCACCGCGCTGGCGATGGGCGCTGACCGCGCCATCCTGGTGGTGGCTGCCGATGACGTGCACACCGACATCGAGCCGCTGGCGGTTGCCAAGATCCTGGCCAAAGTGGTCGAGGAAGAACAGCCGGGCGTCGTGCTCTGCGGCAAGCAGGCGATCGACAACGACATGAACGCAACCGGCCAGATGCTGTCGGCGCTCTTGGGCTGGTCCCAGGGCACCTTTGCCTCTGAACTGGACATCGAAGGCGGCAACGCCAAGGTGACCCGTGAGGTCGACGGCGGCCTGCAGACCATCTCGGTGAAGATGCCCGCCATCATCACCGTGGACCTGCGCCTGAACGAGCCGCGCTATGCGTCGCTGCCGAACATCATGAAGGCGAAGAAAAAGCCGCTGGCCGAGAAAACCGCCGCCGATTACGGCGTCGACGTCACGCCGCGCCTGGAAATCGTCAAGACCGAAGAGCCGCCGGCACGCGCCGCCGGCATCGTGGTCGGTTCCGTCGACGAGCTGGTTGAGAAACTCAAAGAAGCGGGGGCTGTGTAATGGCTGTTCTTCTCCTTGCTGAAGTGACCGACGGCGCCCTGGCGCTGGACGCAACCGCAAAAGCCGTGGCCGCTGCCTCCAAACTGGGCGACGTGACCGTTCTCGCCGCTGGCGCCTCCGCTGCTGCGGCTGGCGAAGAAGCGGCCAAGATCGCAGGCGTTGCCAAGGTTCTGGTTGCCGAGGACGCATCGCTGGGCCACCGCCTGGCGGAACCGACCGCGGCGCTGATCGCCGGTCTGGCCTCCGACTATGAGCACATCGTTGCACCGGCCACCACCGACGCCAAGAACGTTCTGCCGCGTGTTGCTGCGCTTTTGGACGTTATGGTGATCTCGGACGTGTCCGGCATTGTCGACGGCAGCACCTTCGAGCGCCCGATCTATGCCGGCAACGCGATCCAGACCGTGAAATCGAACGACGCCAAAAAAGTCGTCTCGATCCGCACCGCGTCCTTTGATGCAGCCGGCGACGGCGGCTCGGCTTCGGTTGAAGCCATCTCGGCCGCAGCGAACCCGGGCCTGTCCGAGTGGGTCGAAGACAAGGTTGCCGCAAGCGACCGTCCCGAGCTGACCTCGGCCGGCATCGTTGTCTCCGGCGGCCGCGGCGTTGGTTCCGAAGAAGACTTCAAACTGATCGAAGCCCTGGCCGACAAGCTGGGCGCTGCAGTCGGCGCATCGCGCGCCGCGGTTGACTCGGGCTATGCCCCGAACGACTGGCAGGTCGGTCAGACCGGCAAGGTTGTTGCCCCGGACCTGTATATCGCTGTCGGCATCTCCGGCGCGATCCAGCATCTGGCCGGCATGAAGGACTCCAAGGTGATCGTGGC
Source organism: Leisingera methylohalidivorans DSM 14336 (assembly GCF_000511355.1). Lineage (NCBI taxonomy): Bacteria > Pseudomonadati > Pseudomonadota > Alphaproteobacteria > Rhodobacterales > Roseobacteraceae > Leisingera > Leisingera methylohalidivorans. The sequence continues at coordinate 161,712 of NC_023135.1, read as the reverse complement.
GATCAACAAGGACGAAGAAGCACCGATCTTCCAGGTTGCCGACTTCGGCCTGGTTGCCGATCTGTTCGACGCCGTCCCGGCCTTGACCGCGAAACTGGGCTAAGCCCTCTCCGGCAACCGACCAATCAGAAAAGGCCCGCCATCCGGCGGGCCTTTTTTATTTCCAATGCCAACGGTGTTCTTATTTCCGGATCAGCGGCGAAAGACGATCTGCCAGCGCATGGGCAATCCGCAGGTGTTCCTTCGGGCCGATCATGTGGCGGGCGGCAGGCAATTCCATTTGGCCAAAGATCATGCCACCGATGTCCTGTGCAACCGCAGCCGAAGAGGTTCTGAGCTCCAGCACTCCCTGCACCTTGGGGCGCAAGGCATCGGCCATGGACCGGTTGACCAGGACCGGTTCCTCAGGGAAGCCGGCTTCGGCATCCAGCTCATAGCGGAGCCATAGCAGCAGAACACGGCCTTCAAGTGCCTCAACCAAAACACTCATCCGCTCTATCCAGCTTCGCTGCAGCTGTTCCTCCACCTGCTCAAACCGCTGGCCGGAGATGTCCCGCAAGGTGCACAGCAGATGCTTGTTGAAATGAAAATCCGTGAAATCCACTTCCGGGTAAAGCGTCTTGAGGGCCGCGTGGGCCTGCAGAAACCGGTCATTGCGGCGCGGATGCACCCGGTAATAGGGATTTGAGATATTCTGCGCGCCCAGCATCTGCACCACAGATACATCCGCCTGCCTGGCGATCCCGATCAGGGTTTCATCCTGCGCGAAACTGTCCAGCCCGGCATTCACACTGCCCAAGTTGACGCAGTCCAGTCCAAGCTGAGTTTGAAGGGAATCGACAAAGGGAAATTCAACGAATCGCCCGTAAACTTCGGTTCCACCAAGAAAGGCGACGTAGGGCTTGTCCAGGGACCGTTGCGGACCCCGGACCAGCAGCCTGGAACGCCCATATCTGCATGGTTCCCCCGAAAGCGCCCCTGCGCTTTTGAGTTCATAACTCATTTCACCACCATTTTTCACCCGAGACTCACCTTGCCGTGCAAGCATTGCAAATTCCCTAAAGTGAGAATTTGCCTTAAATCGATCCCAGCTGCCCTTGTGCCTGACCTTCGCCCGCCAGTAAGGTTGCCGCAGATATTTCAGGAGCCTGAGGCATGGAAATTCAGAAGGTTGGAGTGATCGGAGCCGGGCAGATGGGCAATGGCATTGCCCATGTTCTGGCGCTTGCCGGGTATGAGGTCGTGCTGAACGACGTCAGCCAGCAGGCGCTGGACGGGGCTCAGAGCCTCATTCACAAAAACTTGGCCCGCCAGGCTAGCAAAGGAAAGATCTCCGAGGCCGAGGCAGAAGCTGCGCTGGCGCGTATCACCCTGTCTATGAAGCTTGCCGATGTTGGCGCAACCGATCTGGTGATCGAAGCCGCCACCGAGCGGGAAACCGTGAAACAGGCCATTTTTGAGGATCTTCTGCCGCATCTGCGGCCGCACACAATCCTGACGTCCAACACATCGTCGATCTCAATCACCCGGCTGGCCAGCCGCACCGACCGGCCGGAACGCTTCATGGGGTTCCATTTCATGAACCCGGTGCCGGTGATGCAGCTGGTCGAACTGATCCGCGGGATTGCCACGGATGAGCCCACCTTCAGCGCTTGCCAGGAAGTCGTCGCGCGCTTGGGCAAGACGTCTGCCAGTGCGGAAGACTTCCCGGCCTTCATCGTCAACCGGATCCTAATGCCGATGATCAACGAGGCGGTCTATACGCTTTATGAAGGGGTTGGATCGGTCAAATCGATCGACGAATCGATGAAGCTGGGCGCGAACCACCCGATGGGACCGCTGGAGCTGGCGGATTTTATCGGCCTGGATACCTGCCTGGCAATCATGAACGTGCTGCATGACGGGCTGGCGGATACCAAATACCGACCCTGCCCGCTGCTGACGAAATACGTCGAGGCCGGCTGGCTGGGCCGAAAGACCGAGCGCGGGTTTTATGATTACCGCGGTGAAACCCCGGTCCCGACACGCTGACCTGAACCGGCAGGAGGGGGCCATCCCCCCTTCTTGACCGCACGGCCAGTTCTCCCCCGGGATATTCTTCGCCCGAGACAGAAGCAGGACGGTCAGTCCTGTTTGCCCAGGTTGAGTGTGTGTTCGCGCAGCCAGGCCATAAAGCCCCGCGGATCGCTTTGCAGTTGCTCCATCTGCGCGTCCGTCAGCGGCTTGCCCACAACCGGCGCCTGCGGCTTGTTGCAGGAGCGGACAATCTCATGCAGAAGCAGCCCCTGACGCAGGATCGGGGAGATCCGGCAGGCAATCTGGTACCAGCGTGAATTGTGGCCGGGGAAGTATATCGGCACCACACGGGCCCCAGAGCGGCGGATCAGCTGCGCAGTGAAGACATTCCATTCACGCTCGACCGCCGGGCCGAACCAGCTGTCGGAGGACATAACCACGCCGGACGGGAACAGCGCCACCGCGCCGCCCTGCTTGAGAAAGGTCATCGTCTTGGCCCGCATGTCGACCATCTTGCGTTGGGCTTCGGGGTCATGCGGGAAGGGCACCGGAATCATGAAGGAGGTTGCCGCCTCGTCCAGGCCGGTCAGCACCGAGCGGGTCAGAATACGGTAGTCCAAGCGGCGGCGGCCAATCAGATCCGCAAAAATCATACCGTCGACCATCCCATGCGGATGGTTGGCGACAATCACCACAGGCCCGTCTTCGGGGATATTATTGATCTGCTCTTCCGGCGTCTGCAGATCGATGCCCATTATGTTGAGCGCACCCCGCCAGAATTTCTGGCCGCGGTATTCCGCGTTCTGCTTCTCGAACTTGCTGACCATGCGCAGGATGGTCAGTTTTCCGGTGCACCATTCGATTGACTTTATCGCCAGAGACGTCCAGCGGTCGTCAAAGGAATTGGCATAGGTCAGCGTGCGGCGGTCATAGACCTCGCCCGTTTGATCAGCGGCTTCCGGCGCGGCGCCGGTATTCCTGTCGTGTGCGGTATCCGCCAATGTGCCTTTTCCCGTTCCGTCGCCGGCGCCGAGCTAGTAGCCCTCGCCGAACTTGCCGGCCACAAGGGCCTCCAGCGCATGCGCCAGCGCATCAGCATCGGGCCCCGAAGTCTCGACGTCAATAGTCGTTCCTTTCGAGGCTGCCAACATCAAAAGGCCCATAATACTGTCGCCCGAGGCGGACAGTCCGTCCCTCAGCACCTCTGCCGTGGCGTCAAACGCTTCGACCACCTCGACCAGTTTGGCAGAGGCGCGGGCGTGCAGCCCCTTTTCATTGATAATTTTCAGCGTCTTCAATGCCATTTATTGTGCCTGCTCCCCGTCAGGGTTTACGTTTTGCGCGTTTATGTACTTACGCCCGGCCTCCATTGCCTGCCGGACCGCATCGGCCACTGGCAGGTGGCGGGATTTTGCCAGTTTGATCAGCATTGGCAAATTGGCACCGTACAGAATACGGCGATCCGCCGGGGCGCAGGCCTTGAGACTGAGGTTAGACGGAGAGCCGCCGAACAGGTCGGTGACCACGACAACGCCGCCACCGCTGTCCACCTCATTGGCAGCCGTGCAAATCTCATCCTGCTTGTTGTCCCGGTTATCCTCCGGGCCGATGGCAATGGCCATCAGGCACGGCTGAGGACCCACAACGTGTTCCACAGCGGCAAGATACTCCCTTGCCAGCCCGCCATGCGCTACGATCACAATCCCGATCAACCCGGCCTCTCACTTCTTTCGCTGGCCTTGCAGCTCGCGGTGTCTAATTGACACTTGCAGACCGTCTTCTGCAAGGGCCTTGGCCAGGGTTTCCGCCATCGCCACCGATCTATGCTGTCCGCCGGTGCAGCCGAAGGCTATCGAAAAATGCGATTTGCCTTCCTCCCGGTAGGCAGGCAGCAGCAGGCGGGTGAGGTCCAGCACCCGGGTAAAAAATGGGGTGAACCGGCTGTCTGACTTAACATAGTCCTGTACCGCCGCCTCCGTCCCGTTGTGCCGGCGCAATTCTGGCCGCCAATAGGGGTTGGCCAGAAAGCGGCAGTCGAACACCATGTCGATACCATGCGGCATGCCGCGTTTGTATGAGAAACTTTGCACCGAAAGTGCGAGCGCCCGGCCTTCGGGCGCGAACCAGCGTTCAATCTCCGCCTTCAGCTGGTGGACATTCATGTCCGAGGTGTCCAGAAGGATATCCGCCCGGTCCCGGATCGGCGCCATCAGGTCAAGCTCGCGGCGCACGCCCTCGCCCGGCGATTCCGCAGGCGCCAGCGGGTGGCGGCGGCGGGTCTCCGAATAGCGGCGCAGCAGCACATCGGGCTTCGAATCGAGGTACAGCACGGTCAGCTCCACCTCGCGGCGGCCTGACAGCATGTCGATCACATCCAGCAGCGCCCGTGGCGAGAAATCCCGGTTGCGGCTGTCCAGCCCCAGCGCCATCGGTCGCGGTGCCGCAGCAGCATCGATCAGTCCGGGCAGCAGCCGGAGCGGCAGGTTGTCGATCGCTTCAAAACCAAGGTCTTCAAGCACGTTGATCGCCGTGGTCCGGCCCGCCCCGGAGGGTCCAGTGACCAGCACTGCCGGGACCGCCTTTTGTTCCGCTTCAAGCATCGGGGTCCAAAGCCCCGCATCTGAGATACTGCATCAGGGCCGGAGCGAAATGCGCACCCTCCACGCGCTTGAGCCGAAGCACCTCCTGCCCCAGCAGAAACGTGTTGTGCCGCATCGGCAGGCGTTCTGTTTCGGCCTCATCCAGGTCCACCAGTACCGCCACCGGCACAGGGCTGCGGATCTGCGCGCGCAGCAGGCCCATGTACCGCGCCTCGATCAGTCCGCGGATCGGCTCTGGGACGCTGGCGACAACCTGCCCGTCCAAAAGCTGCAGTAACACCCGGTCATCGGCAACCAGCTGGGCGCCAAAGGCCATCAGCTGCAGTGCCAGCGCGGATTTTCCCTGCCCGGAGGTGCCGGTGATCAAAAGCCCCCGCCCCTCGAGCGCGACGCAGGAGGCATGCAGGATAAGGCTTTCTGTGTCAGACATGGTTACACCGGCAGACCAACCACGAACCGCGCCCCCAGCGGTTCCGATGTCACATCGGCCTCGGTCGGGCGTATATTTTCGGCCCAAACCACGCCGCCGTGCGCCTCGACGATCTGTTTCGAGATTGCCAGACCGAGTCCTGAATTGTTACCGAAATGCTCCACCGGGCGCTCCGAGTAGAAGCGTTTAAAGATCTTCGACAACGCCTGCTCCGGGATGCCAGGGCCAGTATCCTCGACCACAATCAGCACCCGGTTGGCACGGCGCCGCGCCCAAACGCGGATGGCGTCGCCCTCCTCGCAGAACGAGATCGCATTGGTGATCAGATTGACAAAAACCTGTGCCAATCGTGCTTCAAGGCCTTGCAGCTGAATGGGCTGGGCGGGCAAGTCCGTGATATAGTCGATCCCCTTGGCACGTGCATCTTCCCCCAAGTATTGGTTGAGGTTGCCCAGCATGGCCAGAAGATCAAAATCCTCTTCCTCTTCCTTGACCAGCTCGGCATCCAGCCGCGAGGCGTTGGAAATATCGCTGACCAGCCGGTCCAGGCGGCGGACATCGTGTTCGATCACATCCATCAGCTTTTCGCGCTGATCATCACGGTGGACCATGCGCAGCGTGCCGACGGCCGATTGCAGGCTGGCCAGGGGGTTCTTGATTTCATGCGCCACGTCGGCCGCAAACTGTTCGTTGCTGTCGATCCGGGAGTACAGCGCCTTGACCATTCCGCGCAGAGCCCGGCTCAGCCGTCCGATTTCGTCCGGCCGGGCAGTCAGATCGGGAATCCGGATCCGGCCCGGATTGGACTGGCGGCTGCCGCGTTCGCGGCCAAGCTCGGCTGCCTCTGCGAGATCGGCTAGCGGGTTGGCAATGGTCGAGGCCAGCACCAAGCTTAGCCCGACCGAGACCAGCAGGGCGACGACAAACATCTGCAGCACCCGCTCCTGCTCGCCGCGCACCAGAGCGTCCACTTCGCCAGTGGGGGAGGTCAGCGCAATGACGCCGACTGCTCTGTCATTGTGCATGATCGGTGTTGCCGCGGAGATCACCCGGCTGCCGGTGGTGTCGGCCACAGTTTCAATGCCGGTGCCGCCGTTCATCGCCCGGTCGACCAAACCGCCCAGCCGTTCCTCTAAGGCCGGCCCTAACGCGGCGGAGTTGACAGCAGCCGCATCGCCGCCATCCGCGATACCCCACAAGGCCGAAAGCGCATCGCTGATCAGCGTGCGGCTTCGGCCGCTGTCATTCAACACGTTCAGGGCATCGCTGCGGTCGACACCTTTGATGCTGGAAATCAGATTACCGGTGGTGTCGAACACAAAGGCCTCGACGCCGCCGCGCAGGCTGAGCCGCGCCAGGGTGTCCTCCACCTGGATGCCATCACCTGCGGCAAAGCTGACCGCGCCTGCGGCCGGCATTTCGGCCTCGAATACATCCGCTGCCAGCATCGCCTCGGACACCAATGTGCCCGCCCTCTGCTGCACCAGGCTTTGACGCGAGGAATTCAGATACAGGATCCCGGTGACCAAGATGATCAAGGCGATCAGGTTGAATGTGATGATCTTCCGGGTCAGAGGCGAACCCTTGAGCGATAAAAGCCCCCGGCGCGCGCGCTTGACCTGCATCTCCCGCGTGACGGATTGCTCGGGGGTAACCCAGTCTTCCCCTAGAACAACATCGCCGTCCAGCTGGCGTTGCGTAATGCTGGTATCGCGCATGCGCGCCCACTCCTTCGGCCCGGGGGCAAACTGCCCCGCTTAAACGTGCCGCTTATTCTTCGTTATAACGGTAACCGATTCCATAAAGGGTTTCGATTGCCGCAAAATCCGAATCCGCGCTGCGCATTTTCTTGCGCAGGCGCTTGATGTGGCTGTCGATGGTGCGGTCATCGACATAGACCTGATCATCATAGGCCACATCCATCAGCTGGTCGCGGCTTTTTACAAAACCCGGCCGCTGGGCCAGCGCTTGCAGAAGCAGGAATTCGGTGACCGTCAGGGACACGTCCCTGCCCTTCCAAGTGACCGCGTGGCGCAGCGGGTCCATGCGGAGGTTGCCGCGCTCCATGACCTTGGCTTCCGGACTGGCCGTGCCTGCCTGATCATTGCCAAGCGCCTCCTGACGGCGCAAAAGCGCCCGGATCCGTTCAACCAGCAGCCGCTGGGAAAACGGCTTTTTCACATAATCATCCGCGCCCATGCGCAGTCCCAGAACCTCGTCGATCTCATCGTCCTTGGAGGTGAGGAAGATCACCGGCATCTGAGATTTCTGGCGCAGCCGCTGCAACAGGTCCATGCCGTCCATGCGCGGCATTTTGATATCCAGCACGGCCATGTCCGGCAGCTTCTTATTGAATGCGTCCAGCGCCGCCTGGCCGTCGTTATAGGTTTCCACCTCAAAGCCTTCGGCCTCAAGCGTCATGGAAACGGAAGTCAGGATGTTCCTGTCATCATCTACCAATGCAATCTTTGACATCGGAATTGCCCCTAATCTGCTCTGTTATGTTTTGTTTTTTACCACTTTCATCGCCGTTATGGTGCCCCGAATCAATCCCATTTGAAGAATCAGGGCGATCTTTGGTCTCCATTAGGGCAAAAATACCTTAGCGTCTGCTGAACAAGCGGGCACCGGCACCGGCCTAAACTGATGGTTGCGCTAAACGTTGCCTTGGTGGCGCTAACTGGGGAGGACCGGCCTGTTCACTGCCCAAAACGACGTGTTAAGACCCCGCCACCGGCAGCGATGCCGTTTTCTATTGCCCCACTGGCGCAGCCGCGCAGCCTGCGTGCCGCCCGCGCCGCCACAGGAGAAAAAACGCATGACATCTGGACGGGTTAACCCGCAATTCCGCCTCGAGGATCAGGGCATCGAGGGTCTGGGAAATGTCTACTACAACTTCATGGAGCCGGCGCTGATCGAAGCCGCGCTGAAACGCGGCGAGGGCACGCTCGGCAATGGCGGCGCATTCCTGGTGACCACCGGCAAATTCACCGGCCGCTCCCCCAAAGACAAGCACGTCGTCAAATCCGACAGCGTCCGCGACACCATCTGGTGGGACAACAACGCAGCGATGAGCACGGAAGGCTTTGACGCGCTTTATGCCGACATGCTGGAGCATATGAAGGGCAAGGACTACTACGTCCAGGACCTGGTGGGCGGCGCTGACCCGGCCCATGCGATCAATGTCCGCATGGTGACCGAACTGGCCTGGCACAACCTGTTCATCCGCACCATGCTGCGCCGTCCCGAGCGCGAGGACCTGGATGATTTCATCGCTGATTTCACCGTCATCAACTGCCCCGGCTTCCAGGCCGACCCCAAGAAGCATGATTGCCGCTCTGAAACCGTCATCGCGATGAATTTCGACCGCAAGTTGATCCTGATCGGCGGCACCGAATACGCAGGCGAGAACAAGAAATCCGTGTTCACCCTGCTGAACTACCTGCTGCCGGAAAAGGGCATCATGCCGATGCACTGTTCCGCCAACCACGCCAAGGGCAACCCGGTCGACACCGCCGTGTTCTTCGGCCTCAGCGGCACCGGCAAGACCACCCTGTCCGCCGACCCCGACCGCGTCCTGATCGGCGATGACGAGCATGGCTGGGCGGCCAACGGCACCTTCAATTTTGAGGGCGGCTGCTACGCCAAGACCATCAATCTGAACGCTGAAGCCGAGCCGGAGATCTACGCCACCACGTCAAAGTTCGGCACCGTGATCGAGAACATGGTTTTTGATCCGGAAACCAAAGATCTGGACTTCAACGATGACAGCCTGACTGCGAACATGCGCTGCGCCTACCCGCTGCATTACATTTCCAATGCATCGGAAAGCGCCCGCGGCGGCCACCCGAAGAACATCATCATGCTGACCTGCGATGCCTTCGGCGTTCTGCCTCCGATCGCCCGGCTGACCCCGGCGCAGGCGATGTACCACTTCCTGTCGGGCTTCACCTCCAAGGTGGCCGGCACCGAGCGCGGCGTGACCGAGCCGGAGCCGACTTTCTCGACCTGCTTCGGCGCCCCCTTCATGCCGCGCCGCCCCGAGGTCTACGGCAACCTGCTGCGTGAAAAGATCGCCCAGCACGGCGCGACCTGCTGGCTGGTCAACACCGGCTGGACCGGCGGCGCCTATGGCGTCGGCAGCCGGATGCCGATCAAGTCGACCCGCGCGCTGCTGACCGCCGCACTGGACGGTTCGCTGGCCGAGGCCGAGTTCCGCAAGGACAGCAACTTTGGCTTTGACGTTCCTGTCACAGTGCCCGGCGTGCCGGAAGTGCTGCTGGACCCGCGCCGCACCTGGGACGACCAGGAAGCCTATGACCGCCAGGCGGCCAAGCTGGTTCAGATGTTCTCCGACAACTTCGGCCAGTACCTGCCCTATATCGACGAGGATGTGAAAGCAGCCGCCATCGGCTGATCGCCTTTTAGGATCCCTCCGTCTCCTGAAAACCCCGGCCCTGCGCCGGGGTTTTTCATTTTAGGAAATAATTTTTCCAGTAAACACTTCCTTAACCCCTCCAGCGCAATTCTTCCGCAAAGGCAGCTTTCGGCTGTTTAACAAAATTTGCGCCATTTCCGGGGAGAGGTCAGAATGGACAAAGAGGCTTTAACGGTTTTCAACAGCATTTTCAGTTCCGGCAGCGCCTTTGTGTACCGCTGTGCCAATGACGAGAATTTCACGATGAAATTCATGGCCGGGCAAATCGAAAAGCTTTGCGGCTGCCCCAAATCGGACATCCTTGGAAATGCAAAGGTATCCTACGTCGGCTTGACACACGCCGAGGACATCGACCGCGTCTTCGCCGATGTGGACGCCGCCATCGAAGCGCGGGAGAACTGGGACGTCGCCTACCGGCTGAGCCGCCCGGACGGAACAGCCGCCTGGGTGCGCGAGCGCGGCAATGCAGTCTATGATGACAATGGCGAAATGGTATACCTTGAGGGGCTGGTCGTGGATGCCTCGGCCGAAGTCAACCTTCGCAAAGAACTCGAGAACACCTTGCAGAAGACCGAAGCGGACAATGCCGAAATCCTCAAGCTGGCAGAGAATATCCTGCGGTCGGTGCAGAAACTTTCGATCCTGGCCATCAATGCGGGCATCGAGGCCGCCCGGGCCGGAAAGGCAGGACAGGGATTTGCGTTTCTGGCGCGTGAGATCAAGGCGCTGGCCGACGAGAACAACGCTTGGGCGAACCGGATCACGGATCAGATGGCGGGCCGCGACAGCTCAGCCCGCGACAAGATCATGCGCGCACGGGCACCGGATCAGACCTGAAGCGAGCCTGTGACCATGTCCCGGACCTTGACCGCATAGCGATCAGTCATGCCGGAGACAAAGTCTGCAAGCGAGTGCATGGCCGTGTACGGGTCTTCCACCCCGCGCAAATCCAGGTCCACGGCGCGGATCAGCTGCTTCCAGTGAGGGTGTTTCTTGGCCAGCCGTTCCTGATCCCAATCACAGCCAGCGAGATCGGCATAAAGCCCGTGAAAGTGGTCGAGAAGGCGATGCAGCACCTGGCGGCCGGCCACTTCCAGCTGTGTCTTGCGGCGCGCTGCAAAGATCCGCTCCACCGACAAACGCTGCAGTTCGGAGAACGCGTCTGCCTTGGCAGAGGCGCCGATCAGATCACCGTCGAACTCGCCGCTCATGATAGCGTCATAATTGTCCATGAACGCCTGCACCGCGGCGCTGCTGGCAGCCCCGATTGATAGTGCGCGCAGCAGGGCGATCCGGTCATTCAACGGCATGGCCGCGTCTTCCTCACGGTTGCGTTTGCCGGTGATGTCCTCCAGTACCGCTGCCACGTCGGACCGGTCCAGATCGCCGACCGCGCCTGCATCTTCGATGTCCATGATCCGGTAACAGATGTCGTCCGCCGCCTCGACCAGGAAAGCAAGCGGATGCCGGCGGTACCAGCCTGCACCTTCGTGCAGCATGCCAGTGGCCTCGCAGATTTCGTCGAGCAGTCCGGTGTCAGAGGCAAAGACGCCGAATTTTTTGAGGCCTGTATAGGGCGCCGGACCGTCACCGCAGACGGCATCACGCACCAGCCGGGTGCAGGGGTATTTCAGGAAGGCGCCCAGTGTTGCATAGCTAAGCCGCATGCCGCCCTCGCGCCGTGCCATTTCCAGCCGCCCGGCGATCCGCAGCCCTTGGGCGTTGCCTTCGAAATGGGCGAACTCGGCCTGCTGGTCCGCCGGGATACGGGCAGCCAACCCGTTTACGGATTGAAATTGCGCTGCAAACCAGCCGCCGATGCTGTCCTCGCCTGAGTGCCCGAAGGGCGGGTTGCCGATATCATGCAGCAGGCAGGCAGCCTGCACATGGCCTGCAATGCGCAAAACCTGATCAGGAGAGATGCGGCCCTCCTGCAGCAGAGCATGGCCGACACCGGTGCCGAGCGACCGGCCGACACTGCAGGTCTCCATGCTGTGGATCATCCGGTGATGCACATGGTCGTGGCTGTACAGCGGATGCACCTGGGTCTTCTGCGCCAGACGGCGGAAGGGTTCGGAGAACAGGATGCGGTCATAGTCCTGCAAATAGGCCTCGCGGCCCGGAGCCTCGGGGTAGTCCGGACGGCACAGCCGCCCCGGATTCAGCAGCCTGTTCCACTCCATCGCCATTTGCCTGCTCCTTTGCCTGTTTGAAGGCGGTTAAACGGGAGGCCGGGCGGAAATGCAATCGCTTCAGCGCGGCCTGATCCCGGCGGGTTCCAGCTTATGCTCGGGCTCCACGTGAATCACCGGCTGCGCGTCGGGGATGGAGGCCGTCAGCGCGGCCTCGACCCGGTCGCAGATGTCGTGAGCGGCGCGGACAGACATGGCGCCGTCGACCACCATGTGGAACTCGACAAACAGGGCCCGGCCGGCGCGGCGGGTCTTCAGCCCATGCACCTGCATCGCCCCATTGGCGGTGGTGTGGATAATCTCCTCGATCCGGGCGCGCTCGCCTTCCGGGGCAGCTGTGTCCATCAAGCCGTTCACCGATGCCGCAATCACCAGCCAGCCTTCGCGCAGGATATTGATCGCAACCAGGATTGCCAGCAGCGGATCAAGCACCGCCCAGCCGGTGGCCAGCGCCAGCACCAGGCCGCCCAGTACCCCTGCCGAAGTCCAGACATCGCTCATCAGATGCCGCCCGCCCGCAGACAGCGCCGGTGAATGCAGCCGGCGTCCGGCCTGCAACAGCACCCGCGCCCAAGCTAGGTTCACGCCCATTGCCACAGCATTGACCACCATTCCCGCTGCGCCCCAATCGGCTGCGGCCGGGCGGCCCAAAGCATTTACGGCTTCATGCACGATCACCAAAGCGGCGATGACAATCATGGTGCCTTCAGCCACAGCAGAGAAATACTCCGCCTTGTGATGGCCATAGGGATGGCCCGCATCCGGCGGCCGCTGGGCGTAGCGCACGGCAAACCAGGCCATTACGGCGCCGCCGATGTTCACCAGCGACTCCAGTGCATCCGACAGCAGCGCGACCGACCCGGTCATCATCCAGGCGGCGGCCTTCAACCCCATGACCGCCAGCGCGATCAAGATCGAGCCTGTTGCCAGCTGCTCCGCGCTCAGCCTTTGATGCATGGTCCCTTCCTCCAGCCCCTGTTCACATCAGCAAGCCGCGGCGCAGCAGATTCACCCCTGCAACCAGCAGAACCACCAGCGTTGCACGGCGGAACAGCACTTGGTCGATCCGGTCATGCAGCTGCCCGCCCATCCACATGCCTGCCACGGCCGGCACAATCAGCGCCAGCGAGAACGGTGCGGTATCCGCCCGCATCACACCCGAGCCGATATGCGCCGCCAGCAACGCCACGGCACCCAGGCCGTAGATCACTCCCTGAACGCGGATTTGCTCGGTCTTTTCAGTGCCGAGCGCAATCAGGTAGGCAACCGTCGGCGGCCCCCAAACCCCGGAAACTCCGCCAATAAACCCGGCGATCCCGCCCACGGCAGCTTCGCTGAAGCGGGTTGGCTTACGGATAGAAAACGCCTTTCCCATCAGCTGGAGCAAGGCAAATCCCGTGACCGGCACCCCGATTACCAGCAGCAGTGCCTGCTGCGGAAGCAGCCGCACGGACTGAGCGCTCAGCAGCATGCACATCAGCCCCGTCAGCAGAAACACCCGGAATTTCCGGATCGAGCCTATCGCGGCCCGCGGCCCTTGACGCAGCGCCTGCATCCCGTTGGCCACCAGTGTCGGAAGAATCAATCCAGCCAACGCCAGGTCAGGCGGCAGAAACACGCTGAGACCGGAGATGAAGATCATAGGCATGGCAAAACCGATCAGGCCTTTGACCGTGCCCGCCAGCAGTGCAATGCCAAAGGCTGCTGCCAGCTCTGCCGGGGAAATGAGAGAAAACAATGCTGTCATATTCCCGACCTACCACATCCGCAGCGTGCTGCACTGGCAAAATAGGCACGCAAGATTTGATCCAAATGCCGCACCCGTGAGTATTTTTGTTGCGCTGCACCTGCAAAATGATTTACCACCGGGCGACCGGAAAAGGATCTGATTCATGGCCCACGACGGACAGGACTTGCATATGAAACCGACACTCATCCCCGACCTGCTGGCGCTGACCGCCGCATCCCTGGAACCTCTGGACCAGTTGCTTGAGGCAGCCCGCGCCTCGGTCAAGGACATGGTGAGCCACGAGGGCCGTGTTTCCGGCCAGCTGGTCGAGGAGAACCAGGTGGCTGCACACGGGCTGTCATGGCTAGCAACCTATGTCTTCAGCCTGCGGCAGATGCAGAAATGGGCCGAGAAACTGCAAGGTGAAGGCAAGTTCGGAGAGATGGAGCAACTGATCCATCAAATCGGCTTTGGCGAATACCTGTCGCAGGTCTATGGCGGCATCCAGATGAACCAGAGCGAGATTATCCGCCTGCAGGATTTGGGCCTTTCCCAAAACGTCCAGCGCGGGCTGATGGTGCCCGCAGTTATGACGCTCTGCGAGCAGGGCAACAGCCAGGCCGCACGCACCCGTCTGGTAGAGCTGATGGAGGCGCAGGCTGGCGCCACCATGTTCGGCACTTCCGGGCTGGAAGAAGAACTGGAAATGATCCGCGACCAGTTCCGCCGCTATGCGGTTGAAAAGGTCGAACCGCACGCCCATGACTGGCATCTGAAGGATGAGCTGATTCCGCTGTCGGTGATCGAAGAACTGGCAGAGATGGGCGTATTCGGCCTGACTATCCCCGAGGAATACGGCGGTTTCGGCCTATCCAAAGCGTCAATGGTGGTGGTGTCCGAAGAGCTGTCGCGCGGCTATATCGGTGTTGGCTCGCTGGGCACCCGTTCAGAAATCGCGGCCGAGTTGATCCTCTGCGGCGGCACTGACGAACAAAAGGCCCATTGGCTGCCGAAACTGGCCAGCGCCGAGATCCTGCCCACTGCTGTCTTCACCGAGCCGAATACCGGCTCCGACCTCGGCTCATTGCGCACCCGCGCGGTGAAGGACAAGAACGGCGACTACAAAGTGACCGGCAACAAGACCTGGATCACCCACGCTGCCCGAACCCATGTGATGACCCTGCTGGCGCGCACCGATCCGGATACAACCGACCACCGCGGGTTGTCGATGTTCCTGGCGGAAAAGTCACCCGGCACCGATGAGGCCCCGTTCCCGACTGAAGGCATGACCGGCGGTGAGATCGAAGTGCTCGGCTACCGCGGCATGAAGGAATACGAGCTGGGCTTCGACAACTTCCACGTAAAGGGGGAAAACCTCTTGGGCGGCGAGGAGAACAAGGGCTTCAAGCAGCTGATGGAGACCTTTGAATCAGCCCGTATCCAGACTGCGGCCCGTGCCATTGGCGTGGCCCAGTCGGCGCTGGATATCGCCATGCAATACGCCCAGGACAGAAAGCAGTTCGGCAAATCGCTGATCAACTTCCCGCGGGTTTCGGGAAAGCTGGCGATGATGGCGGTGGAGATTATGATCGCCCGCCAGCTGACCTATTTCTCGGCATGGGAAAAAGACCACGGCCACCGCTGCGACCTGGAGGCCGGGATGGCCAAGCTGCTGGGTGCGCGCGTTGCTTGGGCTGCTGCGGACAACGGGCTGCAGATCCACGGCGGCAATGGCTTTGCGCTGGAATACAAGATCTCGCGCGTTCTTTGTGACGCCCGGATCCTTAATATTTTTGAAGGGGCTGCGGAAATTCAGGCTCAGGTCATCGCCCGCCGCCTGCTGGCTTAACCTGTTTCAGCCCAACTGCGAACGAACGCTTTCTGGCCCGGCGCTTGCGCCGGGCTTTCCCATTTCCGTGAATTTACCCTCGGAATGCGGCCTGTTTGCGATGTTCTCCCGGAATACGACTGTTTCCAATCTGGGTTGTTCGCACCTTCACGATTCGCGGTTAATAAGAGAGCATGACACGTTTGCGCCTTTTCCTGTTCCCGCTGTTCCTGCTGATTGCCGCCTGCGCTTCTGCCGTTCCGTCAGAGCACTCCCCCCGCATTCTCGCAATGGGGGATTCGCTGCTGGCCTGGCACAGCCTGGCCGGAAAATCCGTCTCCGACACCGTGGCCCGGGAACTGCAGGAACCGGTGGTCGACCGCTCCGTTTCTGCCGCGCGCATCATCTACAAGCTGCCGGTTTCCGCTGCGGCCGGCATGCAGATCCGCAGACAGTACCAGCCCGGCAAGTGGGACTGGGTGATTGTGAACGGCGGCGGCAACGACCTGTGGCTCGGCTGCGGCTGTTTTGCCTGCAACCGCAAACTGGACAAACTGGTCTCTAAGGACGGGCGCGCGGGTGCGATTCCCGGAATGCTGTCAGAATTGCGTGCGACCGGTGCCAAGGTCATATATGTCGGCTATCTGCGCAGCCCCGGAACCGGATCGCTGATTGAGCACTGCCGCGACGAGGGTAACGAGCTGGAAGCCCGCATCGAACGGCTGGCGGAACTGGACAAGGGCATTCACTTCCTGTCGCTCAGGGACATGGTGCCCTTCGGCGACCGGTCTTATCATGCGCTGGACATGATCCACCCATCGGTCAAGGCCAGCAACGAGATCGGCCAAAGAGTGGCCGAAATCATTCAGGCAAATTAGACGGCGGCTCCCGCCTCTTCAGACGCATTCAAGGAATGCATCTTCTGCGTTGGGCCGGGCACCGTGCTGCGCACGGTGCAACAGCGCATTCCTGCTCGGACCGGCCTGCGCCGCGCATTGCGCGGCGCTATGCCCAACCGGCGCAAGGCATTCACAATGCCGCCACGGCGGGCGGGAGACGTCACGTTCCGTTTCCGGGCCGCCTTGTGTTCTCCGCGCCCCTTTTTCAGTGCACAAGGCATCATTGCTGTATGGAGCCCCGGTGCCGCAGTCTGTTTTGATCTTCTCGCTGCTGCTTGCCAGTGCCTGCACCGGCGACGAAACTCTTTCAGCTTATGGGGCAGCGGATGAAATCTGGCATATCTCCAGTATCGACAATGCGGTCTTTCCCGCAACCGCCAGGCTAAACTCCCCGGAACCTGGAAAAATCTCGGGGCAAGCGCCCTGCAACAACTTCCGGGGCGTTCAGACCGCGCCGTACCCTTGGTTCAGCATAGAAACGCTTGCCCTGACGCGCGCCGCCTGTCCTGAACTTGCAGCCGAAACCGCATTCCTGCAAGCCCTGCGGGATATGACGCTGGCCTAAGTTTCCGGTGGCGTGCTGATCCTCAGCAACGACCAGGAACGCAAGATACTGTTCACAGCCGGCGGCTGAGCAGATGCATCAGCCTCCCGCGCGCCTCGGGCAGCGGCCGGTTGCCCAGCGAAGGCGCCAGATGGGTCTCCAGAAAATGGCCGGTGGTGCGCAGCGCCTGCAGGATTTCCGCGTCTCCGGCATCGCCTTTCCCCAGCATCACCGGGGGCAAGGGCAGCAGCCGGTCTGCCCACTCCCCGGCGCCTTCACGTGAAACAGCCCGGCCCGATTTGGGAGAAACATATTCAAGCCTGCGCTGCGACCCGGTGACCGCACAGACTGTCAGATCAAGCCCAAAGCCCATTTCCTCCAGCAGCCCCAACTCCCAGCGAAGGAAGGCAAGCGGCCAAAGCTCTTCATTGCCCAAGAGATCCAGCAACTGTTCACTGCGGGTATAGAGTTCAGGATGCGGTTCGCGTTCAGGCAGGCAGAAGGACAGCAGCGCTGTCACCGTATTCAGCCCCGCCAGCGCCAGCCGCCCGGACATCGCAACTGCGGCCCGGCTGCGCAAAAGTTCTGCATTATAGCTGCCAAGATGGTCCTCCATCCGGGCCCGCCAGGCCACATCCAGCTGGGCTCCGGGCTGCAGTACCGGAGCAAGCTTGCGGCTGGCACCGCCGCGCACCATTCCCGCGTGGCGGCCATGCGCTTCGGTGAAGACATCGATGATGGCTGAGCTTTCGCCATGCCGGCGCATCGAAAGCAGTATGCCATGATCACGCCATTCCAACAGCAGGCCTCCCAGTCATCCAGACCGCCGCAGCAGAGCGCATTGCAGCGGAACCTGCAAGCGGCGGAATCACTCCAGCCCCGGCTCGTCCAGAAGATGGCGGCCGGCGCGGTCTTCGACCTCAATCACCCAAAGGTCCGGGTCGAACCCGCGCTGGCGCTGGATGGAAGTGTCGACCTCAGTCTCTGCGCCGGCAGCCAGTTCATCCCATTTGCGCACACCGCTCATTAGATCATAAGTCCGGTGAAAGGCACGCGCCTGACCATCCAGCGTGTTGAGCTTGACCAGCACCGCACCCGCTGTGTCATCACCATGCGACGTAACAAAGGCAGGAATGTCCATCAGCCGCAGCCGGGCCAAATAGGCCTGCACCCAGAATTCGGCAGTAAGGCGGGTCATGCTGCGCGGTTTCCGGCGATGCCGCCGGTTGCAACCACGGGAGCCTCCGGCAGGAGTATTTTCACAAAGGTGAAACGCATAGACAGCTTCAGTTGCCGTCTTTGAAGTCGAGGCCCATTTCGGAATAACGCTCGGATTCTTCCAGCCAGTTGGGGCGGACCTTCACTTGCAGGAACAGATGCACCTTGCGATCCAGGAATTCTTCCAGCTCGGCGCGGGCGGCTTGGCTGACCGCTTTGATCGTCTCGCCCCGCTTGCCCAGTACAATGCCCTTATGGCCGTCGCGCACCACATAGATCAGTTGATCCACCCGGGCAGATCCATCTTTGCGTTCTTCCCAATTCTCGGTTTCGACCGTCAGCTGGTAAGGCAGTTCCTGGTGCAGGCGCAACGTCAGTTTTTCACGGGTCATTTCAGCTGCGATCATCCGCATCGGCAAGTCGGCTATCTGATCCTCGGGGTAAAGCCAGGGGCTTTCCGGCAGCTTGCCCGCCAGCCACTGGCGCAGGTCGTCGACTCCATGGCCGCGTTCAGCAGAGATCATGAAAGTTTCGGCAAAACCGTAGCGGCTGTTCAGGTCCTCGGCGAGGCCCAGCAGTTTTTCTGCCGGCACCCTGTCGATTTTGTTGATGGCAAGTGCCACTTTCCGGCCGCTGCCGATTTCCTCAAGCCCCTCCAGAATGGTTTCCACGCCTTCGGTGATGCCCCGGTGCGCCTCGACCATCAGAACCACCACGTCGGCATCTGCCGCCCCGCCCCAGGCTGCCGCGACCATTGCCCGGTCCAGGCGGCGGCGCGGGCGGAACAAGCCGGGGGTGTCGACAAAGACAATCTGCGCTTCGCCCTCCATTGCCACGCCGCGGATCCGTGTGCGCGTGGTCTGAACCTTATGGGTCACGATCGAGACCTTCGCCCCGACCATACGGTTCAGAAGAGTCGATTTGCCCGCATTGGGCTCTCCGATCAGGGCAACGAATCCGGCGCGTGTGGTCATCAATACAGGTCCTGTTTGCAGAGCAGACCCCCTACAGGATTTTACCCACAGGGGCCAGAGGTGTTTTCAAGGGGGCTTTGCCTACCTTCACATAACCTTGCCCAATGTCAAAGACCTGTGGCAGGTCCCATGTGACAATCGCGGCGCCAAGCCGATCCGCGAGCCAGGCAGTTCATGACAATTGCGCCTTGGGGAGGTTTCCAACGAAACGCCGTGATTTTCGACTGGGATCGGCTGCGATCCCAGGGGTGACGGGCGCTGCCTCCTGGGGCACCGCATGCGCCGCCGCGCAACAGCTCACCATTCAGACTGCCCGCTTTGCATGACGCGGAAACGTCCCGAAGGGCTAGAGAGTTTGCCGCCAGACGCGCCGCCACCGGTTCTCTACGGTGTGCAAGGCAAGCCGATGCACCTGCGGGTCTCCACGCGCACCGCAGATCAAATAGCGATGCATAGGCACGGCCGTGAAACCGGAATGGCAAGCAGTGGCCTAATTGTTCAGATGCCGCGCCCGGGACGCACCATCGGATCGCAGCTGCGCCATGGCGCGGGATGGCAGGCCTGGAAGGTCTGCCGGGAAATCGGCGGTTTGGCCTCCGCCCGCGGGCATTGGCACCGCAAAATCCACCTTCTGACCTGGGCCGGAGAGGCCGCCAAGGGCACCGGGCTAATGGCCCTGGTGGTACGCGGTGAGAGCCATGTTCTGCGGCTTAGGAATGGGCCGCCAGACCTGTATCCGGTCCACCTTCACGGACTGGCCGTTACCCCGATCCGTTCAAACCTGCGCAAGTTTCCGCCGCTGGTGGCCGATACCATGCTGCTGTTGAAAAACGAGTTGCCGGGATCGCGCTGGTGGCTGACAATCCGGGCGATCGGGCGATCCACTGCCATGGGATTGAACACCAGAAAACCGGTCACGCGGGCTATACCCGCGTGACCTGAGAGCTTATCCGAGCCGCGTCAGCAGCGCCTTTGCAGCGGCCTGTTCGGCCTGCCGCTTGGAACCAGCGGTAGCCTGTGCTTGGGTCCCGTCCTGCAGCCGCGCTGCGATGGTGAAGACCGGCGCGTGATCCGGGCCGCTGCGGGACAGTTCGACATAGGACGGCGGGTTCTGACCGCGCGCCTGCGCCCATTCCTGCAGCGAAGTCTTGGCGTCGCGTGCGTCGCTTTCTACCTGATGAACACGGCGGCCCCACAGCCGCAGGATCATCTCAGCCGCGGCCTCAAAGCCTGCGTCCTTGTAGACCGCGGCAATCACCGCTTCCATCGCATCACCCAGCAGCGCCTGCTTGCGCCGGCCGCCAGACATCATTTCCGACCGGCCCAGTTTCAGAACTGCACCCAAGTCGATTTCCGCGGCAACATCAGCGCAGGCCTCCTTGCGCACCAGCGCATTGAAGCGCGGCGCCAGCTGCCCCTCGGTGGCGGTCTTGTCATGCTCCAGCAAAGCGGTTGCCATCACCAGCCCCAGAACCCGGTCACCCAGAAACTCCAGCCGCTGGTTGTCCTTGCGGTTGGGCGACGACACAGACGCATGTGTCACAGCGCGCTGCAACAGTTCAGGCCGGGCAAACTGATGCCCGATCCGGTCTTCAAACGCGCGCAATTCCTTGGACAGTTTCACTTGATCCCCTTGAAGAAACGGTCGCTCCGCCAGGTCCAGAAATAGAGCATGGAGCGCCCGGCGGAAGAGAACATGATCCGGTCGGCACGTCCGATCAAGTTTTCAAACGGGACGAAACCCACGCCGCCGGCAGACTGCGGCAAACGGCTGTCTGAGGAATTATCCCTGTTGTCGCCCATAAAGAAGTAGTGGCCTTCCGGCACTTGAAAAACGCCAGTGTGATCCATGCCCTGATTGGTGATGTTGAGAACAATATGTTCATTTCCGCCGGGCAGGGTTTCCAGTTTGCGCGACTTATTACAGACAGCCCCCTGGCCCACCGGTGCGTTTTCACAACGCGGGAAGGAACCCTGCGGCCCCTGGCGCCCCATCACTTCCTCGAATTGACCGGCCTCTTGCAGCTTTACCGGTTCGCCATTGATGAAAAGAACGCCATTCTTCATCTGGATCTTGTCGCCCGGCAGGCCGATCAGCCGCTTGATGAAGTCATTGCTGTTCACTGGATGGCGGAACACCACCACATCGCCGCGCTCCGGCTCGCCGCCCATCAGGCGGGTATTGTCGCCGTCCAGGAAACCGCAGATGTTTTTAGCGTCTATGTTCAAACCAATGGCGGGGATGCGCACGCTGGGGCAGGAAGCATAGGAATATCCATAGGCCATCTTGTTCACGAACAGGAAATCCCCGATCAGCAGGGTCTCCTTCATCGATCCTGACGGTATCCAAAATGGCTGAAAAAAGAGGGTGCGGAAGACACCGGCGATCAGCAGCGCATAGACGATGGTTTTCACCGTCTCAATGATCGAACTGCCGGTCTTTGCTTTGGCCGTCATCAGGCTCTCCGGTTTGGAAACAGGGTCCGGGGCTACATGCGGGCCTGAAGGGGCCAAGTCAAGTTCCGGCGGGCAATTCCTCCGGGTTCGCGGTCATGGGACGCGCCTCAATCACCACAAAGGCCTGCGCCCAGGGGTGGTCATCCGTCAACGTCACATGGATCACCGCTTCATGGGCCGGCGGGGTCATTTCGCGAAGGCGTTCAGCGGCCCAGCCTGTCACATGCATCACCGGCTGACCCGTACGCAAGTTGGTAACCGCCATGTCCCTCCAGGCGATTCCCATGCGCAGCCCGGTGCCCAGCGCCTTGGAACAGGCTTCCTTGGCGGCCCAGCGTTTGGCATAGGTGCCCGCCACGTCGCGGCGGCGTTCGGCCTTCTTCTGTTCGGTTTCGGTGAAAACCCGGTTGCGGAACCTGTCGCCGAAGCGGTCCAGCGTGCGCTGGATACGCTCGATATTGGCCAGATCGGTTCCCACGCCCAGGATCATTCTTCCAGCCGTTTCAGCCCCAGTTTGATGCCATGCGCCAGAAACAAACGGTTGACCATCAGGATGACTGCCAGCAGCAGCACAAAAAGTCCTGCGAGATACAGGGCAGGAATGGTCGCCCGCGCTTCAGCGATCACCGGGTTGTTCCAGTAGAGCGGCAGCTGAACGATGGTCAGCAGCGCAACGACGCCGGTCATCGCCGCAGCATTGACCCAGGCCGATTTTCCGTCCAGCGGTGCCCGGATTGTCTGCGCGATGCGCATTCCTTCAAGAACTGCGGCAAACATAGGCGGCAGAACCGTTGCCAGTCCGGCCGGCATGCCGACCCCGAACTGCGTCAGCACCAACCCCAAAAGCATCATGCCGATTGAAGCTGCCATCCAGAGCAGACCGTAGCGGATCAAATTAACGTGCATGCCCTTATCTCTCCCGCGCTTCATCCATCATCCGCCGCATTTTCTGCACTGCCGGGGTAAGGCCCCGGAAGACTGCCTCGCCAATCAGGAAATGGCCTATATTCAGCTCTTTGACCTCCGGGAAGGCCGCAACCGGTTTTACGGTATCATAAGTGAGGCCATGCCCGGCATGCACTTCCAGCCCCAGGGAATGGGCATAGGCCGACATCTCGCGCAATGCGTCCAATTCGCGGTCACGGTCCTCAAACCTGGCCTCGGCGTGGTAGTCGCAATAGGCACCGGTGTGCAGTTCGATCACCTCGGCGCCGATCCGGTGCGCGGCTTCGATCTGTTTTCTATCGGCGGCAATGAAGATCGACACCCGGCAGCCTGCGTCGCGCAGAGGTGCGATGTAATGGGCCAGGCGGTTTTCCTCACGGGCGACTTCCAGCCCGCCTTCGGTGGTGCGTTCCTCGCGTTTTTCCGGCACGATGCAAACCGCGTGCGGCTTGTGGCGCAGGGCAATTTTTTGCATTTCCTCCGTCGCCGCCATCTCAAAATTCAGTGGCACCGTAAGCGCCTCCATCAGCCTGTCGATATCGGCATCTGTGATATGGCGGCGGTCTTCGCGCAGATGCGCGGTGATACCGTCGGCGCCAGCCTCTTCGGCCAGTTTTGCCGCGCGGACCGGGTCCGGATAGGCACCGCCGCGGGCGTTGCGCACCGTGGCGACGTGGTCGATATTCACACCCAGGCGCAATTTGTTCTGTGTCATGACAGCTGTCTCATCCGTCTGAAGTCAAAGCTTTTACGCAAAGACTAGACAGCCTGCGGGCAAGAGCAACCCTGCTGGCGATAATGGTACAATCCGGCGGCACGGCTCAGCAGCCGGTGTCGACTTCGGCGCGCTGCTTGATGGCCTCGAACTTGGCCTTGATCTTGGCCCGGCGGCGCTGCTGATAGACTCGGATCACGGGCAGGCTGAGCATATAGCAGACGGACGCGGAAATGATGCCGGGAATGATGCCGCCGATCATATAGGGGTAGAAAACCTCGTTATAGAACAGGTGCAGCCCCTGCCAGTCGGCGGGCTTGTCCAGGAACAGCGCAAACAGGTTGTCCTTCAGATCGCCCCCCGCGTCCAGAAATTTGCCCATCAGGGATTTGTCGACTTCTTCGTCGAACTCGGTCCCAAGAATCCAGTGCCCGGTCTGCAGCGAGGCCACCCCGATCGGCACATAGGTCAGCGGGTTGCCAAAGAAGGTGGCGCTGAGCGAGGCCAGAATATTGCCATTCATCAGCCGGGAAATGATCGCCGCGACAAGGAAGTGCAGCCCGTAAAAGGGCGTGAAGGTGGTGAACACTCCGGCCCAGATGCCGCGGGCGATGCGTTCAGGCGAATCGGGCAGCCGCCGCACCCGGTGCTTCACATACAGGAACGCCCTTCCCCAGCCGCCGCGCGGCCAGAGAAAATCCGCCAGCGCCCGGAGGGGCGGACGTCTGTCCCGGCGCCTGAATACCAAAGCTGTGCGTCCTTCCCAGTTCCCGGCTCAAAGTTTCATCGGCTTATCCCGGAAAATGGCGCTCTTCCGGCTTGTCACGGAACCGCGCCACCGCGGCAACATCGCTTTCGGCTTCAAGCGTCAGCATCAGCGAGTGCAGCTGCTCCACATCCCGCAACTCCACATTGATCATAAGCCGGTAAAAGTCTGGTTTCCTGTCAACAAATTCAAGGTCCGAAATATTGGCCTTTTTCTCACCAATCAATGTGCAAATGCGTCCCAGCACACCGGCGTCATTGCCGATGGTCAGTTCCAATGTTGTGCCATAAGCCGCCGGATGGGTTCCGCTGTGCCACTGCACATCCATCCAGCGCTCCGGCTGATCTTCAAACTCGCCCAGCTTGTCGCAATCCGCGGAATGCACCACCACCCCGCGGCCGCGGTAGGTGATACCGATGATGCGTTCGCCCGGCAGCGGCTGGCAGCAAGGCGCACGCTCAAAGCTCTGCCCCGGTTCCAAGCCGACCACGGCCCGGCGCGGAGAAATTTCGTCGCCATCGCCAGTGGTGGTCAGTTCCGGATAAACCGATTGCACCACGTCATGCGCGGTGATCTCTGCCGCCCCTAACCGCGCAAGCAGCTCATTCACCCCGCCCGCTCGCAGGGCGCGTGCAGCAGTTTCGAGCGCCTTGTCAGTGGCCTTCTTGCCGACATGCTCAAAAGCCGAGCGTGCCAGTTCATGGCCCAGTTTCACAAACCGCGCCCGGTCCGCCTCGCGCAGAGCGCGGCGGATCGCGGTACGGGCCTTACCAGTGGTGGCAATCTCCAGCCAGCTTAACTGCGGGGTCTGTCCCTCGGCGGTGATCACATCCACAGATTGGCCGTTGCGCAGCCGGGTCCACAGCGGCACCCGGATCCCGTCCACCTTGGCACCGACGCAGGCATGGCCGATGCGGGTATGGATGGCATAGGCAAAATCGATCGGCGTCGCGCCCTTGGGCAGTTTGATCACATCGCCCTTGGGCGTGAAGCAGAACACCTGATCGGAATACATCTCGAGCTTCACCGCCTCGAGGAATTCGTCGTGATCATCCTCGGCGTCGAATTGCTCGGTCAACGAGGCGATCCATTTGGCCGGATCTACCGCAAAGGGGTTTTCCGTGCGCACACCGTCGCGATAAGACCAATGGGCCGCCACCCCGGTTTCGGCCACGTCATGCATCTGCCGGGTGCGGATTTGCACCTCAACCCGCTTGCCGTCCCGGCCAGAAACCGTGGTATGGATCGAGCGGTAACCGTTGGATTTCGGCTGGCTGATGTAATCCTTGAACCGGCCCGGCACCGCCCGCCAGCGCTGGTGAATCGCCCCAAGCGCGCGGTAGGCGTCCTCTTCGGAAGTGGTGATAACGCGGAAGCCGTAGATATCCGAAAGCCGCGAGAAGCCCTGATCCTTGGCCTGCATCTTGCGCCAGATCGAATAGGGTTTCTTGGCACGGCCAAAGACCTCCGCCTCGATCCCGGTCTTTTCCAGCTCCAGCCGCATGTCGCCGGTGATCCGGTGAATTACATCGCCTGTTTCGCGCTGCAGGGTCACGAAACGGCGGATGATCGACTGGCGGCCTTCGGCGTTAAGCACGCGGAACGCCAGATCCTCCAACTCCTCGCGCATCCACTGCATCCCCATGCGGCCCGCCAGAGGCGCATAGATATCCATCGTCTCGCGCGCCTTCTGGGCCTGCTTTTCCGGGCGCATCGCCTTGATTGTGCGCATGTTGTGCAGCCGGTCGGCAAGCTTGACCAGGATAACCCGCAGATCTTTGGACATCGCCATGAACAGCTTGCGGAAGTTTTCCGCCTGCTTGGTCTCGCGGCTGCTGAGCTGCAAGTTGGTCAATTTGGTAACGCCGTCGACCAGCATCGCCACCTCATCGCCAAAACGGCGGGTGACTTCCTCGTAGGAGGCCTTGGTGTCTTCGATGGTGTCATGCAAAAGCGCGGTGATGATCGTCGCATCATCCAAGCGCTGCTCGGTCAGAATGGCTGCGACGGCAACCGGATGCGTGAAATAGGGTTCGCCGGAATGGCGGAATTGCCCTTCATGCATCTGCTCGCCGAAGGCATAAGCCTCGGCGATTCTGTCCGCATTTGTCTTCGGGTTGTAGTTGCGGACCAGAGCAAGCAGATCTCCAGCGGAAATATCGGGGGAGTTCATGTCCGGTCCGCAGCCTCAATTTCGTCAGCGCACGCCTCAGCCCTGGCCCTGGGCCTCCATCAGCGCGCGCAGCAGTTTCTCTTCAGACATATCGTCATCGGCGGGCTTATCGTTATCCGCGCCCATCAGCAGAGCCATCGAATCTTCTTCCGGCTCATCGACCTCAATCTGGGTCTGATTGCCTTCGATCAGGCGTTCGCGCAGATCGTCTGCGCTTTGTGTCTCATCAGCGATTTCACGCAAGGAAACGACCGGGTTTTTGTCGTTGTCACGGTCCACGGTGATTGGAGCACCTGCCGAAATTTCGCGGGCGCGATGCGCTGCCAGCATCACCAGCTCAAAGCGGTTGGGCACCTTGTCTACGCAATCTTCAACCGTCACGCGGGCCATCAGCGACTCTCCAATTCATTCCGGGTCCAGAAGGCAGACATTTACGCCCAAACCTTTCCCTTGACAAGAGCGGAAAACGCCGCATTGCGCGGCTTACAGCGGCGTGACCTCTGCCACATCTGCCGGCGGCAATTCCGCCAGCAGCCCGGCAGCGGTTTTCTGCAGCACCGGGTGGCGCCAGCGCGGGGTAATATCGCAAAGCGGCACCAGCACAAAGGCGCGGTCCTGAATGCGCGGATGCGGCAGGATCAGCTGTCCGGGCGCCTCCTGCATCTGGGTCTCCAGCGGCAGCCCCTGCCAGCGGGCAAACCCGTCCGCATCCGGCAGGACCGCGCCGCCGTGGTCAATCAAATCCAGATCAAGCGTACGCATCCCCCAGCGTTGCTCCCGCACCCGGTCAAACTGTTCTTCAATCTCATGCAAGCGCGCCAGCAGCGCGCGCGCGGTCAAAGATGTCTCAACCGCAACTGCAGCGTTCACATAATCCGGCCCGGCGCCTGCCGGAAAACAGGGCGTCTGAAAGAACCGTGAGACGCGGCGCAGCACAACATCATCGGATTGCAAAGCGGCAACGGCCTTTGACAAGGTGGCTTGCGGCGCATCAGCGTCCACAGGCAGGTTGCCGCCAAGCGCGATGAGGGAAGTTTTCAGATTTCCGGCCATTTTTGACCCTATTTCAGAATGGCAGTATACTTGCGGCAGATGACAAATAACTTACATTAAGTCCACCCGTCTCGCTGATTTCAAGCACTCACTCACGGAACACCCGGCCGGGACGGTTATACCGGAAGGAACATTTTATGTTTTACAAAGACGAACGGCTTGCGCTGTTCATAGACGGGTCGAACCTATACGCCGCAGCTAAGGCGCTTGGGTTTGACATCGACTATAAGCTTTTGCGGCAAGAATTCATGCGCCGCGGCAAGCTTCTGCGGGCCTTTTATTACACTGCCCTGCTGGAGAATGACGAGTATTCACCGATCCGCCCGCTGGTCGACTGGCTGCATTACAACGGCTTCACCATGGTCACCAAACCGGCCAAGGAATACACCGACAGCATGGGCCGCCGCAAAGTCAAAGGCAACATGGATATCGAACTTACCGTCGATGCCATGGAATTGGCCCCGCGGGTGGACCATATCGTGCTGTTCTCCGGTGATGGCGATTTCCGTCCTCTGATCGCCAGCCTGCAGCGCCAGGGCGTACGCGTCTCGGTGGTTTCGACCATCCGCAGCCAGCCGCCGATGATCTCTGACGATCTGCGCCGCCAGGCTGACAATTTCATCGAGCTGGAAGAATTGCGCGACGTCATCGGGCGCCCGCCGCGCGAGCAAAGCGAACCGCGTTCAGCGACAGCAGCACACGGCTAAGCAAAACTTACCGGAACAAGGCGCCCGATGGGGCGGTGCCTTATTCCGGACAGAGCTTTTTCTCCGCATGATTATTGATCTGATTGCGGCGGGAAACCAGTTTGCCGTGTGTGATTTGGCGCGAGTGACGCTATCAGCAGTCGAGCAGCGTTTTGCATGGACAGATCAACCGGCTGAACTTAGCCGCTATGTGCCTGAACTTGGCCGCCTGAACGGCTGCGGCAGCCTCCGCCTCGCAGAGGCACCAATTGTCTATTTCAAACATTTGCTGCTGCCAGTGCGGCTTTTCCGGCCTCTTCGCTAGCGCCGCCGCGGCAAGTTTCGGACGCATCGGCTGCGACCCCGCCGGCACTGGACCTTGCCGCGCGAACCGCTTACCTCTGGCCGCAAGGAGACGCCAATGACCAAGCCAGCCCTAACCCTATACCTTGCCGCGCCGCGTGGTTTTTGCGCCGGTGTGGACCGCGCCATCAAGATTGTTGAAATGGCGATCGCGAAATGGGGAGCTCCGGTCTATGTGCGCCACGAAATCGTGCACAACAAATTCGTGGTCGACTCGTTGCGCGACAAGGGCGCGGTGTTTGTTGAGGAGCTGGACGAATGCCCTGACGACCGCCCGGTAATCTTTTCCGCTCACGGGGTCCCAAAATCAGTCCCGGCTGAGGCCAGCCGCCGCGAGATGGTCTATGTCGATGCCACCTGCCCGCTGGTCTCCAAGGTGCATATCGAGGCCCAGCGCCACGCTGAAGCCGGCCTGCAAATGATTATGATCGGCCACAAGGGCCACCCGGAAACCATCGGTACCATGGGCCAGCTGCCTGACGGCGAGGTGCTGCTGGTGGAAACCGTCGAGGACGTGGCCACGGTAGACGTGCGCGACCCTGATCAACTGGCCTATGTCACCCAGACCACCCTATCGGTCGATGACACCAAGGGCATCGTGGCAGCGCTGCACCAGCGGTTTCCGAACATCACCGGCCCGCACAAAGAAGACATCTGTTACGCCACCACCAACCGCCAGGAAGCGGTGAAATCGGTGGCGCCCAAGGCCGACGCGCTTCTGGTGGTCGGCGCGCCGAACTCCTCGAATTCCCGCCGCCTGGTCGAGGTTGGCGCCAAGAACGGCTGCGACTACGCCCAGCTTGTGCAGCGCGCGGACAACATCGACTGGCGCGCCCTGGAAGGCATCGGATCGGTTGCCATCACTGCAGGCGCCTCCGCCCCGGAACTGCTGGTCAACGAAGTGATCGACGCCTTCCGCGCCCGCTTTGACGTGACCGTCGAAGTGGTGGAAACCGCCGTGGAAACCGTGGAGTTCAAGGTGCCCCGGGTATTGCGGCAGCCCGCATAATCCTTCTGCGGGAGCAATCCAGGCGACAGAAAACGCACCCGGCGCGGACTAACCGTGTTATTCACTAGTCCCGGGCATACT
Source organism: Leisingera methylohalidivorans DSM 14336 (assembly GCF_000511355.1). Classification (NCBI taxonomy): domain Bacteria; kingdom Pseudomonadati; phylum Pseudomonadota; class Alphaproteobacteria; order Rhodobacterales; family Roseobacteraceae; genus Leisingera; species Leisingera methylohalidivorans. The sequence continues at coordinate 132,596 of NC_023135.1, read as the reverse complement.
TCTGGAGCCGTATTCATGATTTCGCTGCACTTTCTGATTACCGCATTTGTTGTTGTTCTCGCTCCCGGCACCGGCGTCATCTATACGCTGGCGCTAGGTCTCGGCCAAGGCCGCAGCGCCGTGGTCTGGGCCGCAATTGGCTGCACATTCGGCATTGTTCCGCACCTCGCCGCCGCCACCCTGGGGCTGGCGGCCGTCCTGCACAGCTCTGCCCTGCTGTTTCAGATCGTCAAGGCCGCAGGCGTAGCCTATTTGCTGTACCTCGCATGGCAGGCCCTGCGCAGCGGTGTTGTGCTGGCGGTAGGATCGAAACGCAGCACCCAGCCGGGCTGGAAAATCGCCTGGCGCGGGGCGCTGATCAACATCCTGAACCCCAAGCTGTCGGTGTTCTTCTTGGCGCTGCTGCCGCCGTTCCTGAGCGGCAATCCTGCCAGTGCCACGATGGAGATGTCCGTTCTGGGGGTGGTATTCATGGTAATGACCTTTGCCATCTTCGTACTCTACGGGCTATTTGCCGCCCAAGCCCGCACTTATCTGCTGAACAGCGAGCGGGTGCTGAAGTGGATGAGCCGCGGCTTTGCCGCCGTCTTTGCAGGCCTCGCCGCCCGGCTGGCCGCAGAACGCACCTGAGTGCGGCTAAGGAGACCACCGGATGAGCGATGACAGAACAATCAGCGTCTATGACGAACGCGCCGCGGAATACGCCGAACTGGTTACCGGCAGCTTGGCAAACGGGGAAGAGGCGGATTTCCTGGCCTTTACCACCCGCCTGCCCGAAAACGGCACGGTGCTGGATCTCGGATGCGGCCCCGGCCACTGGGCGGCACGCTTTCGGGACGCGGGTTACCGAGTGGCTGCGCTTGATGCCTCGCAGAAAATGGCAGACGCCGCCCGCACCACGCATAGAATAGAGGTCACTGTCACCGGGTTTGAAGCTTTGGATGCCGAGGCGGTCTTTGACGGCATCTGGGCATATTTCAGCCTGCTGCATGTTCCGCGGGCCGAACTTGCCGTCCATCTGTCCTCCATCCACCGGGCACTGACCCAAGGCGGAACATTGTGCCTGGCGATGAAACTGGGCGAGAACGAAGGCCGCGATGAACTGGGCCGGTTCTATGCCTATTACAGCGAGGCCGAATTGCGCCGCCAGCTCGAAGGTGCCGGTTTCACCCTCCTCGGCAGCCGCCGCGGCACCGGCAAAGGACTGGCTGGCACACACGAGGAGTTCGTAGTACTGACCGCGCATGCCTGAATTATTTGCTTATACCGACGGCGCCTGTTCTGGAAATCCCGGCCCCGGCGGCTGGGGCGTCCTGCTGCGCGCCATGGACGGTGACACCATCGTCAAAGAAAAAGAACTCCAGGGCGGCGAGGCCGAGACCACCAACAACCGGATGGAGTTGCTGGCGGCGATCAATGCGCTTGAAAGCCTGGCGCGGCCGTCCACGATCACCGTGGTCACCGACTCCGCCTATGTGAAGAACGGCGTCACTGGTTGGATCTTCGGCTGGAAAAAGAACGGCTGGAAAACCTCCGGCAAGAAACCGGTGAAAAATGTCGAACTGTGGCAGCGCCTGGACGAGGCCCAGCGCCGCCACAAGGTGACCTGGGAATGGGTCAAGGGCCACGCAGGCCACCCCGAGAACGAACACGCGGATGAGCTGGCGCGCGCTGGTATGGCACCTTTCAAGAAGAAGAAACGCGCCTGATGAACAGGGCCGCCGCATGACGTTTCTGGCGCTGCTGGATTACGCGTCGGTGCTGGTCTTTGCCCTGACCGGTGCACTGGTCGCCAGCCGGGCGCAGCTGGATATCGTCGGCTTTGCCTTTGTTGCCTGCTTGACTGCGCTTGGCGGCGGCACCTTGCGCGACCTGCTCTTGGACCGCAATCCGGTGTTCTGGATCGGCAATCCGAATTACATCCTGCTTGCGGCCTTCGGTGCGGTGGCAGTATTCCTCAGTGCGCATCTGCTGGAGAGCCGGTTGCGCTGGGTCGTATGGCTGGACAGTTTTGCATTAGCTGTGGCTGTCCCCGCGGGGACAGGCGCTGCAATTGCGCTGAACAGCCCGCCGGTAATCACCGTGCTGATGGGCATGGCCACTGGAACCATGGGCGGGCTTATGCGCGACGTGGTCTGCAACGAGGTGCCCTTGGTACTGAAACAGGGTGAGCTCTACATCTCCTGCGCCATGGCAGGTGCGATCACCGCTGTTATGATGATTTGGATGGGGCTGGAGGTGCGGTTTGCCCTGCTGGCCTGCGCCGGTGTGTGCTGGACCCTGCGGGCAGGGTCCATCCTGTTCGGCTGGCACCTGCCAGTCTACAAAAGCCGCCCGCCGCGCAGTTAAGGCAACTTTGCGGCTCACACAGCCTCGCGGCAGATTTGCACAGATGCACTGGCAAGCGGCCCATTCAGCACACCAGGCTGGGCTGCCGGAACAATCCGCACCGCCTGCAGCCAGTCTGCCAAAGCCATAGATACAAGTTTGCCGTTATGTCATGTCTGCGGGTTTGACGGCTGAAAGGATATCGGCGTGCAGGCGGCGCCTTTGCCGGCTCAGGCCCCGGCTAATTCAAAAAAATGTGCGGTCGGTGCAACCGCTGGGTCCAGCCCCGCTTGGCTTGCTTGCCGAGCCACAATGGCCCTGACCGGGTTCCTCAGCCAGAATGTTTGGCATCCCCTGCAAGCCCTTCACCCTCAGCTCCTGACGGCTGGCCGATGGGTGCGCAGACGGCAGCAAGGCATTTGGTTGCAGCTGTATCAACGGCTCTACTTGCGGACCCTTGGCGGCAAACCATTGTTCATAGGCCAAAATCAGGTCCTCCTCAGCCGTTTCCAGCAGCGATACTGCCAGTGCGGTCAGTCCCGGGATCGTTGGCAGCCAGGTGATGTCAAGATCAGGCACAACTGGGCGACTTGGCGCAAGGGCACTAATGACTGCCACGGCTTCCGTCGCGCTATGCACCGGGTAACGGTGCAAGGCTGCGCAATCTCCGGAACCAAGGACTGTGTCGCGCAGACACTGGCGGCACCCGCAGCGAATGAGCCGCAATCAGGCCATTTTGCGGGTCTCAACCAAGGATTTCAGAAGTTCCTGGCCGTCTTTGCTGATCCTGGCCTTACGGCCCCTTCGACGGTGCCAGACCTGCGCCATTTCATGGTATTCCCGCAGAGTGGCGTCCTGCAGAAGGTCTTCCTTGATTTGCAGCGCAGCTGAGAAATTGTCCGCCAGCCGCCGGTCTTCTTCTTCATTCCTGTCAAACTTGTGCCAGTAGCTTGGTTCTATGGAGGAGGTGAAATGGTTCGCCCGGCCGCGCGCTTTCTTGTTCAGGAAACCATCGCGAGAGCGCAGTGCATAGTGGTTAAGCTGCGCTGCGGAATAGCCGTAGTTGCCGCGCACGTACAGTGCGCCTTCCAACTCATCCTCCGGCAGGCGTGTGCCATCGGCAAGCTGCCAGTTCACGCCGCCCCCCGTTTCCGCCAGATAAGGGCGGTGCACCCCCATACGGGCGAATTTTCCATTCTTCCGGAACGCAGTCTTGAAGAACCGGTGCTCATCCGGGCGCCCCACCGCCGGTTCAGCCTGCACAAAGGCCTGAGGCACCGGGGGATGGTCCACAGTAGTGACCCCGGAATTGCCGAAGATGCGCCAAACAAAGGAAACCGCATCGGCATCCGCCCGCTCTGCCAACAGCCCCGGCAGTGTGCCGTCGCCGGAGTTGATCTGCAGATATTCATCGACGTCGATCACCAGAACCCAATCGGCATTAATCACCTTGGGCTCGTACTCCGCCCACATCAGCGCGCTTTTGTGCGGGCCGCGGCGCACCACCCGGCTGAACCGGTGTTCGATAACACCCATCCGGTGCAGGCAGCGCAGGATATGGTCCGTGGGGTCGGAACATTCATTGGTGAAGATGACAAAATCACTGACACCAATGGATTTATAGTGGCTGATCCAGTCGAGAATATAGGCGCCTTCATCCTTCATGGTGCTCACAACCACCACATTCGGCGCGCCGGGCTGGCCGCTGTTCTGTGTCATCTGCAAATGCTCTCTGCCTCGATTTTCTGCTGCTTTGCACAGCGGTTGAGGTACCTTATTCATTCAGCGGCGCGCTGCAGCAGAAATCGCGCGTTCTCCCTCCGGCTGTGGCCTGCGTGCCTCAGCCGGGATTACTTACGCAGGTAGAGCTGCCAAAGCCAGATCAGCACCAATGCCCCCAAAACCGCACCGGCAAAGCCGGCCATAAACCCCATGACCGCCAGCAAGGCACGCAGCACCAGCCCGCCGATCAATGCGCCAGCCATGCCAATCACAACAGTGGTGATGATATCGGTTTCAAGCCGCATCAGCCGGGTCGCCAGAAAACCTGCGGCCGCGCCAATGATGATGAGGGCAGTTATCGGCATCCCGGCCTCCCTATCTGCGCCAATGGGTCGGAACGATCACCAAAGCCCCTATGGAGGAGGCAATCGCATTCCACCCAGGCGCGCTGAACCCGATGCCGAACATCAGCCGCACAAAATAAAACAGGAACGCCCCGCCGTTGCAAATGATGATTGAAGGACGTACCCGTTGCTGGTGAAGCCGCTGCATTCAGAATGCGTAGCCGGCGATACCGGCAATCACCACGGTGCCCATCAGAGTCAGAATCATGCCGGGCCCCCGGTTACAGGCGGCAGCCCTTCGAAACAGGGTAGCCACGTAAGAAAACCTCAGGATCCTGCGCACTTTTACCTGCCCGTTGCAACCGCAACAGCTGAACAGCGCCAGACCCGCAAGCAATCGTCAGATTGTCATCCAAAACTTCGCCCGGCGCTCCTTGGCCCTTTGCCCGTCGCGAGGCCAGCAATTTGACCCGCTGCCCCTTGATGTCGCACCAGGCACCGGGGAACGGCGACAATCCGCGGATTTGACGGTCCACCTCAGCCGCCGGACGGGTCCAGTCTATCTGCGCCTCGCTCTTGTCGATCTTTTCGGCATAGGTAACGCCAGCCTTCGGCTGCACCTCGGGCGTCAGTTCCGGCAGGCGGCTCAGGGTGTCCGCAATCAGCGCAGCCCCCATCTTTGAAAGCCGGTCATGCAGCCGGGCAGTGGTTTCTTCTGCTCCGATTTCAGTAGCCTCCCGCAGCAGAACCGGGCCAGTGTCCAACCCGGCCTCCATCTGCATGATGCAAACGCCGGTTTCTGCATCACCAGCCATGATCGCGCGGTGGATCGGCGCCGCACCGCGCCAGCGCGGCAGCAGGCTCGCATGGATGTTGAGACAGCCGTGTTTCGGCGAATCCAGGATCACCTGCGGCAGGATCAGCCCGTAGGCCACAACCACAGCGACGTCCGCCTGCAGCGCAGCAAACGCGTCCTGCACTTCCCCGCTTCTAAGCGAGACCGGGTGACGCACCTCAAGCCCCAGAGCCGCGGCACGGGCATGAACGGGCGCGGGGCGGTCTTTCTTGCCGCGGCCCGCCGGCCGCGGCGGCTGGCAGTAAACGGCAGCAATTTCGTGCCCTGCATCGACCAGCGCATCCAGCACCGGCACCGAAAATTCAGGCGTTCCCATAAAGACAATGCGCATCAGTCAATCCGTCCGTACCCCGGTTGCCATGCCGCGCCTGCCGTGGGGGCCGTTCCGGACGCGCATCGGGCCGCATTTGGCCCGGTAGTAGAAATCAGTGTCAGCCGTTAAGCTTTTTCGCCTTACGGATCAGCATATCGCGCTTCACCTTGCTAAGATGGTCGAAATACATCTTGCCGTTCAGATGGTCGATCTGATGCTGCACCGAAGTAGCCTCGATCCCGACGAAATCCTTGCGGTCGACCATGCCCTGCTCGTTGGTGAAACGAACGGTCACGGCGCGCGGGCGTTTGATCCTGGCCGAAACACCCGGCAGGTTAGGACTCGCCTCGTCATGTTCGCGCAACTCGATCGAGGAATGCAGGATCTCCGGGTTGGCCAGCTTCACCGCGCGGCCGCGCTCGGCAGAGCCGTCCACCACAGCCAGCCGCAGCATCACACCGATCTGATTGGCGGCAAGGCCTACACCGGGCATCGCGTCCATGGTGTCGATCATGTCGCCCCAGATTTCCCGGATTTCGTCAGTTATTTCGCTCACTTCTTCGGCCTTGGTGCGCAGGCGCTTGTCAGGCCAAGGCAGGCAGGTGCGGACGGTCATGTCGGATATTCCCTCAGGCGCGGGCGCGTTCGCGCTTCAGCTTCTGCATCTTGCGTGTGATCATCTGGCGCTTCAGCGGCTTCAGGTAATCAATGAACAGCTTGCCGTTCAGGTGGTCGATCTCATGCTGCACGCAGGTCGCCCACAGCCCGTCAAACGTCTCAGTTCTCGCGTTGCCATCGCGATCCATCCATTCGACTTCAACCACCTTGGGCCGGGTGACTTCGGCGTATTGATCAGGGATCGACAGGCAGCCTTCCTCATAAACGTTGGTGTCATCGGAGGAGGACAGGATTTGCGGATTGAACATCACCAGCGGGCGCGCATCACCGTCTTCTTCCTTGACGCAGTCCAGCACGATCAGCCGTTGCAAAATTCCGATCTGCGGCGCCGCCAGCCCGATGCCGGGGGCCGCGTACATGGTTTCCAGCATATCATCCGCCAGGACGCGCAAATCGTCGCTCAGGTCCGGCACAGGCACGCAGACCTTCTTCAGGCGGGGGTCGGGATGGATCAGGATCTGTCGTTTCATGAAGTCCATTTATGCGATCAGCGGTCCCATCGCAACGCCCCCCTTGCTTATGCCGCCGCAGCGATTAGCTTCGCTTACAATGATACGGGAGTTCACCACATGAATTTTGACAAGATCACCGACCGTCGCGGCACCCATAGCTCAAAATGGGACAAGATGGAGGCACTGTACGGTCTCTCCCCGCAGAATGGTCTGGCGATGTGGACAGCCGATTCCGACTACGAGACCGCTCCTTGCGTGATTGAAGCAGTCACAGCCGCCGCCGAGCACGGCGTGTTCGGCTACTCCTGGCAGCACCCGGAGTATCTGCAGGCAGTTCAATGGTGGATGAAGACCCGCCACAGTTGGGACATTGAGACCGATTGGGTGCTGACCTCGCAGGGGCTGGGCAATGCCATTGCCCTCTGCCTGGATGTCTGGAGCCAGCCTGGCGACGGCGCAGTTATCTTTTCGCCCGTTTATCATGAATTTGCGCATAAGGTGAACAAGGCGGGGCGCACGGTTACCGAATGCCCGCTGGCGCGCGACGGCGACACCTACAATCTGGATCTGGATGATGCGCAATCGCGCCTGAACGGAACCGAAAAGCTGCTGCTGTGGTGCTCGCCGCAGAACCCGTCAGGCCGGGTCTGGACCGCGGAGGAACTGCGTGCGGTAGCCGATTTTGCCAAGCGCAATGGGTTGATCCTAATCTCTGACGAAATTCACCACGATCTGGTCTATCCCGGCAGCACCTTTGTTCCGATGGACGTGGCGGCCCCCGACGCACGCGCCTGGACTGTCACACTGACCGCCCCCTCCAAAACCTTCAATATTGCCGGCCAGCGGACCGGCAACATGATCATTCCGGATCCGGATCTGCGCACCGCAATGCGGCACAGACAGAACACGCTGGACTATGACCCCAGTGCCCTTGGCGTTGCCATGATCACCGCCGCCTATTCCCCGGAAGGCGCTGAATGGGCCGATGCGCAGATCGCCCATTTGGATGGCAACAGAAAACTGTTTGATGAGACAGTGAACGCATTGCCCGGGCTTAAATCCCTGCCGTTGCAATCAACCTATCTGGCCTGGGTGGATTTCTCCGGCACTGGCATGAGCCGGGCGGAATTTATCAGACGGTTGCGCGAAGACGCCAAAATCGCAACCTCGCCCGGTGATGGCTTTGGCACCGGCGGTGAGTTCATGGAGCGATTCAACCTGGCCACCCAGCGCTCGCGCGTTGAGGACGCGTGCCGCCGCCTGACTGCGGCGTTCTCGGACCTGCAGTAATCATGAAGCGCCTGCTGCGCCTCGTGGCGCTGGTTGTTTTGACCGGCGCCGCCTGGATTGCGTGGCAGGCCTTTGCTCCGCTCGCCGCGCCGCCGCCACCATCCGCGGCAACGGACCGGATCGACCGCATTCTGATCGAAAAATCCGCCCGCCGCCTGACCGCCAGCCGCGACGGGGAGACGGTGCTGGAATTCCCCATCGCACTTGGGTTCGCGCCGGCCGGCGACAAGTTTCAGGAAGGCGACGGCAAAACGCCTGAGGGCATTTTTCTGATCGACCGGCGCAACCCGAACAGCGCCTATCATCTATCGCTGGGGATCAACTATCCGCTCCCCGAGGACACGGGGCAGGCCAGGGCCGCTGGTGCCAGCCCCGGCGGCGACATCTTTATACATGGGCAACCGAATTCCTTTGGCAGCCTTGTCACCCTGTCAGGCGATTGGACGGCGGGCTGCATCGCAATCAGCAATGACCAGATGAAAACGCTTTGGCGGCTTGCCCGGATCGGGACGGAAGTGGAAATCCGTCCCTGACGCCCCGTGCATCCGGTGTCAGATCTTGCCTTGCGACTGATCGAACGGAATCAGACCGGCAGGTCCACCCGGTGATTCATAAAAATCCAGCGGCGCCTTGTCCGCAGCCGGCGTCGAGCGCTTGAACTCATAGCGCATCTCTCCGCCCTCTTCCTCACTGGCGACGATCAGGCATTGCGAAAGGTGCCGCGCGCCATCGTAAAGATCGACCAGACCGCGCAGCATCGGCGCGGTTTCTGCTTCAACCGAAAAGCCCGTCTTCCACATCCGCAGAACCGGAACCAGCTCATTGTCCGCCATCACCCGCAGACGGTTCTTCTTGCGCATCCCCTGAAGGCGGGCAGTGTCCAGCGCTTCCTGCACGGCTTTGGGCACATAAGTGTTCATCATTCAGGCCTTCCAAATGCTTAGGTTCTCTTGGAACCTTCTATTCAACGGTGCGTCACAAACAGATAAAATCAAGTGAACATTTTCGGAAATTTGACGGTCACGCAATTTTGTTGCTCTTGTGCAGTGGCGCAGGTGGCTTGCGCGCTGCATTGCGTAGGCGCGAAGCCGGAGGAGGCTTATGTTTGGTCCGGCACAGCAGCAGGAGCAGACACGATGGGCCTTTTGATTGACGGGAAATGGCACGACCAATGGTATGATACTGATTCCACTGGCGGTGCCTTTAAACGCAGCGAATCGCAGTTTCGCAACTGGATCACAGCGGATGGCAGCGCTGGTCCTTCGGGCGAAGGCGGGTTCCGAGCAGAAAGCGGACGGTATCATCTATATGTGTCGCTCGCCTGCCCCTGGGCTCATCGCACGCTGATCTTCCGCAAGCTGAAGGGGCTGGAGGACCACATCTCCGTTTCCGTGGTGCATCCTCATATGCTGGGCGAAGGCTGGACCTTTGAAACCGACGATCATGGGGCAACCGGCGACACCTTGTTCGGCAGTTCGCACATGCATCAGATCTACACCCGCGCCGATTCAGAGTATACTGGCCGGGTGACGGTCCCGGTGCTGTGGGACAAGGCACAGAATACCATCGTTTCCAACGAAAGCGCCGAGATCATCCGGATGTTCAACACGGCCTTCAACGGGATCACCGGCAACACCGAGGACTACTGGCCGGAAGAGCTGCGCGAACCGATCGAGGCTGTCAACGCCCGCATCTACAGCACCATCAACAATGGCGTCTACAAATGCGGCTTCGCCACCTCGCAGGAAGCTTATGACACCGCAGTCGGGCCGCTGTTTGAAAGCCTGGACTGGCTGGAAGACCTGCTGTCGCAACACCGCTACCTGCTGGGGGAACGCCTGACCGAGGCCGACTGGCGGCTGTTCACCACACTCCTGCGGTTTGATCCGGTCTATCACGTGCATTTCAAATGCAACCGCAAGCGGCTGGCAGACTACCCGAACCTCTGGGCCTACACCCGCGAGCTGTATCAATGGCCGGGCGTGGCAGGGACAGTCGGCATGCTGCATATCGTGCGCCACTATTACTACAGCCATGACACCATCAACCCGCACCGGATCATCCCGGTCAATCCGGATATCAACTGGCACGAACCGCATCGGCGCGGCTGATCCGCCGCGGGCAGGCACCAAACAGGCCTTTTCGGTTGATACCGATATATTTAGGGAGTTCACGCCTCGCCCTGGTTGCTCTATGAACCGCTGTGTCTGATTTAAAGTCCGACCCGTTCGGAGCAACACTCAACCGGTGGCGACCGCGATGCTTGAACTTCCGCTCGAGAATGCAGCCCCATCCAGGGACCACGGCGGCAACCTGAGCGTTGCCAAGGCAGAGTTCGGCGGCTCCCGCGGCGATTGGATGGACCTGTCCACCGGCATCAACCCTCACCCCTATCCGCTGCCGGATTTTACAACCGAAGACTGGAACGCGCTGCCGGACGCCGATGCGCTGGCCGATCTCGAACGCGCTGCGCGGTCATTCTGGAACATCCCGGAACAGGCAGCGGTCCTCGCCGCCCCCGGCGCATCAGCCCTGATCGCGGCCTTGCCTGCTTTGGCCGCGCCGCGCTGGGTGCAGATCACCAAACCGACCTACAACGAACACGCCGCCGCTTTTGAAGCCCGCGGCTGGAAGATTCGCGTGGATGGCCCTGCTGAGGCCCGCGTAGCGGTGCACCCGAACAATCCCGATGGCCGCCTATGGCGGGAAGAACAGCTCACTGCACCGCTGACCATTATCGACGAAAGCTTTTGCGACGTCTGCCCGGCGGAAAGCCTTATTCGCATGGCCGCCCGGCCCGGTGTCATTGTCCTGAAAAGCTTTGGCAAATTCTGGGGCCTCGCCGGCCTGCGGCTGGGCTTTGCGATTGGCGATCCGAAACTGATCGCTGCTCTGTCCACCTGGCAGGGCCCATGGGCGGTGTCCGGCCCGGCCCTGCGTACTGGTGCGCTGGCCCTGCAGGACCGAAGCTGGGCCGAAGCCACCCGCGTCCGGCTCAGGGCGGATGCGGCGCGGTTGGATGGGATGCTGCTTGCCAAGGGTGCCAGCCTGGCCGGCGGCACTGACCTGTTCCGGCTCTACACTGTTGAAGACGCAGCGGCCTGGCAGGAAAAGCTGGCCCGCGCCCATATCTGGAGCCGCATCTTCCCCTATTCCAAAACCTACCTGCGCCTCGGCCTGCCGCCCGCGGACGGCTGGAACCAGTTGGAGGCCGCGCTATGACCACTGCGGCCATGCTGTCGGTTGCCCTCGTGCTGGATGCCGTCATCGGCGAGCCGAAATGGCTTTGGGCGCGTGTTCCCCATCCTGCCGTGCTGATGGGAGAACTGGTCGATATGCTCGACCGCAAGCTCAATACCGGCCCCAACCGCCGCGGCAAGGGCGTGCTGGCCGCTTTGGCGCTGATTCTTTGCGGTTTCACCGCGGGCAAGCTGCTGTCGCTGCCGGGGGGACTGATCGAAATCCTTGTGGCTGCCATCCTGATCGCGCAGCGTTCGCTGACTGCACATGTCGCTGCCGTTGCCAAAGGCCTGCGCAGCAGCCTTCAGGACGGCCGCGAGGCCGTGGCAATGATTGTCAGCCGCGACACCACAGCCATGACAGCCCCGCAAGCCGCCCGTTCCGCCATCGAAAGCGGCGCCGAGAACTTGTCGGACGGCGTCATAGCGCCCGCCTTCTGGTTCCTGATTGCCGGACTGCCCGGGCTGATTATCTACAAGATGGTCAACACTGCCGACAGCATGATCGGCTACCAGAATGACCGCTATCAGGACTTCGGCTGGGCTGCCGCCCGGCTGGACGACCTGCTCAACCTGGTCCCCGCCCGGCTGACCGGACTGTTGATTGCCCTGGCCGGGGGTCAGCTGCGCCATTGGAGGGCCATCGCCTCAGACGCGAAGAAGCACCGATCCCCCAACGCCGGCTGGCCCGAAGCCGCCATGGCCCGAGCGCTGAACAGCGCGCTGGCCGGCCCAAGATCCTACGACGGGCAGATGCGCGACTTCTCCTGGATCCATCCGGATGGGACCAAAAGCGCCAGCGCCGAAACCATCACCCGCTCAGTCATCTTGCTTTGGCGGACTTGGGCAATTGCCTTGGCCCTGACGGTTGCCATCGCTGCCGTTTTCTAGCACATAAGACCCTGTGGGAGCGGTAAGACCAAGGAACGCCAGAATTATGCGCCTATTACCCTTCGTCCTTGCAGCTGGGTTGCTGCCTGCGGCAGCAACTGCCCAGTGCGGCGGCGGCTTTCAGAATTTCGTAAAGCTGATGAAAGATGAGGCGGTGCAGGCCGGCTTTGACACTGCCACTGTCCACGCTTTCTTCTCCGGTACCCGGCAGGATGCCAGCGTGCTCAAGGCTGACCGGGCCCAAGGTGTGTTCCAAAAGCCCTTCATCGAATTCACCCGCCACCTGATCTCGCAATCCCGAATCAAGCGCGGGCGCCAGATGGCCCAAAAACATGATGCCACTTTCCAGCGGATTGAGAACACCTATGGCATTGACCGCGGTGTGCTGCTGGCGTTCTGGGCCTTCGAGACCGACTATGGCGGCTATCAGGGTGATTTCAACACCCGCGATGCGCTTGTCACGCTGGCCCATGATTGCCGCCGCCCAGCGCTGTTCCGCCCGCAAGTCTTCTCGGCGCTAGAGCTGTTCAGCCAAGGTAATTTCGCCCCCAAACGCACCACAGGCGCATGGGCGGGCGAGATCGGCATGGTGCAGATGCTGCCTGGAGACATATTGAAATATGGCGTCGATGCCGACGGCGATGGCCAGGTCAGCTTAAAGACGTCTGCCGCCGATGCACTGATGTCGGGCGCGCGAATGCTCTCGCATTTGGGTTGGCAGCCTGGGCAGCCCTGGCTGCAGGAAGTCAGCATCCCCGAGGATCTTGACCTGACGCTGACGGGCACTGCACGCAAGAAATCCGTTGCCCAGTGGCGCAGTCTGGGCGTCTCCGCGCGGGACGGCAAACTGCCCGATCCTTCCTTGCGCGCGTCGCTGCTGCTGCCGCAGGGCCACAAGGGGCCGGCCTTCCTCGCTTATCCCAACTTTGAAGTCTACTTTAAGTGGAACCAGAGCTTTACCTATGTCCTCACCGCAGCCTATTTTGCCAACCGGCTGGAAGGCGCAGAGGTCTATAGCGCCGGGCAACCCGAGAACGGATTAAGCGGCACTCAGATGAAACAGCTGCAGCATAAACTACAGGCCCGGGGCCATAACGTTGGCGATATCGACGGCATTCTTGGCGCCCGCACCCGGGTTGCCGTGCAAAAAGAGCAGGCCCGCCTCGGCCTGCCCGCCGATGCCTGGCCCACTCCGGTGTTGCTGCAGAAACTTTAACGCACCGGGAACCGCTCGCCTCTTTCCGTTATCAGGATAACGCGGCTGCCGTTGCGCACATACAGATCGCAACGGTCAAACCCGTTGGCGAACTCCACGCAGATGCTACCGTCCCCGGCAACCCGGTAGGTGCCCCAGGCAGTACCGCCGCCATTCTCCGCCGAGTAAGTATAAGCATAGGCGCCATCGCTGCCGTACAGCGACTCGCCGCCGTCATAAAAACGAAAAGACTGCCCCGCCAGTGCCTCCAGTTCGCCTTGCACCAAGGGGATGTCGCCGGGCCGCAGCGGCCAATCGCCGGCTGAGGCGCTGCCTGCCATCAGAGATAGGAAAAGGGGCATGATCCGTTTCATGCCCCGACTTTAGCGGTTCACTTGTTAAGTCCGGGTCACAATCCGGTGACAGATGGATTTACCAGTCGATGAAAGCTTCAAAATCCTGCATTGCGCGGTTCCAGATCCCCACGGCCTGAGCAAAATCATCCGGGCTCATCCCATTACCGCCCAGGAATACATCCATCTCGATCCGGGCCGAGCCCTCTTCCGAGACATAGCCGCGGGCAAAACGGTTTTCACTGTTCCACTCGTTTATCTTGGACAGGCGCACGCTGCCATCTGTCTGATAGCCGGAAAAGAACTGGATGGCCTCGCAGTTGCGGTTGTTATCGCAACCGTAGTAGTAGACCGAGAAATCGTTCCCGTAGTACTCAACTTTCAGGTTAGGGTCGCCAACGCTGTCAGTGGTTACGTCAACCTTGGCTCCCTCATCCTTGAAGAAGTTGGCAACACTATCGCCAGTCTTGGCCACCACATTCTGGGCCGTCGCGGCAATCGGCATCATCAGGACCGCGGATATGGCAATTGCTTTGAGCATATTCATTCGTCACCCCACTGGGAAATTTCGCAACCAAAAGCACCAATTCCATTAGTGCCTCTGCATTAGGCCACCATCGCCTCTGCTTTCTTCAGGTCAACCGAAACCAGCTGGCTGACGCCCTTTTCCTGCATGGTGACCCCAAACAGCCGGTCCATTCGCGCCATCGTCACCGCGTGGTGAGTGATGATCAGGAAACGGGTGTCAGTCTGGCGGCACATTTCATCCAGCAGGTCGCAGAACCGGGTGACATTGGCGTCGTCCAGCGGTGCGTCAACCTCGTCCAGCACGCAGATCGGCGCCGGGTTGGACAGGAACACTGCAAAGATCAGCGCCATCGCTGTCAACGTCTGTTCGCCGCCTGACAACAGCGACAGGGTCGACAGCTTCTTGCCCGGCGGCTGGCACATGATCTCAAGGCCCGCATCCAGCGGGTCATCGCTTTCGACCATCACCAGATTGGCTTCGCCGCCGCCGAACAGATGGGTGAACAGCATGGCAAAGCTGTTGTTCACCTGCTCAAACGCGGTCAGCAGCCGCTCGCGCCCCTCGCGGTTGAGGCTGGCAATGCCGTCGCGCAGGGTCTTCACCGCGCCTTCCAGGTCCAGCTTTTCCGCAACCAGCGTGTCATGCTCGTTCTGCACCCCGCGGGCATCTTCCTCGGCGCGCAGGTTGACCGCGCCCAAGGCATCGCGCTGGCGCTTATAGCGGTCGACGTCGTGTTCCAGACCTTCCGAGGCAGGCATCTCATCCGGTGCTACACCCAGTTTCTCCAGAAGCGCCTGCGGGGTTATCTGCTGCGCTTCGATGATCCGCCCCGCAGCTTGGGTGACGGCTTCCCTGGCCGCATCACAGCGCGCCTCGGATCGCGCCCGCGCCTCGCGCGCCTCGGAGGCCAGCCGCTCGCACTCGCGCTCCTTGTGGACCCCCTCGCGCAGCTCGGCCTCGGCCGCGACCAGCGCCTCTGTTGCAGCCGATTTTCGGGCCTCGACCTCGGAAATCGCCTCGTTCAGCTCTGCGCGTTTACCGGCAATCTCGGCTGGAACCGCATTGGCCTCTTCCAGCTCCTCCTGCGAGGCCTCGCGGCGTTCGGCCAGTTCCTCGATCCGCTGCTCCGCGCTCTCCAGACGAAGGCGCCAGCCCGAAAGTTCCTTGGTCACCTCCTGTGCACGCTTGGTGCGGGCTTCACCCTCGCGGCGCAGCTCGTCATGGCTGGAGCGGTGGGTCAGCATGGTGATCCGCGCCGCCTCGACCGACTGCTTGATGTCCTCAACTACCGTGCGCGCCTGGTCAAGATCGCCAAGCTCAGCCAGGGCCTTTTCCGCCTCTTTCAGCTGCAGACTGGCGTTCAGCGCATCTTCTTCATGGCGCGAAACAGCGATGCCAAGCGTTTCAAGCTTGCCTTCTGCAAGATTCCTGTCGGCCTCAGCCCGGCTCAGCGCGCGGGCCGCATCCGCCACCCGCTGGTCCGCCACGCGGCGAGCCTGGCGGGCGTTATGATCGGCCAGTGTTACCTCTTCCAGCTTTCGCAAGAGCATTTCATGCGCAGCGCGGGCGCCATCCGCCCTGGCGCTGACGCGCTCCATCTCCTGCTTCAGCGCTTCCAGCTTGTTCAATTGCTCCAGCCGCATCGCTGCTGCACTTGGCGCATCCTCAGCCCAGGCACGGTAACCGTCCCAGCGCCACAGATCACCTTCTATGGTCACCAGGCGCTGCCCTGGCTTCAATAGCGCCTGCAGCCCTGCTGCGGCATCGCCATCCACTAGTCCGATCTGCGCCACCCGGCGGGACAGGGCATCAGGACCGGAGACATACAACGCCAGCGGCTGCACGCCAGCGGGCAGGGCGGCATCCTGATCATAACCGGACAGCGCCACCCAGCCAGTCGGCCCGTCCGCCTCCGCCAGCGGCGCGCGCAGGTCATCGGCCAATGCTGCACCCAGGGCCTTTTCATAGCCCGGGGTCACGGTCAGTTCATCCAGGATCTGGCCGCCCTCGGCTGTATCCCGCTCCACCAGTTTCGCCAGCGCTGTAACCTCGGCACGCAACGCGCCCAGCCCGCCTTCGGCTTCCGAGCGCTGCGAACGTGCTTCACCCTCCCGGCTCTGCGTCTCGGTGCGGGCCTTATCCGCGTCGGCCAGCGCCTCTTCAGCCATTTCCGAGGCCTCGCGCGCCTCTTCCTCAGCCGTGACTGCAGCTTCGAATTTGTCCGCCGCCAGCTCCAGCGCGTTCCTGGCCTCCCGCTGTGCGGCACGGGCTTTCTCTGCCTCTTCCCCGGAGCGGCCAAGCGCGCGCTGGCAGTCTTCCACCCCGCGGCGTGCTGATTGATGGCGGGCTGCCAAGCGGGCGACATCCTCGGTCACCTGCGCCAGATGGTCCTCGCGAGCCTGCAGGACCGAACCCGCATCGCGTGC
Source organism: Leisingera methylohalidivorans DSM 14336 (assembly GCF_000511355.1). Lineage (NCBI taxonomy): Bacteria > Pseudomonadati > Pseudomonadota > Alphaproteobacteria > Rhodobacterales > Roseobacteraceae > Leisingera > Leisingera methylohalidivorans. The sequence continues at coordinate 115,980 of NC_023135.1, read as the reverse complement.
CAGCTTCGCCGCCTCAGCCATTTTACTGTCGTGCCCGTCACCAGCCTTGGACAGCTCGCGCTGCTCCCATTCCAGCCGTTCGATGGTTTCGCCAGCGTCCTTGTTCAGCCCGGTCTCGCGCTCAATATCGTTGCCCAGCTGCACAACCCTGCTTCTGAGCCGTTCGATCGTCTGGCGCGCCTGCGCCTCCTGATCGCCCAGCGAGTCCCGCTGCACCACCAGACGCTGCAAAATAGCGGCTGCGATGGCCTCTTCTTCGCGCAGCGGCGGCAGTATCGCCTCTTGAGATCCTCGCTGCGCTGCCGCCGCACGGACCAGTGCTTCGGCCTTGGCGGCCTGCTCAACCCGCACCCTCAACTCATTTTCCGATGCCAGCCGCGCCTCATCCGCTTCGCGCCAGCGGCGGTACAGGAGCATGCCTTCGGCCAGCCGCAGCTTCTCGCCGATCTCGCGGTAACGCTGCGCCTGCCGCGCCTGCTTTGCCAGTTGTGCCAGCTGTGCGGCCAGCTGTTCGATCACGTCGTCGACACGCAGCAGGTTGGCCTCGGTGCTCTTAAGCTTCAGTTCGGCCTCGTGGCGCCGCTGATAGAGGCCGGAAATGCCCGCCGCCTCTTCCAGGATGCGTCGCCGCGCCTTGGGTTTGGCGTTGATCAGCTCGGCAATCTGCCCTTGCCGCACCAGGGCCGGCGAATGCGCACCGGTCGAGGCATCGGCAAACAGCATCTGCACATCACGCGCCCGCACGTCCTTGCTGTTCGACTTGTAGGCACTGCCCACATCGCGCGTGATGCGGCGCACGATCTCCAACCCGTCGGACTCATTAAACCCCGAAGGCGCCAGCCGCTCAGAATTGTCGATCTGCAAGCTGACTTCGGCAAAGTTGCGCGCGGGACGCGACGAGGTGCCGGCAAAGATCACGTCCTCCATGCCGCCGCCGCGCATGGCCTTGGCGCGGGTCTCGCCCATCACCCAGCGCAAAGCCTCCAAAAGATTGGATTTGCCGCAGCCATTTGGCCCCACAACCCCGGTCAGCCCATCGGCAATGACCAGTTCGGTAGGATCAACAAAGCTTTTGAAGCCGTTCAGCCTGAGCTTGGAAAACCGCAAAGCCGCCCCTTCGTGATTCCGTATCGGGAAAGTTCAGCGGTTCCTAACGTGTGTGTCAACGCTCCGCACCCCCAAATCGGGGCAAACCAAATGTAATTGGCACCATATCTTGTGGATAACCCGTGCGATCCGGCGGTCTTTTGCCAAGCCGGCGCTGTCCCGAAGTCAGACAGAGCGCAACAGCCGCCCCAGCCGGGCTATCCCCTCCTTAATGGCCGCATGGTTGGAGTTGGAAAAGCTAAGCCGCATCGTGTTCTGGCCGCTGTCATCGGCAAAAAAAGCCTGCCCGGGCACAAAAGCGACCTTCTCCGTCTCAAGCGACCGGGCCAGCAATCGGGCCCCATCCGCGCCGTCTGGCATTGTCATCCAGACAAACATCCCGCCCTCGGGCCGGGTCCAGTCTACCCCCTCCGGCATGTGTTCCTCCAGGGCCGCCAGCATCACGTCACGGCGCCGCTGATAGACCGCGTGCAGCTGCTCAACATGCGCGTCAAAGCAGGCCTCGGCCACCGCATGCACTGCCATCTGGTTGACAGTGGACGTGTGCAGGTCCGCCGCCTGTTTCAGCAGCACCATCTGCGATATTACCGGCTTGGCCGCCACCGCCCAGCCGATCCGGACTCCTGGCGCCAGCGTCTTGCTGAAGGTGCCGCAATAGACCGTGCGGCAGTCCTCGAGCGAGCCTTTCTGCTCCAGTTCCAGCGCCAGCACCGGCGGCACGGCCTCGCCATCATAGCGCAGTGACTGATAGGCTGCGTCTTCAATGATCGCACAGCCCAGCACCTCCGCCAGCTCCAGCAACTGCAGCCGGCAGGTGCGATCCAGGGTCTCCCCGGTCGGGTTAGCGAAATCCGGCGACAGATAGGCGAATTTCACCGCGCTGCCCGCCTCAGCCGCGCCTGCGGCATAGCTCTCCGCAGTCCGTTTCCCTTTCAGCGACAGCCGGTCATAGCGTGGCTCATAGGCGTTAAAGGCCGCCAGCGCCCCCAGGTATGTCGGCCAGCCCACCAAAGCGGTGTCGCCAGGCGTCAAAAACAGTTTACCTAAATAGTCCAATGCCTGCTGGGAGCCGGAGGTAATCAGCACATTGACCGGATCACAGACTATTCCAATCTTTGCCATCTCCCCCACAATCCATTCGCGCAGCGGCATATATCCCTCGCTCACCGAATACTGCAGAGCCATGGCTTGCCGTTCTGGTGTAAGCGCATTCTTGAAAGCTTCGGCAAATTCATCCGTCGGGAACAGCGCCGAATCCGGGATGCCGCCGGCAAAAGAGATAATATCCGGCTGGTCCAAAAGCTTCAGCAACTCGCGGATTTCCGACGCCTTCATCCGCGCGTTCCGGCTGGAAAAGATCTGGTCGAACTGCATCCTGGCTCTCCTGGCTTGGTATTTAGTGTCACGGTAGGAGAGTCCAAAATAAAGTCAACAATACTGACCTAATGTTGCAGCCTTCGTGACCCGACCTGCCCTTGCGGCCTCTTCCCTCGCGTGGTCATATGATTTGACCAATTCAGACGAGCCCTCGCATGCCATTTCAGAAAGTTCAGCCCGAAAAACTCTCTGCCTCTGTCGTCAAGCAGATCGAACAGTTGATCCTGCGCGGCATCCTCTCACCCGGCGAACGGCTGCCTGCTGAACGTGAACTGGCCGAACGGCTGGGCGTTTCCCGCCCCTCCCTGCGCGATGCCATCGGCGAACTGCAAGCACGCGGGCTGCTGACGTCCAAGGCAGGCTCCGGCGTGTTTGTGGGGGATGTTCTGGGATCAGCCTTTTCGCCGGCGCTGATCCAGCTCTTTGCCACCCATGACGAGGCAGTGTTCGACTACTTGTCCTTCCGCCGCGACATGGAAGGGCTGGCGGCGGAGCGCGCGGCCCGGTTCGGCTCAGACTACGACCTGCAGGTGATCCAGGCGATCTTTGACAAGATGGAAGCGGCGGGCAACCCGGCAGTATCAGAAGAGGCCGCCAAGCTCGACGCCCAGTTCCACTCCGCCATCATGGACGCCAGCCACAATGTGATCATGCTGCATATGATGCGCTCAATGTTCGATCTGCTGCGCGAGGGTGTCTTCTACAACCGCCGCATCATGTTCCAGCAGCACACCACTTACGAGGCTCTATTGGAGCAGCACCGCGCCATCAACTCCGCCCTGCAGGCCCGCGACCCGCAAGCGGCTCGCACCGCGGTGGAAGCGCATCTGGACTATGTCAAACAGGCCCTCACCGACCACCAGCGCGCCGAGCGCAACACCGAAGTGGCACGGCAGCGGCTGGAGCACGAGACGGGCAAAGGTTGAACAGGGAACTGTAGCCGTTTCAGAGCTCAATCGGTCTGGGGCACAGTTCCACTAGCGAACAAAACCTGTGGATACCCCTTCACGTGAAAGACGGCTTGGACGAGCTCCTTTGCGACCAAAAGTAACCCAGGCCAAGCGCGATGCTAGCGCCTCCAACCGTCTTGAGCATACTGGCAATGAGTGGGCAATTTGGAGCATCCGGGCACTTTTGATTTCGCCATTGGATGGATAATATCTGCCGTTAATAACATCACCCGCCTCGTGCGGTTTGGGAGACGTCCAGATACTTGCTGAGTACTCCACGAGTCGGCCATCATCCTCCACTTAAAGGACTGGCCTGGACACACGGCCGTTTTCGCCGTCTTTCGCATCCACACAGACAATAGAAACATCCAATTCGATGGAATTGGCTTCGAAGCCGCTTTCCGTAGCGCCGAACCTTATTCCGGCTGCCGTAAAAAGCGGACCAGCAAAGATGAGGATGTATTTTATAGTTTTGACGCTTTGAACGAAAAAATTCGATGCCGTTGATGGAAATCCTGACATATCACCCTTAGTTTAAAGCCCTGTTTTACCACACGCCGTTCAAGGCCAGTTTTCAAAGTCAGTCGGCAAAAGCTGAGTTAAGCTGATGCTTTTGCATTTTAGATGGAAGGCAACCTTCTACTCCACGAACGAAAAAACCCGGCCACATGGGCCGGGTTCTTTAATTTTCTAGGTGTCAGCGCAGCTTAGTGCAGCTTGGCGTCCACATCTGCGATCGCGGCGTCAATCAGCTTATTGGCTTCGGTCGCGGTCATCTGTTTCGAGATCACCTCATCCGCCGCAGCAACTGCGATTGATATCGCTTGATCGCGTACTTCCTTCACAGCCGAAGCTTCCGCTGAAGCGATTTGTTCTTCAGCAGCCGCCAGACGGCGGGCGATGGAGGTTTGCAGGTCCGCTTTTGCCTGTTCCGCTGCACGGGCAGCTTCGTCACGGGCAGCAGCGACAATTTGATCGGCCTTAGCCTGAACTTCCTGCTGCTTGCGCTCGTAAGACGCCAGAACAGTCTGGGCCTCCTCGCGCAATGCACGGGCTTCGTTCAATTCGTTCTGGATGCCTTCTGCACGGCTGTCCAGCTGGCCACCCAGCATGCCCGGCACTTTGGCCAGCAGCAGGATGCCTACAAACAGAGCAAAAGCCAGCAGAACGACAAAATCGGTGTTGCCCAGCGAAAAGAACGGACCTGAAGCGGCCAGCGCAGGGCTGGCAGCGCCAAATGTCAGGGCAAGGGCGAGAATATTGCGCATGTCCTTATCCTTTCGTCCGCTCGGCAACTGCCACGGCAATTGCGTCTGCGTCTGCCGAACCGCCCAGCGCAGTTACCAGCGCCTCTGCGGTATCGGTGGCAACAGCCTTCACGCTTTCCAGCGCCCCGGCCTTGATTTCGGCGATTGCCTTTTCGGACTCGGCGGCCTTAGCAGAGATCTGTTCGTCTGCTTTAGCAATTGCCTTATCCAGCCCGGCCTGAATTTCCGCGCGGGTCTCAGCAACGATGCGCTGAGCTTCGGCACGGGCATCCGCCAGAGCTTTGTTATATGCATTCTCGGCCTCGACAGCCTTGGCTTTCAGGTCTTCAGCCGCAGCGAGGTCGTTGGTGATGGTCCCCTGACGCTCGGCCAGCACCGCGGCAATGCGGGGCAGCGCGACGCGCGACAGAATGAGGTAGATCACGACCAGGGCGACCACGAGCCAGAAGATCTGGTTCCCGAAGGTCGAGAAGTCCAGCTGCGGCATGCCCGGAGCAGACCCGTGCGCTGCGTCTGCGGCGCCGTGTGCTGCGTCTTGCGTATTAGATGCCATGTCGTCCTCCTTGGGAACTTGCCGTTACACCGGGCAGTGCAGATTTAGGCCGCACTGCCCGGCCGTAAGGAAATAGGTTCCTAGGGTCTTAGACGGCGAACATCAGCAGCAGCGCGACCAGGAACGAGAAGATGCCCAGTGCTTCTGCAAATGCGATGCCGATGAACAGGGTTGCGGTCTGGCCGGCGGCTGCCGACGGGTTGCGCAGAGCGCCTGCCAGGAAGTTGCCGGCAACGTGGCCCACACCGATTGCGGCTGCGCCGGAACCGATTGCTGCCAGGCCTGCGCCGATGAACTGACCGAGTTGTGCGATATCGCCTTCCATGAGTATTCTCCTTACGATGGAATGTGGTGATTTAGGGTCTGGGTGAACCGCCAGGCTCACCCGGTAAACTTTCAGATCCCGGCCTTAGTGGCTCGGATGCAGCGCATCCTTCAGGTACACGCAGGTCAGGATGGTGAAGACATATGCCTGGATGAAGGCCACCAGAACTTCGAGTGCATAAACCGCAGTGATCGCGAAAATCGGCAGGAAGCTGAACAGGCCCAGCGCGCCTGCAAAACCTGCAAACACCTTCAGAACCGCGTGGCCGGCCATCACGTTGCCAGCCAGACGGATGCTGTGGCTGACGGGACGCACGAAGTAGGAAATCAGTTCGATGATGGCCAGGATCGGGCGAAGCGCCAGAGGCGCGCTCGACACCCAGAACAGGCCCAGGAAACCGGCGCCGTTCTTGACAAAGCCAACGATGGTCACAGTGAAGAACACCAGCCCGGCCAGGATCGCGGTCACGGCGATGTGCGAGGTGGTGGTGAAGGACATCGGCAGCAGGCCCAGGAAGTTGGCCATCACGATGAACATGAACAGGGTCATGATATAGGGGAAGAACTTGACGCCATCCTTGCCAGCCACGTCCTCAACCATCTTATAGATGAAACCATAGGCCAGTTCCGCAACCGACTGGGCGCGGCCCGGCACGATGGCCCGGCGCGACGATCCGAGCACCAACAGCGCGAACACGGCTGCAACGGCCAGAGCCATCCACAGAGTTACGTTGGTTGGGGTGTACCAGGAAATATTATCTCCAAACAGCGCCTTCACATTGAACTGATCCATCGGGTGGATTGCCAGTTTTGATTCCGCCGGAGCGAAAATCAGGCCGGATACCAGCACCAGCGCCAGCGCTGCGTAAAAGAAAATTTTGCCCATCAGTCCGCTTCTCCTGTCGCCGGTGCCCGATCCCGTCGGATCAATCCCGGTCTTGCGCATTTTTGTCGGCCTCTTCGGCCAGTTTCTGTTCCTGGATCTCTTGCGCGGTGCGAAGCATCGTCTTCACCCCAGCCGCCAAGCCCAGCATTACAAACAGCACCATGAAGATGGGCAGGGTACCAAACAGATGGTCCAACCCGTATCCGATGCCAAAGCCGATCCCAAGACCGGCCACCAATTCAATCACCATTCGCCAGGCCTGATTGGCCATCGAATAATGCTCATCCGCACGCGGCTTGGGCTCTTGGGCCTTACGCGCCGCCGCCAGCTTCTCCTCCAGCTGCGCCATGCGCTGCTTTTGGTCGTCGTCGGTCACGGGCGCCATCCTCACGCGAATTCCTGAGAACGGTTGCTAAGGCCAAGGAGCTTGGGAGTCAATTACAAGGATTGAAACTTGGATTCTGGATTAACCATTTGAAAAAGAACAGCTAAAAACGCAACACTGCGTCCCGCGCGCTTCTGCCGCGCCGCCTGTTAGCGCCCGAACTTCGAGGAATCCATATTCAACCAAAAGGTTGATTTTAGCGGGCCGGCGGTTTTACCAACCGCCAGCGCACGATCCGTCCGTCGATCAGCAACAGCCCCAGAAGGATCGCCGCCATGCCCCACAGGTGTTCCGGCAGCAGTTGCTCATTCAGAATATAGGTGCCCAGGAACAGGGCCGAGACCGGCGCGATCAGCGTCGGCAGGGTAATGTTGGTCGGTCCAACCTTGGGCAGCACCCAGTAGAATGCGATGAAAGCCGCAGAGGTTAGAACAAAGCCGATAACGAACAACGAGATCCAGGTCTCCATCCGCGTCACATGCGGCGCGCCTTCGCTCCAGACCGCCAGCGGCGCAATCGCCGCGGTCGCCCCGGTCAGCGCGATGGCCACCAGAACCACCGGTTCCATGTCCCTGAAGCTGCGGGCGATATTGACTGAAAAGGCGTAACACAAAGGCGCGCACAGGGTGATCAGCACAGCCCAAATCTCTGAAGATTGACCAGTCTCCAGCAGCGGCAGCGACAACAGGACGATGCCAAGAAAGCCGCAAACCACCCCCAGCGACTTCAGCCCCGTCGCGCGCTCGCCACCGGGCCAGAAATGCGATACAACCACCGCCAGCGCCGGGGTAGTCGCATTAACAATCCCCGCCACGCCGCTGGCGATATGCTGCTGCCCCAACGCATAAAACGCAAAAGGCCCAGCATAGCTGAGCACCCCAAAGCCAAACAGCGCCAGCCAGCGCCCCGGCTCCACCGGCACCCGCTTGCGCGACGCCAGCACAAAAATCCAGCAACCCAGCGCACCGAACCCCACGCGCCCCATCGACACCGACAGCGGTCCCAGCTCGCGCAGCAGGATCGCGTTGAACATGAACGACATGCCCCAGCCGATGCCCAGGATGAAAATTACCAGCCAGTATTTCAGTGCCACGCCCTGCCCCTCCCCACAGAAGTGCCACCATGACGGTTCAAGACAGATTGTCAAACCTGCGGGCGGTGGATAGGACTACCAGGCATGAGCGACCCCCTCGACACAGTCTTTGCGGCCTTGGCCGACCCGACTCGCCGGGCGATCCTCACCATGCTGTTGGAAGACGACATGGCGGTGACCGATGTAGCGGACCCATTCGAAATGTCGCTGGCGGCGATTTCCAAGCATTTGAGCATCCTGACCCGGGCAGGGTTGATCGCTCAGGAAAAACGCGGCCGGGTAAAGTGGTGCAAGCTGCAGCCCGACGCCATGCGCGCTGCCTCTGTCTGGATGCAGGGCTTTGGCCAGTTTGAACCGGTCAATCTGGATGCCTTTGAACGCTTCTTGGAGGCTGAGCACCTGGCAGGAGACGTGCAGGCGGACCCCTAGCGGACTACAAATACCGATGTTTCAGAATGCAGCACCAGATGGCTGGCGTGTGACGAAAACACATAGTCCAGGATTCCAGGCATATGGGTGCCCATCACAACCAGATCCACCTCCAGCTCCTTCGCAGTCCGGGACAGGATGGAATCGATCTCTGCGCCGACATCCACAGAATAGATCGGCAGCCCTTCAACCTTAGCACCGGTTTGCGCCGCCACCTTGCTTGCCAGGTCCGCCAGCTCATCACCGGACGACCCTACGGTATGCCCGCGTCTGACCTGCTGATCCGTCACATGGACCAGTGTCACGCGCGCACCATGATTCTTGGCGAAATCCGCAGCCACATCCAGAGCTTTCTTGACCGTTGGGGGCATGTGCAGGTCAACGGGCACCATGATATGCTTGAACATTGTTCCCTCCTCTTTCCGAAGTGTCCCTCAGGATCAGTATAGCGGAAAACAAGAGGGTTGCGTTGACCTGCCGCAAGGTGCGGGGAACCGCCGCCCGAGGGAGGCACGCCCTGTGTGCTCAGACGGGTACCCGGTCCCTCGCCCCTTCCAGCAGCATCGCCAATGCCACCACCGACATCACGACCCCAATCAGAACCATGCCCGGCGGCGCGCCGCGGCCCAGCGCGATCTCCCACAGGATCACCCAGCTCGGCGTCAAGTAGGTATAGGCCATAACCTTGGCTGAAGGCAGCCGCATAGCCGCATATTGCAAAAGCACAAAGGTCGCCGAACTGGCACAGACAGCCAGGTAAATCAGCCCGATCCAGACGATACCGGGCAACTGTGACCATTCGGTGGCCAGAATGTCCTGCCAGCCAAACACCGCCAGCAGCGCGCCGCCTGCCAGCAGCATCCCGAAGGTAAAGACCACTGCGGGCTCGCCCCGGTTCAGTTTGCGCACCATCGGCGTATAAATGGCATGCAGCACGCAGCCCCAGAAATAGATGATCTCCCCCTGGCCGACCTCAAACGCCGCCAAGGCGCCCAGATCGCCGCGTACGATCACCCATACTGCACCCGCCGCGCCAATCGCCAGTGCCATGGCCATCCAGCGGGTGGTGATCTGCCGCAGCAGCAGCCAGCCGAATGCCGCGCTCATCACCGGCACCAGGGTGAACACCGCCGCGGCGCTGACCGGCGCCGCCGTCTGCAGCCCATAGAACATCAGCACGAAGTATCCGCCGAACAGCCCGCCGAGCACCGCAAACCGCCAGGGCGCGCGGAAATGCGCCCGCTGCAGCCCGGTGGTTGCCATCGCCGCGATGCCAATCACCACCGCGGCAATACCAAAGCGCGCCGCATTCAAAGCCGCCGGCGCAATCTCGTTGGCCACCATCGCGCCCAGCGAGAAAGATCCCGCCACCAGTGCCGAAAACAACAGCATCGCCAGGTGCCCACGCAGTGCCTCGCTCACAGCTGCCAATCCTTCACCTGCTCTTTCAAGAATGCCAGGAACGCCTGCACCTTGGTAGTACGGTGCAGATCCACATGGGTCACCAGCCACAACGCGCCCTCCCAGTCCTTCTGGGGCGGCATCATCTCCACCAGATCCGGCTGCTGCCGCGCCTCCCACGCCGCCATGAAGCCGATCCCCGCACCGCTTTGCACCGCCGCCTTCAGGGTGAAGCCATCGGTACAGCGAAAGGCGATCGCTTCGGCCGGAGCATTTGCCCGCAGCCAGCGGGAGTACGGCGCCCGGCTGCCCTCATCGTCCTGGCCTACAAACCGGTGGTTGGGAATATCCTCCAGCCCCTGCAGCAGCCCGTATTTCTCTGCATAATTCTTGGCGGCATAAAGCCCGATCTGCTGCTTCATGAAAGGCTGCACCACATTGTCCGGCTGATCCGGCGCATTGCCCGCGCGAATCGCCACATGGGCTTCGCCGTATTCCAGCCGGAACAGCCGGTCGCCGGTCAGATAACGGATGATCAGCCCGGGATGCATGCCCTGGAACTCTTGCAACGCAGGAACCATCATCGGCGCGAACGACGCCAGCGAGGTCACCACCAGCTCGCCTGAAACGTCATCGCCCTGCCCCTTCAGCCGCCCCACCAGCTGGTTGAACTGATCGTCCGTGGCCTGCGCAACCCGCAGCAGGTCCTGCCCGGATTCCGTCGGCGTATAGCCGCGGGCATGGCGCTGGAACAGCTTCACCCCAAGCCGTGCCTCGATTGCGTCGATATGGCGGATCACCGTGGCATGGTGCACCCCCAGCACTTCGGCGGCACCGCTCACCGTGCCCATGCGGGCCACCTGATACGCGGTGCGGACCTCATCCCAATTGTCCATTGCAGCCTCCTTGCCAGCCGGAGCCACTATGCGCACAGATGCACACCCCATGTGACTAAAGCAGCGTTGCGTTCGAATTTGCAATACCCCAAATACCTGACAGCAACAAGCAAAGGAACACGAAAATGACCCGCACTGTCCTCCATATCGACTCCTCCGCCCGCACCGAGGGTTCCGTGACCCGCGATCTTTCGGCGCAGATCGTCAGCCGCCTTGGCGCCGGACAGGTGATCCGCCGCGACTTAGCCACTCCGCTGCCGCTGCTGGACAGCGCGTGGATTGGCGCCAACTTCACCCCTGCGGACCAGCGCAGCGACACGCAGAAGCAGCTGCTTTCCCTCTCCGACTCGCTGGTGGAGGAACTGAAACAGGCCGACACCATCGTGATTGGCTCACCGGTCTACAACTTCTCGGTGCCCTCCACGCTGAAGGCCTGGATCGACCTGGTGGCCCGCGTCGGCATGACGTTCCAGTACCATGAAACGGGCCCGGTCGGCCTTCTGGAAGGCAAACGCGCCATCATCGTCATGGCGTCGGGCGGCACACAGGCCGGCTCCGACATCGACTTTGCCACCACCTACCTGCGCCACATGCTGGGCTTCATCGGCATCACCGATGTTGAGGTCGTCGCCGCCGACGCCATGTCCGTCGACGCAGACGGCGCCTTGGCCAAGGCGAAAACCCAGATCGAAGCCCTGGCCGCCTGATCCCCGGCGTCCCGGCGACGCCGCCAGCCCTCCTCCGGAGAGCTGGCGGCGTTTTTGCGTTTGGCAGGCCCCCGCCACCGTGCCAGTCTGCCCGCATCGGCATTTCACGGGCGGGTTATTTGATGAAGAAGATCGGCATTCTCGGCGGCGTCGGCTGGGCCGCCACCCTCGACTACTACCGCGCCATCTGCGAGGGCGCCGGGCGGTTCTTTGCAGACCGTGGCGGCGCCTCCCCCCTGCCGGTGCCGCCGATCACCATCGAATCCGTGGTGCAGGCCCAAACCAGATCCCTACACGGCCGCCTTGGCGATGAAGCCAGCTGGGCCGCCTTCGACGCAATCTTCCGCGAGGCGATGCTGACCCTGGAACGTGCAGGCTGCGATTTTGCACTGATCGCCTCCAACACCCCGCACGCCCGGTTGCATGCGATCCGCGACGGGGTGATGATGCCGATCCTCAGCATCTTCGATGCCACCGCCAAGGCTGCAGCGGAGACCGGCGCCAATCGGGCGTTGGTGCTGGGCACTGCCGTCACCATGCAAGCCCGCAACTACGCCAATGTTCTTACCGAATATAAGATGAAAGCCAACGATCAGCTACCGGACGCCGAAATCGCCGAAATGCAGGCGATGATCGACGAGGATTTTCACGGCGGCGCCTCTGCCGCCGCTCAGGGGCGGCTTCTGCGCTTCTGCCGCAAACATGCCCGGCCCGGCAGCGTCATCCTGCTGGCTTGCACCGAACTGCCGCTCGCCTTTCCTGATCACCTCGATGATGTGAACTTCAAGGCCGGTGGCTTTCATTTTGTGAACCCGTCCGCTGCCCATGTGGCGGCAGCGCTGGACCTGGCGCTGGAAGACGAGTAAGCTGGATAGCTCGGCCGTCATTCAATTCCTGCTTAGATCCAGCTGACCTCGCAGCCGGTCTTTTCGAAGAAGGCCATCAGATCAGTCCGCGTCATCGCCACCGTGCGGTCATTGACCAGCGGATGCATAAAGATCACATCCGCCTCCTGTGCCCGCGCGTCCATATAAAAGGTGACGCCCTTTTCCGTTCCTGTGATCATCGCCAGCGGACTGACCGCGCCGGGACGGATACCGAGGTTCTCCAGCAGCCGGTCCGCCGAGCCGAACGACAGGTTGCCGGCCCCCAGCTCCGCCCCCAGCGCCTTGAGGTCGACCTCCCGGTCCTGCTGCAGGGTCACCAGATAGTTGCGCTTCTTCTTATCGCGCAGATACAGGTTCTTGAGCCGCAGCGCGTTTTCGCCCGGCACCACGAACTGGTCTTCGATCGCCTTGGCATCCTCCACCGTGCGGAGCGGCACATGCGTGTGCAGCCGATAGGCGATCCCCCAACCGTCCAGCTGCTTCAGCAGCGCATCCGAGGAGACAGGCAGGCTGTCTTGATAGGCCGATGATGCATCCATGATCTTACTCCGCAAGCCGTTTCGGGTTGCAGCGCAGATCACGCAAAATGAATGCGGGACGCAAGAGGTGTTCCGCCCTCTGCGCCCCGTTTTACGCCAATTCGCCTCTACGCCTCGGCGAAATCCGCGCGCCGGGCCTCTTCATAGTGGTCGAAATCAGTGCTGAACCAGCCAGTACCGCGGGTGGCGCTGGCCAAAGTGTTGCACAGGTCATCCTGCGCCGACATCGGCAGTAGTGTTTCAAACACATCCCAGCCAGCGACACCGTCCTCGGCCTCAAACCCAAGGATCTGCCCTTTCATACCGCTCACCACCGGCACCAGTCCGCCAGTAAACACCGAAGGCACATGAATATGCACCCGCATGATCGGTTGAAGCAGCACCGCGCCAGCTTCGGATAGCGCTTCCCTGACCGCATTCTTTCCCGCAGTCCGGAACGCAAAATCAGAGCTGTCGACCGAGTGATGCTTACCATCCTTCAGCGTCACGCAGATATCCACCACAGGATGCCCGTTCAGCCCCTGCGCCAGCGCCTCGCGCGCGCCGGCCTCGACCGAGGGGATATAGTTCTTGGGCACCGCGCCGCCTTTCACGGTTTCCTCGAACACGAAACCGCTGCCCCGCGGCAGGGGCTTCACCTCGATCACCACATCTGCAAACTGGCCGGCGCCGCCGGACTGCTTGCGGTGGCGGTACTGCACCTGCACGGGCTTCCTGATTGTCTCGCGCAATGCCGGCGGTACCACGCCTTCCTCCACCTCAACGCCGAATTCGTCTTTCAGGGCCTGCTTGACGCGCCGCATGTGCAGCGGGCCTTGCAGGTTCAGCAGCACTTGGCCGCTGGCCTCATCCTGCCCCACCCCCAGCGCCGGATCGATCTCCGCCAGCCGCTCCAGCGCGCCCGACAGCCGGGCATCGTCGCGCTCGTTTACCGGGGTAATCACCCGCCGAAAGGTCGATGGCCGCGGCTGCGCCCAGTCCGGCAGCGGCGCTGCGCCGTCGCGCGCATAAGCAAATCCCATATTCAGGTGGTCCGACTTGACCGCTTGTCCCATATCCCCCGGTGTCAGGCTGGCGTTTGCTGTGGATCCAACGCCGGTCAGCGAGCCAAGCGCTGCTCCGCCAACCGAAGCGCCATTGCCGACACTGCCGTCCAACGCCCGCACCATCACCGTCTTGCCCAGATGCTTGACCAGATCGGCCATGCAACCGACAGCGACGACTTTGGCGTCCTTAGACAGCCGCTCCAATGCAGCCCCCACATCCGGCGCCTCGTGCCGCAGCGACTTCATCAGCCGCATGACACCGTTCTTGTGCACGGCAGAACCCATCAGCGCCGGGATCAGGTCGTTGTGCTGCAACACCTTGGTGGCCACCTCGTAGGCCTCATCCGCCATCACCTTCTGATCCTCGATCAGCTCCTCCAGCAGGGTGTCGTCGAAATCCGCCAGCGCCTCCAACAGTTCGGTGCGGGCTTCCTGCTCGCGGGCATACATCGCCACCGGCAGCTCAATCAGTGCCGAGGGCTCGCCTTCGCGGTATTGCCAGGCGCGTTCCGAGATCAGATCCACAGCACCCACAACCTGGCCGTCCTCGCGGATCGGCACCTGCCGCAGAATGATATTGTGGCTGCAATAGGCCTGAAGCGCAGCGACGATTTCCGCAACCCGGTCTGCCGCCTGATCCATGCGGTTGACAAAAATAAAGGCGGGGATCCCCGCCTCCTCCAGCTTGCGCAGATACGGCGCGCTTAACACCGCAGCTCCGGCATCTGCCGGCACGCAAAGGACGGCAGCGTCACTGGCCGCCAATGCCGGACCTGCCTGAGCCAGGTTGTCGGCCCCGCCCGCGATGTCGATTGCGGCCCAGTCCTCCCCCATGAATGAAAAAGGCTGCAAAGCGGCGACGCCTGCAACCTCCTGCCGTTTACCCTCGGCACTGTCCAGATTGGCCAGCGCCGTTGCCAGCGTTGATTTGCCGGACTGCGACGGTCCCAGAATAGTGAAAACGCGCATGTTATCTGATCCTCCCTTGGCTGATGCGGCTGCCCGCCCGGAACCGCAGACGCCAAGCGGCGCGCGGAATGCCTGTACTGAAGATCTGCCTCGATGCTCTGTCGGTTGGCCCAGCCGGTTAGTTGACGGCGAGGGACCAGCTGTCAGATGTTGACCAACACGGCCCCCGCATGTCAAGCCGCACGTAGGTGCCCGCTGCCGCCCCGGCGAACCCGCGCCGCGGTTGACACCGGCGGCCAAACGGCGTAACGCCTGCCCAATATCCGGAAGCGAGTGAGTCTTCCGGTCCCTGCCCGTGCCAGGGATCGCCCCCCACCAGCGTGTTACGCCCGTGGGGGCATTTGCGCATGGATCGCTTGTCCCCTACATACGGGGGCGCCACAACTTGAAACCGGCATCAGGAGGCCGCAGGCATGTTTGAAAATCTATCCGAACGCCTTGCCGGCGTTTTTGACCGGCTGACCAAACAGGGCGCCCTCAACGAGGAGGACGTGAAATCCGCCCTTCGTGAAGTGCGCGTGGCGCTGCTCGAAGCCGACGTCTCACTGCCGGTTGCCCGCGACTTCGTCAAGAAGGTGCAGGAGCAGGCCACTGGTCAGGCGGTCACCAAGTCGGTGACCCCGGGTCAGCAGGTGGTGAAGATCGTGCATGACGCATTGGTCGACGTGCTGCGCGGCGAGGAAGACCCCGGCAAGCTGAAGGTCGACAACCCGCCCGCCCCGGTGCTGATGGTCGGCCTGCAGGGCTCGGGCAAGACCACCACCACCGGCAAACTGGCAAAACGGCTGAAGGAGAAAGAGGGCAAGCGCGTCCTGATGGCCTCGCTTGACGTCTACCGCCCGGCAGCGATGGAGCAGCTGGCGGTGCTGGGCGCCCAGATCGGCGTCGACACGCTGCCGATCGTGCCCGGCCAGAAACCCGTCGACATCGCCAAACGTGCCAAGCAGCAGGCAGCCCTTGGCGGCTATGACGTCTACATGCTGGATACCGCGGGCCGCCTGCACATCGACGAGACCCTGATGCAGGAGGTCGAGGACGTCCGCAACGCGGTCTCGCCGCGTGAGACGCTTCTGGTGGTCGATGGCCTCACCGGCCAGGTCGCGGTGGAAGTCGCGGAGGAGTTCGACGCCAAGATCGGCATCTCCGGCGTGGTCCTCACCCGGATGGACGGAGACGGCCGCGGTGGTGCGGCGCTGTCAATGCGCGCCGTCACCGGGAAGCCGATCCGCTTTGTCGGTCTCGGCGAGAAGATGGACGCGCTGGAAACCTTCGAGGCCGACCGGATCGCCGGCCGCATCCTCGGCATGGGCGACATCGTGGCGCTGGTCGAAAAGGCACAGGAAACCATCGAGGCCGAACAGGCCGAGCGCATGATGAAGCGCATGATGAAGGGTCAGTTCAACATGAACGACCTGAAGATGCAGCTTGAACAGATGCTTCAGATGGGCGGCATGGAGGGCATGATGCAGATGATGCCCGGGATGGGCAAAATGGCCAAGCAGGTGCAGGACGCCGGCATGGACGATAAGGTGCTTAAGCGCCAGATCGCCATGATACAGTCGATGACCAAGAAGGAGCGCGCCAATCCCGCCCTGCTGCAGGCCTCCCGCAAGAAACGGATCGCGGCCGGCTCGGGCATGGAGGTTTCCGACCTCAACAAACTTCTGAAAATGCACCGGCAGATGGCCGATGTGATGAAGAAGATGGGCAAGATGGGCAAAGGCAAGATGCTGAAGCAGGCCATGAAGGGCATGTTCGGCAAGGGCGGCGGTATGCCCGGCATGGACGGCATGGATCCCAGCCAGATGGATCCGAAGGCACTGGAAGCCGCGGCCAAGGCAATGGGCGGCGGCAAGGGCCTCCCCGGCGGCCTCCCCGGTCTCGGTGGCGGCATGGGCTTGCCAGCGGGCCTCAGCGGTTTCGGCAAGAAAAAGTAAACCATGCAGTTCCCTTCCATACCTCAGCTTGAAACCGAACGCCTGGTCCTGCGCGGACCGGAGGCGGCGGATTTCGGGCCAATGGCAGCGTTCTTCGCAGATGAAGCACGTTGCTGGGGGTTTGGCGGACCGCTGGACCGAAACGAAGCCTGGCGCTGGTTCACCATGTCGGTGGGACACTGGGCAATGCGTGGTTTCGGCTTCTGGACCATCACCTGCAAGGTCACGGCCGAAACGCTTGGCATCACAGGTATCTGGCAGCCCGAAGGCTGGCCGGAACCGGAACTGGGATGGGTCGCCTTCCCGGCAGGCGAAGGCCGCGGTGTCATGGCTGAGGCGGCGATGGCGGCCCGCACCCATGCTTATGAGATTATGGGCCTGCCCGCATTGTGCTCCAACATCTTCCCGGGCAACACCCGCTCGGTAGCTCTGGCCGAACGGCTGGGCGCGGTATTCGAAGCGGAATTCGAAAACCCCAAACACGGGCGTGAGCTGGTCTACCGCCACCCCGCTCCTGCCGCGCCCTGCGACGGCGGGATGGAGGCCTACGCATGAGCTTCCGTCAAATCTGCGCAAACCCCGCCCGCCCGGCACTGGCAGCGGCTTGTTTAACCGAATATTACGCAGTCTCCCCGATACTTCTTCACCGGATGGGTGAAATTCATGCCGGACGGTCCGCCGCCCGGGAAAAGGGGCATAAAATGACTGACGTTCGAAAGCCGTTTCCGCGGCTTGTTTCAAAACGGCTGATGCTGATTTCTCCGGCGGACCCGGAGTTTGACGCCAATGCGGCTTTCCTGACCCCGGACGCACCGCGCTTTATCGACGCGGCGGAAGACCCCGACTCGCTGTGGTGGTCGATTGCAACCATCATCGGTCACTGGCACCTGCACGGCTACGGTCTGTTTGCTGTGGTCGAGCGCAGCAGCGGCTTGACTGTCGGCCTTGTAGGCCCCTGGTTCCCCAAGGGCTGGCCGGAACCGGAATTGTCCTGGCACCTGATGGAGCCGGGACAGGGCAAAGGCTATGCCAGCGAATCCGCGCAATGCGTGCTCGATTGGCTGTTTGCCGAGGCTGGCTGGGACAGCATCGTCTCCTACGTGCCCGAGGAAAACGAAGCTTCTATCGCGCTGGCCCAACGCGTTGGCGCCCGGCCGGAAAAACCGGTCTCTTTCCGTCTGCAGCCCGCACCCAATATCCGCGCCTGGCGCCACATCCCGCCGGCCCGCGTGTCCGGCCCGCAAGCCGCACGGGGCATGCTTCACTGATGCGTCTTAACGGGGTCATATCCTGGCTTGGCCGCGCCCTTCCGATGGAAGGAGCGCGCTGATGCCGTTTGACATCCCGGTGATAGAAACCCGCCGCCTGGTGCTGCGCGGCCCCGAAGCGCAGGACTATCCTGATTTCAAAGCCACCTTCAGCTCCTACCGCTCGCGCTTTATGGGCGGGCCGCTGAACACCTATGAGGCCTGGATGCTCTACGCCGCCGAGATCGGCCACTGGCAGGTCCGCGGCTTTGGCATGTGGATGATCCACAACAAATCCACGGACGAGACCTATGGAATGGCCGGCGGCTGGCAGCCCGCGGGCTGGCCCGAACGCGAGATTGCATGGATCATCTGGCCCGGTGCCGCCGGCAAGGGCTATGCGCTGGAGGCTGCACAGGCCGCACGCCGGCATTTTTATTCAAATCTGGGCTGGGAGACCGCGGTCAGCTATATCGACCCCAAGAATCTCGACTCGATCCGGCTGGCAGAACGGCTCGGCGCCACCAAGGACCATGAGGCTGCCACTATCGACGGCAATGATGCAGTTTTCCGCCATCCCGGCCCGGACACTCTGAAGGACAGCCAGATTGCGCACGGCATCGAAATGGAAATCGGCCACTACGCCGACCCGCTGTTCAAGCCGGAGGGCTGGGCCCTTGACTGAACTGCGTCTGGAAACATTGTTGCTGCGCTGCGGCGGTGCAAAGGGTGTGTATAGGGAATGCTCGCCCGCTGCGACCTTGGAACGCTCCAGCCTGCTGCACTGCGGAGAACCTGATGACAACTGATACCCAAGATCCCGCCGCCCGTGCAGCACAGCTGCTGAAGGGCCACCGTGAAAGCATCGACCGCTTGGATGCGATCCTCGTTTATACCTTGGGCGAGCGGTTCAAGCACACCCAGGCAGTGGGGCGGCTCAAGGCTGAACACGACCTTCCCCCGTCCGATCCGACCCGCGAAGCGGCGCAGATCGCACGGCTTGAAGACCTGGCGGAGCAGGCCGATCTGGACCCTGAGTTCGCCAAGGCATTTTTGAACTTCATCATCGGTGAAGTCATTCGCCACCACAAGAAACACCAAGAATAACAATTACAACAGGAACAACCGGGGCATACCCCGGACAACGCCATCAAAGGAGATGTACCCATGGCAATGAAAATCCGTTTGGCCCGCGGCGGCTCTAAAAAGCGTCCCTTCTATCGCATCGTGGCGGCTGACAGCCGCATGCCGCGCGACGGCCGCTTCATCGAGAAGCTGGGCACCTACAACCCGCTGCTGCCGAAAGACAGCGAAGAGCGCGTGAAAATGGACATGGAACGCGTGCAGCACTGGCTGGACCAAGGCGCACAGCCGACCGACCGTATCGCCCGCATGCTGGAAGCCGCAGGCGTGCGCGCCAAGACCGAGCGCAGCAACCCCAAGAAGGGCGCCCCGGGCAAAAAAGCCCAGGAGCGCGCAGAAGAGAAAGCTGCCAAGGCTGCTGAAGCCTCCGAAGCAGCTGCAGACGCGGAATAATTCCGTGGAGCTGCGGGGCGCTTTTCCCGAAGAGTTCCGCAGCCAGCTTGATCTGCTGATGCGGCTCCGGCGCGACGTGCGCCGGTTCCGCAGCGTTCCGGTGGAGGAGGCAGTGCTGATGCGCTGCCTCTCTGCCATTCCGCTGGCCCCCTCGGTGGGGCTCAGCGAACCCTGGCGCATCTTGCGAGTGGACAGCGACACTGCCCGCGCCGCTGCGCTGAAGAATTTCGAAAAGGCCAATACCGAAGCACTAAAAGGCTACTCCGGGGATCGCGCGAGCAAGTACGCGCAGCTGAAGCTCTCTGGCATGCGCGACGCACCGGTGCAGCTGGCGATCTACTGTGACGATGAAACGGCCCAAGGCCACGGGCTGGGCGCCGTCACGATGCCGGAGATGCGGCGTTATTCGGTGGTCACCGCCGTCACCCTTTTCTGGCTCGCCCTACGCGCCGAAGGCTTGGGGCTGGGCTGGGTTTCGGTGCTCGATCCCGAACAGCTGAACCGCGATCTGGCAGCGCCTGCAGGCTGGCAGCTGATCGGCTATTTCTGCATCGGCTATCCTGAACGCCAGTCAGACACGCCAGAACTGCAGGAGGCCGGCTGGGAAAGCCGCATGGCAGACCTGCCGCTGCAAACCCGCTGAGCCCCGGGATGGGACGGTTGATCCGGCTTGTGTTTTTTGTTGCAGTAGCCTTTACCGCTGGCATCTTTTTTGAACGCAACCACCAAAGCGAACTCTGCGAACAATCTGGCGGCCAGTGGCTGCGCGCAGGGTTCTGTGCAAAGGAATGACACCATGAGCGACCTGATCTGCGTAGGAGCAGTGGCCGGCGCCTTCGGCGTGCGCGGCGAGGTGCGGCTCAAGAGTTTTTGCGCCATCCCCGCGGAAATCGTCGACTATTCGCCGCTTACCAACGAGGACGGCAGCCAGAGCTATACGCTGACCCTGACCCGTCCGGTCAAGAATGGCTTTGCTGCCCTTCTGAGCGGAATTGAAACCAAGGAAGAGGCGGACGCCGCCCAAGGCCTGCGCTTGTTCGCCCGCCGTGACCAGCTGCCCAGTCTGCCGGATGACGAATATTATCATGCCGACCTGATGGGACTGGAGGTCTATGACACCGGCGGCACCCTGCTTGGCACGGTGAAATCAGTGCAGAACCATGGTGCGGCGGACTTACTGGAGATTCATGGTCCGGGGCTGAAGTCCGCGGTACTTCTGCCTTTTACCCTGGCCGCGGTGCCGACAGTAGATCTTGAAAAAGGCCGCATCGTTGCCGATCCGCCGGACGGGGTGTTCTGACTTTGAATCTGAACGGGAAAACGGCGTTCCCAGCCAGAACGGCTGCACCTGCTTCTCTACGCTGGATCGCACAAAACCAGGACTACATAGGTCCAGAGCTTTCTGAGCGGCAAGCACGGCAAACCGCTAACATGTCAGTACGGTCCCGCTTTAAGCTGCGGCAGCCCGCAGGCTAGCCGCGGTTTCGGTGCTGCTGCCGCATATTGAGCTGCCCACTGCAACGATTAAGGCTTTCATGGCAGCGGCTCCCGTCAATACTCGTCCCCGCCCGAAGTTCTTGATGAGACGCACGCACTCAACCCGCTCAGGGCGGTCGTACCACCAGATCCACCAAGAAAAGCAGTCCAATTTGCGGGACTCTTGCCGCGCAAAGAGATAAACAGGGTGGCTATCCCTTTGTATCTGATGCTAGCCCTCGTATAGGTCAGCATAGCCCTCCATCTTCCGCCCGAGAAAACATGACCGACATCCCCTCCCGCTCCCACGGCCGCAAGGCCATCCGCCCCACTCTGAAACCGCGCGAGCTGATGACGCCGACACCGGACCTGGCTGGCGTGTGGAAAGCCAAGATTATCACCCTGTTCCCCTCCGCCTTTCCCGGCGTTCTGGGCGAAAGCCTGACCGGCAAGGCGCTGCAGGAGGGGCTGTGGCAGCTGGAAACAACAGACTTGCGGGAATTCGGCGTGGGCAAGCACCGCAACGTCGATGACACTCCGGCAGGCGGCGGCGCCGGCATGGTGCTGCGTGCCGATGTGCTTGGCGCGGCGATTGAACACACGATGGCAGACACCCGCGGCAACTGGCCTTTGGTCTACCTGTCTCCGCGCGGGCGCCGGATGGACCAGCAGATGATGCATAACTTTGCACAATGCGATGGCATAACCCTGTTGTGCGGCAGGTTCGAAGGCGTCGATGAACGAGTGCTGGAGCATTACGGCATCCAGGAAGTCTCCTTGGGCGATTTCGTGATGACAGGCGGCGAGCTGGCCGCGCAGGCACTGATCGATGCCACCGTCCGGCTCATTCCAGGGGTGCTTGGCAACCAAGCTTCGACCGAGGAAGAAAGCTTCGCCTCCGGTTTGCTGGAGCATCCGCAATATACCCGCCCTGCCGAGTGGAACGGCCGCGCAATCCCGGACGTGCTGATGTCAGGCCACCACGGTAAGATTGCGGAATGGAGACACAGGATGAGCGAAGACAACACCAAGGCCCGCCGTCCTGACCTGTGGGAAGCTCACAGCCGGAAGAAAGGAAGCAAGCGCTGATTGTCTGTTTGCCCCCCTCTTCAGGGCTAGCAGCAGCGCAAGTTGCCTCCAAACATTGCCGGATGACCCGAGCCATGCTTTAGTCGCCTCATATTCATCAGAAATTAGGAGTGAGCAGGGTGGCTGGAAAATTCGAACTTTATACCGATAATGCAGGCGAATTCCGCTTCCGTCTGAAAGCAGGCAACGGCGAGAATATTCTGGCCAGCGAAGGCTACAAGCAGAAAGCCAGTGCCAAAAACGGCATCGAATCGGTTAAAAAGAACGCTGGAGAGGATACGCGCTATGAGCGCAAAGAAACTGCCGCCGGCAAGCATATGTTCAACCTGAAAGCCACCAATGGCCAGGTGATTGGCACCTCTCAGAGCTACGCCAGCGCATCGGGCCGCGATAATGGCATTGAAGCGGTGAAGAAAAACGCGCCAACAGCTGTGGTCGAAGACCAGACTGGATGAGAACCTGAAAGCTGGAAAAGGCCGGGACTGGACCCAAAATCCTTATAGACAGGAATCTGCAAGGGTTTTCAGAAAACTCTTGCGGACCGCTTAGCTGGGCACTTGTTTTACTGGGCTTGCGGACGTATACAGCGTCGGTCTGGATTCGCAATCGCGGCTCCGGACCTCTGGCTGTTGGATCGCTCACCTGAACTCCTTCTTCGGTTTTCGCCCGGGATCTGCCCGCCAGAAGTAAGAAACAGACTGCGTGATCTCTGGCGGGCTGCTTGTGGCGGGACCCGGTGAAGACCAAGAGCTCTCATGACGGCACAAACCTCTGCGGAAAGAACCGCAGGCCAATTTTAGGAGAGTTGCGATGAACTTGATCGCACAGCTGGAGGCGGAACAGATCGCCGCCCTGGGGAAAGATATCCCTGATTTCAAAGCCGGCGACACCATCCGTGTCGGCTTCAAGGTGACCGAAGGCTCGCGTTCGCGCGTGCAGATGTACGAAGGTGTTTGCATCAGCCGGAAAAACGGTTCGGGCATTGCCGGTTCGTTCACCGTCCGCAAAATTTCGTTCGGCGAAGGCGTGGAGCGTGTGTTCCCGCTGTATTCGACCAACATCGACAGCATCACCGTTGTGCGCCGCGGCCGCGTGCGCCGTGCCAAGCTGTACTACCTGCGCGCCCGCCGCGGCAAGTCGGCCCGTATCGCAGAAGATGCACACTACAAGCCCAAGAAAGCCTGAGGAGCGGTATCATGAAAAAAGACACTCATCCCGAATACCACTTCATCGACGTCAAAATGACCGACGGCACCATCCTCAAGATGCGCTCCACCTGGGGCAGCGAAGGGGATCAGCTGGCGCTGGACATCGACCCGACGGTGCACCCGGCCTGGACCGGCGGCACCTCGCGTCTGATGGATGCAGGCGGCCGTGTTTCGAAGTTCAAGAAGAAATACGAAGGCCTGGGCTTCTAAGCCGTCTGCCGTATTTTTCCAAACTCCCGAAGGCTGCCCCGGACGGGCAGCCTTCTTTTTTTTCTCCTGACGCTGAGGCCGGATGTGCCTCGCGGGAAAGACAGCCCCCCTCGTGAAACAAGCCCTGGCCAACGCACTGCAAGAGCGCGGATATGAAACCCTGACCCAAGTGCAGGAGGCTGTGACCCAGCCGGAGCTTGAAGAGCGCGACCTGCTGGTTTCGGCCCAGACCGGATCAGGCAAGACAGTCGGCTTCGGACTTGCGCTTGCGCCAACCCTGCTGGGTGAGGCCGAGGCGTTTGACGAGGCCGCCGCTCCGTTGGCACTGGTGATCGCACCAACCCGCGAGCTGGCACTGCAGGTGAAGCACGAGCTGAGCTGGCTTTACCGTGGCGCTGGTGCGGTGATTGCATCCTGCGTGGGCGGCATGGACATGCGGGACGAACGCCGCACACTGGCCCGCGGCGCGCATATCGTGGCCGCGACACCGGGGCGGCTGCGCGACCACATCATGCGCGGCTCCATCGACCTCAGCAACCTGCGCGCGGTGGTGCTGGACGAGGCCGACGAGATGCTCGACCTGGGCTTCCGCGAGGATCTTGAATTCATCCTGGGCGAAGCGCCCGAAGACCGCCGGACACTGCTGTTCTCGGCCACTGTTCCAGCAGGCATTGCCAGCCTCGCCGAAACCTTCCAGCGCGATGCGATGCGGATCAAAACCGCAGGCGAAACCAAACAGCACAGCGATATCGAATACCGGCTGATGAGCGTGGCGCAACAGGATGCGGAAAACGCCATCATCAACGTGCTGCGCTACTACGAGGCCCCCAGCTCCATCGTCTTTGCCAATACCCGTGCAGCAGTGAACCGGCTGGCGGCACGGCTGACCAACCGCGGCCTGCCGGTGGTGACACTGTCGGGCGAACTCTCCCAAGCTGAACGCAGTCAAGCGCTGCAGGCGATGCGCGACGGGCGGGCCCGGGTCTGTGTGGCCACCGATGTTGCTGCCCGCGGCATCGACCTGCCGGGGTTGGAGCTGGTGGTTCACGCCGAGCTGCCTTCGAACCACGAAACCCTTCTGCACCGGTCCGGCCGGACAGGGCGCGCGGGCCGCAAAGGCGTCAGCGCACTGATCGCGCCGCCCAAGGCCCGCAGCAAAGCGCTGCGGTTGCTGAAATGGGCCAAGCTGACGGCAGAGCATTGCGAGGCGCCCTCGGCTGATGACATCCTGGCACGGGATGAGGAGCGGATGCTGGCGGATCCCGTCTGGCAGGAAGCGGTTTCGGAGCAAGAGCAGGCAGGAGTTCAAACTCTGCTGGAGCATTTCTCCGCCGAACAGATTGCCGCCACCTACCTGCGCCTGTTCCGAAGCCGCCATTCGGCACCGGAAGACCTGCGCCCGGCCGGTGCGGAGGAACCACGCAAAGAACGTAAGGAGCGCAAGCCTTTCGGGCCGTCGGTGTGGTTCTCGCTTTCGGGCGGGCGGGCAGCCGGTGCGGACCCGCGCAAGGTGCTGCCGATGCTCTGCAAGGCCGGTAACATCGACCGCGATTCCATCGGTGCGATCCGGGTGCAGGACAATGAGACCTTTGCCGAAATCAGCAAGGCCGCGATTGACGGTTTTCTGAAAGCACTGGACGGCAAGGCGGAACTGGAGCCGGGCGCCGTGTTGACCCAGCTTTCCGAGGCTCCCGATCTGGGCCCGGCCCCGCGCCGCGGCCCCGGCGGACCGAAGGGCGGCTTCAAAGGTGACCGGGACCCCAAGCCGCACCGTGGTAAACCGGATAGTCCGAAACCATATCGCGGCAAAACCGAAGACAGCCGCCCGCCGCGCAAGGACTGGCAGGAAAAGCGCTCTGCTGACAAGGCGCCTTTCGAACGCGAGCCGCGCCGCAGCCGCGCGCCGGAAAGCAGCCCCAAGCCTGAGCCGGCTGTTGTAGCCAAGCCGCGCGGCGCATCCGATCCTTCCAAGCGGATGACCAAGCCCGGCGCGCCTGCAGCAAAACCTTACCACACCAAAGGCCCCAAACCGCCGGCCGGCAAACCAAACAGCAAGAAAAACAAGGCGCGTGCCGCCGATGCCAAGCCGGGCAAACTTCGCAAAGGTGGAGATGCCCGCCCGAACCGCAAGCCGGCGGGACCCTCAAAACACAGGTGACACACTAAGTTTACCAGCCGGCGCAGACCGCTTTTCTTGACCGAATCCAGAGCCTATACAGGGGCGCAAAGATAAAAACGTGCCAAAGGCACGAGCGAAGGGACCTGTATATGGCGCATATTATTGTCGTCGGCAACGAGAAGGGCGGCGCGGGAAAATCCACTGTTTCCATGCATGTTGCAACCACCTTGGCCCGGCTTGGGCACAAGGTGGCAGCGCTGGACCTGGACTTGCGGCAGCGCTCGATGGGGCGTTACCTGGAGAACCGCAAGGATTTCTGCACCAAGGCAGGGCTGGAGCTGCCGATGGTGGAAATGCACGAGCTGCCAGAGATTGATCCCGACAGCCTGCAGCCGGGCGAAAACATCTATGACCACCGCCTGTCGGCCGCGGTCTCGGCGTTGGAGCCGGGCCATGATTTCATCCTGATCGACTGCCCCGGCTCGCACACGCGCCTCAGCCAGGTGGCCCATTCGCTGGCCGATACGCTCATCACACCGCTCAATGACAGTTTTGTCGATTTCGACCTGCTGGCGCATGTAGACCAGAAGGGGGAAACAATCACCGGACCGTCCGTCTACTCGGAAATGGTGTGGAACGCCCGCCAGCTGCGCGCGCAGGCCGGGCTGAAGCCGATTGACTGGATCGTGATCCGCAACCGGGTCGGCACTCAGCGCATGGTCAACAAGGAAAAGATGGAACGCGCCATCAATATGCTGTCCAAGCGGATCGGCTTCCGGGTCGCACCGGGCTTTTCCGAGAGGGTCATCTTCCGCGAGCTGTTCCCTCGCGGACTGACCCTGCTGGACCTCAAGGACATTGGTGTCAAGCAATTGAATATTTCCAACATCGCCGCCCGGCAGGAGCTGCGCGACATGATGAAGGAAGTGAACCTGCCGGGGGTCGAGATCAGTATCTGATCCTGCCCCGGCGGCAGCTCAGCAATCGCAGCCGCATTTGCCGCGGTAGATGGTGTAAAGCTCGATCGGTTCAGCCACTCCGCGCAGCATGTAGCGGCCCAGCGACACCAGATCATGATTGGTTCCCTCGGCCGCTTTCTGTACGTCTTCGGACATGATGATGCTTTGTCCGACCGAACGGTGCATCCCGGCAATCCGGGCGGTCTGGTTCACCGCTTGGCCGATTACGGTGAAATCCAGCCGGTTTTCCGCACCGATGTTGCCATAAAGAATGGTTCCTGCGTGCAGCGCCAGGGTGAAGCCAGCTGTGGGGAGGCCCTGCTCCTCGCGCTTAGAATTAAACGCCCGGACCTTGCCACAGAGTTCATTCGCAGCGGCAAGAGCGGCGTGGGCGTCTTCCTCAATGCTGCCCAGATTGAACATGGTCAGCATTCCATCGCCCATAAACTTGAGGATATTTCCGCCATGCGCCTGGATGGTCTCCACCGCAAGGCCGAAATAGCCATTCAGCATCTCGATCAGGTCAGTGCCGGGCAGCCGCTCTGCAAGCTGGGTGAAACCCTTGAGGTCAAACAAGCAGAGAACCGCATCAATCTGCTGCGAAGAACCACGCTGGATTTCGCCCGACAGCACCCGGCGGCCTGCATCACGGCCCAGATATACCTGCAGAAGGTCACTGGCCATCTGCCTGTTCGACGAGGATTTCAACGCCAGCCCCAGATGCGGCAGAGTGGTGCGGAGCAGATCCAGCTCGCGATTGCTGAACCCTCCGGGCCGGTCCGAGGACCAGGAAATCAGCATCCCTTCGCTGGGATGACGCGGATCGTTCGGCTCGGCGTCCGGCGGCGCAAACCGCACACCCTTTGCAAAGTAATCGGTCGCCCCGCGTTCCCGCAGCTCAGTCAGTAACGGAAATTCCTCCGGGGCGCTGTCCTCGATCCTTTGGCGGAATTCTTCCAGGTTATGCTCCAGAATGTGAAAGAACGGGCTGCGCAGCCATTCTTCGCGCGGGGATTCGCGGTATTCATAGTGCTCGTAGCTGATGCCATCCGCGCGGGTCCAGTTGAAGCCCAACCCGCCGAATTTCGGGTGGAAAGCACGCTGCGCCAGATGGAACCGCCACAACGGCACCCCGGCATCGGCCAGACGTTGACAATATCCTTGCAGCAAGTCCTGCTGATGCGCGCCCTGCAGTCCCTGCTCCATCAGCCAGGCAATCAGCGCTCCGGAATTGACATCAATCTGTATCATGTTTTCACCTTCAATACCGCGGCTCTATTTGGGTATTCCGGCCACCGATGTCTATGGGTCGATCCCTGCTAAATTGCGCAGCATATACCGCAAAATTGCAACCTCACCAGCGGTGAACCTGGCGCAGATGCTGGTGTCGAACTGCAATGCATGTTCCCGCAGATCCTTATAGGCAGCCTCCCCCGCCGCCGTGAGCGCCAGATGTTCCGAACGGCGATCGTTATCATCACGACTGCGGGTCACAAACCGTTTCTCCGACAGCTTGGCCACAGCACGGCTGATCTTGGTCTTGTGGATCTTCGCCCGGCTACCGATTTCCTTGGCCGTCATCTGCCCGTAGTTGCCCAAGTGGAACAGCACCCTCCACTCCGTGCGCAACATTCCATAGCGGTTCTTGTAGTGTTTTTGGAACCCCAGCGAGCTTTCCTCAGCCGCGCGGTTCAGCAGATACGGCAGGAAATCCTGCAAAGCGAAATCATCTTTTTCGTTCATTTTGCTCCCCCTCCCCTTGTTAGTTACAAAAACAACTAATATTCCGCAAGCAGCAAGAGGAGAAACGCGCGATGAATCTACCCGCCGATCCCCAGGAAATGATCCAGGCCCCCTCGATCGCGGGGCCGAGCGAGGGCTATATGCCCGGCTTTGCCAATGACTTTGAAACCGAAGCGCTGCCCGGTGCGCTGCCGCAGGGCATGAACAGCCCGCAAAAGTGCAACTATGGCCTATATGGCGAGCAGTTGAGCGGCACCGCATTTACCGCCGACCCGCCGGAACGGACCTGGTGCTATCGCATACGGCCCTCGGTGAAGCATTCGCACCGCTATAAGAAGATTGATCTGCCGTACTGGAAGTCGGCACCCTGCATCGATCCGGATGTGGTATCTCTGGGCCAGTACCGCTGGGATCCAGTGCCGCATTCGGAGGAAAGCCTGACCTGGCTCACCGGCATGCGCACCATGACCACCGCAGGCGACGTGAATACCCAGATAGGCATGGCCAGCCATATCTATCTGGTCACTGAGTCGATGGTGGACAGCTATTTCTTCTCAGCCGATTCCGAACTGCTTGTGGTACCGCAGGAAGGCCGCCTGCGGTTTGCGACCGAGCTGGGCATTATAGATCTGGCGCCGCAGGAGATTGCCATCATTCCACGTGGACTGGTCTATCGCGTCGAAGTGCTGGAAGGTCCCTGCCGCGGTTTTGTCTGCGAGAATTACGGCCAGAAATTCGAACTGCCAGGCCGCGGGCCGATCGGTGCCAACTGCCTGGCCAACCCGCGCGATTTCAAGGCGCCTGTGGCCGCGTTTGAGGACCGCGAGGTGCCGTCCACAGTGACCATAAAATGGTGCGGTCAGTTTCATGAAACCAGGATCGGCCACTCGCCGCTGGATGTGGTTTCCTGGCATGGCAACTACGCCCCCTTTAAATACGACCTCAGCACTTATTGCCCGGTGGGTGCGATCCTTTTCGACCATCCCGACCCGTCTATCTTTACCGTGCTGACCGCTCCGTCCGGTGTGCCGGGCACCGCGAACATCGACTTTGTATTGTTCCGCGACCGCTGGATGGTGGCCGAAAACACCTTCCGACCGCCGTGGTACCACAAAAACATCATGTCTGAACTGATGGGCAATATCTACGGACAGTACGATGCCAAACCGCAAGGTTTTGTGCCAGGCGGCATGTCACTTCACAACATGATGCTCCCTCACGGACCGGACAAAAACGCGTTCGAAGGCGCATCGAATTCCAACCTGGGGCCAGAGAAGCTGGAGAACACCATGTCTTTCATGTTCGAAACCCGCTTTCCGCAGCATCTGACTACATTTGCAGCTAAGGACGCGCCGTTGCAGGATGACTACATCGACTGCTGGAGTGACATCGAGAAGAAGTTTGACGGCACGCCCGGTCTGAAGTGATGGTGGAAAGGGGGCGCTGCCTCCGCTGGGTTGCAAACGGCCCATCCCCCCGGGAGTATTTGCACAAAGAAGAAGCCCAGGCGGGCGAATGACAGGAAAATGAAATGGCTCTTATGAAATCCTGGGTGGCTTCAGCCAATGATGCAAACCACCCATTCCCGCTCAACAATCTGCCTTATGGCGTGTTTTCGGTCGATGGTGATGATCCGCGCTGCGGGGTAGCCATTGGTGATTTGATCCTGGATATGCAGGCCGCCGAGGAAAGCGGCATCATCCAGTTGGGAGATGCGCCGCTGTTCGACGTGCCCTACTGGAATGACCTGATGGAGGAAGGCCCTGCCGTCTGGGCCGCGCTGCGTGACCGTCTGACAGCCCTTTTGTCCGATGGGGCGGCCGAGCAAGGCAGGGTCGCACCGCTGATGGTTCCAATGGCAGAAGCTGAACTGCACATGCCCTTTGCAGTCAGCGAATACACCGATTTCTACGCCGGCAAGAACCATGCCTTCAACGTTGGCACCATGTTCCGCGGCCCGGAAAATGCGCTGCCGCCAAACTGGCTGCATATCCCGATCGGCTATAACGGGCGGGCGTCTTCCGTGGTGGTGTCGGGCACAGATGTGCGCCGCCCCTGGGGTCAGCTGAAGGGTCCGAATGAAGACAAGCCGCGGTGGGCACCTTGCGAGCGGTTCGACATCGAACTGGAGTTGGGCGCTATTGTCGGCACACCGTCAGATGGTCCGATCACAGTGCAGGAAGCAGATGATCACATCTTTGGCTATGTGTTACTGAACGACTGGTCCGCGCGCGACATACAGGCTTGGGAGTATCAGCCTCTGGGCCCGTTCCAGGCCAAGGCCACCGCCAACTCGATCAGCCCTTGGATTGTGACCAAACCGGCGCTGGAACCCTTCCGCTGCGGCACGCCTGAACGCGAGGTGGAACTACTGGACCATCTGAAGGACTGCGGGCCAATGCTCTATGACATTGATCTGGAAGTCACCATGGCGCCGGAGGGCAAGAGCGCGACTACTATCGCGCGGACCAATTACAAGGAAATGTACTACTCAGCCGCGCAGCAGCTGGCGCATCATTCGACCTCGGGCTGTCCGATGAATGCTGGCGACCTTCTGGGCTCCGGCACCATCTCCGGTCCGACGAAGGAAAGCCGCGGCTCGCTACTGGAACTCAGCTGGGGCGGCAAGGAGCCTATTACGCTGAAGACGGGCGAAGAGCGTTCCTTCATCGCTGATGGCGACACACTGACGCTGAAGGGCGCTGCAAAGGGCAACGGATACACCATCGGATTTGGCGACTGCACAGGCACTGTTCTGCCTGCGCTTGAAGACCCCTACGCACGATAAGGAATACCATTATGGCTAAGGCTTTTGCGTCCCAAGGGGACATGACCGAAAAGAAGATCACCTTTGATGAGATCGGGGAAGGGCTTTATGCCTTCACTGCGGAGGGCGACCCGAACTCTGGCGTGATCATTGGCGATGACAGCGTGATGATCATCGAAGCACAGGCCACGCCACGGCTGGCCAACAAGGTGATTGAATGTGTGCGCTCGGTGACTGACAAGCCGATCACTCATGTTGTGCTGACCCATTATCACGCCGTGCGGGTGCTGGGTGCCTCCGCCTTCGGCGCGCAGCAGGTTATCATGGGCGATACAGCCCGCGCCATGGTTGTGGAGCGCGGCCAAGAGGACTGGGACAGCGAGTTTCAGCGTTTCCCGCGCCTATTTGAAGGCCACGAAAGCATTCCGGGCCTGACTTGGCCTACCACGACTTTTTCAGAAGATATGACGGTCTATCTCGGCAACCGCCGGGTCGATCTGATGCACCTGGGCCGCGCCCATACCGCTGGTGACATCGTGATCCATGTGCCGGACCAGAACGTGATGTTCACCGGCGACATTGTCGAATACCACTCCGCCTGCTACTGCGGCGACGGGCATTTCGGCGATTGGGGCAATACGCTCGACAACATCAAGGCGTTCGAAGTGGATGCCATCGCACCGGGCCGCGGCGATGCCCTAGTGGGCAAGGAGATGGTCAACGCCGCCATTGAGAACACCCGTGACTTCGTCGAGAGCACCTACCGCCCCGCCGCCAAGGTTGCCGCCCGCAACGGCACCTTGAAAGAAGCATGGGATGCAGTGCGCGCTGAGTGCGATCCGAAATTCGCGGACTACGCGATCTACGAACATTGCCTGCCTTTCAACGTCGCCCGCGCTTATGACGAGGCCCGCGGTATCGACACCCCCCGGATCTGGACCGCTCAGCGTGATCTGGAAATGTGGGAGGCCCTTCAAGGCTAACGTTCGGCCAGCATTGCAACCGGGGCGGTTTGATCCAGATCGTATCGCCCCAGCGGAACCTGTGAGACGCTAGACCATCCTTCCGGCGGCCCCATGCCGGAAGACGGTTGAGCTGTTCCGGACGGCACCCGGAAAATGGGAGGAGACCAGATGAACAAGATCTTTGAAGTCCCTTTGTACCCCTATGAGCGTCATGCAGATGAGGACGCCGCAACACCAGTACGCCGCAAGGTGGTGGTGATCGGCGCTGGCCCCATCGGGCTGTCTGCCGCCATCGACTTGGCGCAGCAGGGCACCGAAGTGGTGGTGCTTGATGACAACGACAAGGTGAGCTTTGGATCCCGCGCGATCTGCTTTGCCAAGCGGCCCCTGGAAATCCTCGACCGGCTGGGATGCGGCCAGCCGATGGTGGACAAGGGCGTGCAGTGGAACGTCGGAAAAGTATTCTTTGACGACCGTCAGGTCTATGACTTCAACCTGCTGCCGGAAGAAGGCCACAAGCGCCCGGCCTTCATCAATCTGCAGCAATATTACTTTGAAGAACACCTTGTAAACCGAGTCCGGGAGCTGCAGGAGCAGGGTGCCAAGATCGAAATCCGCGGCCGCAACAAGGTTTCGGCCATCGGCACCCATCCCGACCATGTGACGTTGGAAATTGACACGCCCGAAGGCTCTTATAATCTGGAAGCTGAGTGGCTGATCGCCTGTGATGGCGCAGGTTCACCTACCCGCCGGATGCTGGGACTGGATTTTGTCGGCCGGGTGTTTGAAGACAACTTCCTGATTGCCGATGTGATCATGGACGCGGATTTCCCGACTGAACGCTGGTTCTGGTTC
The DNA here is from genome assembly GCF_000511355.1 of Leisingera methylohalidivorans DSM 14336. NCBI lineage: Bacteria > Pseudomonadati > Pseudomonadota > Alphaproteobacteria > Rhodobacterales > Roseobacteraceae > Leisingera > Leisingera methylohalidivorans. Next base: position 83,052 of record NC_023135.1, on the reverse strand, counting down.
GACCCGCCTTTCAACAAGGGGCAGTCGGCGCTTCTGCACAAGCAGCCGGATGGGGTCTGGCGCATTGACCTGCAGCTGGGCTGGGATATCGACAAAGAGCGGGAGAAGCGCCCGGAAAACGTGATCCCGCGTCTAAAAGCGATGCTGGGAGAGGATGTGAAGTTCGAGCTGGAATGGGTCTCGATCTACACTTTCCAATGCCGCCGGATGGAAAAGTTCCGCCACGGAAGAGTGCTGTTTGCCGGCGATGCTGCGCATCAGGTTTCGCCCTTTGGTGCACGCGGCGCCAACTCCGGCGTTCAGGACACCGACAACCTGTGTTGGAAGCTGCAACTGGTGATGGACGGCACCGCCCCGGAAAGCCTTCTGGACAGTTATGACGCTGAGCGGGTCCACGGCGCGGACGAAAACATTTTGAACTCCTCGCGCTCCACCGATTTTATCACCCCCAAGTCGGAGATGAGCCGGGTGATGCGCGATGCGGTTCTGGATCTGTCAGAACAGTATGAATTCGCCCGGCCGCTGGTGAATTCGGGCCGTCTGTCGGTGCCTTGCACCTATGATGGATCGTCCTTGAATTCAGCCGATGCCTTGGACGGGCCTGAACGGACCCGGCCTGGCTCTCCCTGCCCGGACGCACCGCTGAGTGACGGCTTCCTGTTGGACAGGCTGGGGGACAAATTCGTTCTGCTGACTATCGACGCTGACGCCCCGGATGCGATTGAGGAGTCCGGCATCAGGGTTACCCGTCTGGCACTCTCCATCAAGGACGACAAGTCGCTGGCGCTGAAAGAACGGTATCTGGGCAAGCATGAAAGCGCCGTCTATCTGATCCGCCCGGATCAGCATGTCGCCGCCCGCCGCCCCGGCTTTGACGAAAACCAGTTCCGGCACGCGATCCGCCGGGCCATCGGTAAGGAGTGATCCATATGACCGACGAACAGCTGATCCTGAACGCCAACACCGAGCGCGCCGACGACTTCTATGCAGATCTCCTGGCGGCGCATGAGGGTCTCAGCAAAACCGAAAGCGATGCACTGAATGCACGCCTAGTGCTGATACTGGCCAACCACATAGGCAAACGCTCGATTCTGAAACAGGCGCTGGCGGCTGCCGCACTGAATCCCCAGAAGGATTCCGCTTGAGAATCGAGCAGATCCACCACGTTGCCTACCGCTGCAAAGACGCCAAGCAGGCGGTAGAATGGTACAACGAAATGCTGAAAAAGGGCTTTGTCCTGACCATTGCCGAGGACCGTGTTCCGTCCACCCACGAGCCGGCCTCTTACATGTATAACTTCATGGATGCAGGGAATGGCAACGTGCTGGCTTTTTTGAGCTGCCGACCAAGCCGGAAATGGACCGTGACCGCAACACGCCGGTCTGGGTCCAGCACATCGCCTTTAAGGTAAAGGACCGTGACACGCTGATCCAGTTCAAGAAGCATCATGAGGACAAGGACGTCGAGGTGCTGGGTGTCACTGACCACTCTATCTTCCATTCGATCTATTTCTTCGATCCGAATGGCCACCGGGTGGAACTGGCCTGCCCCGACCCGAAGGAAAAGGCGCTGCCGCAAAAGCTCGGTTCGGTGAAGTGGGAAATGCTGAATGAATGGTCAGAGACCAAGAAAGCTCCGAAACATGCCGATTGGCTGCACTCTAAAGAACGGAACAAGGCCTAAGCTATTAAATAGGGGAGAATGCCGTTGGGCGACGCGATTCTTTACGACTACTGGCGGTCATCGGCCAGTTACCGCCTGCGCATTGCGCTAAACTTGGCAGGGATTAAATATGCCACAGAACGGGTCGACCTGGTCAAGGGCGAACACAAAAGCCTCGAACATCTGGCCCGCAACCCGCAAGGTTTTGTTCCCGTCCTGGAAATCGACGGGCTGCGCCTGACCCAGTCTCTGGCAGTTCTCGACTATCTGGACGATACCCGGAACCTCGGCTTGCTGCCCAAGGACCCAGGTCTGCGTGCCAGGGCACGGGCGCTGGCCCATTCGGTGGCGGTGGACGTGCATCCGGTCTGCAACCTTCAGGTGGCCAAACATGCAACCCAGCTCAGCGGCGGCGCGGCGGACATGCCCAAGGCGTGGATGCAGCATTTTATCCGTCCGGGCCTGGAAGCCTTCGAGGCACTGCTGACCGACTTTGATCAAGCCCCTTTCTGCACCGGCGACACACCTGGGCTCGCCGATATCTGCCTTATGCCGCAGCTTTACAATGCCCGCCGCTGGCAAACGGATTTCAAGGATATGCCCCGGATCTGCGCGGTGGAGGCAGCCTGCGCGGCGCACCCTGCTTTTGCCGCCGCGTACCCGGATCAGGAGCGCTGACTGGACAATCGGTTCATTGTATCAGGAAAAACGCAGCGGCATGATCCTCATTTACCTGGTGCCCGGGAAAGACCACTGCCGGAAGTTAGAGAGAGTGTCCCAGGGCCTTGAGTAACTCCGATCTTCGGCCTTTGCTCGGCCGCAGTCATCGCCATGGAGGCCGAGAAGGTGCGTCTGGTGGCGATCCTTGTTGATTGTCACTCAAATCTGACCCGGTATTGTCACCGAGAATTGACCCGCCAGCCGCTATGCTTCGTTCGTCATGATGTGGTCAATGCTGGTGTGTCCTTCCTTTTTGTTTCGCTTTCTCAGCGCTGGCTTTGTAGCCGAAGCTGTCATTGCCGGTCTCAAGGATGTGGCAGCGATGGCTGATCCGATCGAGCAATGCTGTCGTCATTTTGACGTCGCCAACTACTGTCGCCCCTTCACGGAAGCTTCGAGTCGTGGGAGGACCACGCTGGTGCGCTCGTGGAGTCTGCTGAGAAGGTGGAACAGCAGCGCGCCGACAGAGGTGCTGAGCGGCAGATACCCCAACTCATCGAGGATCACGAGGTCTGTCTCGTCCAATGCTTCGGTGATCTTCCCGGCATTGCCTTGGGCCTTTTCCTGTTCCAGTGCATTGACCAATTCGACGGTTGAGAAGAAGAGCACGCGTTTGCGGTGATGCTCGATGGCCTGAATGCCAAGGGCGGTCGCAACATGCGATTTCCCTGTGCCTGGGCCACCGGTCAGAACAACATTTCCCGCCCCTTCCCTGAACTCACAGCGATGCAGTCGCTGAGCCATGGCCTCGTTGATCTTGCTGGCGGCAAAGCGCGCGGCTTTCGTGTGGTAGGCGATAGAGCGACCCTCTCGTTCGGCCATTTCCGCCTTGAGCAATTGCGAGAGCATGGGGAGTTACCCAATGGCCAGGTCGAACGGATGAACCGCACGATCAAAGACGCCACCGTGAAGAGATACAACTACGAAAGCCATGATCAGCTTCGTTCGCATCTGGCCGATTTTCTCAATGCTTACAATAACGCTCGCCGCTTGATGACGCTCAGCGGCCTCACGCCCTATGAATACATCTGCACAATCTGGACTTCAGAGCCAGACAGCTTCCTTGTGAACCTGATCGACCAGATGCCGGGACCGAACACCTAGCCCCTGTCGTTACGGTTGCTGACGTAGTCTTTCACGAATTTCTCGAGTTCCGGAGTGTCGCATTCAAAGCCCATTTCTTCCGCCTTTGCGATAACTGTGTCTCCGCCCATTCCTTCCTCACAAGCTACGTGCATCATCACCATGGCACTTGCGCGCTTTCCGGACGCACAATGCGCGAGCACGGGGGAGGGCAGCTCCAAAGCCTTGCGGCGGAAGAGATCTACCAGCGCGTCGGAAAGTTGATCGGCATCAACTGGATAGTGCAGGTACGTCAGTCCCGCCTCCCCCGCCACAATTCCCTCTTCCTCTGGCTGCATTCCGAGCTTCTTCTCCTCGTTGCCGGTCTGCATGTTGATGATAGAGCGAAAGCCCTCCCGTGCAGCCCGCCTTACCTGCTCGGCATCCGGTGCGAATTTCGCGACGGTGAAACGGTCGTTGATTTCCACTGTGTCTTGCATGGTCCTCTCCTTCACTTCGGCTGTTCTGCTGCATAGCCGACGGCCTGCCACGCCTTCCAACTGCCGGGCACATTCCGCACCTGCGCAAATCCATTCTTCTTGAGAATACTTGCGGCGATGGAGGCGCGAAAACCACTGGCGCAGTAGGTTGCATATGGGGTAGAGCGATCGAGATCGGACAGCTTGCCCCGCAGCTCGCCTAAGAAAGCATGCGTGGCACCGGGCACATGCCCACCCTGCCATTCGTCCGGCTTGCGCACGTCAAGTGGCGTCAGCCCTTCGGCCTCCTTCAGCTCATGAACCGAGATCTGCGGGATCTGCGCAAACTTCCGCCCCGCCTCGCGCCAGGCGCTCATCCCGCCAGCGAGGTAGCCGCCGAAGCTAGTGAAACCCGTTCGCCAGAGCAGGCGCAGCACGCCGGGAAGGTCCGTATCATCGTGCAGGACCAGATAGATCGGCTTCTCAGGGTCAAGCAGCCACCCGGCCCAGACGGACAACTCGGGCCGCGCTCCGATGTTCAGGCTGCCGGGCACGTGACCGGCGCCGAAATCCATCATGTCGCGCACGTCAAGAACCTGGGCGCCCCCCTCGGTGGCTGCGGCGAAACGCTCCACGGCCATGGGTACAATGCGGGGCAGGTTGCCCAGCACCTCCGGCCCTTGGGAATTGACCTTTTTCATACGTGGGTAATGGGTGGGGACAGGCGGCGCATCGCCGAGGATCACCTCCTTGAAGGCGTCAAGATCCTCAATCCGGGCATAGTCATTGAACCGGCGTTCGTAACCGATAGTGCTCGACATCCGGTCGCCAATATCCGGCCCGCAGGCCGACCCTGCGCCATGACAGGGGTAGATTATCACATCGTCGGACAACGCCATGAAGACGTCACGCACGGTGTGGAACAACTGCTCGGCCAGTTCCTCGGCCTGGTCCTCGCCCAAAAGGTCCGGCCGCCCGACGCTGTCGACAAAGAAGGCATCCCCCGAGAGCACGCCCCATGGTGTCTCGGTCCCGCCATCGTAAAGAAAATAGGACATGTGCTCGGGCGTATGGCCGGGGGTGAAACGCGCTTTCATCCGAATACCACCAAAGGCGAACTCGTCACCATCGCGCACGGTTTCATGGTCAAACCCGTATTCGGCCCCGCCCTCTTCACTCACGTATAGCTTTGCCTCTCCGCCAAGTCGCTCGACAAGTTCGCGCGCGCCGCTCAGGAAATCGGCGTGGATATGAGTCTCGAAGACATGGGTTATCGCCATGCCGAAGCGGCGGGCCGTTTCAAGATAGACCTCGACGTCGGGACGCGGATCAACCACAGCACAGACATGCGCTGCATCATCCCCCAGCAGATAGGAACATTCGGCTACGCCGTCCGCAAGAATTTGTTCGAAACGTAAAGTCATGGTCAACCTCCTTGAAAGGAGAACTCGACGAATGCAGGATTCGTTCCGCCAGGCTTGCTGGCCTTGATGGTTTCCGCAGACCAAGTCCCATACGGATATTGCGGGCAACGATGTGTCCCTGCCAATCGGCGGGGTGTCTTGGTTGGCGGGCTGACTGTGCTCCATCATTTCAATGGTCTTGCTATCTCGAATGTTCTTTTCTCCTTCGGTCAGGCGTTGTGAGGCCGATAGTATTCGTCCTTGGTCAGCACCGCCCAAAAGATCCGTGCTGTTCTATGTGCCATTGCCACTGTTGCCAGTCGTGGAGGCTTGCGGGTAAGCAGATCTATGGCCCAGGGATCGACGCGGTCAGGATTCACCTTCATTTGCCGCAATCGCGCCGTCATGCCGGTCACCAAGAGACGCCGGATATATCGGTCGCCCATCTTCGTGATCCGCCCCAATCGTTCCTTTCCACCGCTGGATCGGTTGAGCGGGGTCAGGCCCAGCCACGCGGCAAATTGCCGGCCATTCTTGAACTGCTTCGCGTCACCAGCGGTGGCAATAAGGGCAGATGCTGTCACCGGTCCAATCCCTGGGATCGTGCGTAATAACATTACGCGCTTGCCAGTTTTGAATGCAAACGCATGCGCATCTCGTACCAGCGAAGACGGAGATGCATGGCGGCAAGTTGGTGACTAAGTTGCTTGGAACATATAGCGCAATCTCTGGCAGGTCCGGTTTATCTCCATCCAGAATGCCCTTGGCAAACTTGACCGCACTTCCTGCGCCCTTTGCAATGATGATGCCAAACTCGGCCAGCAGACAGCGCAGCATGTTGCTGAGCTGCGTCCGCTGACGAACAATCAGATCACGCGCAAGATGAAGGGACAGAACCGCCTGTTGCGCTTCCGACCCAGGCGCAACGAACCGCATTGTCGGGCGTGTCACGGCCTCACAGATCGCTTCGGCATCCACCGCATCAGATTTTCCGCGTTTCACATATGGCTTCACGCAGTTGGCCGGGATCAGCCGAACATCATGGCCGAACTTTGAGAGTTCTCTTGCCCAGTGATGACTGGACCCGCATGCTTCCATCCCGGCTAGGCACGGCTCGAGTTATTCTAAGAAGGGGCTTTGTTGCACAATCTGGATGTGTCCATACTTCCCAATTCCCCGGACGGTCTCACCCTACGGGCTCGGCAACAGGTATACCAAGAGCAGTATAGCGATTGAGGACGGCAATGCGGACCTGGATTTCCGCAACTTGGCGGTCGAAGTCCCGCTCCATGAGGCTTTGCCCCAGCAGTTTTGCACAATGCATTCAATCGTCGGGAAAATGATCCCCCCGATCACTTTCAGACCCTCCTCGTATCTCGGCGCGGCTCCGGCGCTGGTATCCAGTCAACCGTCGCCATAGGGCGCGGCCCAGGTATTTTGCGGCCCGTAGCGCTTCGTTCCGAGCGATGGCCCCCCCGCGCGGGGACATCGAGATGATCTGGCGGCTGCCACAGAGGTTTTCGCGCCCCGATGCGCAGGCGCCGCAGGTCACCAGGGCGGGGATGGTCACCCGGCGGCCCGCTTTCGGGCCGTCCTCGATCAGGCCTGCAGCCTCATGCCCCCGGATCAGCGGCGCGGGCCTGCGGTTGTCTTGACATAGATAGAGGGAAAGATCGCTGGCATTCTGAAGGCCATCGAAGACGGCATGTACCATGCGTCATTGAAGGCCAAGATGTCGGAACTGGAAGCGGAGAAAGCCGGATTGGAGGCCATCATCAAGGAAAGCCCTGGGCCCCCTGCCCTGCGGCTGCATCCCAGCCTTTCGCAGCGCTACGGCGAGATGGTCGAAGATCTCGCCCGGTCGCTGAACGCGCCGGAGGTGAAGCGGGAAGCCACAGCAGCGCTGCGGGCGCTGATTTCGCAGGTTCGGATGGTTCCGGACGCTGATGCGCCGGGCGGGCATGAGCTTGAACTTGTTGGGGAATTGGCCGGGATCATGGCTTTGGGGAGCCCGGAATCGAAAAAGCCCCCGCTGTTGGCGGAGGCTTGGTCGGAAACGCTGGTTGCGGGAGCAGGATTTGAACCTGCGACCTTCAGGTTATGAGCCTGACGAGCTACCTGGCTGCTCCATCCCGCGTCAGGTGTTTTTTTTTGATATCGTTATGAGAGGTTTGGATTTTACTAGGTTTGGCGGTGACCTACTCTCCCAGGGCTTGAGCCCAAGTACCATCGGCGCGACAGTGCTTAACTTCCGGGTTCGGGAAGGGACCGGGTGTTTCACTTGTGCTGTAGCCACCAAACCGAGGAAAATCCAAAAGCCTCCGGCTTTTGGATTTGGCGGCAGGCAGCGTGTTTGCAAAGCAAACATGCGTTGCCGCTGGTCTGTTACGTCACGGGGACGTTTCCAAAAGCGGAAGGCGTTACAATCAAGGTTGTCCAAGTCAGTTTGGGATGTGTTTGCTTTGGTTCGAGTAACACTGTCTGTTACTGGATCAAATCAAGCCTATCGGGCGATTAGTACCGGTCAACTGAATGCATTGCTGCACTTACATCTCCGGCCTATCGGCGTGGTGGTCTTCCACGGCCCTCAGGGATACCTTGTTTTGAGGGGGGCTTCCCGCTTAGATGCCTTCAGCGGTTATCCTGTCCGAACATAGCTACCCTGCACTGCTGCTGGCGCAACAACAGGTCCACCAGTGGTTCGTTCACCCCGGTCCTCTCGTACTAGGGGCAACTCCTCTCAAGTATCCTACACCCACGGCAGATAGGGACCGAACTGTCTCACGACGTTCTAAACCCAGCTCACGTACCTCTTTAAACGGCGAACAGCCGTACCCTTGGGACCTGCTCCAGCCCCAGGATGAGATGAGCCGACATCGAGGTGCCAAACACTGCCGTCGATATGGACTCTTGGGCAGTATCAGCCTGTTATCCCCGGCGTACCTTTTATCCGTTGAGCGATGGCCCTTCCACTCGGGACCACCGGATCACTATGGCCGACTTTCGTCTCTGCTCGACTTGTCAGTCTCGCAGTCAGGCTGGCTTCTGCCATTGCACTCAACGAGCGATTTCCGACCGCTCTGAGCCAACCTTCGCGCGCCTCCGTTACTCTTTAGGAGGCGACCGCCCCAGTCAAACTACCCGCCACGCAGGGTCCCGGATCCGGATAACGGACCGCGGTTAGATATCAAGAGTGCGAAGGGTGGTATCTCAAGGGAGGCTCCACCGCGACTAGCGTCACGGTTTCGATGCCTACCACCTATCCTGCACATCACAATCCTGATACCAGTGCGAAGCTGTAGTAAAGGTGCACGGGGTCTTTCCGTCTAACCGCGGGAAGCCTGCATCTTGACAGGCAATTCAATTTCGCTGAGTCGATGTTGGAGACAGCGGGGAAGTCGTTACGCCATTCGTGCAGGTCGGAACTTACCCGACAAGGAATTTCGCTACCTTAGGACCGTTATAGTTACGGCCGCCGTTTACCTGGGCTTCAATTCGGAGCTCTCACCCCTCCTTTTAACCTTCAGGCACCGGGCAGGCGTCAGACCCTATACGTCGCCTTACGGCTTCGCAGAGCCCTGTGTTTTTAATAAACAGTCGCCACCCCCTGGTTTGTGCCCCCGGATTCCACTTGCGTAGGACCCGGGCCTCCTTCTCGCGAACTTACGGAGGTATTTTGCCGAGTTCCTTCAACATCGTTCTCTCAAGCGCCTTGGTATTCTCTACCAGTCCACCTGTGTCGGTTTAGGGTACGGTCTGACGGAGGGCTATTTCCAGGGACTGATCAGCAGCCCATTCAATCCGATAAGGATGAACTACCTTCACAATCCGTCACATCCTCCTGGCCCACGAATATTAACGTGGTTCCCATCGCCTACGCCTTTCGGCCTCGGCTTAGGGGCCGGCTTACCCTGCTCAGATTAGCTTTAAGCAGGAACCCTTGGACTTTCGGCGAGAGTGTCTCTCACACTCTTTGTCGCTACTCATGTCATCATTCTCACTAGTGATCTCTCCACGGGATCGCTCACGCGCCCGCTTCATCGAAAGCTCCTTGCGTCCAATCTTTCCCGGAGGAAAGTAAGGACGCATGGAACTATGTCACACTACGCTCTGCTACCATGCACTATGTGCATCCTCGGCTTCGGCTCATGGCTTGAGCCCCGTTACATCTTCGCCGCAAGACATCTTGATTAGACCAGTGAGCTGTTACGCTATCTTTAAAGGATGGCTGCTTCTAAGCCAACCTCCTGGTTGTTTTGGACGTCTCACCTGCTTTCCCACTTAGCCATGAATTGGGGGCCTTAGCCGGAGGTCAGGGTTGTTTCCCTCTCCACGACGGACGTTAGCATCCGCCGTGTGTCTGCCATCCAGTACTCCCGGGTATTCGGAGTTTGGTTAGGATCAGTAAGCCTGTGGGGCCCCATTACCCATCCAGTGCTCTACCCCCCGGGGTATTCGGATGACGCTCTACCTAAATAGATTTCGCAGAGAACCAGCTATCTCCGAGTTTGATTGGCCTTTCACCCCTAGGCACAGCTCATCCCGATCCTTTTCAACGGATGTGGGTTCGGTCCTCCAGTGCGTGTTACCGCACCTTCAACCTGGCCATGCCTAGATCACTCGGTTTCGGGTCTGATCCCACGAACTCATGCGCCCTATTAAGACTCGCTTTCGCTGCGCCTACACCTAACGGTTTAAGCTTGCTCGTGAGACCAAGTCGATGACCCATTATACAAAAGGTACGCTGTCAGCCCTCAAGGGGCCTCCAACTGATTGTAGGCGTTCGGTTTCAGGTACTGTTTCACTCCCCTCGCCGGGGTGCTTTTCACCTTTCCCTCACGGTACTGGTTCGCTATCGGTCAGTAAGGAGTACTTAGCCTTCGGAGGTGGTCCTCCGATCTTCGAACAGGATTTCACGTGTCCCGCCCTACTTAATACGTCCCTCAGAGCTTAGAATACGGGGCTGTCACCCGCTATGGCCATGCTTCCCAGCATGTTCTTCTCACTCATCAGGCTCGGCTGGTCCGCGTTCGCTCGCCGCTACTAACGGAGTCTCTATTGATGTCCTTTCCTCCGGGTACTTAGATGTTTCAGTTCCCCGGGTTTGCTCTTATAAACCTATGTATTCAGTCTATAAGTACCTGGTTAAGCCCATTATAAGCAGCCATCCGGAATAAACCGGCGGCTATTATAACAAACTTTCAGGTGGGTTCCCCCATTCAGAGATCTTGGGATCAAAGCCTATTCCCGGCTCCCCCAAGCTTATCGCAGGGTATCACGTCTTTCATCGCCTCTTACTGCCAAGGCATCCACCAAACGCCCTTCTCGCGCTTGATTTGATCCAGAAAAAGAAAGTGTTACCTTCCGCGGCTCCGGAAGCTGGTAAGAAACCGGCGCCTTTATTCTGAACCAAAAAGCAAACTATCCCGCTCCCGGCCACATCTGCGACCAGGAACTTGTTGCATGATCCTCAGATCATGCGGGTTAGTGTACTTGACTTGGACAACACTGTCTTTTCAATCAGGCAGACTTCAGGACGTCTGAGGAAACATGACGTATTCTGAAGCTCGCATCCCGTCCCGAAGGACAGTCAGCACCTGACTGAGACCGGTCCCACACTCGGGCGGCCAACAGTCTTGTTGATTGTATCTCTCTTAACGATGTCAATTTTCGTCTGAAGAACAGACGTTCAAACAGTCAGAAACTGCTTGAAGATATGTTCTTCCTTACGGCGTCCCCGCGGGGGATGGTGGAGCCTAGGAGGATCGAACTCCTGACCTCCTGAATGCAAATCAGGCGCTCTCCCAGCTGAGCTAAGGCCCCAAATATATCCCGAGGGATTATGGTGGGTCGAGGAGGACTTGAACCTCCGACCTCACGCTTATCAGGCGTGCGCTCTAACCACCTGAGCTACCGACCCAGGTTTTCGTTCTGCTCTGCAAAACAAAACCGGTGTGCGACAGGGTATTGCAAGGCAATGCCCGAGAGCAGCACTCAGTGGTTATGTCACCGACAGCTGCCAGTAACGGCTGCTGCCGCGTGTTTTCCTGAAGAGATATGAGGACGGTCCGGTCCAGAGGGCATCTTGCGATGCCCCGATGCGGACAGCTTTGTTTGCTGTCCATGCTAAGTGATGCACGATCAGGAGCAGGCTCCATGATGCTAGCATCATCCTTAGAAAGGAGGTGATCCAGCCGCAGGTTCCCCTACGGCTACCTTGTTACGACTTCACCCCAGTCGCTGAGCTCACCGTGGTCCGCTGCCCCCACCGAAGTGGTTGGCGCACGGCCTTCGGGTAAACCCAACTCCCATGGTGTGACGGGCGGTGTGTACAAGGCCCGGGAACGTATTCACCGCGTCATGCTGTTACGCGATTACTAGCGATTCCGACTTCATGCCGCCGAGTTGCAGACGACAATCCGAACTGAGACAGTTTTTTGGGATTAACCCATTGTCACTGCCATTGTAGCACGTGTGTAGCCCAACCCGTAAGGGCCATGAGGACTTGACGTCATCCACACCTTCCTCCCGCTTATCACGGGCAGTTTCCCTAGAGTGCCCAGCCGAACTGCTGGCAACTAAGGATGTGGGTTGCGCTCGTTGCCGGACTTAACCGAACATCTCACGACACGAGCTGACGACAGCCATGCAGCACCTGTCACTCGGTCACCGAAGTGAAAACCAGATCTCTCTGGCGGTCCGAGGATGTCAAGGGTTGGTAAGGTTCTGCGCGTTGCTTCGAATTAAACCACATGCTCCACCGCTTGTGCGGGCCCCCGTCAATTCCTTTGAGTTTTAATCTTGCGACCGTACTCCCCAGGCGGAATGCTTAATCCGTTAGGTGTGTCACCGAATAGCATGCTACCCGACGACTGGCATTCATCGTTTACGGTGTGGACTACCAGGGTATCTAATCCTGTTTGCTCCCCACACTTTCGCACCTCAGCGTCAGTATCGAGCCAGTGAGCCGCCTTCGCCACTGGTGTTCCTCCGAATATCTACGAATTTCACCTCTACACTCGGAATTCCACTCACCTCTCTCGAACTCAAGACCAGGAGTTTAAGAGGCAGTTCCAGGGTTGAGCCCTGGGATTTCACCCCTTACTTTCTGGTCCGCCTACGCGCGCTTTACGCCCAGTAATTCCGAACAACGCTAACCCCCTCCGTATTACCGCGGCTGCTGGCACGGAGTTAGCCGGGGTTTCTTTACCAGATACTGTCATTATCATCTCTGGCGAAAGAGCTTTACGACCCTAAGGCCTTCATCACTCACGCGGCATGGCTGGATCAGGCTTGCGCCCATTGTCCAAGATTCCCCACTGCTGCCTCCCGTAGGAGTCTGGGCCGTGTCTCAGTCCCAGTGTTGCTGATCATCCTCTAAAACCAGCTATAGATCGTAGACTTGGTAGGCCGTTACCCCACCAACTATCTAATCTAACGCGGGCCGATCCTTCTCCGATAAATCTTTCCCCCGAAGGGCGTATAAGGTATTACTCACCGTTTCCAGTGGCTATTCCTTAGAGAAGGGCACGTTCCCACGCGTTACTAACCCGTCCGCCGCTCCCTCCCGAAGGAGAGCGCTCGACTTGCATGTGTTAGGCCTGCCGCCAGCGTTCGTTCTGAGCCAGGATCAAACTCTCAAGTTGAAACGCCGTTGCCAGCGTATCCTTGACGTTCGAACCTCTGCACATCACTGGTTGCTTTAACAAAACACTCAAACACGGGGGTCTGAAATGCCTTGCGATCCGACCCGGCTAGGAACCGGAACTGCAACCAATTATTCTCTGTCTGTTGTGCTTGGTTTCAAAAGAAACCGAAGCCGAACAAGACAGTGAAGCTGACACTCAATCATCGGAAGCGAACTTCCTAAGAGCGTTGATATACAGACGTTGATCCATCGAAACGAACCAAACCGCCCACATATCTCTTCAGTTATCCATCAATGTCAAAGAGCAAACATCCCGAGGTCAAAAACAGGACCGATGCGCCAGTTCTCCCAGCGCGCCCGCCTGCCAAATCCATCAAAATGCCCCGGTCTCTCCCGGGCGTCCTGCCGTCTCTCCGGCCCGTCCCGGCGTCTCTCCGCCGTGTCTCCCGTCCGTTCCTGCGTCGCCGCCGCCCCGTCCGGTGTGCCCCGCTGCGCCTCAGCGCCGCCGGTGAGGGGGCTTTTACGGTTACCCCCCAGAACCCGCAAGCCCAAAATCGCAAAAAACAAAACTTTCTGCCCGGAAAAACCGCAATGCCAACAAAATCAACGGCTTACGCNGNANTAAACTCNNGCCCCCTGCCCCGCCCGCCNCCCTCAACAACCGCCGCCGCAACCGCCGGATCCCGCCCCGGCCCCCGCTGCCCCGGGAACCGGCAGACTTACCCACAGACCGGCCCGCCTTATCCACAGAACCGTCCCCGGAATCGCTCCAAACAGCCCCAAAAAGGAATCCCCCCGCTTCCGTCCGGACAAAAATACCCCCGCCAAGGCCGCCAAAAACAGGATGCGGCCAAAGCCCCGAACAAAAGACGGAAAGAACACCCGCCGGCCAGGCCACTCAAGCAGATCCCGGGCCTAGGTCCCGCCCGAAGCCTTGGGCGCGGGCTGCTGCCTTCGAAACGGAGCGGCAGGCAACCGCAGGCCCAAAGCGGCAATCACCGCGCCAAGATAGAGCAGCGGTTCAATTTGAAACCCTTTCACCAGCATCACATAGTGCAGCGCCCCAAGGAGGCTTGCCGCATAAGTCAGCCTGTGCAGCCGCGGCCAGGAACGCCCCAGTCTCCGGACAGAGACATTGTTGGAGGTGACAGCCAGCGGCAGCATCAGGATAAAGCCACCCATACCGATGGTAATAAACGGCCGCCTGGCAATATCAGCGAAGATCTCGCCAATGATCTGCACGTCCAGCACCAACCAGACAAGCAGGTGGCAAGAGACATAGAAGAAGCACAGCAGGCCGATCGCCCGGCGGAATTTCATCAGGTTCAGCCCCGCCAACCGGCGCAACGGGGTAATGGCCAGAGTGAGAACCATCAGCTGCAGCGCCAGCCCGCCATACTCATGCTCCAGCGCCTTGATCGGCTCTACCCCCAGGCCGCCGGTGAGGCCGAGGTAAAAGAGCCAGAACGCAGGCAATGCCCCAAACAGATAAACGGCCCAGACCGGCAAGCGGCGGAGAAGCTGGTTTACCCTGTGCATAAGACGTCTCCGGTCAGAAGTGCCGGGCAAGGTCCATCCCCTCATACAGGGAAGCGACCTCTTTCCCGTAACCATTGAACATTAGGGTCGGCTGGCGCTTGGCAAACAGCCCGCCGCCAATACGGCGCTCGCTGGCCTGACTCCAGCGCGGATGAGAGACATCGGGGTTCACATTACTGTAGAAACCGTATTCCCGGCGGTTGGCCATGTTCCAGCTGGTGGGCGGTTCCTGATCGGTCAAGGTAACCCGAACCACCGACTTTATCGACTTAAAGCCGTATTTCCATGGCACCACCAGCCGCAGCGGCGCCCCGTTCTGATTGGGCAGCGGTTTGCCGAAGATACCCGTCGCCATCATTGTCAGCGGATGCATCGCCTCATCCAGGCGCAAGCCTTCGCGGTAGGGCCAGTCCAGCACCTTATAGGCGGTGCCGGGCATCTCGGACGGCCGGTAGAGGGTTTCGAAAGAAACGTATTTCGCCCCCCCCTGCACGCCGGCCATGTTCAGCAGATCCGCCAACTCAAATCCCTGCCAAGGCACCACCATCGACCAGGCCTCGACACAGCGGAAGCGGTAGATGCGCTCTTCCAGCGTCATCTCCCCCAGGATCTGCTCAAAGGAATAGTCGCCCGGCCTGTCCACCAGACCGTCAATCGTGACGCTCCAAGGCCGGGTAGTCATACGGTCCGCATAGGCAGAAGGATCGCCCTTGCCGGTTCCGAATTCATAGAAGTTGCAGTAGTTGGTCACCTCTTCCCAGGTGTTGGGGTCCAGTGCCTCTTCGGCTTGCACGCTGGTGCCCAGCGCCGCGGCCAGCCCGCTGCCTGCCAGCCCCGCCATGATCTGGCGGCGGTTCCAGAACGCAGCCTCCGGGGTTGCATCTGCAAGGGTCAAATCATTGGTCCAGCGGCGCGCCATCTGCGTCTCCTGAGTATCCTGCTCCCTTTCAGGTAACGGTCTCGTGCGGAAAACCCAAAACATATCCTGTAACGACTGCGCGAGAGAACTGTAATGTAGCCCGGCCATCTGCATCCTGTGTGACCTAAATGAGGGCGTTTCAGCGCCCCCGCGCCGGAACCAAGTCTACGGGAATTTTGCGGTGGCGGTTGCCCCCATTCTCATGCAGAAAATGTAATGTATTCCACACGCGGCCCTGCAGGACAGCCGGTGCGGGCCGCCAATCACCCAGGGAGACGCCAGATGAAATCACATGTATTTGCAGCCGCCCTAGTTCTAGGTACCAGTGCTGCAGCGGCACAGGAAATGGTGAGCTATTCTACTCCCCTGTCCTTTGATGACGTAACATTCGGGCTTGAGAGTGCTATTACCAACCGGGGGCTGCGGGTCGACCACATCAGCCATGTGGGTGACATGCTGGAACGCACCCGGGCCGATGTCGGTTCGGATATTGTGCTGTTCAAACATGCGCAGGTCTTCTCTTTCTGCTCCGCCAAACTGTCGCGCCAAGTGATGGAGACCAACCCAATGAACATCACCTTCTGTCCTTATGACATCTTTGTCGCTCAGCCTTCCGGCGCAGAATACGTCACTATCGGCTTCCGCGCCTTCCCCGAAGGCGAAATGCAAGTGATCCACGCGCTTCTTGACGCGATCGTGCAGGAAGCCATCGAGGAATAAGCCGCGGCTCTGAAAATTCCCCGCTGCGCTGCTTGCGTGATTTCACTATGCTGGCCCGAAACTGAAATTCCGGCACGGGCAAACCATGATGAAATCCCTTTTTGTTACCTTGATGATGCTGGCGGCCGCCGCGCTGGCCGGCTGCGCGTCCGGCCCAACCGCGACCAAGCACGATGTCGAGGAACTCTCGCGTGCGCTGCAAACCCTGGACACGAAAGTAGACCCGGATGAAGCCCGGCGCGCGGCAGAAATCGCCTACAGCTACTCCGCCCGGCTGGCCGAGCAATATGATGTGACCACTTCACCGATCCTCCATAACACCATGGTAAACACCGGGGTCAAGGAGCGCGGCCTCTGCGTGCATTACGCCGAAGACATGCAGGCGCGGCTCAGCCAGGAGAATTTCCAGACGCTCTCACTGCTGCGTGCCATTGCCGAGCCTAAAAACGATTTCCGCATCGATCACAGCACCGCGGTAATCGCCGCCAAGGGCGGCGGCATTTACGACGGTCTGGTACTCGACCCCTGGCGCTATGGCGGCAAGCTGTTCTGGTCGCCTACTACAGAAGACTCCCGCTATGACTGGGAACCTCGTCTGAAAGTCCTGCGCCGCAAATACGAGCGCCGGATGGCCAAGGAAGCGGCCTAAGGGTGAGCCGCCTTCTGCGCTGCTAAATATCCGCCGCCTGAGATGCCGCCCGGAACTGTCCGGGCGCCTCAGTCCGAATTGCTTCCTGAAGGCGCTGATGAAGTTGGACGTGCTTTCATACCCCACTGCCAAGCCGATGCTTGTGGTCGCGTCGCCGGCGCTTTCCAGCAGACCTTTTGCCTGATCCAGCCGGCGCTGCTTGCGCCATTACGCAGGCGACGCACCAAAGATACGCTGGAACTCTCGGTTGGCGTGCTCCGGCCGTTTACTGCAGCGGCAACTCCGGCGGAGGTGCGATTCCACTCGCTGAAATTCCGCAAGCCCAGCACCGCCGCATACCTTCAGGAACTAAGCCGGAACCGGTCGTCCTTCAGCCAGCTGGCACATGAGGGTGACGACTGCTGCCTGATTCTAAAGGGTCAGCGCTCCGGCATAGGCGCTTGCAGACCGGGACTGAAAAACGCCGCCGCTCAAGGCAAAGGCCCGCCATCTCTGGCGGGCCTTCCTTGCAGCATATCCTCAATGCACCACGGCATCGTCTGGCTTGGGCCGTTCCGTCGCCCCCAGCCGGCCGCCGATGATCAGCCCGTCGCTGCCAGCCGAGACCGGGACTGTATCGCCATCCTTGATCTCGCCGCCAAGCAGAGCTTCGGCCAGCGGATTCTGCAGGGCGCGCTGGATCACCCGCTTCAAAGGCCGCGCCCCGAACACCGGGTCATAACCCTCATCCGCCAGCCAGGTCTTAGCCGCTGCGTCCAGCTCCAGCGTGATCTTGCGCCCCGCAAGCCGTTTCAGCAGCCGCGCCAGCTGGATCTCGACGATGCCGTCCATATCAGCCCGTGCCAGACGATCGAAGATCATCGTCTCGTCCAGACGGTTGAGGAACTCGGGGCGGAAATGCGCCCGCACTGCATCCATCACGTCGCGCCGCGCATCCGAGGCATCGGCACCGTCCGGCAGCTGGCTGAGCGCCTGCGCGCCAAGGTTCGAGGTCAGCACGATCAGCGTCTGCTTGAAATCCACCGTGCGGCCCTGGCCATCGGTCAGCACCCCGTCGTCCAGCACCTGCAGCAGCACGTTGAAGACATCCGGATGCGCCTTTTCGACTTCATCGAACAGCACCACCTGATAGGGGCGGCGGCGCACCGCTTCGGTCAGCACCCCGCCTTCGTCATAGCCGACATAGCCCGGCGGCGCGCCAATCAGCCGGGCGACCGAATGCTTCTCCATGAACTCCGACATATCAACCCGCACCATCGCGTGTTCGTCATCGAACAGGAAATCGGCCACCGCCTTGGTCAGCTCGGTTTTGCCGACCCCGGTGGGGCCAAGGAACAGGAAGGAGCCCAGCGGCCGGTTTTCGTCATTGAGGCCCGCCCGCGCCCGGCGCACCGCATTGGCAACCGCGGTGACGGCTGAATGCTGGCCGATCACCCGGCGGTGCAGATCATCTTCCATGCGCAGCAGCTTTTCGCGCTCGCCTTCCAGCATTTTGGAGGTCGGGATGCCGGTCCAGCGTTCCACCACTGCGGCGATCTGCTCCGGGCGCACCGCCTCTTCGACCATCACCCCCGACGCCTCGCGGCTTTCGGCATCCGACAGCTGTTTTTCCAGCCCCGGAATGACGCCGTAGGACAGCTCCCCGGCCTTGGCCAGATTGCCTTCGCGCTTGGCGATATCCAGCTCGGCGCGGGCTCGGTCCAGCTGTTCCTTCAGGTCGCGGGCGCCGGCCAGCTTGTCGCGCTCGGCCTGCCATTGGGCGGTCATCTCCGCCGATTGCTCCTGCAGGTCCGACAGATCCTTCTGCAGGGCCGCCAGCCGGTCCTTCGAGGCGGCATCGTCTTCCAGCTTCAGCGCCTGCTCCTCGATCTGCATCTGCAGGATCTGCCGGTCCAGCGCGTCCAGCGCCTCGGGTTTGCTGTCCACCTGCATCCGCAGCCGCGCCGCGGCCTCGTCCATCAGGTCGATGGCCTTGTCGGGCAGGAAGCGGTCGGTGATATAGCGGTGCGACAGGGTTGCCGCCGCGACCAGCGCCGCATCGGCGATCCGCACCCCGTGGTGCAGTTCGTATTTCTCCTTGATGCCGCGCAGGATGGAGATGGTGTCCTCTTCCGTCGGTTCAGAGATCATCACCGGCTGGAAACGGCGCGCCAGGGCGGCGTCCTTTTCCACGTATTTGCGGTATTCATCCAGCGTGGTGGCGCCGATGCAATGCAGCTCGCCGCGCGCCAGTGCCGGTTTGATCAGGTTGGCCGCATCCATGGCGCCGTCGGATTTACCAGCCCCCACAAGGGTGTGCATCTCGTCGATGAAGAGAATGATCTCACCGGCCGCTTCGGTCACTTCGGTCAGCACCGCCTTCAGGCGTTCTTCGAATTCGCCGCGGTATTTCGCGCCGGCAATCAGCGCGCCCATGTCGAGCGCCAAGAGTTTTTTGTCGCGCAGGGACTCCGGCACATCGCCGTTGATGATGCGCAGCGCCATGCCCTCGGCAATTGCGGTCTTTCCGACGCCGGGTTCACCGATCAGCACCGGGTTGTTCTTGGTCCGGCGCGACAGCACCTGCATCGAGCGGCGAATTTCCTCATCCCGCCCGATGATCGGATCGATCTTGCCCTCGCGTGCAGCCTCGGTCAGGTCGCGGGCGTATTTCTTCAGCGCATCATAGCCCTCCTCAGCCGTGGCTGTGTCTGCAGTGCGCCCCTTGCGAATATCATTTATTGCTTCATTCAGTTTCTGGGCCGAGACACCGCCGGCTTCCAAGGCTTCTTTGGCCTTGGATTTCACCATGCATAGCGCCATCAGCAGACGTTCCACCGGCACAAAACTGTCGCCTGCCTTCCCGGCAATCTTGGCAGCCTCATCCAGCACCTTGGCGGTCTGGCCGTCCAGATAGATTTGCGCCGCGTCGCCGCTCACCTTGGGCTGCTTCGCAACAGCGGCATCAACAGACTCCGCCACACGTGCAGGCGCGCCGCCTGCACGGGAGATCAGGTTGCTTGCCAGCCCCTGATCATCATCCATCAAAGCTTTCAGAATATGCTCCGGCACCAGTCTCTGGTGCCCCTCGCGCATTGCAATCGTTTGCGCTGCCTGCACGAATCCCCGCGCACGCTCCGTGAACTTGTTCAAGTCCATCTTGCTCTCCTTTTTCAAGCGCCCGATGATTGGCAGTGCCCGCTCCGCGGCACACCCCTGACTGGGCCTCAATCTGATATGTGGGAAGCAATCCAGTCGCTTCAAGATCATTAAACACCGAAAAGATGTGCAAATCCCTGACCTGCGTCAGCTTTCCCGCCCCGGCCGCCGCAAGACGCAGCCGCGCCGCGCGTCAGCACGGCGCCCGGCCCAAAACTGTAATCTGTCCCGTCAGGGGCTGCTTCAGTTGCGGGAGCCTCCCCTTGCCGCTAGCACCTTGCCCAACCGCGGCCCCTTGCGTATGAAACGCCAGTTTCACGCCAAACCCGCCACAAAGGATCCCGCCATGACCCAAGCCCCGCGCGCCGACGACCGCCTGATTGTTGCTATGGATGTCCCCAACGCGCTGGACGGGCTGAAACTGGCCGAACAGCTGGGCGATGCGGTTTCCTTCTACAAGATCGGCCTCGGAATGCTGACCGGCGGCGGGTTGGCGCTGGCCAACGAGCTGAAGCAAGAGCACGGCAAGCGTATCTTCCTCGACATGAAACTGTTCGACATCGGCGCCACCGTTGAAAGTGCGGTGCGCGGCCTGGCCCAGTTCGACCTCGACTTCCTTACCGTGCACGGCGACCCCTATGTGGTGCGCGCCGCCAAGGAAGGCGCCGCAGGCAAAGAGATGAAGATCCTCGCCGTCACCATTCTGACCTCGCTGGACCGTCAGGATCTGGATGGCGCCCTGATCAAACCGGGCGCAGTCCAGGATCTGGTGCTGGAACGCGCCGGAAATGCCCTTGCCGCCGGTGCCGACGGGGTCATCGCCTCACCGCAGGAAGCTGCCCTGATCCGCGCCCTTCCCGAGGCCGAAGGCAAGCTGATTGTCACACCCGGCGTCCGGCCCGCCGGCGCCGACCTCGGTGATCAAAAGCGGGTTGCCACACCTGCAAGCGCCATTGCCGACGGCGCCGATCATATCGTAGTCGGCCGCCCCATTTGGAAGGCGGACAGCCCCCGCGCCGCGGCTGAAGCCATTCTTGCAGAGCTGGCCAGCCTGCGAGAATAACAGCAATGCAGCCACGGCCTGCCTGCATTGCAATCAGTGCAGGAGCCTTCATGCACAAGAAATAGGCGGGAAAAATCTTCTTCGCAAAGCACAATCCGCCGGTGCAGGCTACGGTTCAAAAGCATAGTGACGCTACGTCAAGCGCTTCTATTCAATGAGAAATCCTTCAACGGCGGCAGAAGCTGCGCCAAATTGCCCTGTGCCCTCAAAAGCACACTACAAAGCTCTGCAGGCTTCGCCGGCTGCCGCAAACTTTGCGAATTACCGCTGGCTGAGCGATTCTAGGACCTGAGACACTCCCCAGACGGGCTTTTCTTCCTGAGGCCCGTCACCTCCCCCGCTAATCAGCGGGGGATCTTTCTTTCAAACCTTCAAAACATACCGCACCGCAAGGTAGCCCCGAAGCCTGCTGGCAACATGCGGGACCGCCAATGAATGCGCCCATTAGGCTTCAGGCGGCATCAGCACCCATCCCTGCCCCTCATCTCGGAACCTCACCTGCCCCGCCGCCGCAGCGGGCAAATGCGCCGCAAAAAAACAGACCAGCCCATGGCGGCTCTGATAGACCTGCGGCCGCACCAGAACCTCTGGCTGCAGCACCAGGCTAACCTCCTCTCAGGTCTCCCGCAGCGCGCATGCCTCGGGGCTTTTCCGCCCCTCGCGTCTGCCGCCTGGCAAGTCCCAATACCCGGGATAAGGAATATCCGGCGCGCCATCGCGCAGGATGACCAGCCGATCCCGGCCCAGAAACAAGGCCAGTTTCACACCAGAAAAATCATCGCTCGCTAATGTCATGAACTGTCACTTGGCTGCCCGTCGCGCTAAAGACAAGCCCTCCGCCGCAGGCTAAGCTTGCTCCTCCATGAAGTCAGCCGTTCGACACCGCCATGCATGCCCTTTGCCGAGACTGCCTGAACCAGATCACCCCTGCCCGGCGCTGCCCGCATTGCGGCAGCCCGCGGATCAAGGCGCATGCAGAGCTGTTTTCCCTCAACATCGCCCATATGGATTGCGACGCCTTTTACGCCAGCGTCGAAAAACGTGACAATCCGGAACTGGCCGCTAATCCGGTGATCATCGGCGGCGGCAAGCGCGGTGTGGTCTCCACCGCCTGCTATGTCGCCCGTATCCGCGGGGTGCGCTCCGCGATGCCAATGTTCCAGGCGCTCAAGCTTTGCCCCGATGCGGTGGTGGTGAAACCGCGCATGGATGTCTATGTCGAGGTCAGCCGCGAAATTCGCAAATTGATGAATGAGCTGACCCCTGAGGTGGAGCCGCTATCGCTGGATGAAGCCTTCATGGACCTCAGCGGCACCGAGAAACTGCATGGTGCGCCACCCGCTGTGATGCTGGCGCGGCTGGTCAGGCGGATGAAGGACGATTTGGGCGTCACCGGCTCCATCGGCCTTTCCCACAACAAGTTCCTGGCCAAGGTTGCCTCCGATCTCGACAAGCCGCGCGGGTACTCCGTGATCGGCAAGGCAGAGACCGGTGATTTCCTGCGCGAAAAACCGGTGCGGCTGATCTGGGGCATTGGCCCAGCCGCCCAGGTCAGCCTTGAAAAAGCCGGGATCCGCACTTTCTCGGACCTTTTGCGATGGGACCGAGAGGCCCTGCACAACCGGTTCGGCTCGATGGGTGACCGGCTCTGGCATCTGGCCCGTGGCCAGGACCGGCGCCGGGTTTCCGCCAATGCGCCCGTTAAATCGATATCCAAGGAAACCACTTTTTTTGAAGACACCGCCAGCACAGAAACCCTGGATGGTCATTTGTGGCGGCTTGCAGAGCAGGTTTCCGACCGTGCCAAAGCGCGCGAGCTTGCCGGCCGGGTTGTCACACTCAAACTTAAGCGCGCCAATCATTCGGCGCTGACACGGCGGGTGACGCTGCACAGCGCCACCCAGATCGCCGACCGTATTTACCGAACCGCCCGTAACTTGCTGGACCAGGTTGGCGATGAAGGCCCTTACCGTCTGCTGGGCTGCGGCATCTCAGATCTGGTGCCCGAATCGCAAGCGGACGATACCGGCGACCTGTTGGATCCGCAGGCTGGCAAGCGGGCTGATGCGGAACGCGCCACTGACGCCATACGCAAGCGGTTTGGCGAGAGCGCGATTCTGAAAGGCCGCGCGCTGCGCTGAACAGCAGTAACGTTCAGTCTACTCCGCTGCCAGCGGCAGCGCGTCTCGCCCGATCGCCGCGATCTCGGAAATCACTTGGCGCAGCAACTGCTGCAGCGGCTCAAAGTTCCCGTTAGGCCGGATGTTGGCTTCATCCATATACAGCGCCCGGTCGATTTCAACCTGAACCGCGTGCTGGCGCCGCGACGGGCGGCCATAGGTCTGAGCAATATAAGCGCCGGCAAACGGCGTGTTGCGGGCGACGTTCAGTCCAGCCGCAGCGAAGGCCGCCTCGATCCGGTCCACAACACTGTTGTCGGCTGCTGCGCCGAACCGGTCTCCCAGCACCACCTCGGGCTTTCCGCCCTTGCACGGAACCATGGTGTCGATCGCCTCATGCGGCATCGAATGGCAATCAACCAGAATCGCCTGTCCGAAATACTGATGCGCCTGCTCTAAAAGCCCTTTCAGCGCCCGGTGGTAAGGGTGCCAGCAGCATCTGATCCTCTGTTCTGCCTCTGTCACCGGAAGTTTGCCGCGGTAAATAGCCCGGCCATTGGCCACCACCCGGGGAATCACTCCAAGGCCCGAAGCCACCCGAGGGTTCTGACCGCGCAGCTGCACACCTTCGATCACCGCCGGATCCAGCTCATCCGGAGACCGGTTCAGGTCCAGGTAGGCACGCGGTTTGACAGCCATCAGCAGCGGTGAGCCGAATTCCGGCGCAGCCTGAAACAGCTGGTCGACAAAGGCGTCCTCCGAGCTGCGGATCTCCTTCCGCCCCAGGATCGACTGCGCCAGAAAGGAATCGGAATAATCCGTACCGCTGTGCGGTGAGGCAAAAACCACGGCGGACGCCAGTTTCTGCGGTGAAATCACGGAAAACGCTGTATCAGGCATCCTTGCTCCGGTGCTTCTTCTGCAAGAAACAGCATAGAGCGGAAATTTCTGCGGTCAAAAGCTCTTGCGCCTGCCGGCGACTCTATTTATAGACCCCCTCACCGGCGCGGCACCCCGCGCCCCTTTCACTTCTAAGGGGCAGGAACGGCGCGCAGGCCAGAGTGGGCGATTAGCTCAGCGGTAGAGCACTTCGTTGACATCGAAGGGGTCACAAGTTCGATCCTTGTATCGCCCACCATTCATTCATTGCCGTGGCTCCGGCCGCGGCATCCGCTAACCCAGGCGCTGGTTCGCGCCGCAGACAAGGAGAGAGACCATGAAGGTCAAGAACTCGCTCCGTTCGCTGAAGAACCGGCACCGCGATTGCCGGGTTGTGCGCCGTAAAGGCCGCGTTTACGTGATCAACAAGACCCAGCGCAAGTTCAAAGCGCGCCAGGGTTAAGATCCGACAAAGCGACATGAAGAAAACCGCATCACCCGATGCGGTTTTTTTGCATTCAGCGCCTGCGTTTTCTGAGCGGCCATAGGTGAATACCCCCGTACCCGCAGCTCCCCCCTTCCGAGCCCAGGCGATTCTTCGCCCTCTTCAGGCGTGACACCCCGACTGGCGGGAGGCCCGCCGCTGTTTTTGCCCCCTTTACTCTCTGACACATCCCAGCCGCGGGGCAAACTTTCCGAGTGTTTCAGTCGGAAATTCATTGCATCTTCTGCCGTTTTCTTTAATTGACTCTTTCAGTCGGAATAAAAGCCACAGAAGAACGGGACACTCTATGCTGAAAGCCTCAACCGTATTGGCCGGCACCCTGGCCGCTGCCATCGCCTCCTCCGCTGCAGCCGAAGGCGAGCTGAACATCTATTCGTCGCGCCATTATGACACTGACGAACAGCTTTATTCAGATTTCGAAGAGGCGACCGGCATCACCATCAACCGCATCGAAGGCAACGCGGATGAGCTGATCGCGCGGATGAAGGCCGAAGGCGAGAACTCCCCCGCTGACATTCTGATCACAGTCGACACTTCACGCCTGACCCGCGCCAAGAACGCAGGCGTGCTGCAAAGTATCGACAGCGATGTGCTGGAAGCCCGGGTGCCAGCCTATCTGCAGGATGAGGACAATCAATGGTTCGGTTTCAGCCAGCGCTCGCGGATCATCTTCTATGACAAGGCCGAAGTGGCAAACCCGCCGCTGACCTATCTGGATCTGGCCGACCCCGCCTACAAAGGCATGGTCTGCATCCGCTCTTCCAAGAACACCTACAACCAGACCCTTCTGGCCTCGATCGTGACACATCATGGTGCCGAACAAGCCAAACAGTGGGCCGAAGGCGTAGTTGCCAATATGGCCCGCGATCCGCAGGGCGGCGATACTGACCAGATGCGCGGCATCGTCTCGGGCGAGTGCGATATTGCGGTGGCCAACACCTATTACTTCGCCCGTTCAATCCGCAAAAACGTCAAGGGCATTTCGGAAAACCGCGATCAGATCGGCTGGCTGTTCCCCTCGCAGAACACCCAGGGCGCACACATGAACCTGTCCGGCGGCGGCGTGGCCGTGCATGCGCCGAACAAGCAAAACGCCATCGCCTTTCTGGAGTATCTCGCCAGTGATTCCGCCCAAGCGTACTTCTCGGCCGGCAATGACGAATACCCAGCAGTTCCAGGTATTGGCCTGGCTCCGTCGATTGCGGCGCTTGGGCACTTCAAGCCGGATGACGTGAACCTCTCGGAAGTTGCCAAGAACCTGCCCGAAGCTCAGAAGATCTTCAACGACGTCGGCTGGAAGTAGGTCCAGCCGGCAGCACACAATCGCACGCCCCTCGGTGAAAGTTTGAGGCTGGCGGAGCTTTTGCTAGACCCGTTCAAACCACCGGCCTATATGTTTCCGCATCTTGAATTTCAGGGGGGCGCATGCAGTCGAGAGCTTTCCGCGCTCCGGGGGAACAGAGCTTATGAACCGGTTGCCGGTAACAATTATCAGCGGCTATCTTGGCGCGGGCAAGACCACCTTGATCAACCGGCTTTTAGCCGAGGATCACGGGCTGAAGCTGACCGTGATCGTGAATGATTTCGGTGCAATCAACATTGATGACGCACTGATTCAGGAAACCGCTGGCAGCACGATTGCTCTCACCAATGGCTGCGCCTGCTGCACGATGGGTGATGACCTGTCCGCCGCGTTGCGCGAAGTCCTGAACCGGGCGGACCGGCCGGATCATCTGGTCATCGAGGCCAGCGGTATTTCCGACCCGGTCGCAATTGCCAATTCGGTACTGAATGAAAACGAGCTGAGCTATGGCGGCATCATCACTTTGGTGGATGCTGAAAATGCCGGAACCCTGCTGAGCGACCCACTGATTGCACCGCAGGCCGAGCAGCAAATCCGAGCCGCTGATCTGGTGATCGTCTCCAAATGCGATGACATGAACGAGGCGGTCTCCGCCCTGCTGACAAAGGCCGGCGCCCGCACGCCTACCGTGCTGAACGGATCGCCCGTGGCCGAGCTGCTGTTCGACGTGGTTCCGTTGCCCAAGGGCCGCGCCGTGACCGCACATCCTGCCTATACCACTTGGCAGCACCGCAGCAACGATGTACTGGACCGCCGCGCACTGGGGGACAAGCTGGCAGGCAGGCCCGCAGGGCTTTACCGGATGAAGGGTTTTGTGCTGACAACCGGCGGCGCCTATGAGCTGCATGTGGTGGGCCGCCAAGTCGAAGCCAAGCGCTGCGAAGCTGAGGAAACCCTGCTGGTGGGCCTGGGTCCGGCAGACCGGATATCCCGCGAGGAGGTCGAGGCCTGGTGGGTGGCCTAAGCGCTCCGGACCACAAAAACTCAATTTTTTGTTGCGGCTAGCGCTGCCGCCCCACCTGGCGGCAGATCAGAATCACCGGCAGCAGCCCGACCGCCATGATTACCAGCGAGGGCACCGCGGCGCCCTCCAGCCGCTCATCCGCCGCCAGCCGGTGCGCCTGCACTGCCAAAGTGTCAAAGTTGAACGGCCGCATGATCAGCGTAGCCGGCAGTTCCTTCATCACGTCGACAAAGACAATCAGCAGTGCCGTCAGCAGGCTGGGTGTCAGGATTGGCAGATGCACCCGGCGCAGCATCCCCAAGGGTCCCTGCCCCAAGGAACGCGCTGCCGCATCCATGTTGGCATGCATGGTGGCTTGCCCGCCTTCATAAGCCCCCAATGCAGCGGCCATGAACCGCACACCGTAAGCTGCGACCAGCAACCAGATCGACCCGGTCACCAAAAGCCCCGTGCGGATGCCAAACATCTCCCGCATCCAGGCGTCCAGCGCATTGTCAAAGGCGGCGAAGGGCACGATCAGCCCCACCGCAATCACCCCGCCCGGCACCGCATAGCCCAACCGTGCCAAATAGGCCGCGACAGAAGAAACCCGGCCGGGCCGCAAGCGCTGATAGAACCCGAGGCACACCGCAGCGGCCACTGTCAGCACAGCCGCCGCTGCCGCCAAAGTGATTGAATTTGTGGTAAAATCGATATAGCGGCGGCTGAACAAGTTCTGCTCGGAATCAAAGCTCATCAGGAACAGCACTGCCACCGGCAGCAAGAATCCCAGAATCACCGGCACCGCGCAGAAGAAGACAGCCACTGCCGACTTGATGCCCCCCAGCTCGGCCGGCGGCATCTGATTGTGGTGCTTGCCCGCGTGGTGGTATTTTGCCCGTCCGCGTGTCGACCGCTCTACCACCGCCAGCGTCAGCGCAAACCCCAACAGGCACAGCGCCAGCTGCGCCGCGCCGCCGCGGTCGCCTAGCGAAAACCAGCTGGTGTAGATTCCAGTAGCAAAGGTCTGCACTCCGAAGTAGGACACGGTTCCGAAATCCGCGATGGTCTCCATCACTGCCAGCAGCACGCCTGAGGCTATTGCCGGCCGCGCCATGGGCAGACTGACCATCCAGAATGCCGCCCAGGCGTTTTTCCCTAGCGCCCGGGCCGCCAGGAAGGCACCGGAGCTTTGCTGCAGGAAAGCTGCCCGCGCCAGCAGGTAGACATACGGGTAGAGCACCAGAACAAGCATCGCCGCCGCACCAGCGGTAGAGCGGATCTCCGGAAACCAATAGTCGCGCGGCCCCCATCCGGTTACCTCGCGCAGGGCGGACTGCACGATGCCGGGATGGTCCAGAATATGAGTGTAGGCATAGGCCAGCACATAAGCCGGAAACGCCAGCGGCAGCACCAGCGCCACCTCCAGAAACCGCACACCTGGAAACCGGGTCATCGTCACCAGCCAGGCTGCCCCCGTACCGATTGCAAAGGTCCCCAGCGCCACCAGCGTCACCAATGCCAGCGTGGTCAGAGAGTACCCCGGCAGAACAGTGCTGGCGAGATGGCTGATGGTTTCGGTGCCGCCGAACGCCGCTGCCAGCGCCACCGCCAGCATCGGCAAGACACAGGACAGCGCCACCGCCCAGGCCAGAACAGCGAACAGCCCGCCGCCGGACTTACCGCCGCGGCGGCGTCCCTTGGGGGAGTAATCTATGGAGTCATTTGCGGCAGTCATGGATCCGGCAGAATGTTGCACCGCCCTATTACGACTATTCCAGTCAGAAATTCCAGCCGGAAAGCACCCTGCGGCTCTACGGTTCTCAGAACAACANGCNNNCNCCNNNCTTCGGCGCCCCGCCCCGCCGCGACGGCAGGTTCAGTCGTAGGTCCGCTGATCCTCGATCACCAGCCCGTCCTTGGGCAGCGTGCCTGGTGCCACCACCTCAACCTTGCCTTTGAGCTTCAGCACCTCGATCACCGAGCGGGAAAAGGCCGCCTCGTCGCCGTCCGCAGCCTCGATCTGCACGGTCATCGCGTCCATTTCACCATCGCGGCTGGCAATGACCCGGGCCTTGACGATCTCGTCATGCTTTTCGACCAGCGCCGCCACCTGCTCGGGGCGCACAAACATCCCCTTGATCTTGGTGGTCTGATCAGCCCGGCCCATCCAGCCCTTGATCCGCGTATTGGTGCGCCCGCAAGGCGAGACACCCGGCATCACTGCTGAAAGGTCGCCGGTGGCAAAGCGGATCAGCGGATAATCCGGGTTCAGCGTGGTCACCACCACCTCGCCCACCTCGCCCGGTGCCACCGGGTTGCCGGTGCCTGGGGTGACGATCTCAACGATCACATGCTCGTCGGTGATCAGACCCTCCATCGCGGGGCTTTCATAGGCGATGTTCCCCAGATCGGCGGTGGCGTAGCATTGCAGGCAGCTGATCCCGCGGTCGGCATATTCCTGGCGCAGGCTGGGAAACAGTGCACCGCCTCCCACCGCCGCTTTGGAAAACATCAGCTCCACCCCCATAGCATCGGCCTTGTCGAGGATCACCTTCAGGTAATCCGGCGTCCCGGCATAGGCCGTGGCGCCGACATCCCGCGCAGCGGTCACCTGCAGCTCGGTCTGGCCGGTACCGGCAGGCAGCACCGCCGCACCCACCGCCCGGGCACCGTTCTCGAAGATCATACCGGCAGGCGTCAGATGGTAGCCAAAACAGTTCTGCACCACATCGCCCTGGCCGATTCCAGCTGCATTCAGGAACCGCCCCATACGCCACCAGTCGCCATCCACCCCGCCCGGCTCATAAATCGGGCCGGGGCTTTGGAAAATATGACCGAACCCTGTGGCAGGCTTCACGGTGAAGCCGCCAAAAGGCGGGTTGGCCGCCTGCGCCCGGCTCAGCTCCGACTTGCGCAGCACCGGCAGCGCCGCCAGCGCCTCTGCCGAGTTCACCGCTGCCGGGTCCACCCCGTCCAGCAATTTAGCATATCCAGCGGTGGATTTGGCGCGGGCAATCTGCTCCGGCAGCGTCTTGGCTAGGTCTGCGGCGCGTTCGTCGGCACTGCGGGTTTCAAGCATGTCAAAAAAGCTCATCACGTCATCTCCCCGCATCAGCTCAGCCACCTTTTGCGGCGGCGGTAGGACCGCACGTCGCGGAAACTCTTGCGTCCCTCATCCGACATGCCGAGGTAAAATTCCTTCACATCCGGGTTCTCGCGCAGCTCAGCCGCGGGCCCGTCCATCACCACCCGGCCCGACTCAAGGATATAGCCGTAATGGGCATAGCGCAGGGCGACGTTGGTGTTCTGTTCCGCCAGAAGGAAGGTCACGCCTTCCTTCTCGTTGATCGACTTCACGATCTCAAATATCTGCTCCACCAGCTGCGGTGCCAGCCCCATCGAGGGTTCGTCCAGCAAAATGGTCTCCGGCCGGGACATCAGCGCCCGGCCCATCGCCACCATCTGCTGCTCGCCGCCCGAGGTATAGCCGGCTTGGCTCTTCCGCCGCTCCTTCAGGCGCGGGAAATAGTGATAGACCATCTCCAAATCGTCCTGAATCTTCGCCCCGCTGTCTGAACGGGTATAGGCGCCTGTCAGCAGGTTTTCCTCCACCGTCAGATGCTCAAAGCAATGACGGCCTTCCATCACCTGAATGACGCCCTTCTTCACCAGCTCCGCCGGGTCCTGCTCATGCACATGCGCGCCGCGGTACTTGATAGAGCCTTTGGTCACCTCGCCGCGCTCTGAATGCAGCAGGTTCGACACCGCTTTCAGCGTCGTGGTCTTGCCCGCCCCGTTGCCGCCCAGCAGCGCGGTGATGCCGCCCTTCGGTACATTCAGGCTCACGCCTTTCAGAACGAGGATCACGTGATTGTAGATCACCTCGATATTGTTGACCTCCAGCAGGGTCTCGGCCTGCACCTCGGCGGTGTTCGCTGCATCCAGCATCAAAGCGTGTCCTCATGCCTGTCCCGGACCTGAACCGGGACCCTGTTGAGTGGCGCGGCGGATCTCCGCCGCGCCGGTTGTTCCCAGCCCCTTTAAAGACAGGGCCGGCCAAAGCCCTTAGTTACAGCGGGGCTCGATCTTGTTTTCAGCCGCGTAGGCGCCTGAGTCCTCTTCAACCAGCTTGCCGATTACTTCGGTATCGGATGGTTTAAAGTCCGAGATCAGTGACCAGGTTTTGCTCTCCGCATCCCACTGGGTCACCCCCACCAGGCCGGGGCCGCCGTGGTTGTCGCAAGACACGCTGAAGGTCGGGCCAAAGTTCGGCATCCCCAGCGATTCCATCTTCGCTTCGTCGATCACCAGCGCTTCCATGCCGTCGCGCATCATTGCCGCGGTGATCTCCTTGGTGCCGTGGATCTCCTGCGCGGTTTTGGCAGCCTCGGCAGCCAGCATCGCCGCATACATGCCGCGGTTGTACAGCACGTTGCCCACCTGATCGCCTGCACCAGCGGCCTTGCCAGCGTCCACGACATATTTCTGGATGTCGTCAAACACCGGGAAGTCGCGGCCGACGTTGTGGAAGGTCACGGCCTTGTAGCCGTCGGCCTTGGCACCCGCGGGCATCACGTCATGTTCTGCACCGGACCACCACACTCCAATGAAGTTCTCCATCGGAAAGCGGATGTTGGCCGCTTCCTGGATCGCCACCTGGTTCATCACGCCCCAGCCCCACATCACGACAGTGTCGGGACGCTCACGGCGGATTTGCAGCCACTGCGACTTCTGCTCCTGACCCGGATGATCGACCGGCAGGGCAACCAGTTCGAACCCGTGTTTCTCCGACAGCTCCTCCAGGGTGCGGATCGGCTCCTTGCCATAGGCGGAGTTGTGATAGATCAGCGCAATCTTCTTGCCCTTCAGATCACCACCGTTCTCCTCCAGCAGATAGTTGATCACGCCGGAGGCACCGTTCCAGTAGTTGGCCGGATAGTTGAACACATGGCTGAACACTTCGCCATTTGCGGCAGAGGTCCGGCCATAGCCCATGGTGTGCAGCGGAATGTTGTCAGCCGTCACCTTGGGGATCAGCTGATAGGTAATGCCCGTGGACAGCGGTTGATAGACCAGCGCGCCTTGTCCCTTGGTGGATTCATAGCATTCCACACCTTTTTCGGTGTTATAGCCGGTCTCGCATTCGATCACCTTGGCCGTCACGCCACCGATACCGCCATCACGCTCGTTCAGCAGAGTGAAATAGTCGTTGTAGCCATCCGAAAACGGGATGCCGCCAGCGGCATAGGGGCCCGTGCGGTAGCTGAGATCGGGGAATACCAGATCCGCCATTGCCGGACCGGCGGCCATCGCGGTGCCCAGCACCAGTGTTGTCAGTGTCTTCTTCATCGGCTTGTCTCCTCCCATGGTTTTATCCGATGTACGCATGCTGCGGGGGTGGTCTTGCTTTTCTCCCCGCAGCGCATTGGCCACTGCCCGCATCAATGCGGGAAGGGCCACAGTCTCAGTTTCTCCTTGGCGACACGCCACAGCTGCGCCATCCCGTGCGGCTCTGCAATCAGGAACACGATGATCAGCGCCCCCACGATCACCAGCTGGAAATGCGCGACAATGTCAGTGGGCCAATTCAGCAGATCCACGCCCACCACCTTCAGGATCACCGGCAACAGCACCAGGAAGGCCGCGCCTGCAAAAGAGCCGAAGATCGAGCCCAGCCCCCCAATGATCACCATGAACAGCACCAAAAATGACTTGCTGATGCCGAACGCCTCGCCGACCTCGACCGCGCCCAGGTACACTGCAAAGAACAAGGCGCCAGAGATGCCGATGAAGAAGCCGGAGACGGCAAAGGCGGTCAGCTTGGCTTTCAGCGGATTCACCCCGATGATCTCCGCCGCGATATCCATGTCCCGGATTGCCATCCAGCTTCGGCCGACGGTGCCGCGGGTCAGGTTGCGGGCAACCAGCGCGCAGAACGCCAGGAAGATCAGGCAGAAAAGATATGTGGCCCAGGCCGGTGCGTTGGGGCCGGTGATCAAAATGCCAAAGGTATCCCGCTCCGGCGCGTTAATCTGCCCCGAGGCCGAATAGTTGTAGAACCAAGGCACCCGGTTGAACAGCCAGACCAGAAAGAACTGCGCCGCCAGCGTCGCCACCGCCAGATAGAAGCCTTTGATGCGCAATGACGGCAGGCCGAAGGCAACACAGACCACTGCAGTAATGCCGCCCGCCAGCAGCACATGGATGAACATGCTGACCTCGGGAAAGGCGGTCATCAGCTTGTAGCAGGCGTAAGCCCCCACTGCCATGAAACCGCCGGTGCCCAAGGAGACCTGCCCGCAGTAGCCCACCAGGATGTTCAGCCCGATCGCTGCGATCGAATAGATCAGGAATGGCAGCAGGATCGCATTGGCCCAGTAATCGTTGATCAGGAAGGGGATGATGCCAAAGGCCACCGCCAGCACCGCGTAATAACGGACACGGTCGAATTTGATCGGGAAGGTCTGGCTGTCATCGGCATAGGAGGTTTTGAAATCTCCGGCTTCACGGTAGAACATGTCTCAGATGCTCCCTTTCTGTTGCAAACGGGGCCCGGTCCGGGTGTTTGTCTTGAATGTTTCAGCAGGGGCAGTCATTCGATCTGCCCCCATTGTGCCTGCGCCGCATCGCGCTGCGCGCGGCTCATCCGGTTCGACGGTTTGGCATAACCGCTCTGCTCGCTGCCGCGCACCAGCCGCAAGTAGGCGATGATCCCGGTGATCAGCCCCGCCGAAGCCAGCAGCGCAGCGGTCACGATCTGGGTTTCTGTGAACCCCTCCGCAGTCAGCGCCAGATAACCAAAAGCCCAAAATCCCGCCCAGGCTATCACGTTGATTATGGCAACCGCCTTGCTCATGCCGCACCGCCGGCGTTAACCAGTTTGTCAGAAATCCGTGCTTGGCCACATTTTGCCCATGTCTTTCTGCCACCCTTTGCTTGGGTAAAGTGAGTGGGATCAATGACCGCGATTTTCGAGGAAATCCGGCGGCTGGAGGCCGCGCGGAAGAAGGGTGATATAACTGCTGCCGCATTTGCAGAGGCCAAGGGCCGGCTGCTGGCAACAGTGGAAGACGCAACCGTGCTGCCGCCGTTCGAGCCGGCACCGCAACCGCGGCGGACCGACAGTGCCGCTCCGGGTCCTTGGGGGCTGATGCTGATGGGCCTTTGCGGCGCGGGGCTGCTGACATTTCTGGCCGGGCGATTGATCGGCGACCTGACAATTGCCTTCACGCTGGTTGCCACAGTATTCGCCGCCATCGTCATCGCCGCCTTCCGCAAGCTGGAAGGCTGAGCAGGCTGGCAGCAGGTCATATGAGCGTCAAACCCGTTCAATGATCTTCTCCCCGAACAGGCCCTGCGGGCGGAACACCAGGAAGATCAGAGCCAGCACATAGGCGAACCAGTTCTCGGTGGCACCGCCGACCATCGGACCGATGGCGAATTCGAACAGCTTCTCGCCTACACCGATGATCAACCCGCCAACAATGGCGCCCGGGATCGAGGTGAAGCCGCCCAGCATCAGAACCGGCAGCGCCTTCAGTGCGATCAGCGACAGTGAGAACTGAACGCCGGACTTGGTGCCCCAGACGATGCCTGCTACCAGTGCCACGAAACCGGCGATCGACCAAACCAGCACCCAGATGAAGTTCAGTGAAATGCCGACCGACAGCGCCGCTTGGTGGTCATCCGCCACCGCGCGCATCGCCCGGCCCTGCTTGGTGTATTGGGCAAAGCAGACCAGCCCGGCCACCAGCAGCGCAGCAATCACCGTCGCAACAATGTCCAGATTGTCGATAAAGAAGCCGTAGCCGAAGATGTTGAAGGTGATCTCGTCGAGCCACAGGTTGATCCCCTGCGGCAGGCCCACGTCCAGCGCCTTGATCTCGGAGCCCCACATCAGGTCGGCAACTCCTTCGAGGAAATAGGCAAGCCCAATAGTGGCCATGAACAGGATGATCGGTTCCTGCCCGACCAGATGCTTCATCACCAACACCTGCACCAGCCAGGCCAGCAGCACCATCACCCCGACAGTCAGCGCAATCGCCAGCACGCCTGGCACATTCCAACCAAAATGGGTGATATGGCCGCCAAAGACCGCATTGATGACATGCGAAAAGGGCACCTGCCCCTGCATGATCCCAACCAGCGTCATCGCTGCAAACAGCGCCATGACCCCTTGCGCATAGTTAAAAATGCCTGAGGCCTTGTAGATCAGCACAAAGCCCAGCGCGACCAGCGCATAAAGCACGCCCGCCATCAGGCCGTTGAGCGTGACCTCCATCGCAAAGATGAGTTGTTCAGGCATTGCGCTCTCCTCCCGCAAGTTCCTTCGAAAGAATTTGCCAAAAATTTTCGAAAATTTTTGACCGCACCGTCAGCTCAGTCATGGCTGACCCCCAGATAGGCGTCGATCACATCCTGATTGTTGCGCACCTCATCCGGGGTGCCGTCTCCGATCTTCTTGCCGTAGTCCATCACCACGACCCGATCGCTGAGATCCATCACCACGCCCATGTCATGTTCGATCAGGGCGATGGTGGTGCCGAATTCGTCGTTCACGTCCAGGATGAAGCGGGACATGTCCTCCTTCTCCTCGACGTTCATGCCGGCCATCGGTTCATCCAGCAGCAACAGCTTCGGCTCTGCCGCCAGCGCACGGGCCAGCTCGACCCGCTTCTTCAGACCATAGGGCAACCGCGCGACCGGCGTCTTGCGGATATGCTGGATCTCCAGGAAGTCGATCACCCGCTCCACAACTTCGCGGTTTTCGGTCTCTTCCCGCTCGGCCTTCCCCTTCCACAGCGCCTGTGAAAAAAGCCCTGTTTTCATATAGTTAAGCCGACCCGTCATAACGTTATCCAAAACACTCATGCCTTCAAACAGCGCGATGTTCTGAAAGGTGCGGGCGATGCCCTGACGGGCCACCTCATAAGGGCGCATCGGCGGGCGCTTCTTGCCATGAAACAGCACCTCGCCTTCCTGCGGCACGTAAAAGCCCGAAATCACGTTCAGCATAGAGGACTTGCCAGCGCCATTTGGGCCGATAATTGCGCGGATTTCGCCCTCGCGGATGTCAAAGGAGATATCCTTGATCGCCACCACGCCGCCAAAGCGCAGGGTGATGTTTTTCATTTCCATCACCACACCGCCGATGGTGCGGCCGTCTTCGGTGACATAGCTTGAGGAATTGTCAAGCATAACAACGGCCTCCCTTTTTTTGCCACATAGAACTTTTAAGATAACCGTGCGATACTTGAAGAAAACGAGCAGCAAGGAGATCGAAGTTATGTTTGGCGAACTTGAGCATTCCTGCCTTTTGACCATGGCCATTGAATGCAAGCAGATGGGCCTGTCGCAATCCGAAAGCCTGGCCTCCATTCTCAAGCAGACCCACGGGTTCAGCTCCACTTTCAAAATTCAGCAGGTGGTCCACACGGCCTTCAACCCTGGGCTCAATCCTGACCTGATCTGAGACCACCCGGTCCTGCTGGGCACCGGGCGGGGAACTTCTATGGCGCATGTGCATCATTCCGCGGCCACCTGGTGAAATGCCGCCGGCTTTACATCCGCATCGACTATTTTCAGTGTCGCGCTGATGGAACCCTTGCGGCCATCCTCATAGGTCACTTCTGTAACTGTTGAGACCTGTTCCGAGCCGTCGTACAGCGCGGTAATTATATCTTCGAACTTCTCCTCAACGATGCGGCGGCGCACTTTGCGGGTGCGGGTCATTTCGCCGTCATCCGCATCCAGTTCCTTGTGCAGAACCACAAAGCGGTGGATCTGACAGCCGGACAGCATCGGGTCCTCAGCCACCGACTGGTTCACCGCCCCCACATGTCCGCGGATGCTTTCCAGAACCTTCGGATGACCAGCCAGTTCCTGATAGGAAGCATAGGCGATATTGTTGCGTTCCGCCCAGTTGCCCACTGCCGTCAGGTCGATATTGATAAAGGCAACGCAGCGGTCTCTGCCGTTGCCGAACAGCACGGCTTCCAAAATGTCCGGATAGAATTTCAGCTTGTTTTCCACATACTTCGGCGCAAACATCGCGCCGTCGGCCATTTTGCCAACGTCCTTGGCACGGTCGATGATTCGCAGATGCCCTGACCCTTCCTCGAAGAAACCGGCATCACCCGTGGCCACCCAGCCTTCGGCATCCTTGGTCGAGGCGGTGGACTCCGGGTTATTGAAATACTCCACAAAGGTGCCCGGCGAACGGTAGTAGATCTCGCCGTTGTCGCCGATCTTGATCTCGACTTCCGGGGCCGGCACACCCACGGTATCGGCCCGCACCTCACCATCCGGCTGCACGGTGATGAACACGGTGGCTTCGGTCTGGCCGTAAAGCTGTTTCAGATTGATACCCAGCGAGCGGTAGAAATCAAAGATCTCCGGCCCGATCGCCTCCCCCGCCGTGTACCCCACGCGGATACGGCCATAGCCCAGTGTATCCTTCAGCGGCCCGTAAACCAGCAGATCGCCCAGCGCGTATTTCAGCCGGTCCATCAGACCCACCGGTTTGCCGTCTAGAATGTCGCCGCCGACCTTCTTCGCGTGGGCCAGGAAATGGTGGAACATCTTGCGCTTCAGAGCGCTTGCATCCTCCATCCGGATCATCACATTGGTCAGCTGGCCCTCAAAAACCCGCGGCGGGGCAAAGAAATAGGTAGGACCGATCTCGCGCAGGTCGGTCATCATGGTGTCGGCGCTTTCCGGGCAATTAACGCAGAAGCCGCACCAATAGGCCTGGCCGATCGAAAAGATAAAATCGCCAACCCAGGCCATCGGCAGGTAGGACAGGATGTTCTCACCCTGGGTCAGACCGTCGAACTCGGCGGAGTTCTTGGCGCTTTGGATCACGTTGCGGTTCGACAGGACCACGCCTTTGGGCTTGCCGGTGGTGCCGGAGGTGTACAGCATCACACAAGTGCTGTCGTACGTCAGCTTGGCCTGGCGAGCCTGCAGTTCGCTGGCCAGTTCGTCGCGCGCCGCACGGCCCTGATCCTGAATATGGCTGAACTGATGCAACTGCGTGTGGTCGTATTTCCGCATCCCGCGCGGATCGAGATAGATCATATGCTCAAACTGTTGCAGCTGATCCTGGATCTCGATCACCTTGTCTGCCTGCTCCTGGTCACCCACAATCACAAAGCGCGCACCGCAGTGACCCAGCACATAGGCCATCTCCTCGGCCACCGCATCCTGATAGAGCGGCACCGGAACAGCTCCGACCGCTTGCGCGGCGACCATCGACCAGTAGAGATAGGGGCGGTTTCGACCGATGATGGCAACGAAATCGCCCTCGTTCACGCCAAGGTTGATGAAGCCCAGCGCCAGTGCCTCGATTTCCTTTGCCGCCTCGGCCCAGGTCCAGCACTGCCAAATGCCGAATTCCTTTTCCCGATAGGCCGGTGCATTTGCGAATTGCGCCGCATTGCGTTGAAGCAGCGCCGGCAGGGATAGTTTCCCTTCGGCGCCCATCTGCATCTGAGCCAACTTTCTTTCCTCCCTTTCCGGCTTTGCTGCCGGACCGACCGCTGCCCGCGGTTCTAGCCCCGATTAGGGTCGACGGCATGCTAGCCAGTCAACTTTTTCCTGAAGTTTTCCCAAATCTTACGAATTGTAACAGCCATCTTTCCCGTATTTCACGAACCGTTGCACAAGGTGCCGTGGATCCGGGCACAGAAAATCCTGCAGCATTTGCAGCGACGCCAGTGCAATGCCCGCCGGATGCGCACGAATTGGCCGGAATCCGCATCAAACGCAGCGGCCAGCCTTGCCAGTTTCCGCATCCGATGCGCCATCTGCGGCATGCTGCGTCCGGCAATCAAAAGACACTTGGCGGTATTACACGGCGATACGGTCTCCTCCCGCGGCCGAATGGCAATTTGCTCCGCTACCGCCGTGGTGCTAGCCATGAAGCGGGGAGAACCATGAACCGAACAAGCAAGCCGCACGCCGCCATGACAACCGCCGGCCTGAACCTGATCGCCCAGGCTCTGTCGATCTATGACAACGATTTGCGGCTCGCCGTCTGCAATCGCCGTTTCCAGGAAATGTTCAACCTCCCGGAGCACTTGGCGCAACCCGGCGCCGCCTTCGCCGAGACAATCCGCTTTCTGGCCGAAAACGGGGAATACGCGCCGGAAACGGATGTCGAAGCGATCGTGCAAAGCCGGGTCGAGCAGGCTCTGGACTTCGTGCCCCACTACTTGGAACGCGAACGCCCCAACGGGCAGATGATCTCCATCGAAGGCTCGCCGCTGCCGCAGGGCGGTTGGGTCACGGTTTATACGGATATCACCCGCGCCAAACAGGCCGAGCAGCTGCTGCGCTCCCGGTCGGAGGAACTGTCCGAGAAGCTGATCACCCATACCGAGGAACTGTCTGCCGCCAACCGCCAGCTGGAGGCCACGAATACTGCGCTGGAAGAAGCCAAGCGCCAGCTGACAGAGATCGAAGGCCGCACCCGGCTCACGACCGAAATGATGCCCGCCCATATCGCCCACGTCGATGCGGACGGCTTTTACACCTATACCAACCGCCGTCTAAGCTCGGTGTTTCCCAGCCGCCCCTCTGACATCCTCGGTATGCATATTGCAGACGCACTGGGGGAGACTGCCTTTGAGCGGATCGAGCCGCATTTGCTGGCCGCCTACAAAGGTGGCAGCCCAGTTTTCGAATTTACTGAAAGCCACGGCAGCCGCCGCATCCGGGTGGCCTTCACCCCGGACCAGTGCGGCGGTGTCTATATCCTGTCGATGGATGTGACTGAAGAAACCCAGGCCCGGGTTGCCCTGCAGCAAGCCCGCCGCCGCGAGATGGCGGCGCAGATGACCAGCGGCCTAGCACATGACTTCTCCAACCTTTTGACTATAATTCTCGGAATGCAGAGCAAGCTGCAGAAAATGGAGCTGAGCAGTGAGGCAACCGAACTGATCCAAGGCACGATTTCCGCCGCAAAGCGCGGCGGTCGGCTGCTGCACCGGATTGCCGAAATGACCAGCCAGCGCACCTTGCGCCCTCAAGCCGCCGACATGCACACGCTGCTGGGTGAATTGAAGGTCCTCGCCTCTCCCTCACTGCCCCAAGGTATCGGGCTAAGCATCCTTGACAACATGCCGGACGAGGTGCTGCTTCTGGATAGCGGCAAACTGCAGGACGCGCTTTTGAACCTGATCCTGAACGCTCGCGACGCCTGTGGAACCTCGGGCCAGATAACAGTCAGCGCGCATACTGTCGGGCGGACCTGGGTGGAAATCACGGTGACCGACACCGGGCCCGGCTTTTCTCCCGAAGCGCTGGACCACGCGTTGAATCCTTTCTTCACCACCAAAGGCAGCGAAGGCTCCGGCCTTGGCCTGCCAATGGTTTACGACATGGCCAAACTGGCGGGCGGCGACATGCGGATCGGCAACACGCAAACTGGCGCTTCGGTTACTCTTCGCCTGCCCTACCGGTTGGCACCGGATGCCAAGGGCGGCCTGGCCCTGCTGGTCGAGGATAGCGAAGAGCTGCGCACCGCATTCCGCGATATGCTGATCGATCTTGGCTACACTGTCATCGAAGCAGCCAGCGTAGATGAGGCCAGTGCGCTCACCGCCGATTTGCCGGACATCGCGCTGGTGCTGACAGATATCAAGCTGGAGGGCACTGCCACCGGTATCGACCTGGCCACCCGGCTGGACGGCTCAAACCTGCCTTGCATTCTGATGACCTCCCTTCCTGTCAGCGACCCGTTATTCCGCAAGGCCTTGAAATGCGGCCCGGTTTTGCGCAAACCATTCACCACGCACCAGTTGTCCGCGCTGATCAAACCGGAGCCCGCCGCATGACATCGCCCTTGGTCACCATCCTGGATGACGAGCCGGAGATCCGCCGGATCCTGACCAGCACGCTGGAGGACGCAGGCTTCCGCACCCAAAGCTTTGCCCGCGCGCGCGAATTCGAGGCGGCCCTGAACCGGATGACACCGGACGTTTGCCTGGTTGATCTGTCGCTGCCTGACACCGATGGGCTGGCGCTGGTGCACCGGCTGGCACTGGAACAGGGCGCGGCAGTCATTATCATCTCCGGCCGCGCCCAGGTGCAGGACAGGGTCACTGGACTGGAGCTGGGCGCTGATGATTACATCACGAAACCATTTGATCCGGCCGAAGTGGTTGCCCGTGTTCGCGCCCGGCTGCGCAGCGGCCCCCGCCTTGCAGCTCCCGCCAGCGACACTGCGCGATTCTCCGGCTGGACTGCGCATTTCGACCGCTACGTGCTCGAGGATGACGCTGGCAGTGAAACGCCATTCTCCCATGCCGAGGGCGAAGTGCTGCGGTTGTTCCTCGACAGTCCCAAGCGGCTGATCTCCCGCGCTCAGATGCAGGAGGCGCTTGGCGGCGCGGCCGGCGAAAGCTTTGACCGGGCCATGGATGTGCGCGTCTCCCGTCTGCGCACCAAGCTGCGCGAAGACCCTAAAAACCCGCGGCTGATCAAGACGATTTATGGCGCGGGTTACATCTTTCTCGGCGATGTCGACTGGGGCTGACCCTGCTCCGCCAGAAAACCGAACTGTCCGCGCTACGCTCATGCTTTCATGTAAGTCTAGGAAAAGATGACGCAGCTGAAGCATTCTGCCGCCCTTTCCGGACTGTGGGTGGCGCCGGCTTGGCTGTTCACTGCGTCGTCTACCCGATTGGCATTCCGGTTTTGCACATGGTGGTGTTCGCCCTGGCGGCGCAGTCTTCCGCACTCTTGGGCGTCGCGCCCCGCGGCCCGGCACAGAGATTCTTGCCGAGGCGAATCGCATGGCGTAGAATCAGGAGATGGCCACCTGTCTGCTCTACCGCCTAGCTCCTTCGTGCCCGCCCCGGTTCTACCGCATTGAGCTGGCGATGAACCTGTTTTCCGAGGTTTCGGTGCTGCGCGAATGGGGCGTAGCAGGCGGCAACGGGCAAAGTGTCATCAACCTCTACGGCAATCTGCGCGAGGCTTCCCTGGCTGCCGACAAGCACCGCAACCGGATGCTCAAACGCGGATACGGACGGGACTGACCGCGCCGCGCCAGCGGCGCCCGGCCCAACGTGAAGAGCATCCGGCCGGATGATCGGGAACAGGCGGGAGCATCTGCCTGCAGATCACACCGCCAACCCCCGGGCTGCGCGGTCCAGGACTTGCAGTCCCAGCACCAGATCCGCCTCCGGCGTGTCCTCGTCAAAGGCATGGCTGATACCGCCGGTCGAGGG
This sequence comes from Leisingera methylohalidivorans DSM 14336, assembly GCF_000511355.1. Taxonomy (NCBI): domain Bacteria; kingdom Pseudomonadati; phylum Pseudomonadota; class Alphaproteobacteria; order Rhodobacterales; family Roseobacteraceae; genus Leisingera; species Leisingera methylohalidivorans. The sequence goes on along the minus strand of NC_023135.1, from coordinate 41,001 downwards.
CACAAACAGCATCCCCGCAGGCATCACCGTCGCAAGGTTGGCGGCATCATGCAGTGCACCCGAAGGCATTTTCCGCCACTTGCCCGGCGCGGACACCTCTGCAGCGGCCTCCAATTCCGCCTGAAACCGCGTATCCATCGCCGCCGGTTCTATGCCCATCACAGGGCCAAGCTCCGCTGTCACACCGTGATCAGCCGCAATCTCCCGCGCTGTCTCCTTGACAAGTGTCTCCATCCACGCCAGCCGCTCTGCATCGGCATCGCGCCATTGCATCGAAAACTCGACGCACCCGGGCACGACAGAGGACGCATTGGGATGCAGCGCCACATGGCCGATGGTCCAGACCGTGGCAGGTGTCACCACATTTGCAAACCGGCTGTTTAGCGCCGCGTTGAATGCTGACAGCGCCTGAAACGCGTCCCGGCGCAGGTGCATCGGCGTGGTGCCTGCGTGGTTCTGCCGCCCCGAAAACGTGATCCGCATGTCCCGGATGCCAACGATATCGGTCACCACCCCAATCCCCAGCCCGGTTTCCTCCAGATAGGGGCCTTGCTCGATATGCATTTCCAAAAAGCCGCTGAACCGCTCATGCGGCAGGAAACTTCCCGTCAGCTCCGCCATCTGCGCCCGCATCCCGGCAAGGGTATTGCCAGCGCTGTCAGTGAACCCATCCGCTGCATCCAGCGCCAGTTTGCCGGTCCAGACATCGGACCCGGTCAGCACCCCGAACCGTCCCTCCTCATCCTGAAAGCTGACGCAGGAAATGAGCGGGCCGCCAGCCTCCCTGGACGCGCGGGCGATCTCCAGCCCGGCCACCACCCCCAGCGCGCCGTCCAGCCAGCCGCCCTCGGGCTGGCTGTCGCTGTGCGACCCCACCAGAAGGCTCCGCCCTGCGGCCAGACCGAACAAATTTCCAAGCGGGTCGAAATGCGGTTCCAGCCCGGCCTCTGTCATCCGTCCGGCCAGCCATTTCCGCGCTGCGATGTCTGCCTCGGAATAGGCCTGCCGCACCACTCCTTTGCCAACGCCGGATGCGCCAAAGCTGCGCAACATATGCAAATCATCAAGAAAACGCTGAGGATCTAGGGGCATGCGGGTCTCCAAAATGACCACTGCACAATGCGCCAAGTTCATTCAGCCCTCAATGAATTTGATAAGGCCAATTCCCAACCCGGTCTTCCCTCTCCCCTGAACCTCCCCTAAGACTTCACCGGAAACAACGGAGCCGCCTGCCCATGTCCCACATCACGCTGATCCGCCACGGCCAGGCCAATACCAGCGCCCGGGACGAAGCCAGCTATGACCGGCTCAGCGATCTGGGCCACCAGCAGGCGGCCTGGCTGGGGAACCATCTGCGGGCCACTGACAGTCATCACCCCCGCGTCTATTGCGGTACCCTCACCCGCCATATCGAAACCGCCTCCTCGATGGGCTGCACCGATGTGGTGCAGGACCCGCGCCTGAACGAGATGGAGTATTTCACCCTCGCCGAGGCGATGCGTGACCAGATCGGCTTGGCCATTCCGGAAGAGCGCGAGGGCTTTGTCGATCATTTGCCCAAGGTTTTTGCCGCTTGGGCTAAAGACGAAATCGCCGAACCCTACGAAAGCTGGGCCAGTTTCGAGACCCGAACCCAAGCAGCGCTGAAAGAAATCGCTGCAGGCGACGGCCCCGCACTTGTGGTCACCTCCGGCGGGCTGATCTCGATGGCACTGCGGCAGGCGATGGGGCTGGACACCGCGGGCATGGCCCGGCTTGCGCTGGCGATCATGAACACCTCGATGCACCGTCTGTTCCCGATCGGCGGCCACCTCAGCCCGGTTCTGTTCAACGCGGTGCCGCATCTGGAAGCCCCGGACCGGCATTTTGCCCAAACACATCTTTGAACGACCGAAAGGGAGGAAAAGACATGCAGCTTTATTACGCCCCCACCACAATTTCCGTGGCCGTGGCCATCGCACTGGAAGAAGCCGGGATGGAATACGAGGCGGTAAAGATCGACTTTGCCGCCAAGGAACAGACCGGTCCGGCCTATGCCCAGATCAACCCCAAGGGCCGGGTGCCCGCCCTGGCGGTTGAGGGCGGCATCCTGACCGAAACTGGCGCGCTGCTGGAGTATATCGCCGATATGGCGCCGGAAGCCGGCTTGCGCCCGCAGGACCCGGTGCTGCAGGCGCGGATGCGCGAGGTGATGTTCTACCTCGCCTCGACCATGCATGTGAACCACGCCCATATGCGGCGCGGCGCCCGCTGGGCCAGCAAGACCTCCAGCTACAAGGACATGCAGGCCAAGGTGCCGCAGACCATGACGGCCTCCTGCGAGTACATCAGCCAAGCCGGCCTGCGCGGACCCTTTGTGCTGGGCGATACGGTCAGCCTCGCCGATTGCTACCTCTATGTGATCTGCACTTGGCTGGCGGGTGACGGGGTGAAAGTGGACAGCTTCCCCAAAATCCAGAACTTCATGACGGCAATGGAGCAGCGCGAGTCGATCCGCGCAGTCTATGCCAAGGAAATGCTTTGAAGGACACGACGATGACGCATCTGTGGGTACGGGCCGAACAGCGCCCGAATGAGGAGCGGGTGGGCCTGACCCCCGAAGGCGCCAGGGCACTGCTGTCAGGCGGCATCAAGGTCACGGTAGAAGAGAGCTCAGTGCGGGCGGTCCCGCTGCAGGGCTACATTGATGCAGGCTGCGAAATTGCGCCGGAAAATTCCTGGCCTCAGGCGCCAGCGGATGCGATCATCTTCGGCCTCAAGGAGCTGCCCGAGGACGGCACCCCGCTGCCGCACCGCCACATTATGTTCGGCCATGCCTTCAAGGGTCAGCATTCCGGCAAGGCGCTGCTGGAACGGTTCAAGGCTGGCGGCGGCACGCTCTATGATCTGGAGTATCTGGTCGATGAGACCGGCCGCCGGGTTGCTGCCTTTGGCTATTGGGCGGGCTATGCCGGCGCGGCAGTCACACTGAAAGCCTGGGCTGCCCAGCAGCGCGGAGAACTCTGCGGCCCGGTTGGCGTCTACGGCGGCAAGGATGCCTTGCTGGCAGATCTCGGGTTGGAACTCGATGCGCTGAACAACGGCCGTCCTACCGCCATCGTCATCGGCGCGCTTGGCCGGGTTGGAACCGGTGCCGCTGACCTCTGCGAGGAGATGGATGTGAAGGTCACAAAGTGGGACATGGCCGAAACCGCAAACGGCGGCCCCTTCCCGGAAATCCTGGCCCATGACCTGTTCCTGAACTGCATCTTCGCTCGCCCCGGCACACCTGTCTTTGTCCCGCGCGAAGCGCTGAGCGCAGACCGCAAGCTGACCGCCATCGGTGATGTCGCTTGCGATCCGGACAGTGACTACAACCCGGTGCCGGTCTATGACCGCGCGACCTCCTGGGAACAGCCTGCCTTGCGCGTAGCCGGCAACCCGGTGCTGGACGTGACGGCAATCGACAACCTGCCATCGATGCTGCCGCTGGAAAGCTCGGAAGATTACGCCGCCCAGCTGCTGCCCTCGCTGCAGACCCTGACCGATCTAAACAGCGGCGTCTGGGGCCGGGCCAAGGCTGTTTTCGAACAGCATTTGCCGTAACACTGCCAGGGCAGCACCCGGCTGCGGGCGGAAACGAAGTGCCCGCCCTTGGGGGCGGTCGGGCAAAACACTTGATTTTCCAGCGCTCCCCCAAGCGCGACGACCTAGGGAGACATCTGATGACAATTCACTGGTGCGGCACCGGCCTCTCTGCCATTCCCGGCCTGCGCCGCCTATTGGAGGCGGGCCATGACGTGGCGGTCTGGAACCGGACCACTGACAAGGCACGCGAAGCCGTCGGCGACCTGACCACCAACATTCACGCTTTCAGCCTCGCCAACCTGGGCCAGATGCTGAGCCCGAAAGACGTGATCGTCTCCATGCTGCCGGGCGACTGGCATGTGCCGCTGGCGGAGCTGGCGATTGAGCATGGTGCGCATTTCGTTTCCTCCTCCTACATCGCGCCGGAAATGCGCGCGCTGGACCAAAGGGCCAAAGATGCCGGCGTCTGCCTGATTAATGAGGTCGGCCTGGATCCCGGCATCGACCACCTTATGGCGCATGCGCTGGTGGCGGATTACAAAGCATCGCAAGCCTTTGACGCGGAAAACGAGATCAGCTTCATCTCCTATTGCGGCGGCATCCCCAAAACCCCGAACCCGTTCCGCTACAAATTCAGCTGGTCGCCGCTGGGCGTTCTGAAGGCGCTGCGGTCACCGTCAAAATCGATCCGCGACTTCAAAGAACTGGACGTCGCCCGCCCCTGGGACGCAATCTCCTCCTACAACGCGCCGCTGCCCACCCCCGAAAGCTTCGAAGTCTACCCGAACCGCGACTCGATCCCCTTCATGGGCCAGTACGAGTTCGGCGAGGACTGGAAGGTAAAAGAATTCGTTCGCGGCACCCTGCGCCTGAACGGCTGGGCCGATGCCTGGGCGGATGTGTTCAAGGAGGTCGAAACCCTCACCGGCCCCGAAGGCGACGCCCGCCTCAAGGAGATGTCGGATCAGTTCTGGACCGAAAACGCCTATGACGAGGGCGAGCCGGACCGGGTGGTGCTCTGCGTCGGCCTGAAGGCCGAGAAAGACGGCGCCGAGGTCTGGCACAAGACTTATGTGATGGACGCCTGGGGTGACGCGCGCGGCACCGCAATGGCGCGTCTGGTTTCCTATCCGGTGTCCTTTGCCATCGAGGCTGCCATGAACGGCAAGATCGCTGCCGGCGTTCACGCCGCACCCAGCGACCAGGGCCTGGTCGAAAAATGGATGGGCGAGATCGGCAAACTGGCTCAGCACCTTGAGGTCGTCGACAGCAAGGCCTGATGGATGCGTGAAACAACGAAGGGCGCCGGATCGCGGCGCCCTTTTGCAGTGCAGACCAGCGCGGCCCCTAGCGGCCGATCACATCGTCCTCAACATCGTTCACATCTATTCCCAGCGCCTCCAGGCCGGCTTCCAGATTGTCAGCCAGATGCGGCGTCCCGAGCAGGTAATCGACGGTCGGCGTTGTCGCTTCCTGCCGGGCGGTGTAAATTGCCTCGCCCAGCTCTTCCGGCTCGAAACTGCCGCGGCCGACCCACATGATACCTACTAATTCCGACTGCTGATCTTCTCCCATGCGGTTTATGAAGGCGCGCAGTTCCCCCTCAGCCCGGCCCAGTTCACGGGCCATCATCGCCACCTGTGCCACCTTTCGGGCTGAGATCTCCAGCATTGCTCCATTCCTTCTATTCGCTGCCTCAGCATAGCAAACAGCAGGCCAAACGCCTAAGTCTTTGATCTGGGGCAAATGGAGCTCTGCTTAGTCCAGCGTCTTTCCGAACAGCGCAAGCCCGCTGCGGCGCCCGCGCAAATGCTCCGCCGGCAGCGTAACCCAGCCTCGGCGCGCGGGCTCTATCCCGGCTTCCTTCAACAAGGCTGAAGACGCGATCAGCGCCATGCCGTTCGTCTTTGTCAGCTGCTCCAGCCGCGCAGCAGTGTTCACCGTGTCTCCGAACACGGAATACTCCAGCCGGGCCTGTGTGCCGGTGACACCTGAAAACACCTCGCCCCAATGCACTCCGATCCCTGCGGCCAGGCCGGTCTCTCCAGCAGCCTCCCGTTTCTGGCGCCAATCCTCCATCTCTGCCAGCAGCCCTTCGGCGCAGTCCAGCGCCCGCGCCGCAGCCCGTTCCCCCTCAAACAGGATCATCGCTGCGTCGCCGATGTGTTTGTCGATCAGCCCGCCAGTCTGGCCCGCCACCATTTCGACACGGGTGCGGAACTCGGTGATCAGGCCGCTGACCTCCTGCGGTTCGCGGCCTTCGCACCAGCTGGTGAAACCGCGGATATCTATGAACAGGATCGCCATTTTCTGCTGGCGGCCTTCCCGCAGCGCCTCCAGCCCGCCGCCTGCCAGACGGCCTGCCAACTGGGCCGGAAGGTAGCGGGTCAGATTGGCCTTCTGCCGCGCCTCCTCGATCGACCGGCGCAGCAGCCCGCGCATCCGAAGCGCCGCCACGATCAGCACCGCCCCAGCCAGCGTTATCATCAGAACCCGCATCAGATTGGGTGGCGTGGCCATCGACAGGTGAACACGCTGAACCGCATCTGCAGAGATGTAAGCAGGTTCCCATAGGACCAGCCACACGAACCCCGCTGAAACCAGCAGCACCTGGTATCCCAGCAGCAGCGGGTTGAAGCGCAGCACCCCAAAGGCCAGGATCAGCGGTGCCATCCATGTGGCCGGCATGGAAAAGACAACCTCGCCCGAAAGCCCGGAATTCAGCAGCGACAGCCAGGAGTTCAAAAACAGGAACACCCCGTCTGCCGTGACCGCGGCCCAGATCATCCAGCGCCGGAAAACGCCCTGACGGATGGCGGCGAAACTTAAAACCCCTACCGCCATATAGGCCAGCATAGTTGCCGCCGCGAGACCGATCTGGTGCCACAGATAATCCTGCTCCACCGTCTGCACTGCATCAACCGCCAGCACCAATGCCGCCAGCAGCCCGGCCGAGACCGCTATCCGCAACAGCGCCACAATACGCTCGGCCTCGACCTCCGCCGCCCGCAGCAGCGACGCCTCTCCCGAGGCGCCAGCGCGCCAGATCAGCGGCAGCTGCATCTATTCGTCCGCCAGCAGGGCCACCTGGCGCGGTTCGGTTTCCACCTGTCCGGGGTCCTCTAACTCCGCGTCTTGCGCAACAACTCCCATGGCCTCGAACTTCCGGGCCGAGGGCAGCACCCGCGCTTCCAGCGAACCCACTGCCTTGTTGTAATTATTCACCGAGGACGACAGCGACCGGCCGACTGACGCCAGGTTCCTGGAAAATGTCGACAGCCGGTCGTACAGCTCTTTCGCGGTCTTTTGCACCTCAACTGCGTTTTCCGCCATCTTTTCCTGCTGCCAGCCATAGGCAATCGATTTGACCAGCGCCATCAGGGTGGTTGGCGTGGCGATCAGGACCTTGTTTTCAAACGCATATTCAATCAACCCCGGATCCGCCTCCACCGCCGCGGACACAAACGTCTCACCGGGGATAAACATCACCACAAAGTCCGGCGTCTCGCCCAGTGCGCTTTGATAGGATTTCGACGCAAGCTGACGCACATGGGTTTTGACATGGCCCGAATGACGCAGCAGGGCCTCCTGCTGCTGATCGGGCGTCTCCGCTTCCAGCGCATCCAGATACCCCTCCAGCGGGGTCTTGGCGTCCACAACAATGCTCTTGCCGCCGGGAATGCGCACCACAGCATCGGGGCGGCGCAGCCCGTCATCCGTGCCGACGCTTTTCTCCAGCTCATAGTCTACATGCTCGGCCATGCCGGCCATCTCGAACACTTGGCGCAGCTGCATCTCGCCCCAACGGCCGCGGGTCTTGGGCGCCCGCAGAGCCTGCACCAGCTTGCGGGTCTCGCCGCCCAGCGCCGCCTGGCCCTCGGCCAGATGCTTCACCTGTGTCTGGATCGCGCCGTAGGCCTCGTTGCGGGCCTTCTCAATTTCCTTGATCCGCTCACCGAACTGACCCAGCTTCTGATCCAGCGGCTTTACCAGCCCCTCAATTGCAGCGTGGCGCTTGGCCAGATCCGCATCCGCGGATTTGCTGTGCGCCTGAAACCGCTCGCTGACCAGGCTCAGGAAGTTTTCCGAGTTCTGCTTCAGAACACCTGAGGCCAAGGAGGCAAACTTGTGCTCCATCTGGGTATTCATCTGTTTCAGCTCTTCCAGCCGCGCCGAATGCTCCGCCTTCAGCGCCTGCACCTGGGCCTCTGCCTGGTAACGGGCGGTACGCTCATTCTCGCTGGTACGGCGCAAAGTGGCCAGCTCATCCGCCAGCTCCGGAAGCCGCGCAACCTCGGCTTTCAGCCCTGCATTGTGGCTGCGCAGATCACCGTTGGCCTGTTCCAGCCGCCGGGCCGCGCCTCGCAGCCGCAGCCCCGCCAAGGCCAGAACCGCGGCCAGCCCGGCCAGCACGTAAATGGCCCATTGGGCCTGTTCCAGAGTCACTGCTCGTCCTCCCTTTACCGGGGGTTCTTGTTCAACTGCGCCCGAACAGGCGCTCGATATCTGCCAGTTTCAGTTCCACATAAGTGGGGCGGCCATGGTTGCACTGGCCGGAATGCGGCGTTGCCTCCATCTCGCGCAGCAATGCATTCATCTCCTCGCCCCGCATCCGCCTGCCTGAACGGATCGAACCATGGCAAGCCACCCGGCTCAGGATTGCTTCGATCTTGGCCTGCACCAGCTGGCTTTCACCCTGGTCGGACAGTTCGTCCAGAATGTCCTTGATCATTGCTTCGGCGTTTACCTCGCCCAGGATCGCCGGGGTTTCCCGCACGGCAACAGCGTTACCGCCAAAGGCCTCGATGCCAAGGCCGAATTTCGCCAGTTCCTCTGCCACGCTTAAAAGGCACGCGCAGTCATTGTCGCTCAGCTCGACAATTTCCGGAATCAACAGCGCCTGGGCAGCAACGCCATTCTCTGCCATCTGCTGTTTCAGTTTCTCATAGACCAGCCGCTCATGTGCGGCGTGCTGGTCGACGATCACCATGCCGTCGGCAGTCTGGGCGATAATGTAGTTTTCATGCACCTGGCCGCGCGCCGCACCCAGCGGCAGCTGCTCGGCCCCGGGCGCGGCGGCTTCGGACGCAGCTGGCGGCTGACTTGGGGCCGTTGAACCCGTCAGAGGCTCTGTGACCCGCCCGCTGTAGGCCGTCTGCAATTCGGCAAAGCCTGGCGATGGCGGCGCATCAAAGGAAGACGTTTGCGGCAAACCGGGGGATTGCGCCGCGTAAGCACTGCTGCGTGCGCCCAGCGACGGCCGGTCCATCTGATAGATCCGCGGCGCGCCGGTGGCGGTAGGCTGTTCCGGCTTCATTGCCCCCAGCGTGGCGCCGGCCACAGTGGTTGAGGCGCGGTGCCCGGCCTCTGCCAACGCATGACGCAGGGCTGAGACAATCAGCCCGCGCGCCAGCCCCGGATCACGGAAGCGCACTTCGGATTTGGCGGGGTGCACGTTCACATCGACCAGTTGCGGGTCGCAATCGATGAACAGCGCCGCCGCAGGGTGCCGGTCGCGGCTGAGGAAATCAAAATAGGCAGCCCGAAGCGCGCCGGTCAGCGTCTTATCCTTCACCGGCCGGGTATTGACAAACAGGAACTGCGCCACCGCCGCCCCGCGCGAATAGGTCGGCAGTGCCGCATAGCCAAAAAGCCGGATCCCTTCGCGGGTGGCATCAATCTTCAACGCGTTCTCGGCAAATTCGCGCCCCAGAACCGAGGCCAGCCGCCCGTGCAGCGCATCAAACAAATCTCCCGGCAAAGGATCGGCGCGGAAGGTCACCCGGCCCTCGCCGCCTCCGGACACGTCGCGCAAGGTAAAGCCAACCGAAGGCTCCGCCATTGCCAGCCGTTTCACCGTATCCGAAATCGCCTGGCTCTCAGCCCGGTCAGTGCGCATGAACTTGAGCCGCGCCGGGGTGGCAAAAAACAAATCGCTTAGCTCGACGATGGTGCCCATCCGCAAGGCGGCCGGCTTCACCGATTCCAGCCTGCCGCCGGAGACGCGGATCTGCGCCGCTTCATGCCCTGCTGCCCGGCTGGTGATCGTCAACCGCCCTACAGCCCCCAGCGAAGGCAGCGCCTCACCGCGGAATCCGAAGGTATGGATGTTCAACAAGTCCGAGCCGTCAATTTTGGAGGTCGCATGGCGCGAGAGTGCCAGCGGCAGGTCCTCCGGCGTCATGCCGCAGCCGTCATCCGTAACCCGGATCAGCGTCTTACCGCCATCTGCAATTTCCACGGTGACGCGGGTGGCGCCGGCGTCAATGGCGTTTTCCACCAGCTCCTTGACCGCCGAAGCGGGCCGTTCCACCACCTCGCCAGCGGCAATCCGGTTGATGGCGCTGTCATCCAGCTGGCGGATGATTGGACGGGTATTTTCGCTGATATGGGGTTCTGCACTGCTCATACCGCTAAATTTAGCATGCGGAGCTGATTCTGCCACAGGAATGCGCGCGGCTTCGGCAGGTGAAGCGTGAAAAAAATCTGTACCGCACCACCTGCTCCACCCGGTTTTCAGGGCGCCACCAAAGCCCGCGCACCCATAATTTGTCCAATCAGTCAAAAAAACCGGCGGCGCTGGTTGGCTTCGCTTGCCAATATGCCGCACCCGTGCGAATTTCGCACGGAACTCTGCTGAGGACTACCCGAATGGAAAGCCAAACCGCTGAACAAAGCGCGCAGCTGCCGCAACTGGCCGAACCGCGCAATCCGGGCATGGCGCTGGACCTGGACTGGGTCGCTACCGTACAGGCCAATACGTCGGCCATCGAACGCCGCTGTGCCACACTGCCGGGCCGCCGCAGCGTGAAGAAAGACCACCAGGCGGCTTGGCTGCTGAAAGCCATCAGCCTCATTGACCTCACCACGCTCTCTGGCGACGACACCGAGGGCCGTGTCCGCCGCCTGTGCGCCAAGGCCCGTCAGCCGGTCACCGCCGATGTACTGCGCACACTGGGGATGGAAGGTCTCACCACCGGGGCGGTCTGCGTCTACCACGACATGATCCCCACCGCGGTTGCCGCATTGCAAGGCACTTGCATTCCGGTGGCCGCGGTCTCCACCGGTTTCCCGGCAGGCCTGTCCCCCTTCCACCTGCGGCTGGCGGAGATTGAGGAAAGCGTCAAAGCAGGCGCTGCGGAGATCGACATCGTAATCTCCCGCCGCCATGTGCTGACCGGCAATTGGCAGGCGCTGTATGACGAGATGAAAGCCTTCCGCCAGGCCTGCGGCGACGCCCATGTTAAGGCGATTTTGGCGACCGGCGAACTGGGCTCCTTGCGCAACGTGGCGCGCGCCTCGCTGGTCTGCATGATGGCAGGCGCCGATTTCATCAAAACGTCAACCGGCAAGGAAAGCGTCAACGCAACTTTGCCTGTCAGTCTGGTGATGATCCGTGCGATCCGCGATTTTTACAGCCGCACCGGCTGCCGCGTCGGCTACAAACCCGCGGGCGGCATTTCCAAAGCCAAGGACGCGCTGGTGTACCTTGCACTGATGAAGGATGAGCTGGGCGACCGCTGGCTTCAGCCAGACCTGTTCCGCTTTGGCGCCTCCTCGCTGCTGGGCGATATCGAGCGCCAGCTGGAACATCATGTCACCGGGGCATACTCCGCCGGCTACCGCCACTCCATGGGCTGAGGGCTGAACACATGACCATCAAAGAGATTTTTGACACCATGGACTACGGCCCCGCCCCCGAAAGCGCCGCCGAGGCACTGGCCTGGCTGGTCGATCAGGGCAGCCGGTTCGGCCATTTCATCAACGGCGAATTCACCGCTCCCGGCGACGGATTTGACAGCCGGAATCCTGCCACCGGAGAGGTGCTGGCCACCCTGACCCAGGCCACCCAAGAGGACGTGGACGCCGCAGTTGATGCTGCCCGCAATGCGCAAGGCAAATGGCAGGAGCTTGGCGGGCCGGGCCGGGCCAGATACCTCTATGCCATTGCCCGGCTGCTGCAGAAGCATTCCCGCCTGTTTGCAGTGCTGGAAACGCTCGATAACGGCAAGCCGATCCGCGAATCCCGCGACATCGATATCCCGCTGGCCCAACGGCATTTCTACTACCACGCAGGCATGGCCCAGCTGATGGAAAGCGAACTGCCGGACGCCGAGGCCTTGGGCGTCTGTGGTCAGATCATCCCTTGGAATTTCCCGCTCCTGATGCTGGCCTGGAAGATCGCGCCTGCAATTGCCATGGGCAATACGGTGGTGCTGAAACCGGCGGAGTACACTTCGCTCACAGCGCTTTTGTTTGCCGACATCTGCCGTCAGGCCGGCCTGCCCGAGGGGGTTGTCAATATCGTCACCGGCGACGGCGCGGCGGGAGAAATGATCACCGCGGCAGACGTGGACAAGATCGCCTTCACCGGCTCCACCTCCGTCGGCCGCCGGATCCGCGAGGCCACCGCAGGCAGCGGCAAGGAACTGACGCTCGAACTCGGCGGCAAGTCCCCCTACATTGTTTTTGACGATGCCGATATCGACAGCGCCATCGAAGGTCTGGTTGATGCGATCTGGTTCAACCAGGGTCAGGTCTGCTGCGCCGGCTCGCGCCTGCTGGTTCAGGAAGGCATTGCCGGGCGGTTCCACACCAAACTGAAGGCCAGGATGGACGGGTTGCGCATTGGCAACCCGCTGGACAAATGCATCGATGTGGGCGCCGTGGTCGACCCCGTGCAGCTGGACACCATTTCCAGCATGGTCGCGGCCAATCAGGCGGGCACCATGCATCAGGCCCAGGTGGAAATGCCTGAAAGCGGCTGTTTCTACCCGCCGACGCTGATTGAAGGCCTGTCGCCTGCCGACCTGCTGATGCAGGAAGAGATTTTTGGCCCGGTGCTGGTTTCCTGCACTTTCCGCACCCCTGCCGAGGCAGTGGAGCTGGCCAACAACACCCGTTACGGGCTGGCGGCAACCGTCTGGACCGAGAACCTGAACCTGGCGCTCGACATGGCGCCGAAACTGGCAGCCGGCGTCGTCTGGATCAACGGCACCAACATGTTCGACGCTGCGGCCGGATTCGGCGGCGTGCGCGAAAGCGGCTTTGGCCGCGAGGGCGGCTGGGAAGGCTTGACCGCATACACCCGCGCCAAAGCCAAGATAAAACCGCTGGCCAAAGCAGAACCGTTCGACGGCAACGGCGCCCCGGCAGATCCGCTGGACCGCACCGCCAAAATGTATATCGGCGGTAAGCAGGCCCGCCCGGACAGCGGTTATTCCCAGGCGGTATACAGCAAGACCGGAACGCTTTTGGGCCATGCCGGCCTTGCCAGCCGCAAGGACATCCGCAACGCGGTCGAAGCTGCTGCGGGCGCAAAAGGCTGGTCCAGGACCACAGGGCATTTGCGGGCGCAGATCCTCTATTACATCGGCGAAAACCTTTCAGCCCGCGCCGCGGAATTTGCCGCCCGCATCGACGCGATGACGGGCAGGAAGACCGGAACGGCTGAGGTTGAAACCTCAATCCAGCGCTTGTTCACCGCGGCTGCCTGGGCCGACAAATACGACGGCCAGATCCACGGCGTGCCGATCCGCGGCGTGGCACTGGCAATGAAGGAACCTGCCGGTGTGATTGGCGCGCTTTGCGCCGATGAGACGCCGCTGCTGGGTCTGGTCTCAGCAATGGCCCCTGCAATGGCCATGGGCAACCGGGTGGTGCTGGCGGCCTCCGAGCCCTTTCCGCTGGCGGCCACCGACTTCTACCAGGTTCTGGAAACATCAGACGTGCCTGCAGGCGTGGTCAATATCCTGACCGGCAGACACGCCGAGCTGGCCAAACCGCTGGCTTCGCATCTGAACGTGGATGCGGTCTGGAGCTTCTCTTCCACCGATCTGTCAGCGGCGATCGAGGCCGCTTCGGCAGGCAATCTGAAACGGACCTGGGTCAACAACGGCGCTGCCACCGACTGGACGCAGGACCACACCAAACGGTTCTTGCAGGAAGCCACTGAGATAAAGAACATCTGGGTGCCTTACGGCGAGTGAAGCACAGGTCCCCAGCGCCTGCCTGTTTTTGGTCAAAACTTACAGCGCCGCTCCTTCCGGGGCGGCGTTTTCCATGCGGCCCTGCCCGCATGCCAGGCCCAAACCCAGGCCCAAGACGGGACTTGCGGACAAAAAAAACGCCCGCTCCTTACGGAACGGGCGCAAAATCCGGGATAAGCGCGGATTAGCGGCGGATGCCGAGGCGCTTGATCAGGTCCTGGTAACGGGCCTCATCCTTGCCTTTGGTGTAGTCCAGCAGCTTACGGCGCTGAGCAACCATCTTCAGAAGGCCACGGCGGCCGTGGTTGTCCTTCTTGTGGGTTTTGAAGTGCTCAGTCAGGGTGTTGATGCGCGATGTCAGGATTGCAACCTGGACTTCCGGCGAACCGGTGTCGCCGTCCTTGGTCGCGAATTCTTTCATCAGGCGTGTTTTTTCTTCTGCAGTGATCGACATCGGGGTCTCCTTAAAAGGTTAGAGTGGATGGCACAGGCCGGGATGTCGTCCAGCGCAGGCCCATGGAGCAACCTGCCGCAGAATCGCAGCAGATGCGGGCGTATATGATGTTTCGGAATTAAAGGCAAAGATTAACTGCCAGAAGGTGGATCCGTGCGGCCTACTGAGGCAGCAACCCGGTTGCAACGGCAGAGGCTGGGTCGATCAGAACCAGATCCGCTGCTGTCATCCCCTTGGCTCCGGTGACCCGCAAGGCCGGCTCGCCGTCGACAAGGATAAGCTGCTCGTCTTCTGCCCCGGGGCTTTGACGCAGCTCCACCGAAGGTTCGTCGCCTTCGAAGTCCCAGACCAGCACCAGCTTATCTTCATTTGAATCGAAATCCATCAGGTGCACGGCATCTTCGGTCCCGGTCCAGTGGCCCGCCATGAACTGATCATCGCCATCACCGCCGGTCAGCACATCCCCCGCCCCGGCAATCAGTGTGTCATCACCGGTTCCGCCATTGACATAGTCCTGGTCCGCGCCGTCCCCGGCACCGGAAACCACATCATTTCCATAACCGCCATACAGCACATCCCTGCCGCCGCCGCCCGCAAGGCTGTCATCGCTGTCATTGCCATGCAGCGTGTCCTGACCCTGACCGCCTTCAAGCCAATCTTCGCCCTGACCGCCGTGCAGCAGATCCGCTCCGCCGCCGCCCTGCAGCGTGTCATCTCCGAAGTGCCCGAAGAGACTGTCCTCTCCGGCGCCGCCCTGCAGCACGTCCGCACCGTCTTCGCCATGCAGCAGGTCCTGGCCTGCGCCGCCGGACAGGCTGTCATCTCCGCTATCGCCATGCAGAACGTCGTTGCCCTGGCCTCCGCCGATCCAGTCATGACCGCTGTAGCCGCCAAGCTGGTCATCGCCATCACCGCCGTCAAGGCTGTCGGCCGCCCCGGTTCCCGCAATGATGTCATTGTCATCGGTACCGGTTACGGTGCTGCCATCCGGTTCGATATATCCGGCATCCAGCCCATCCCCGCCGGTATCCGCCTCCGGACCGGGGCCAGAGGACGTCTCGTCGCCATCCGGGGTTTCATTATCAACCAGGACCGCGCTGCCTACTGCAACAAGGCCAAGAACACTCGCCAGCCACAACATTGCCCGTTCTACCTCAACAACCACTCATACCCGCCCTCACAATCACACGCGATGATTGCAAATGCAAAACAAATGGAGAACATCAGTTAACAGGCCTTGAAGAGACCGCTATCGCTGCAGCCAAAGCTCCGGTTGCTGGATGTAGGCGATATAAAGCGGGTGCTTCGGGTGGCCTGCCTTGCTGAGACCGAGGTGGTGCAGCGGCTTTCCGGTGGCGCGCAGCGCCGCTGTAACCCGCGCCCCTTGCCCCCGATGCTCGCCATGGGTGCCCCAAGCGCAGATCACCATATCGGCCCACTCCATTCCTTCCAGTATGGCCTGCATGTTGTCCGGGCCCTCTGGTTCTTCCAGCTGCCGCATCCCGCGCGGATCTGTGACCCGGCAGGCAAAGATGTTTGTGGCTCTGAAACCGCCGAACCCCAATGCCCGTGCACGGCGTTCGCAGCGTTCGATGGTGGGATCGTTCTGCATCTCGGTTGCAGTAGAAGGATTGAGCATCACGAACATCACCCGCGGCCCGGCAGGGTCCCAGACCCGGGTCAGACTGTAGCGGTAGATTTCGCAATCCGAATAAACGGCGGTCGAGGGCGCATCGCCCTTGGTATGGCTGCGGGTGATCATCATCCGCCTCTAACAAAACTGTTCCGCCTGTCCAAGTTTCCAGACCGGCGGACTACGTCCTTGAAGTGCATTTCCCGGTATCATGGCACACTATAGATGTCAGCGAACGCACTTGCTTTTCCGGCTTTGAACGATGTGCCACTGGGCGACGGCGAAACCCTTAAGGCCGAGCTCTATGGCGCACATCTGAAAGACAGTCCTGATAGCCGCCGTTTCCAGCCCCCTTCGAGTGCAGCCCCCGCACATACCGACGCGATCCGCAGCCAGATAATACCGCCATTGCTGCGCTGCCTAGCGGCCAGTCGGCATTGTCTTTCATGACGAATACTCCACTGATCAAAACCGGTGGCTGGATGGAGCAGGAAACCCGATCACACCGGAACAAGGCACGGCAGCCAGCGTGATTTTGACGGCGCAGCAACATCAGTCAGTCCTGGGAACTAATTACGATGCCGACCCGGCCTGACGCCACACGCAGGCGGGCGGGTGAAGCCAATCAACCTTAGGAAGAATGGGTCAGCAATTCTGGCCCAATGTTTCGCGCGCGAAACATTTAGTCAAAGCTACTGACCTATTGGAAACAGCTCCGGCACGCCTCAGCCCGGCGGATTACCCGGCCGCTACGCGGCTCGTTCCGGCTGCACAAAAACCCGGCTCGGGTGCAATTCACCGGCTTTGTAGATCCCCACAGCCACTGCCTGTCCATCCAGCGAAGCCCAGGCTTCATCGCCGTACTCCACATCCGCGGCCATCACCATGCCCGGATTGCCATTGCGCAAGCGCACCGCACCCTGCGGCGTGCATTTCAGCTCGGGCAGGTCGGCGAGTCCTTCCTCCAGCGGCCGCAGATACTGGTCCAGGTCAGTGGATTTCGCCAGCTCGTCCACCAGCTCCAGCGAGATACCATCCTCGGCATCAAACGGGCCGGACCAGATCCGCCGCAGTTGCTTCACATGGCCATAGCAGCCCAGCGCCGCCCCCAGATCGCGGGCGATCGAGCGCACGTAGCCGCCCTTGCCGCAGGTCATTTCCAGCACCACGTGGTCCTCATCAGGACGGTCCAGCAGGATCAGTTCTTCGACCCACAGCGGACGGGCAGCAAGCTCTACCTCCTCGCCGTCACGCGCCAGCTTATAGGCACGCTGGCCGTCGATCTTCACCGCTGAAAACTTGGGCGGCACCTGCATGATCTCGCCCAGGAAGGGTTGCAGCGCTTCTTTGATCTGCGCGTCAGCGGGACGTTCATCGCTGGTCGCAATCACCTCGCCCTCGGCGTCGTCGGTATTGGTCGCCGCACCCAGCCGCACAGTGAAGGTATAGGCCTTCAGCGCATCGGTGATATAAGGCACGGTCTTGGTTGCTTCTCCAAGTGCCACAGCCAGAACGCCGGTTGCCTCGGGGTCCAGGGTTCCCGCATGGCCTGCCTTTTTGGCATCCAGCGCCCAGCGCACCTTGTTCACAACCGCTGTGCTGGTCAGCCCCGCGGGCTTGTCCACCACCAGCCAGCCGGAAATATCGCGCCCTTTGCGTTTGCGTGCCATGCCTAGTCCCCATGTGTACGTGAGGCGCGCCGGTTACCGGATCGCCGGGACAGTGTCAATTTAGCAAATGACGGGTCCCAATGGGAAGCCTGGAAAGAAAACCCATGCGGGCCCGGCACCGGCCTGTGCTTGCCCCTGCCTGCCTGTAACGCTAGGCAGGCGGTCATGACCGTTTCAAGCGAATACACTCCACCGCAAGACCCGCTGTCAATTCTGCACCGCGACGCCGAGCTGCTGGCGGTGAACAAGCCTGCCGGACTGTTGTCGGTGCCCGGACGCGGCCCGCATCTGGCCGATTGCCTGATTACCCGCATCCAGGCGATGTTCCCCGAGGCGCTGCTGGTGCACCGGCTGGACCGCGATACCTCTGGCGTGATAGTATTCGGCCTCACCCCGCATGCGCAACGGCACCTGTCGATGCAGTTTGAAAAACGCACCGCAAAGAAGGCTTATGTGGCACGGGTGTCCGGCCGGCTGGAGCCGCGGAGCGGCACGGTGGATTTGCCGCTGATCGTCGATTGGCCGAACCGGCCGAAACAGATGGTCTGCCATGAGACCGGAAAACCCGCCGTCACCGGCTGGAGGGTAATGAAATATGAGGACGGTTCCACGCGGGTGCGGCTGACACCGAAAACCGGTCGTTCGCACCAGCTGCGTGTGCATATGCTGTCGCTGGGCCATCCGATTCTGGGCGATCCGCTTTATGCCAGCGGTGCAGCGCTGGAGCATCCCCGGCTGATGCTGCATTCAGAAGAGCTGCGGATCAAACACCCGGACAGCGGCGAGTCGCTGAAATTCCGGGTGAAACCGGAGTTCTGACGCCCCCGCTCAGGGCGCCTCCATCACCATCATGAACATCGTGTCCGGCTGCGGCGCCTGGTAGCTGTGCGGATGGTCGCCGGGATAGGTGTAGTAGTCCCCGGCGACCAGAAGTTCCTCCTGCCCATCCGGGCCGGCACGCATTTCCCCCGCACAGACCACCATATGCTCTATCGTGCCCCGCGGATGCGGCTGGGCGCGGCGGATCTCGCCCGGCGGCATCACTACCCGGTAAACATCCCGGCGCATCTTCAGCGGACAACGCGACAGAAGCACCGCGGAGAAATCCGTCTGCTCCGTTTCCATCGGCTCCCCTTCACCCGCCCGGATCAGCTTGGTCGCGGGCGCCTCAGCTTCAAACAGCAGGCTCAGCGGAACGTCCAGCGCTGCGGCCAGTGCCCAAAGCGTCTCTACATTGGGGTTTCCGTTGCTGGCTTCGAACTTCGACAGGGTCGATTTAGCAATTCCAGCCTGGGCAGCAAGCGCCGGCAGCGACTTTCCTGCGCGGCTGCGTTTCGCGCTGAATGGCTGCAGCAATCATTTGATGGGGCTGGCATGTTCCTTATTTCATCCCTTCGTTCGACCTGATGAACGAGCCTGCCGATCGGTATAGAAGCCTCACGTTCGGTATAGACGGGCGCACGCCCTGGTTCCAGAGGAGCTGTCCCAATGGCAATCCAGACCAACCCCGCGCAGCCTCCCGCCCGCAGCCAAGTGGCGGCTGGATTGCGGGATATCCTGCCACTGGCAGCTGGTGTTGCCGTCTATGGGCTGGCATTCGGACTGCTCGCAGCCCAGGCAAATAGGGACGGGCTGCAAACCGGTGTGATGGGCACGATTGTCCTTGCCGGGTCTTAACAGGTCATCGCCGTGGAACGGCTGGTTGCCGGTGCAAGTGCCGCCATTCTGGCCGGGCTGGCCCTGAATCTGCGGCTGATTCTGATCACCGCGTCGCTGCGGGATGAATTCTCCGGACGGCCCTGGTGGCAGGTACTGCCAGGAGTGCATCTGGCCACAGATGTGAATTGGGCGCTGATGCACGCGATGCGCGCCCGCGGGCATCACGCAGGATACGGCTATCTGATTGGCGGCGGCATCGGGCTGATTGCAGTCTGGGTGCTGTCCACGGTGGCAGGCGCGAGTTTTGCAAACACCGTGCCTGAACCCAGGGCCCTGGGCATGGACTTTGCCTTCACCGCAGCTTTCATTGCCATCCTCCGGTCGCTGTGGAGCGGCCTGGACAGACTTCTGCCCTGGGCAGGTTCAGTCGCCGTCGTATTGCTGACCGGCCTGTTTACTCCGCTGGATCCCACTTGGACATTGATCCTGGGCGGCCTGGGCGGGGCGGTTCTTGCCGGAGTACTGGGCGATGACTGAAACCTGGACCCTGATTCTCAGTCTGGCAGCGGCCACTTTTACGGTGCGGCTGTCCGGTTATCTGCTGGGCCGACGGCTGCCGGATCACGGTCCTTGGGCGCGCGGTCTGCAGGCACTGCCGGGCTGCCTGATCCTGTCGCTGGTCACCTGCCTCTTGATGCAGGGCGGCCCGCTGGAATGGGTATCCGGGGCGGTAGCCTTCGCAGTGGCTCTTGCCACCCGCAGCCTGCCCCTGACCATGGCTGCCGGAATAGCTGCAATCTGCCTGCTTAGAGCCTATTTCTGACCAATCCCGCGAGGCCCCCCCTGCCTGTGCGCAGCGCGGGCCGCGCCCAAGGCTGAGGGCCGCCCGGCGCAGCCAGGGGGGTGAAGACGCGGGAGCGCTGCCAGCGCCCCAAATACAACGCCGTAAAAAAGAAAGCCGCCCGGTCAGGCGGCTCTCCATGACGTCGAAGGCTTCGGTTCTACTCAGCCGCCCAGCCGCCGACGGCTTTCACTTCCAGAAAGTCCTCGATACCCCATTTACCGCCCTCGCGGCCCTTACCGGACTGTTTCATACCGCCAAAGGGGGAACCCGCAGAGCGGGATTTGCCGTTCATCTCGACCATGCCGGAGCGCAGCGCGCGGGCCATACGGTTAGCGCGGGCGCCGTCCTGGGTCTGCACATAGTTGGTCAGGCCGTAAGGCGTGTCATTGGCGATCTCGACCGCTTCTTGCTCGTTCTCAAACGGCAGGATTGCCAGCACCGGGCCAAAGATCTCTTCACGTGCGATGGTCATCTGGTTGTTCACATCGGCAAAG
The DNA here is from genome assembly GCF_000511355.1 of Leisingera methylohalidivorans DSM 14336. Lineage (NCBI taxonomy): Bacteria > Pseudomonadati > Pseudomonadota > Alphaproteobacteria > Rhodobacterales > Roseobacteraceae > Leisingera > Leisingera methylohalidivorans. Next base: position 20,691 of record NC_023135.1, on the reverse strand, counting down.
ACGGTGGGCTTTACATAATAGCCCTTGTTCAGCCCGTCCGGGCGCCCGGTGCCGCCGGCGATCAGCCGGGCGCCTTCGTCGATGCCCTTCTGGATCAGATCCTGGATCTTGTTCCACTGCATCTCGTTCACCACCGGACCGATGTGGCGGCCTTCCTTGTCGGCCGGGCCGACCTCGACTTTGGCGGCGATCTCTGCGGCTTCGGCCACCACGCGGTCGTAGATGCTGTTCTGCACCAGCATCCGGCTGGGCGCGTTGCAGCTTTGACCGGTATTCTGCATCATGTGCAGCACGCCGCGTTTCACGGCCTTTTCATCGGCATCCTCAAAGATCACGTTGGCGCCTTTGCCGCCCAGCTCCAGATCCACTTTCTTCAGGGTCGGCGCCGCAGCCTGGGTGATAGCAATGCCCGCCCGGGTCGAGCCGGTGAAGGAGATCATGTCCACATCCGGATGTGTGGTCAACTTCGAGCCAACGCCCATACCGTCGCCGTTCACCAGATTGAAGACCCCCGCAGGGAAGCCTGCTTCGTGCATCAGCTCGGCAAAGATCATTGCATTCAGCGGGCTTTGCTCGGACGGCTTCAGCACCATGGTGCAGCCGGCCACCGCCGCTGCGCCGACCTTGAGCGTCACCTGGTTCATCGGCCAGTTCCACGGCGTGATCAGCGCGCAGACGCCCACCGCTTCGTGAATGATGCGGTCGTTGGGGCTGCGCTCGTTCAACGGAGCGTCAAAGTCGAATTCCTTGGCTGCGGCGATGAAGTTGCGCAGGTGCCAGCTGCCGGCACCGACTTGCGACGTGCGCGACAAGTCGATCGGTGCGCCCATTTCCAGCGACATTGCCTGGGCCAGGTCCTCGGCGCGGGCCTCATAGACATCGACCAGCTTTTCCACCAGCGCGATGCGGTCTGCCACCGGGGTGTTCATCCAGCCTGGCAGCGCCGCCTTGGCGGCAGCCACAGCGGCGTTGGTGTCCGCTTCGGAGCCCAGCGAAATGACAGCACAGGGTTCTTCGGTCGAGGGGTTGATCACCTCAAAGTCGTTGGAGGCCGCAGGGGCGACCCACTGGCCGTTGATATAAAATTCGCGTTTCTCGAGCATGTCGGGATCTCCCAAATCAGAGGTAGTCTGGTTGCCGCCTTACCGGTTTCGCGGCCACTGTGTCACTGCTCCGGCACGGGAGCAAGGGCGGGGCAAGGGTGTTGCTGCATAATTTGATCAAATTATTGCAGGCGTTGTCAATCGCCGCTTGGTCAATGGCCGCTTGGGCCGGCTGCAATCTTTCGCCACGGCTGCTGGCGGCGATTTTTCGTGGTTTCCCGGTTTGGGGGCTGTATCGTTGCGTTAGACTACCTAAGTTGCAGTCGAGACGACTCAAAACACATCTGAAAAGGAGATACTGCCATGGGTTTGCGCATTAACGACACGGTCCCCGATTTTACTGCGGAAACGGATCAGGGCACCATCACCTTTCATGATTGGATCGGCGACAGCTGGGCGATTCTGTTCTCGCACCCTAAGGATTTCACCCCGGTCTGCACCACTGAGTTTTCCGCAGTGGCGCAGCTGAGCGATGAGTGGAGCAAGCGCAACACCAAGGTCCTTGGCGTTTCGGTTGATGGGGTCGAGGACCACAAGAAGTGGAAAAAGGACATCGAGGAATACGGCAATGCTGCGCCGGGTTTCCCGATCATCGCAGATGACGGTCTGGCGGTTTCCAAAGCCTTCGACATGCTGCCCGCCGAGGCCTATCTCCCCGATGGCCGCACGCCTGCAGACAGCGCCACCGTGCGGTCGGTGTTCATCATCGGCCCGGACAAGCAGCTGAAACTGTCGATGACCTATCCGATGACCGTGGGCCGCAACTTTGCCGAGATCCTGCGGGCGCTGGATGGCTTGCAAATGTCGCTGGGCAAGGGCGTTGCCACGCCGGCGAACTGGGTGCCCGGCGAGGATGTGATCATTCCGCCCACCGTGTCGAACGAGGACGCAAAGGCGAAGTTCGGCGAGTTCGAGACCATCTTCCCCTACCTGCGCAAGACCAAAGCACCGGAGTAACCGGCGTTCTCAACTGCAATGCTTGCAAGCCGCCTTCGGGCGGCTTGTTTTTTGTATATTACTGAGTTCAGTCCAATGCCGGTGGAAAATCCGCTGCCCGGCTTTGACGCAATTGGCGGGCCTCTGCGGCGAAGACCTGACCAGCCTCGCCCTTCAGTCCGGCTGCAAAACGCAGAGTGATGTCCGACCCGTCCTGGGTCAGCCAGCAGGGCGATTTCTTGAGGAAGGCGAACCCTTCCTCCGCATGCAGATAGGCAGGCAGCGTGTAGCTGACGCCTTGGGTGGCAACGGCGGTCAGGATGAATGACAGGTAATCTTCCGCGGGGGCGCCGTTTGACAGCAGCCTGGCCTTCAGCGCCGCCAGGCTGGGGCGGCCGAAGATGACCGTTTCTTCGGCGACCTGCCGGATTTCGTCCGGTGGCAGCTGCGCCAGCCGCTGATCCAAATCTGCGGTCTTCAGCACGGCACGATGCGAAAACCCATGTGCCATCACCCACTGGGTAAGGCCGGTTTCCCCCCGCCGCACGATGAATTTCTTGTTGTTGGTCAGCGGGAAACGTTTCCAGAACTTAATGAACTCCGGGTCAGCCATCAGCCCGCCTGACAGCATCAGCGCAAAGGAGCAGTACTGAAAGTTCCGGTTGGCAGTAGAATAGGCCCAGTTGATGCTGCGGAAGTGCTCAGCCTCCACCCGCGGATGGCCGTAGTTGCAGGCGGCAGCCGCGAAATCCGCATTCAGTGCCTCGGCCGCAGCCAGCCAGTCGCCTGCCCCTGGCAGCGGAAACCAGGAGGAATCATTCAGCAACACCAGCCGGTCAATGCGCTTCAGCCGCGTACGGGCCGTCAGCAGCCCGTCGCGATAGCCGCCGAAGTCATATCCGAAATTCGGGCGTTCAATGCACAGCCAGCAGACTTCGATCAGCCGCTGCCGGTCGGCATCGCCAAGCGGGATGTTGGACACCACAACCGGGGCAAAACCGCTGTCGATCAGATAGCGCAGAGCGATGAAGTGGGACTCTTGCAGGCCCTGACTGGGGAAAATCAGGTAGACCGCAGGCTGCGGTCCGGCCGGTATGGCGCCCTCGGCGCAGCGGATCTTGCGGGCCAGGATTGTATCATAATACCAGCGCCCCAGCAGCAGCGAACCGAGGCGGCTTGGCAACTGGGTGATCTGCTGCAACGGGCGTTTCAGCTCGCGGGTGATTTTCCAAAGTGGGGGCCGTTTCATGCGGGACGCCTGTAAATTGCAACCATTGTATGCCAGCCGGGTCAGTCTTGCTGCCAAGGCGGCGGGCGGTCCGCAGTCTTCTGGCCTGCGCTGCTGAGGATAGCGCGGAAATAGTACCAATTCTTGGACCGTTTGCGCGCTGACACCAAATTCAGCGGTGAGATCAACTGCAGCGACGCCTCCCCCAAGGCACGCAGGAAGCCAAAAGGCAAGCCGTGCTTGCGGGCGCCATAGACACGCGACTGGCCCATGTACCAAGCTTTCAAGGCCGCGGTTTTGGCTGAGCGTTCGGTGGAATGGCCCAGCAGATGCCGGACCTGCGCCCCGTAAACATAGCGCAGCGGCCCGCATTCCGCCTTCAAGCGCAGGCTGAGGTCGTCGTCCTCGTGGAACAGGAAGATTTTCGGGTCAAAGCCACCGACGTGCTCAAAGGCCGATTTACGTACCAGCAGAGCACCGCCCGACAGCACCGGAACCTCGCCGTCCTGCTTCGCGGCGTCGCGATCCAGCCACAGCGATTTCGGGATCAGCTTACTGCGGCGTTTGAAGAACAGCGACCCGTCGCCTTTGACAATGCGGGTGTTGAAAGCGGACGCCTTCGGGTGGGCATCGGCAGCGGCCAACAGATGTACCAGCGTGTCCTCGAACAGTTCGGCATCGGGGTTCACGAAAAACAGAAACTCAGTATCTGCTTGTGCCGCCCCCTGATTGCAGGCAGGGCCAAAACCGGTGTTTTTCGGGTTCTCGATGAATAAGGCGCCATATGCTGCAGCCAGCGCACGGGTATCCTCCGCATCCTGGGAGGCGTTATCGACCAGAATGCACGGCACCGGCGATGGAATGGAGCGTAATAAGCTCTCAACAACGGCGGAAGAATTATAGGTGACCGTTATGATGGTCACACGGGGCGGCAAAGACTGTTCCATGTGCGTCCCGGCGGAAATGGAAAACCCGGGGCGCGGATCGCGCGCCCCGGGCTGTTTATGTGCAGTCAGACAGGGATCAGTCCTGCTCTGCTTTTTCTTTCTTTTCCGGCGCGATTTCTTCGCCGGTTTCCTGATCGACAATTTTCATCGACAGGCGGACCTTGCCGCGGTCATCAAAGCCCAGCAGCTTGACCTTCACTTCCTGGCCTTCCTTCAGAACGTCCGAAGGATGGTTCAGGCGGCGGTTCTCGATCTGCGAGACGTGCACCAGGCCGTCGCGCTTGCCGAAGAAGTTCACAAAGGCGCCGAAGTCGACGATCTTCACAACCTTGCCGGTGTAGACTTGGCCTTCTTCCGGCTCTGCCACGATCGAATGGATCATGTCATAGGCCTTTTTGATGGCCTCGCCGTTCGGGCTGGCGATCTTGATCACGCCATCGTCGTTGATGTCGACCTTGGCGCCGGACACTTCGACGATCTCGCGGATCACCTTGCCGCCGGAGCCGATCACTTCACGGATCTTGTCGGTCGGAATCTGCATGGTTTCGATACGCGGAGCGTGGACCGAGAACTCGGACGCTTCGGTCAGGGCTTTCGCCATCTCGCCGAGGATGTGGATCCGGCCGTCTTTGGCTTGCGCCAGGGCTTTCTCCATGATCTCGGGCGTGATGCCTGCAACCTTGATGTCCATCTGCAGCGAGGTGATGCCGTTTTCGGTGCCTGCCACTTTGAAGTCCATGTCGCCCAGGTGGTCTTCGTCACCCAGGATGTCGGACAGGATCGCGTAGGAGCCGTCGTCTTCCAGGATCAGGCCCATCGCAACCCCGGCAACCGGTGCTTTCAGCGGCACACCCGCATCCATCATCGACAGCGAGCCGCCGCAGACCGAAGCCATCGAGGACGAACCGTTCGATTCGGTGATCTCGGAGACCAGGCGGATGGTGTAGGGGAAGTCGGTTGCCGCGGGCAGAACCGCCTGCAGCGCACGCCAGGCCAGCTTGCCGTGGCCGATTTCGCGGCGGCCGGGGCCGCCGACACGGCCGACTTCACCCACCGAGTAGGGCGGGAAGTTGTAGTGCAGCAGGAAATTGGATTTGAAGTTGCCGTGCAGCGCGTCGATGAACTGCTCATCGTCGCCGGTGCCCAGCGTGGTCACAACCAGGCCCTGGGTTTCGCCACGGGTGAACAGCGCCGAACCATGGGTCCGCGGCAGCAGGCCGGTTTCGGACACGATCGCACGGATCTCGTCAGTCGCACGGCCGTCGATACGCTTGCCGGTTTTGACAACATCGCCACGCAGAATGCCGGCTTCCAGCTTTTTCAGCGCGGAACCCAGGTTTGCGTCGCCGAGTTGCTCTTCAGTCAGAGCGGCTTTGATGGTTTCGCGTGCCGCGGCAACAGCGGCGGTGCGCTCTTGCTTGTCGCTGATAGCAAATGCGGCGCGCATCTCGGTTTCGCCGGCCGCTTTGACCGCTTCATACAGCTCGGAGTAATCCGGCGCCTGGAAGTCGAACGGCTCTTTCGCTGCTTCTTCAGCCAGCGAGATGATCAGGTCGATTACCGGCTGGATCTGTTCGTGAGCAAATTTCACCGCACCCAGCATTTCAGCTTCGGACAGTTCGTAGGCTTCCGATTCCACCATCATCACGGCGTCTTTGGTACCTGCAACAACCAGGTCCAGACGCTGCTCGGGGTTCAGGCGCAGGTCCTGCATGTCGTCGACGGTCGGGTTCAGAACGTACTCGCCGGCCTCGAAGCCAACACGGCAGCCTGCGATCGGGCCCATGAACGGTGCGCCCGACAGGGTCAGCGCAGCGGAGGCGGCGATCATTGCAACCATGTCCGGGTCGTTGACCAGGTCGTGGCTAAGCACGGTGCACATCACCAGAACTTCGTTCTTGAAGCCGGGAACAAACAGCGGACGGATCGGACGGTCGATCAGGCGCGCGGTCAGGGTTTCTTTTTCGGTCGGGCGGGCTTCGCGCTTGAAGAAGCCGCCGGGCACTTTGCCCGCAGCGTAGTATTTTTCCTGGTAATGCACGGTCAGCGGGAAGAAGTCCTGGCCGGGCTTCTGCTGACGGGCAAAGGTCACGTTGGCCATGACCGAGGTTTCGCCCAGCGTGGCAATCACAGAGCCATCAGCCTGGCGGGCAACCTTGCCGGTTTCCAGTGTGAGCGTCTCTTCGCCCCAGTGCATCGATTTTTTCGAAACGTTAAACATCTAGCGTATCCTAAATGGGAGCACTCCCGGCCCTCCGGGTCTCCCGTTTGCGTGGCGGCCCCATTGCCGCCGGCCCCATCTATCTTGCTTTCGCGTGCCGGGGCCTGGCACATCGTCTCAGACAAGCCCGCCCATACATGAGTTTGGGCTAAATTGAAAGGGAAAGCGGCAAGCGTCCGCTGCTGTGCGCGGCAGTGTGCTGTGCAGGATGCAAGGCGGGGCATCGCGGCCCCGTCCGAAGGTTGTCAGTTGGTGGAGTCCAGCCCCTCGGGGCGTCCCGCAATGGCGAAATGCAAGCCGTCAGGATCCAAGAATTCCGCGGCAAAGCGGTTGACGTCTTCCAGCGTAACCGCGTTGATACGGTCATTGCGGGTTTCCACATAGCTGATCGGCAAGTGGTCCATCTGCATACCCGCGAGGATCGCGGCAATACGGCCATTGCCGTCAAAGCGCAGCGGATAGGCGCCGGTCAGATAGGTCTGTGCATCCCTCAGCTCTTTCTCTGTCACGCCCTTTTCGGCCATGCGGCGCCATTCATTGCGGATCACCTCGACCGCTTCGGCCATTTTGCTGTTGGCCGACGCCACCGACCCCATGTAGACCGCCGCCAGATCACGCGGCACCAGATAGGAATAGACCCCGTAAGTTAGCCCGCGCTTTTCCCGCACCTCGGTCATCAGCCGGGTTTCAAAAGACCCGCCGCCCAGGATCTGGTTCATCACATAAGCAGTGAAGAAATCCGGATCTTCGCGTTTGATCCCCTTTTGGCCGAACAGAGCCACAGATTGCGGGGTGTCGAAATCCACAACAGTGATGCCGCCCGTGATGGAGACCTCAGCGGGCCCCGGGATTGGTCCGCCCTCGGCAGGCAAGGCACCCAGAAGCTCATCCAGCAGCACGCCAAGCTCCTCGGCGGTGATATCTCCCACCGCGCTGACGTACAGCCTGTCACGGGCAAAAACCGCCTCATAGGCATCGAAAATATCCTGCCGGCTGAGCGCGGAAACGGACTCCAGCGTCCCCTTGCCGTCACTGGCATAAGGGTGATCCCCATAGGCCATCCGCGAGAAGGCCTCGCCCGCGATCGTGTTCGGGTTCTTGGCATCAGAACGCAGCCCCGCCAGAACCTGGGCCCGGACCCGGTCCAGCGCATCCTGGTCAAACCGCGGCTCAAACAGTGTCTGGCGCAACAGGGCGACTGCATCCTCGCGGTTTTCAGTCAGAAAACGGGCGGAAACGGACACTGAATCCTTGTCGGCATCATAAGAAAACTCCGCCGCCAGAGTTTCCAGTGCGCGGGCGTAATCCTGCGCGCGCAGATCGCCGGAGCCTTCCTCCAGCAATCCGGCCATCAGGTGCACCGCCCCGCGTTTCCCGGGAGCATCCAATGAGGTGCCGCCGCGAAAGCGCAGCTCAAGAGCCGAGAAGGGAATCGCATGGTCCTCGACCAGCCAGGCAGTTATGCCGCCAGGAGACGTGACTTCCTCGATCTTAACTCCGGCCCAGGCGGGCAGCGCCAAGACACAAGCCACCAAAGATGCCACAATGATTTTCAGCAACGTCATTGGGTTACCTCCTGGCCGCGCGACATCCAGCCTGTGACTGACGTTTCAGGCCGCAGAACCTCATTTGCGGCGGCGATGATCTCATCCGCAGTGACCGATTGCAGGATCTTGGGCCAGTCCTGCACGTCCTGCACAGTCAGCCCGATGCTGAGTGCCTGGCCATAGCGGTTGGCAATTCCGTTCACATTGTCACGGTTGTAGATCTCGGCGGCGCGCAGCTGCAGCTTGATGCGCTCCAGCTGAGCCTCGTCCACGCCCGCCTCCAGGAAGCGGGCAATAGTGGCGTCCAGCGCCTCCTCCGCTTGTTGCATGCTGACGCCTTCGGCCGGAACCACAAGAAAAGTGAAAGACGTATCATCCAGCGAACTGCCCGAATAGAAGGCACCGGAGTAGACGGCGACCTGCTGGTCGAATTGCAGCGCATTGGCTAGGTAGGAAGTATTGCCGCCGCCCAGAAGCTCCGCCAGCAGGTACAGGGCTGCGGCTTTCTGCTGGGCGCCGCTGTCGCGTTCTGGCGCCAGATAGGAACGTTGCACATAAGGCTGGGCAACCCGCGGATCCTCGAAAGTCAGGCGGCGGGCTGCAGTCTGCGGCGGCTCCTGGCTGCGGAAGCGCTCCGGCAGTTCCGGGTTTGCCGGGATCACGCCGTAATACTCCTCGGCAAGCGCCTTCACATCGTCCGGTCCGACATCACCGGAGACCACCAGGATGGCGTTATTGGGCGCATAGTAAGTCTGGTAGAAGGACAGCGCGTCCGCCATGTCCAGGCTCTCCATCTCGTGGCGCCAGCCGATCACCGGCTGGCCGTAACGGTGATTCAGATATTGCACCGCCTGCAGCTGTTCGCGGAACAAGGCCACCGGGTCGTTGTCGGTGCGCTGGTTGCGCTCCTCCAGGATAACCTCCCTTTCGGTGGCGATATCTTCTTCGCCGAGCCGCAGATTGGTCATCCGGTCGCTTTCCATCTGCATCATCAGTTCCAGCCTGTCGGAGGCGACGCGCTGAAAATAGGCAGTGTAGTCATAGCTGGTAAAGGCATTGTCCTGCCCGCCATTGGCCCGCACAGTAGCCGACAGCTCACCTGGCGCCAGTTTATCGGTGCCCTTGAACAGCAAATGCTCCAGGAAGTGGGCAACCCCGGACTGGCCCGGCGGCTCGTCAGCAGAGCCGGCCCGGTACCAGACCATCTGCTGCACCACCGGCGCGCGATGGTCCTCAATCACAACCACTTCCATGCCGTTGTCGAGGGTGAACGCTGTCACCGCCTCATTTTCGGCCCGCAGCGGGCCAGTCAGGGCAGCAGTCAGCGCTGCGGCGGCCAATGTGATCCTCTGGATCATCTGGCATCCTCCCAATTCTGCACTTCTGCCCTTGCCTGGCACAGTGCGGTTACTGCTCGTAGGTTTAATGCAGCCACAATTCGCCACCCATTGCCATCAGAAAGAGTGCCGTCAACTTACGCTGCTGCTGGCGTCTTACAAGACTGGCTGGCAGAAACGTGAGGATCAGAGACCGTCAACCGGCGGAGCAGACGGGGTAGCGGCTCCTGCACGGCGGAATTGTTCGTTCGCCGCGTGCGGGTCCAGCGTCTGTTTTTTGTAAAGCTGCTCGTAGCGATCGACCGGCAACAGTTTGATCCGGCCCACACGACGGTTGCGGTGGCGGAATTTGGCATCCTCTTCGGCAACTGTTTCGCGCACGCCCGGTTCCACACCATACCGGCTGGAAGCTGTCACCAGGGCCGCGTCGCTGGCGGGAATACCATTGCCCGGAACCAGCGCACCGGGCTTGCCGCCCAAGGCAGCAACCGCTTCGGCTTGCGGATTGGGATCCGTCAGGTTGGCGCCGCCCGGCGTCGGGGCCGGCAGGCTGCTGTAGCTTTCCGGGGTGCTCAGCGGTTTGGAGGGCAGGACCAGGAATTCATCCGGGCCGGTACCCGGCTTCTGAATCAGGCGCAGCCCTTTTTGCCCGCAGCCGGCCACGGCCAGTGCGCCTGCCAGAACAATCACTCCGAACGGGATCCGCATTGCCCCAAACTCCTGCCTGTTTCTCAGCGCTTTTAGCGCAATTGCCCAGCGAGGTCTACGCAGGCTTTTTGCGCCGCCCGTCAAAGAAGATCAGCCCGGCTGCGCCTGCAAAGATGAAGATATCGGCAACATTGAACACAAACGGGTTCTGGATGCCGCAACATGATGTGTTCAGGAAATCCAGCACGTATCCGTACAGAAGCCGGTCCGCGACATTGCCGAGCGCACCGCCGATCACCAGCCCGGCTGACAGCTGCATGCCCCGCGACGCCTTCTGCGCGCGGGCGATCCAGACGACAAGGGCCAGGCAAATCGCCAGTGACATCCCGATCAGAATCCAGCGGGATGCTTCGTCGCCGCCGCCGAACAGGCCGAAGTTGATGCCGCTGTTCTCGCCGTAACGGAAGTTCAGAAACGGCGGCAGCACGTCGACCCGGTGGCGCTGGTCCAGCCCCATCCAGTGGATCACCAGGTATTTGCTGGCCTGATCCGCCAGAAACGAAAGACCTGCGCCCCAGATCATCCAACGTGCTGCCATGTCGCGAAAGCCCCGGCTTAGTGGCGGAAGTGGCGCATGCCGGTGAAGACCATAGCAAGGCCGGCGTCATTCGCCGCCTTGATCACCTCGTCGTCACGCATCGAGCCGCCCGGCTGGATCACGCAAGCCCCGCCTGCGGCAGCTGCTTCCAGCAGACCGTCCGCGAAGGGAAAGAACGCATCCGAAGCCACAGCGCAGCCCTTGGCCAGGCTTTCTTCCAGGCCCAGCTCCGCCGCCATGCGGCCGGCCTTGGCGGCAGCCACATTGGCGCTGTCCAAGCGGCTCATCTGGCCGGCGCCGACGCCAACAGTGGCGCTGTCCTTTACATAGACAATGGCGTTGGATTTCACATGTTTGGCAACCTTCCAGGCAAACAGCATGTCCTGCATCTGCGCTTCAGACGGGGCCGTCTCGGTCACCACCTTCAGATCGCCCATATCGACGTAGCCCACGTCCTTGTCCTGCACCAGCATACCGCCAGCCACCTGTTTGTAGGCGGTGATGGCCTTGCGCGGATCCGGCAAACCATCGGACAGCAGCAAACGCAGGTTCTTCTTGGCGGCAAAGATCTCTTTTGCTTCCTCCGACGCGCCCGGCGCAATGACCACTTCGGTAAAGATCTCCACGATCTTGGCCGCGGTGTCCGCGTCAAGCGGCTGGTTCAGTGCCACGATACCGCCAAAGGCCGAGGTGCGGTCGCAGTCGAATGCCTTTTGGTACGCCTCGGCCAAGGTCGCACCCTTGGCCACACCGCAGGGGTTGGCGTGTTTGATGATGGCAACGGCGGCGCTGTCGGCAGGATCAAACTCCGCCACCAGCTCATAGGCCGCGTCGGTGTCGTTAATATTGTTGTAGCTCAGTTCCTTGCCCTGCAGCTGCACCGCGGTGGCCACACCGGGGCGGTTGCTGCCGTCGGTATAGAAGGCCGCTTCCTGATGGCTGTTCTCACCGTAACGCAAAGTCTGCTTCAGCTCTCCGGCAAAGGCACGGCGGCGCGGGGTTTTCTCGTCAATCGCCGAGGCCATCCAGTTCGACACAGCAGCATCATAGGCTGCGGTGCGGGCGTAGGCTGTCTGCGACAGGCGCTGGCGGAATGCATAGGAGGTCTGACCGTCGTTCCGGTCAAGCTCTGCCAGCAGCCCCTCATAGTCCTGCACGTCGGTCACCACATTCACGAACAGGTGGTTCTTGGAGGCCGCACGGATCATTGCCGGCCCGCCGATGTCGATGTTTTCGATCATCTCGTCATAACCGGCACCGCGCGCCAGGGCGGCTTCGAACGGGTAGAGGTTCACCACCAGCAGGTCGATGGCGCCGATGCCATGTTCGTTCATCGCAGCGACATGGGTGTCATTGTCGCGCAGCGCCAACAAGCCGCCATGCACCATCGGGTGCAGGGTCTTCACGCGTCCGTCCATCATTTCCGGAAAACCGGTCACTTCCGAGACATCCTTGACGGTCAGACCCGCGTCGCGCAGCGCCTTGGCAGACCCGCCGGTCGACAGCAGTTCAACACCGCGTGCGGACAGCGCCTTGCCCAGCTCAATCAGGCCGGTCTTATCGGATACGGAAAGCAGCGCACGGCGTACGGGGTGTAGGTCGGTCATGGCAGGGCGGTCCTTCTCAAAGGCTCAGTCAAACGTCTCGGGTTCGTCCCGGTTCAGGTCTCGCACGGCAACCGCAGTCTCCTGCGCTTTGCTCAGCGTCCACCGGATGCGTGTCGCATACTCTATCGCGCGCCCGGATAAAACGATCTGCTTTGCCGCACGCGGCTTCAAGCGGGTCTTTTCCAGGAAAACGCTCGGTTCCAGCCGCAACTGGCAGGTTCCGTCATGGCGGAACACCCAGATTTCCCCGCTCTTGAGCGCCATGGATACCGCGGCGCCGCCCAAGTCAAGGGCCGCATCCACCTCAGGGTGCAGATGCAGGCGGAGGGCAAAGCCGATGCCGCCCTCAGCACTGGCATCCCGCACCTTGGTGAACCGGCGCTTGGCGGCATCGTCCAGCGACACCAGCATGTCCTCGCCGCTGAGCGCCCGCCCGTCAAACGACAAATCCAGGGTGCGGGCATGGGTCAGCCCGAAATGGGCCGCATAGCCATTGTGCCCGCCCTGGAACCGGCAGCCATCAGTCAGGTCGCTGACCTCCAGCGGCACCTCATCAGGGGCTTCGATCAATTCCTCGTGGCCGGTGGTCTTGTGCGGAGCGGCCAGCCGGGCGCTGGAGTGCCCCTCAATGCACAGCGTGGAATGCGAGGGGGTGGCGCGCCCGGCCCGGCGCCATTCGACACCAAAGGTTTCACCCGATCCGCAATTCACAATCAGAGGCCGCCGCCCTGACGTCAGCTCAAATGCCAGGGTCGAGGCATGGCCGTAGTTGGACGCCTTGCCCTTGGGAGGGGCCGAGGCATCGACAATGACTGAGGTCCGCCGCGCCGACAGCCGGGCAAACCCCATCGCCAGTCCGTCCGCGTGGCGCACTGCCACATGACTGGCCGCGAGGGCATGGTCCAGCCGCCCTTCCAATCCGCGGCCGCCGCCGTGGAACCGTGCCAGTCCGCCGTCGCTGTGGCGCAGGGTACGCAAGGTAGGGGCGATCCGCTCGATAGCATTGATATGCGCGGGCGGAACTGCGCGCCCGGCTTCATGCAGGGCAGCCGCGGCCCACGTCAGCAGGGTGAATACTTCCAGCAGTTCCTCGGGGTTGCGGGTCGGCAGCCCGCCCTGATCATCAATCTGCACGTCGCATTCTGCCGCCATCGCACGGACCGCCGGGTCGGCCAGTTCTTCGCGTCCCTGCAGGGCAAGACCGGCATAGATCAGCCCGCAAAGGGCCTCGAAACGCGGCAGGCCGGGAGCCGCACCCTGCCAGCGCTGCGCCAGATACCAGGTCTGCCGCGACAGGGAGCCATAAAAGGCCTCGGTCTCGGCCCGGTCCTTACCGCTCAGCAAGAACAGCGCGTGATTGATCCAGCGGATAACCCGGCGCCCGGTCAGGTCGGGCAGCCAGGCCAGCCCGCCGCTGCGCCCGTGCTGCTGGATCCAGCCCCAGACCCATTTCTGTGCTTTGGCGCGGGCCTTGAAATCCCCGACGGCTGCCAGGTCATCGAGCCAGGAGAACCCCTGCCGCTCCGCATCAAAAGCCGCATCCGGGGCGGCAACCTCCCACAATCCGGTGTCAGGCGATTCGACCAGATAACCGGCAAACAGCAGGTTGCCGGCCACCAGCTGGCGGCCGCGGGCAAAGCTGCCGATGGTGCGCGGCTCGGGTTGCGAGACAAACCCGGTAGCAGCCGGCTGGCTGCGCGCCCGCCAGGCGTAATAGCTGTTCAGCAGCCGGGTGCCGCGGCCGGCCATTCGGTCAAAGGTAGACATGCTCTTTTTGCCTCACGCCGGATTTTGCCAGGGCGTTTTGGCGCGAGCATAACGCGGGGGGCGGATCAAGTCACCGGCGAATACCGGAGACGCTCCGGGGTCACGCGGATTTGCGCAAGAGGGCCATATAGAACCCATCCATGCCGCCGCGCTCAGGCCAGAAATCAGGACGCAACCGCAAGCCGCCCTCTTCGCTGATCCAGTCCGGCTCCACACCTGGCACCCGCAATCCTTCGCGATCGATTGACATCTCCGGGAACATGTCCAGTGCGTCTTCGACCTGGCATTCGCCCTCATCCGGCAGCAGGGAGCAAGTGCAGAACATCAGCCGCCCGCCGGGTTTCACCAGGGTCCAGGCGTGGGCCAGCATTTGCGCCTGCAGTTCGATCAGGGCGCCAAAGTCACTGCCATCTTTGGCCAGCGGCAAATCCGGATGGCGGCGGATTGTGCCGGTGGCAGAACAAGGGGCGTCCAGCAGCACGGCATCGAACTGGCCCTCTTGTTTCAGTGCATCACCCACAATCAGCTCCGCTTGCAATCCGGTGCGGGTCAGGTTGTCCTGGAGCCTCGACATGCGGTTTTCGGAAACATCCACTGCGGTCACCTTGGCACCCGCGGCCGCCATCTGCATGGTTTTGCCGCCCGGCGCCGCGCACAGTTCCAGCACATGCTCGCCCGGCTGGACATTCAGAATGCGGGCGGGCAACGCGGCAGCAGCATCCTGGATCCACCAGTTGCCGGCCTCATATCCCGGAAGCGCCGATACCTGCCGTGCATTGACGACACGTACAGAGCCGGTGGGCAATGTTTCGCCGTTCAAAGCGCTTAGATCCGCATCGGGCTTCGCAGTAACATCCAGCGGGGCACCAGCGAAATGCGCAGCCTCCATCCCCAGCATCGCCTCAGCGCCCCAGGCCTGCACAAGGGGTTTGCGTAACCAGTTCGGCAGACGCGGCACACGCAGCTTGGCCCATTCCGCCGGGCCGTCCTTTGCCACCTTGCGCAAAACCGCATTGACCAGCCCCTTGAGCTGCCCATGACGCCGGTGCTTGGAGACAATGGCCACCATCGCGTTCACCACGCCGTGCGCCGCGCCGCCCGAACACAGCTCCACCGTTCCCAACCGCAGCGCATTCAGCACAGTTATTGGCGGTGTTTTTTTCAGATGCTTTTTCAGCACCCGGTCGGCGCGTTCTAGGTTGCGCAATGTTTCCGCTGCCAGCCGCTGTGCCCGCGCCCGGTCTTCCGGAGCCAGCTTTTCCAGCACACCTCCGGCATAGCATTCCGCCAGCAGACGCCCCTCTCCCATGACCTGATCCAACAGGTAAACCGCAGTACGGCGGGCGTGATTGCTATCGGACATCTGGCAACTCCTACGGGCGCTGGGTTGTTTGCGCGGGACAGGGGCGTATATCATGGCCCGAGCATAAAGGAACCCGCGATGAGCGAAGAGACAGCGCCCGAAAAGAAAGATCTGCCACCTGCCGCCCGGCGCGCCTTGGCCGAGGCCAAGGAACGCCGCAAGGCCGCCGAAGCGCAGAGCCCGCCCCCCAAGGAACTGGGCGGCCGCGAGGGCCCCGACCCTGCCCGTTACGGCGACTGGGAAAAGAAAGGCATCGCCGTCGATTTCTGAGCGGCGTTGAGGGGGCTTTGGCTTCTCTTTTGCAAACTGCTCCTGCCGGAGGCAGCGGCCCGCGAAGTCCGCTTTTTCTCGTCAGAGTCCCAGCACATCCACCATGTCATACTGGCCGGGCTCTTTGCCTTGTCCCCACAGCGCGGCTTTCAGCGCGCCGCGGGCAAAAATCGCGCGGTCGCTGGCCAGATGGCGCAGCACAATGCGCTCACCAGCTGCTGCAAACAGCACGTCATGCTCGCCCACAATGTCGCCGCCGCGGATTGCGGTGAAGCCGATATCGCCGCGTTTACGGGCGCCGGTGATGCCGTCACGGCCGGAATCACGCACATCCTCCAGTTTCACGCCGCGCCCTTCCGCGGCGGCTTCCCCGAGCATCAGCGCGGTGCCCGAGGGCGCATCCACCTTGTGGTGGTGATGCGCTTCGATCACCTCGATATCGAAATCTTCGTCCAGTGCCGCGGCGACCTTTTTGGTCAGCTGCACCAGAAGGTTCACACCAAGGCTCATGTTGCCAGCGCGCACAATCACCGCGTGACGGGAGGCCGGTTCCAGCTGGGAAATCTGCTCATCGCTCATACCTGTCGTGCCGATCACATGCACCGCGCGGGCTTGGGCAGCCAGTTTGGAAAAATTCAGTGTTGCTTCCGGCGACGTGAAATCAATCACTGCTTGCGCTTTGGAAAACGCCTCCAGCGCATCCGTCGTTACGGTGACGCCAACAGGCGCCCCACCCATTGCTTCACCCACATCCCGGCCTGCCCAAGCGTGGCCCTCACGCTCAACCGCGCCTGCCAGTGTGGCCTGGTCGCTTTCCAGCACCGTCTTGATCAGCATTTGCCCCATGCGGCCCGATGCGCCGGTAATCACGATCCCTGGTTTGTGAGTCATTGGCCAATTCCCCTATTCAAGCTGGATTTGTCCTACATCGCCGGGCAGCGCTTGGCAAAGCCCGCAATCCGGCATAGATCGGAAATATGGCAAAGAACAAATTCCACGACGGCCCCGGGCCCTCCCAGCGCCAGCTTCGCGTCGGCGAACTGATCCGCCGCTCCCTCTCCGAGGTGCTGGCGCGCGGCGATGTGCATGACCCGGATCTGAACCGCATGTCGATCACCGTGGGCGAGGTGCGCACCTCGCCGGATCTGAAAATCGCTACTGCCTTTGTGCTGCCTTTGGGCGGCAAGGGACAGGAGGATGTGCTGAAGCTCCTCGCCCGGAACAAGGGGGAGCTGCGCCGCGCGGTCGGCAAAAAGCTGGGACTGAAGTTCGCCCCGGATCTGCGCTTCCGGCTGGATGAAACGTTTGATCAGATGGACGAGACCCGCCGGATGCTGTCCCAGGACGCGGTGCGCCGCGACACGGAAGAGTGATCCGCAAGACCGCCTTTCTGCTGGCCGCACTCTGGGCCGCCCCGGCCGTCAGCGCGGTGGAATGCAGCGATGCGGCCTATGAAGGCAACCGGTATTCGATCTGCGAAGTGGATGCGTCACAGGAGCAGCTGCGGCTGTTCCTGCGTGACGGCGACGGGCAGGCCTACGGGCATTTCTCCACTCTGGGCACAGCACTGGCAGAGGAGGGCAAGGCGCTGGCCTTTGCCACCAATGCCGGGATGTATCACAGCGACCGGTCTCCCGTCGGCCTCTATGTCGAGGACGGCGCCGAGGAAATGCGGCTGGTAACCAATGCGGGCCCGGGCAACTTCGGCCTGCTGCCCAATGGCGTCTTCTGTATCCGCGAGGCCCGGGCAGATGTATTCGAAACATTGGCTTTTGCCGAAGCCGCCCCCGCCTGCGCCTATGCCACCCAATCCGGGCCGATGCTGGTGATTGATGGAGAGCTGCACCCGCGCTTCCTGCCCGATTCGGACAGCTATTATGTAAGGAACGGGGTCGGAACCTCAGCCGATGGCCGCCGCGCGGTCTTTGCCATCTCGCGCAATGCGGTGACGTTTCACCAGTTCGCCAGCCTTTTCCGGGATTACCTGAAGCTGCCCAATGCGCTGTATTTCGACGGCAATATCTCTCGCCTGCACGCGCCTGAGCTGGGCCGCAGCGATGCGGGCTTCATGATGGGGCCTATTGCCGGCGTGGTCGAGGACGCTCCTGCCCGCGAATAGCCCCCTAACCCGCACGTTTGCGCATCTGCCGCACCATCGGGACCGAGTAGATAACCAAAGCGGCCCAGATCATCGGAAAGGCGATCATCCTGGAGCGGCCGAACTCCTCTCCAAATAGAAGTACCGCGGCCAGCATGATCATCGTCGGCGCGATGTATTGCAGGATGCCAATGGTCGAAAGCCGCACCAGCTTGGCCCCATTGGCATAAACGATCAGCGGCACCGCAGTGACAACACCGCAACCCAGAAGCAGCGCGGTGTCGTTTAGAGAGACACCAAAGCTGCTGGTTCCGGTTGCGGTGATATAGGCGAGATAGCCCAAGGCCGGCAGCAGCAGTATCAACGCCTCCAGCAGGAAGCCCTGATTTGGACCGATCGGCAGGGACTTTTTGAAAAACGCATAAAACCCCCAAGACAGCGTCAGCCCGACCGAGGCCCACGGCACGCTGCCGGCCTCGACTGTCAGAACCACCACAGAAGCAGCGGCCAAGGCGACGGCGGCCATTTGCGCCTTGGTCAGAGGCTCACGCAGCAGGAAAGCGCCCAGCGCAATGCTGAACAACGGATTGATGTAGTACCCCAATGCTGCGTCCAATGCCCGGCCAGAGGCAATCGACCAGACATAGATTCCCCAGTTCACTGAAATCAGCACCGCAGTGATACAGGCCATGCCCAGCATCCTGGGGTTCTTCAACGCCGCCTGCAGATCCTTTGTCCGCCGCAGGAAAAGCAGAAGCGCCCCTGCGACGGGCACCGACCAGATCACCCGGTGGGAAACGACCTCAGCTGCGGGAATATGCGCCAGTGCTTTCATGTAAAGCGGCAGAAACCCCCACATCAGATAGGCGGCAGTGGCAAAGGCCAGCCCGCGGGGAGTGTCCAAGTTTTCGGGGGGCAGCTGTTTCATGCGGGGCTCCTGTACAGGGCGCCGTTATCGCCGGTTTTGACCGGATTGAAACTTTGTTTTCTGTGATAGCGGGTATTCACAGGCTTTATGGGTGTGACGGCCTGCCATTTCCGATGCCACAAAAAAAACGGCCCCGGAAACCGGGGCCGCAGTGTCATTTGGGGTCTGCATTTTGGGCTGGAACTGCGCGTCAGGCCTCCAGCGATCGGCGCAGCATTTCGACATCTTCGGCAATCTGGCCGTCAGTGGTCTTCAGCTCCTCGATACGCTTTACACCATGCATGACGGTGGTGTGGTCGCGCCCGCCAAAGCGGCGGCCGATCTCTGGCAGCGACCGGCTGGTCAGCTGCTTGCACAGGTACATCGCCACCTGGCGCGGGCGTGCATAGGAGCGCAGGCGTTTGGGGCCGATGATGTCCGACATGCGGATATTGTAATACTCGGACACTTTGCGCTGAATCTCTTCAACGGTGATTTTGCGCTCGGAAGCACGCAGCACATCGGCCAGGCAGTCCTGCGTCAGATCCATGTCAATCTCGCGGCCCACCAGCGATGCAAAGGCAAACAAGCGGGTAAGAGCGCCTTCGAGCACGCGAACATTGGTCGAGATACGGTGTGCCAGAAATTCCAGCACGCCATCAGCGATGCGCAGATCCGGATACGTTTGGCGCTGCAGCTCTACTTTGGTCTGCAAGATGCCCAAGCGCAGTTCATAGTCGGTCGGGTGCAGATCCACAACCAAGCCGCACTGCAGACGGGATTTCACCCGGTCTTCCAGATCCTTGATCTCGCCCGGGGCACGGTCGGCAGAGATGATGATCTGTTTATTCTGATCCACCAGCGCGTTGAAGGTGTGGAAGAATTCCTCCTGGGTCGAATCCTTGCCGGCGATGAACTGCACGTCATCCACCATCAGTACGTCAACCGAACGGAACAGGTGCTTGAAGTCCATCATTTTGCGCTCACGCAGGGCCTGCACAAAGCGGTACATGAATTGCTCTGCCGACAGGTACAACACGTTGAGTGACGGATTCTTTTCCTTCAGCTCCCAGGCGATGGCGTGCATCAGGTGGGTCTTACCCAGGCCGACGCCGCCATAGAGCACCAGCGGGTTGAAGGTGACCGGACCGCCTTCGCCAACGCGGCGCGCGGCGGCATGGGCCAGCTCGTTCGGCTTGCCCACAACAAAGCTGCTGAAGGTGAAGCGCGGATCCAGCGGGGCCGCCTGCAACGCTTCCAGCGTGTCCTTGCCGCCCGCCGATACCGGAGCAGCAGCAGGTGCTGTCATGACCGCCACGTCGTTGCGGTCACCGCCATAGGTGTCAGCCGTCCCGGCCGTTTCTGCGGAACGGGCCGGGCTGTTGGCCGCGACCCGGAAGGCCAGCCGCTGGACCGGCTCGCCGGACATAGTCAGCTCATGCAGAATAAGATCCGCAAAATTCTGGCTGACGTAATTTCCCATGAAATTCGTCGGCACCTTGAAGACGGCAACGCCGCCCTCCACGGTGTCAAATTCCAGAGGCTCAATCCAGGTCGTGAAGTTGTTCTGGCCTACTGTCTTCAACAGCCGGTTTCTGAGCTGTCCCCATTTTTCTTCTGTCATGCTGCGCCTCACGCGTCCCCAAAAAAGCAGCGGCCCATTGGCCGGGCCAATTCTATCTTTACCCCCAACGAGCTGGGGGGCATTCACCCACAGAGTTATTGTGTGCGGACCAGCAGCGGCCGCATTACCCGAAGGCTAAACGTTCGTGCAAAACAGCAAAAGCAGCCGCAGGACGCGGCAGAGCTGCCATCACGAACAGTATCGCACACAATTGAGACAAGGCTGCTGTCCATAACCGATACAGCAGTAGTTCCCGGCCAGAACAAAGCACAAAAGTACCGTCTGTACCGAGCAACCTGGCAACCTTGATGCCCGTCAAGATTGCCGCAAGCAGCCTGTCCCCCCAGCGAGTGAATCGCTGTCCCATTGGTAGCAATTTGAGGGGGGCGGCAGCAACGAAACTATGATGTTGACTCTGTCTTTGCCGGCAAAGAATCCCTCGCGTCTGCAGCACGCCGCCGAGGGTTTACCCAAAAAACAAGGCGCTGCA